>JBBRNE010000003.1:0-461760 GCA_038230475.1 Hyphomicrobiales bacterium
CCCCCTTCGTATTACCGCGGCTGCTGGCACGAAGTTAGCCGGGGAATATTCTACGGGTACCGACATTATCATCCCCGATAAAAGAGCTTTACAACCCTAGGGCCTACATCACTCACGCGGCATGGCTGGATCAGGCTTGCGCCCATTGTCCAATATTCCCCACTGCTGCCTCCCGTAGGAGTCTGGGCCGTGTCTCAGTCCCAGTGTGGCTGATCATCCTCTCAGACCAGCTACAGATCGTCGCCTTGGTGAGCTTTTACCTCACCAACTAGCTAATCAGACGCGGGCCGATCTTTCGGCGATAAATCTTTCCCCGTAAGGGCTTATCCGGTATTAGCACAAGTTTCCCTGTGTTGTTCCGAACCAAAAGGTACGTTCCCACGCGTTACTCACCCGTCTGCCGCTCCCCTTGCGGGGCGCTCGACTTGCATGTGTTAAGCCTGCCGCCAGCGTTCGCTCTGAGCCAGGATCAAACTCTCAAGTTGGACTTGAACTTTGAACCGGCTGATCACGTAGTTTGACGAGGTCCCACCATTTTTTGTCAGTCCAATTCTTGCGAACAGAAACTGACAGCCGTCTGCGATTCACATCGCGGACAACGATGGTGTAACCTTATAAAAAACGTGTACCGCCGAAGTCTTTCGTCCGGCCCCAACCAATTGAAAAACCGAAGTTTCTCAACGTGCTGAGACCCGCAAGGACTCCGCCGTCCACGTTTCTCTTTCTTCATCTTTACTTGTCAAACAGCCCGGGGTCAGAGACCCCAAAAGTCACTCGTTCGAAGTCTTCATTCGACGGCAAATAACAACCGACAACTATCGGCTGTTAAATCACTCATCGCAGTGAGGAGCTTCAAAGGCGCGAAAGCATGCCGGGGCCAAAGCCACGGCAGCGCCGCACCGAGTGGGCGGTTTATAAACCCGCCCCCCGAAGATTGTCAACGGTAATGTCAACAAAACGTCGCACGTTTCGCGGCTCTGACGAAGCGGCGATAACCCTGATTTGTCAGGGCTTCACGCCGTACTTGAGCCACATTCCTGCGACGTTCTGATCATCAAATATGCCACGAACGACCGAATGCAAGTAAGTTATCGGCGTTGTAAGTTCTGGATTCGGCCGGTGTTGGGGTAACTTCCGGCGGAGACGAAGCATATCGCGCGGAAAACAATCCGCAGTGTTGACCTTCGTTCGACCGGCTAGCACTTTGGCCGCAGAGACGAGAGCTTTCGAACTAAAAACGGCACGAGTTAAGACTTCATCGGCCTGCAAGATCGCCAGACATCCAGGGCAACGACAGAAAAATCGGCGCACGACAACCGCGCCGAACGCAGGAAGAGCTTAGGGGACGGGGTTTGAACCACGGGACGTCACGCGGGGGACACTACGGACGTGCCGGGATCATCGATCTCGGTCACGAGCCACCGCTATCCGTCGATGGTTCTGAAGCCGCCGTGATCGATCGCCGCCGCGTGTCGGTGCAGTGGTTCAGCGGAACGATTTTGACAGGTCTATGCGGCGCAGCTCTCATCGGCGGCGCCGTTTTTGCGTCGCTCGACGGCGAAATGACGTTTGCAAAAGTGCCTGAGCGCGTTGA
The DNA here is from genome assembly GCA_038230475.1 of Hyphomicrobiales bacterium. Taxonomy (GTDB): domain Bacteria; phylum Pseudomonadota; class Alphaproteobacteria; order Rhizobiales; family Xanthobacteraceae; genus Afipia. The sequence goes on from JBBRNE010000003.1 coordinate 1,595, forward strand.
GAGCGCGCTGCGCGGCGCAGTTGCCGGCGCAGACAAGCTCGTTGCGCGCAAGAGCGACCGTCTTCCGCCAGTCAACGAATCCGCTGCCGCACGTCAGATCATTCGCGTGTCGCAAGTCACCCGCGCCGGCAATCGCGACGTGATGCGCGTGCGGCCGTTCGTGCGCATCGCAGGCAATTTGTCACTTTCGACCAGCGATCTCTCTGCGAAGATCCCGCCCTTCGATGCGCAAAAGGTTCTGACCGATGTCGGCGGCGCCTCGCCGATGGAAGGCGACGATTCCCAGAACGCCGCCGAGCCGGACGCCGAAGTCTCGTTCGTGACCCGCGATCTTGCTTCCATCCTGCCGCGCGCGAAAATCACCGCAAACGTCCCGAACGACGAGATCATTCTGCGCGTGCGCGATGCATCGAATTGGCAAGGAAACGGCGGCGTCAAATATGCCGCGAACGGTCTGTCCGATCTGAAGATGGCTTACGCGCCGGAAGGCACACCCGATCCTTACGCAGGATTTGAAACACGCGTTGTTCCTGAAAACGTAACATTGCTGCCGAAGACAAAAGACCAGGCAACCGGCGGCAATCCATCCAGCGAACGCATCCATGTCGTCAAGAAGGGCGACACCGCACAGACAATCCTGCGCGACATGGGAGCTTCACCGGGAGAAGCACTCGCCGTCGCCAACAATCTCGGTACGCGCGGACGCGATGGCGGCCTCAAGGAAGGCCAGAAACTTCGCATCTTGATGGCACCGGCTGCGCTCGGGCAACGCCTTGTCCCCGTGCGCGTGATTGTCTCCAACGAAAATACGATCGAGGCGGTTGCTGCACTGTCGGACCTTGGAAAATACGTCGCGGTGGACGTGGCGAGTTTCAACAGCGTTGTTGAAACTGCGAACAACGACGACGATGACGATGACGATGGCACCGGCGTGCGGCTCTATCAGAGCATCTATGAGACGGCGCTGCGCAACAAAGTGCCGGCAAGCGTCATCGACGACATGATCCGCGTCTATTCGTATGACGTCGACTTCCAGCGCAAGGTACAAGCAGGCGATTCATTCGAGGTCTTCTTCGCAGGCGAAGACGAAGCGCCGGCGAACAGCGAAAAGGCCGAAGTCCTCTACGCCGCGCTCACGGTCGGCGGCGAAACCAAGAAATACTACCGCTTCCAGACACCCGATGACGCCGTCGTCGACTACTACGACGAGACCGGCAAGAGCGCGAAGAAATTCCTGGTTCGCAAACCCGTCAGCAATGCCATCATGCGCTCAGGCTTCGGCGGCCGCCGCCATCCGATCCTTGGCTACACCAAGATGCACACCGGCGTTGACTGGGCGGCGCCCTACGGCACGCCAATTTTCGCTTCGGGCAACGGCGTCATCGAGAAGGCCGACTGGGAAGGCGGCTACGGCAAATACATCCGCATCAAGCATCCGAATGGATATGAAACCGCCTACGGCCACATGACCGCATTCGCCAAGGGCATGGAGCCGGGCAAGCGCGTCCGCCAAGGTCAGGTCATCGGCTTCGTCGGCTCGACGGGCCTGTCGACCGGCGCCCACGTGCATTACGAAATTCTCGTCAATGGCCGCTTTGTCGATCCGATGCGTATCAAGCTGCCGCGCGGCCGCTCGCTGGACGGCACGCTGCTCGCAAGCTTCGAAACCGAACGCGACCGCCTCGACGGCATCATGGCCAATCGGCCCGGCGGACGTCCGCCCGCACAGGCTTCCAAGAGCCAGAAAACAGCAGAAGCGGGCGATCGCTGATCGTCGGCTCCCGATAATTTCAAACCATCGCTGTGTTGCTTAGTGCAACTTGGCCTTTTTCGGTGCGCGTTCCTGCGTGCCGATCGCCACGACATTGCCGTTGAAGACCAAACCGTCCTTGCCTGCGGCGATCTTGACGGTCTCGCCATCGTGAATCTTGCCGGCGAGAATCATCTCGGCAAGCGGGTCCTGCACCGCGCGCTGGATCGTGCGCTTCAAGGGACGCGCGCCATACGCCGGATCCCATCCCTTTTCAGCAAGCCACTCGCGCGCATCGGGCTCCAGCACGAGCTTGATCTTGCGATCGTCAAGCAGTTTGGAAAGCCGCTGCATCTGGATATCGACGATCCGTCCCATCTCGTTCTTCTGCAAACGATGGAACAGAATGATCTCATCGACGCGATTGAGAAACTCCGGTCGAAAGCTCGACCGCACGATCGTCATCACTTGCTCACGAACATCGCTGGTGTCCTCGCCTTCCGCCTGGCTGACCAGAAATTCCGAACCGAGATTCGAAGTCATGATGATCAGCGTGTTGCGGAAATCGACCGTGCGGCCTTGTCCATCTGTGAGCCGTCCATCGTCGAGCACTTGAAGCAGCACGTTGAACACATCCGGATGTGCCTTCTCGATTTCGTCGAACAGCACGACCTGATATGGCCTGCGCCGCACAGCTTCCGTCAGCGACCCACCCTCGTCGTAACCGACATAGCCCGGAGGCGCGCCGATCAGACGCGCGACCGAATGCTTCTCCATGTATTCGGACATGTCCATGCGCACGAGCGCGGTCTCGTCATCGAACAGATATTCGGCGAGTGCTTTTGTCAGCTCGGTTTTACCGACGCCGGTTGGTCCCAAGAACATGAACGACCCGATCGGGCGATTTGGATCTTGCAAGCCGGCACGCGCGCGGCGAACCGCGGTCGCAACTGCCTTCACCGCTTCGGCCTGACCGATCACGCGCTTTGAGAGCTGATCTTCCATCTTGAGAAGTTTTTCGCGCTCGCCTTCCAGCATCCGGTCCACAGGAATGCCGGTCCAGCGCGACACGACCTGCGCGATATGGCTTGCCGTCACGGCCTCTTCGAGAACCGCGCTGTTTGACTGCTCACTGTCTTCGATGGCTTTCAACTTCTTCTCAAGCTCGGGAACGCGACCGTATGCCAACTCACCAGCGCGCTGATATTCACCGCGCCGCTGTGCGTCAGCCAATTCCTGTCGCGCCTGCTCAAGCTCGCTCTTGATCTTCTGGGCGTCGGACAGCTTGCTTCGCTCAGCCTGCCAACTCGCGGTCAGCGCGCCGCCCTTTTCCTCAAGCCCGGAAAGCTCTTTTTCAAGCCGCTTGAGACGATCTTTCGAGGCCGAATCGGTTTCCTTCTTCAGCGCCTCTTGCTCGATCTTCAACCGCACGATGTCGCGGTCGATGTTGTCGAGTTCTTCCGGCTTGGAATCGATCGCCATTTTCAGCCGTGCGCCTGCCTCGTCGATCAAGTCGATGGCTTTGTCGGGCAGGAATCGGTCGGTGATGTAACGGTTGGACAACGTCGCCGCCGCGACGATTGCGGAGTCGGTGATGCGAACGCCGTGATGGAGTTCGTATTTTTCCTTCAGCCCGCGCAGGATAGAGACCGTATCCTCGACCGATGGTTCGTCAACGAACACCGGCTGGAAACGTCGCGCCAGTGCGGCGTCTTTTTCGATGTGCTTGCGATACTCATCGAGCGTGGTTGCACCGACACAGTGCAACTCGCCGCGCGCCAATGCAGGCTTGAGCAGATTGGACGCATCCATCGCGCCGTCGGCTTTGCCCGCGCCGACGAGCGTATGCATTTCGTCGATGAACAGAATGATCTGGCCATCTGAGCCGATGACTTCGCCGAGCACGGCCTTCAGCCGCTCCTCGAATTCGCCGCGATACTTTGCGCCAGCAATCAGCGCGCCGAGATCGAGCGACAGCAGCAATTTGTCCTGCAGGCTTTCAGGTACATCGCCGTTGACGATGCGCAGCGCGAGACCCTCGACAATGGCGGTCTTGCCGACGCCGGGTTCGCCAATCAGAACGGGATTGTTTTTCGTGCGGCGTGAGAGCACCTGAATGGTGCGGCGGATTTCCTCATCGCGGCCAATGACCGGATCGAGCTTGCCGTCGCGCGCGGCCTGCGTGAGATCGCGCGAATATTTCTTCAGCGCGTCATATGCATTTTCAGCCGTGGCGCTGTCAGCCGTGCGGCCCTTGCGCAATGCGTTGATCGCGGTGTTGAGATTCTGCGGCGTGACGCCACCATTGGCGAGGAGCTTGCCCGCATCGCTGTCCTTGTCGAGTGCAAGCGCCAGTAACAACCGCTCCACAGTGACAAAACTATCGCCCGCTTTCTCGGCGGCCTGCTCGGCCGCGTCGAAGGCGCGCGACGTCGCCGGAGCGAGATAAATCTGCCCGCCGCCGCCGGAAACTTTCGGCATCTTATTCAGCGTGTCCTCGGTAGCTTTTAGAATGGCGCGCGAATTTCCGCCCGAGCGGTCGATCAGACCCCCGGCCAGCCCTTCGCTATCGTCGAGCAGCACTTTGAGAACGTGAAGCGGCGTGAACTGTTGATGTCCTTCGCGCATCGCCAGCGATTGCGCCGACTGGATAAAGCCCTTCACGCGGTCGGTGTATTTTTCAATATTCATTCGTGATGTCCCTCAGCCTGCCATTCCGCCCCGGAGGCACGTAAACAGCATCTTCAATGGGTTCTCGCGCTCGGTGCTGATAGTCCTCAACCCGGGCGCGGCTTGGTCGCCGACGGACCCGCCGGCTTGAAGCAAATGTGGGAACCCGAAATCGCCTGTGAAAGAGGCCCTCCGAAAAATTCGCGCGTGGTCGCCGCAACCCCAGAATCCGATAAGAAGGCTCTATGTCAAACGATCCGACCGCCAAGATTTCCAGCATTTACCGTTATCCGGTGAAAGGGCTGTCGCCTGAGGAGATGTCCGCCGTGGCTTTAAGTCCGGGCCAGACCCTTCCCGCGGACCGGCGCTACGCCATCGAAAATGGGCCGAGCGGATTCGATCCGTCAAACCCGAAATATCTGCCGAAGATCTATTTTCTGATGCTGATGCGGAATGAGCGCCTCGCGGGCCTGCAAACCCATTTCGACGAATCCACCAACGTCTTCACGATTCGCCACAACAACAAAGAAGTCGCGAGCGGCAATCTCGAAACCGCAGACGGCCGCGCGGCCATCGAGGGTTTCTTTAGCCAAGAGTTCGCAAGCGAGTTGAAAGGCACGCCGAAAATTCTCGCCGTGCCTGGATACAGTTTCTCTGATGTCGCCGCGAAGGTCGTGTCGATCATCAATCTCGCCAGCGTTGCCGCCATTGAGGGCGTCGTGGGTCGGCCCGTCGATCCGCTGCGATTTCGTGGGAATCTTTATGTCGACGGTTGGCCGGGATGGCATGAGTTCTCGCTTCTTGGCGAGACGCTTGCGATCGGCGACGTCAGATTGAAAGTAACGAAGAACATCGTGCGATGCGCTGCGGTTAACGTCGACCCCTCAACAGCCGAACGCGATATGAATTTGCCGAAAACGATGGTGCAGCATTTCGGACATGACGAATGCGGTGTTTATGCCGAGGTCATCACCGGCGGCATGATTGCCGCCGGTGACAAGATCGAGATTGTCAGTCCCAAACTTCAGCTGCAACCTTCTTAACTCGAAGGCATCACATAGGCGTAAATTCGCCCGCGCGAAATCGTCGCCTCCGCAACGCGGTTGTTGAAATTGCCGGAGATGACGATCGGATTGCCGCTGGCGTCGATGCCGCTGACAATCCCGACATGGCCGCCGCGACGGCCGCGCGACATCACAGCAATAGCGCCGACCTGCGGTCCTGACACGCGTTGCCCGTAACCGGCAAATGAACTCGCCATGTCCGAACCCGTCCCGTGATGGCCGGAACGTTCCAGAACCATGTTCATGAAGCGGGCGCACCACAGACGCCCGCGCCCGGTCGGATTGCCGCCCATATAGCGGCGAGCTTCGTCGACGACATTCGACGAGCCGAAACTCTGCGCATTTTGGAACGCCGCGTTTTCAAATTGCCCGGCACGAATAGCGAGCCGTCCACGACGTGCATGTCGAACGCGAATTCCATGGTGTGAGGAATGCGCGTAATGATGACGGCTCACCCCATGATGAGACCGTGCCGATGCAGGGTTGACTGAAACAGCGATCGCCACGGAGCAAAGTGTCAGGGCAGCAACGCAAAGCGGCAAGCGAAGTGATGCAGATCGAATCATCCATTAGTCCTCGTTGAACCCCCGTTCCCCGAAGTCCCGAATCTCGGAACAACATTCATGGGCGTAAAACGAATTTGGATGTGGCGAGAGCACGACACGATGAGGCGCTCAGCGACTCATTTCGCGGTGATAGCGGGATCATTTCGTGGCGAGAATGGGCACGGCTTGCCCCATTGAGGCCGCGAGTCTTAAGCGAGATTCAATCGCGTCGGCTCAGTAGAAACACGCCCTGCTCACCGAACATATTCCAGAACCACCACGGCGCGTTGAGACGCAGCGGCCGCCCGTAAAGATCGAGCGCGACTGCGCGCTCCATCTTGACGTTGATCTCGTCGCAGAGCAGCACGAAATCCTTGATGGTGCAGAAGTGAATATTCGGCGTGTCGTACCATGTCGCGGGCAAATTGTCCGTGCGCGGCATCTGGCCTTTGATCAGCAACTGAAGACGCATTTTCCAGTGACCGAAATTCGGAAACGAGACGATGGCTTGCTGACCGATACGGAGAAGATTTTCCAGAACGACGCGCGGCTGTCGTGTCGCCTGCAATGTTTGCGACAGGATCACGTAGTCGAATGAGTCGTCGGGATAATTGACAAGATCGGTATCGGCGTCGCCCTGCACGACAGCCAGTCCCTTACCGACGCAATGATTGACGCCTTCGCGTGACAATTCGATACCGCGGCCATCCACTCCGCGCGCCTCAAGAAGCCGCAGCAGGTCGCCCTCGCCGCAGCCGACGTCGAGCACTTTGGAGCCCGGCTCCACCATGTCGGCAACCAGTAAATGGTCGCCGCGATAGCCCTCATCGTTCATCGGTAATCGCGCCGTCAAACGGAACGCTTGATCCTGAATTGTCATATTAGCGACTCGCCGACATCAGGCCGTGCGCGGACGCAGCGGATTCCAAAAATGCGCGCGAGATGTCGATGAATTCCGGTACGTCGAGCAGGAAGGCATCGTGACCTCTGTCGGTTTCGATCTCGGCAAACGAGACGCGTGCGCTGCTGGCGTTGAGCGCATGAACCACCGCACGCGATTCCGAAGTCGGAAACAGCCAGTCGCTCGTGAACGAAACCACACAAAAGCGCGTGTTGATGCCGCGATAGGCTTCCGCCAGTACGCCGTTGTGATCGGCCGCGATGTCGAAATAATCCATCGCGCGCGTGAGGTACAAATAGCTGTTGGCATCGAAGCGCTCGACAAATGACGAACCCTGATGGCGCAGATAACTCTCGACCTCGAAGTCCGCGTCGAACGAGAACGTCGGCAACACGCGATCCTGAAGCTTGCGACCGAACTTGCGATGCAATGCTGCGTCCGACAAATAGGTGATGTGCGCGGCCATGCGCGCGACCCCTAGCCCCCGTCGCGGATGCGTACCCTCTTCAAAATAACGCCCGCCGCGCCAATCCGGATCGGCCATTACCGCCTGGCGGCCCAATTCGTGAAACGCAATGTTCTGCGCCGAATGCCGCGTGCTGCACGCAACCGCGAGCGCAGAAAATACGCGCTCCGGATAGGCCGCCGCCCATTGCAGTGCCTGCATGCCGCCCATCGATCCGCCGACGACAGCGAACAATTTTTCGATGCCGAGATGATCGAGCAGCATCGCCTGCGCGCGGACCATGTCGGGAATGGTGATGATCGGAAAATCCAGTCCCCACAATTTCCCGGTCGCAGGATTGGTCGACGCCGGACCGGTCGAGCCCATGCAACCGCCCATGACGTTCGCGCAAACGACGAAATATTTAGCCGTGTCGATCGGCTTGCCGGGACCGACCAGCGTTTCCCACCAGCCGGGTTTGCTGGTGACGGGGTGATCGTTGGCGACATGCTGATCGCCCGTCAGCGCATGGCAGATCAGAATCGCATTCGAGCGATCGGCGTTGAGTTCGCCGTAAGCCTGATAGGCAATCTGGAACGGTGCAAGATCGATTCCGCAGTCAAGATGCAGTGGCCTGTCGGATCCGAACGCAGCAAGCAGCGACGACGGATGATCCGCCTCGTGGGCGCGCTCACCGTCACGCACCGATTTGTCTTTCAGCGGCTTCACATTCGCCATCGAAATACGGGCCTCCTCAGAGGGTTGTTCAGACTCTCTTCAAACCCTCGCCGGAAACCGGGCCAAAAAAAACCCGGCCTGAACAAACGTTCGACCGGGATCCATTTGTGTCCCCGGCCTGTTTAGCGAGTTGTTTTACGTGGCTGCAAGCCGGCCGGCTCAAATGACCACGAGATCGATTAAATAGTTAATCCCGGACGGCCTTTTCGTCAAGATACGCCCGCCCACATGGTAAATTTGGCGGCCTGCGGCAATGAAATCGCTCAATGTTTTCTTTGCTTTCGGACACCGTCTTACCTAATCAATGCCTTCCGCCGGATCACAGCTAGCGACGCTTCTCAGTCGACGGCCAGTGCCGAACGCCTCATGAGTTAGAAGATGACCAAGACGCCGCCATCATTGCAGGACCTGCGCCGCGAAATCGATGACATCGATGAGCAGGTGCATGATCTTTTGATGAAGCGCGGCGATATCATCGACCGCCTCATCTCGGTGAAGAAAACGCAGGAAGTCGGGTCGGCATTTCGTCCGGCGCGCGAAGCCGACATGATGCGTCGCCTTGCGCAACGCCATCGCGGAATTCTACCGCTCGATACCGTCGAGAGCATTTGGCGCGTCATCATCTCGACGTTTACGTTCGTGCAGTCGCCGTTTTCCGTTCACGCCGATCTGTCGGCAGGTGAATCCGCGATGCGCGACTCCGCGCGCTTTCATTTCGGCTTCACCGTGCCGTTTCTGGCGCATTTCAGCGCGGCTGCGGCCGTCGATGCGGTTGCGAAGTCCAAGGGCGACCTCGCGCTGGTGTCGGCTTCGAGCAGCAATACGCCGTGGTGGATTGCGCTGGAGCCTGCGGCCGCGCCAAAAATCATTGCACGTCTCCCGTTCGTCGAGCGCGCCGATCATCCGGCAGCCCTTCCCGTTTTCGTCGTCTCGCGCGTCGCTGCGGACGCGATGGTCACGGAGGTCGAGATGTGGAGCGTGCGCGTGTCGGGTTGGAGCGCGCAGGTCGCATGCGCGCTGTCGCCATTATCGGAAATCATCGCCGTGCCGGACACTGCCTCCGATGGCGCTGCATTGTTGATATCCGTCCCGGGCGCGACAGGATTAGAGAAAATCACGTCCGCGTTGGTCGCCGCTGGCGCTTCCGTCCGCTCGTCGGCCCTCGTCGGCAGCCACGCAACCCGCTATATGGTTGCAGCGAACCGCAAATCCAAAGCTTAAGAATTCTTTCGGAGTTCCGTCGATGTCTCGTCCCGTGCCGAAACCCGGCATTCTCGATATTGCACCCTACACGCCCGGCAAAAGTGGCGCGGGTGTGACCGGTCGCGTGTTCAAGCTGTCCGCCAACGAAACACCGCTTGGCCCTTCCCCGAAAGCCATCGCAGCTTACAAATCCGCAGCCGACAGTCTTGAAGATTATCCCGAAGGCACGTCGCGCGTTCTGCGCGAGGCCATCGGCCGTTCGTTCGGCCTCGATCCCGACCGCATCATCTGCGGCGCGGGCTCAGACGAGATTCTGAATTTTCTCGCGCACACTTATCTCGGCGTTGGCGACGAAGCCATCCACACCACACATGGATTTCTGGTCTATCCGATTGCGACAATGTCGAACGGCGCGATCAATGTGATTGCGCCGGAAAAGAACTTCACCGCCGACATCGATGCAATCCTGAAAGCTGTCACGCCGCGCACGAAACTGGTATGGCTCGCGAACCCTAACAATCCGACGGGAACCTATGTGCCGTTCGACGAGGTCAAGCGCCTACGCGCAGAATTGCCTCCGCATGTCCTGCTCGTGCTTGACGCGGCCTACTCCGAATATGTCTCGCGTAACGACTATGAATCGGGAATCGAAATGGTCGCGACCACCGACAACACAGTGATGACGCGCACGTTCTCAAAGATTCACGGCCTCGCGTCGCTGCGCATCGGCTGGATGTACGGGCCGGAAAACATCATCGACGCGGTGAATCGCATTCGCGGACCCTTCAATGTGAGCACGCCGGCGATGTTGGCGGCTGTCGCAGCGCTGGAAGATACCGCTCATCAGGACATGTCGCGCGCGCATACAGAGAAATGGCGCGCATGGCTGACCGAAGAAATTGCCAAGCTCGGCCTGACTGTGACTCCAAGCGCAGCGAACTTTGTGCTGATCCATTTTCCGACGGCAAAGGGCAAGACCGCCGACAATGCCGATGCCTTCCTCACCAAACGAGGTTTGATCCTGCGCGCACTGAAGAATTACAAACTGCCGAATGCGTTGCGCATGACGATCGGAACCGAGGAAGCCAACCGGCTTGTCGTGGCAGCACTCGTTGAATTCATGGCGCAGACGTGAGTGCCGATCCACGATTTAACAGGATCGCACTGATCGGCTTCGGCCTGATCGGCGGATCGATTGCGCGCGCCGCAAAGTTACAAGGACTCGCGGGAGAGATCGTGACCACGGCACGTTCGCCGGAAACGCGCGCGCGCGTGAAAGAACTCGGCGTTGTGGATCGCGTGGTCAATACAAACGCGGAAGCCGTGAAGGATGCGGACCTCGTTATCTTGTGCATTCCCGTCGGTGCGTGCGGACCGGTCGCGCAAGACATCGCTGCGCACCTCAAGCCGGGCGCAATTGTCTCAGACGTCGGCTCGGTGAAAGGTGCGGTCGTTCGCGATATGTCGATGCATCTGCCGAAGACTATTCATTTCATTCCCGCGCATCCTGTCGCCGGCACCGAACATTCCGGTCCCGATTCGGGATTTGCAGAACTGTTCATCAATCGCTGGTGCATTCTCACGCCGCCTGAAAAGACCGACGCGGCGGCTGTCGAGAAACTCGCGGCATTCTGGCGCGCGATTGGCGCGAACGTCGAGATCATGTCGCCGGATCATCACGATCTGGTGCTGGCCGTGACAAGTCATTTGCCGCATCTGATCGCCTACACCATCGTCGGGACCGCGGACGAGCTCGAAGACGTCACGCAGGCCGAAGTTCTGAAATTCTCGGCGGGCGGTTTTCGCGACTTCACCCGCATCGCGGCGTCTGACCCGACGATGTGGCGCGACGTGTTTTTGACCAACAAGGATGCGGTTCTCGAAATGCTCGGTGCGTTTCAGGAAGACTTGTCGAAACTCACGCGCGCCATTCGTCGTGGCGACGGCGATGCGTTGTTCGAACATTTCACGCGAACGCGCGCAATCCGGCGTGGCATCGTCAGCATCGGCCAGGACAACGCCGACGCCGACTTCGGTCGCCCTCACGCGAACCTGCCGAAAAAACCGACGTAAGCAAAACCGCAATCAGGAGAATCTTGAATTGTCATCACCGGGCTTGTCCCGGTAATCCCGATCAATTTGAGTATAACGCCATAACGATCGAGATGGCCGGGACAAGCCCGGCCATGACAGCAGACAAGGCGCAATGCGCTCAGAACAGCGGCGGCGTTTGAGCGACCTTCAACGGCCCGAGATAAACGACGCCCTCCGCAAATTTCAAAGGAAATGAAATTGCCTTACGCCCTTCGAGGGTGGATGGCTTTCCCAGCAAATTCAGACCCGCGACGACGCTCGCGTTCGCATTCTTACGAACAACATTGCCAAGTCCTGGAATGATCCGGTCAAGCGCACCAACCACTTTATTGACGTCCTCCGCCTTGACGCCGGGAGCGACGCGATCAACCGCCGATTGCGAGACCCCTTCTTCCAGCATCTTGTCGATGCCGAGCATCGGAATGAATCGTTCAATGCCTGAAACGGTCATTTGCAGTTCGCCATCGAGATAGCCCGTAGGCGTTAATCCGAGCGCGCCGGCTGCCACCGCAATTGTGTCGCCTTGCTGAACGCGCGACTGCGTAAAGTCGAGGCGTCCACTGGCCGCTTGAATTTCGCGAAATCGCTCCGGCCACGGCTTCGGCGACAGATCCTTCAATCCCCGCAATTGCGCGCGAATATCGCCATTGAACGGCTCGGCGAGCGCGGGGTGAATGCCCTGCACGCTCGCGGATACGACCTCCACCGCCGTCTCGATAACCGGATTGTCGGTGACAGCACCTTCGAGCAACCGCGTATGAAATTCGAGATGGCCAGCGCGGAACAGCGGCGTCTGCGCGCTGCCGTCGACACGATCGACGGACGGAGCATCGAAAACAAATGAAACACGTTGCGGCAAGACCGGCAGTCCCGCGACGCTTGCGCGACCAACGGTCCAGTTCGCAACGAACGACGCGGGCTCATCGCCGACGCCGACGACTGCGGGTCCCGTGAACTCTGCGATGATCTTCGTCGGATCGTAAATCAGCGCGAGAACCAGAATATCCTTGAGCTGCGCCGTCAGTTTCGTCTTGCCAGCAACCTGTTCTGCTGTCTGCGACACCAGCGTCACGGTCGGATTCTCGCATTTCACTTCCATGCGAAACGGAAAGCCCGCAACGGAGCGATTCGCACATTGATAAGTCCGACCCGATTTCGCTTCGCGAACACGCCAACCATCGTATTTCTGGTCAATCTGCGAGGCGGCGTAAAACCAGAATGCACTCCACGCTGCGGCAGCGCAGAGAACCAGCAGCGGCACAATGAAAACCGGCCAAAGCCGTCGGCGTTTCGGCAAATAATCTTGATGCATAAAAAGACCTAGACCAGTCGAATGGGGCATTAAGAAGATGGGTAAACTCAACTCAAGTCCAGATGGTTGCATCGTTCTGATCGGACTGATACGCGAGGCAACATGGCGGCGAAAACACTTCCCGAACGAGACCTTCCGGATGGCGATCTCTGGGTGTTCGGCTACGGCTCGCTGATCTGGAAGCCGGGGTTTGCTTTTCTGGAACAGACTCCCGCGCGGCTGATCGGCGAACATCGCTCGCTCTGCATCTATTCGATGGTTCATCGCGGCACTTACGAGCGGCCCGGATTGGTTCTCGGACTGGACCGGGGCGGCGCGTGTCAGGGCGTCGCATTTCGTGTTGCGCAGAAGAATCGCACATCGACCATCGCTTATCTGCGCGAACGTGAACAGGTTACTGGCGTCTATCGCGAGGTGATGCGCTCAATATGGCTCATGGGCGATGCGCGTGAACGCGTCAGAGCGCTGGTATACGTGGCCGACAGAAGTCACGATCAATATGCGGGGCGTCTCACGCTTGAGGAACAGTTGCGATTGGTCAAACAAGGACACGGCGCGTACGGCGACAATACCGAATATGTTATCTCGACGGTCGCGGCACTTGAGACGCAAGGCATTCGTGACGTGCCGCTGCATCGGCTCGCGGCGCTGCTTAAGGGCGATACGCCGTTACCCCTCGGCAACCGTTAGTCCTGTGTCACGATGGGGGCAGAGAATCCAACCAGACCGACCTGTTCCGCGCGGCCGACTTTGACAAGCCGATTGGTGGCATCCTCGATTGCGGTACTGACGCGCTTGGTGAATTCGTCGCGCGTGAGGCCCGGCGGAATCGGATCGAGAAACTCCACGACGAGTGTTCCGGGATACCGCATGAATGTGCGCCGCGGCCAGAACAATCCGGAATTCAGCGCAACCGGAATGCAGGTCACACCGCAATCGACGTAAATTTGACTGACACCCAATTTGTAGTTCGGCGGTGCGCCAACCGCTCTGCGGGTGCCTTCGGGAAAAATGATCAATTGCCGCCCACGCAACACTTCTTCACGAGCGCGCCTCGCCATATCCATCAATGTGCGGCCGCCTGCGCCGCGCTTGACGCCGATCATATTCGACTTAACCAGATACCAGCCAAACAGCGGGATCCACCGCAACTCGCGCTTCAAAATATAAAGTGGCTGATCGAAAAACTGGAGCATCGCAAATGTCTCCCACGCCGACTGATGCTTGGGCGCGATGAGAAGCGGCCCCTGCTGCCGAATTTTTTCGAGACCGCGATACTCGACCTTGGTGTTGCAGATAATCCGCATCAGCCAGATGCTGGTTCGCCCCCAGTTTTTGGCAATCCACATGATGCCCGATCGCGGCATCGCGTAGGTCGGAATGCCGAGCAAAACCCAGAACGTCAGATTGAGATAGAAAACAATATTGTAAATCAGCGAGCGAATGAAGATAGCAACCATCGAGCAACCCGATCATTTAGCGGATGTGGTCGCGGGCTTGGCTAAAGCTGCCGGCTCATCGCCGCTGTCCAGCCTGTCTCCTGGCTCCAGACCGTCCAGTGCCGCACGCAATTCCGCGAACAGAAATTTCGCATACTCCGATAGCAGGAGCCGAAGCGCTGCGCCACTCGCCCACCACGGCTCATCGCGCCATTTATCGCCAATGACCGCGTAAGGAACCAATCTGATGTCCGGCATCGCGTGCGACAACTCCACGATCGCGCGTGGCATGTGGTAATTCGATGTGACGACGATTAAGGAATGGAAGCCCCGTTCGATCGCCCAGCGGCGAGTTTCCGTCGCATTGCTGCGCGTGTTGACGGCGAACCGGTCGAGATCGACGCAGCAGGCAAGCAAGCGCTGGCTTTCCGGAAACGATCTCTGGATATCGTTGAGGCCGTTGGTCGGATGTACGCCTGAAATAAGAAGGCGCTTGCCGTAACCGCCTGCGAGAAGGTCCATCGCGTCCGACACGCGCGATGAGCCTCCGGTCAGGACCACGATGCCGTCGGCGTTTTGAGTTGGTTTTGCTTCGGTGGAATTGACCTGCCTCAGAAACCAGGCAAAGCCGCTTGCCGCCAGCACAAGAAATCCGAGGACGAAATACACAATTACACGCCAGCGGCGCGGCTGGGATTTGCCACCATGCTGAAGCCGAGACGCTTGATGCCCGAGATCGCGTTGACTCATGACCGGTGATGCACCCTCTGCCAGCGAGTCTATCTCAGATTCCGGCACAATCGTGGATTCAATCTATCTCTTCGAGAGTCGCGAACAGTGTCCGTCGCGACGACCATGCCGTGACAGCCGCAATCATTAAAGCCTGCGCCGCGAGCGCAAGATAACCGGACGCAGGCAGCGCGAATGTGCCCAGCAGAGCGGCAAATTGATCGCCGACCGGCGTGCCCGAAAACCACGCAGCGATCGACTCCGAGAAGCCAAATGTCAGCATCGCCGCAATTCCGCCGATCAACCCGCCTTCAAGTCCCAGACGCAGGAAATGCCGCAGGAAACGATTGGCGATATAGCGATCCTGAGCGCCGACGAAATGAAGCACCTCGACGATCGGCCGGTTCGCCGCCATCGCGCCTCTGGTTGCAAACGACACCGAGATAATCGTAGCGAGGACGACCAGCAGAAGGATTCCCGTTCCCGCGAGCACGATCGCGCCTGTCATCGACCGCATCCGGTCGATCCATGCGCGGTGGTCGTCGAGCGTCGCGGCAGATGTCACTTGGGTCAAACTGCGGCGCAGAGCGGCGAAATCCGGCGTGGCGCCCGGCGCGATACGCGCAACGATGACGCGCGGCACGGGAAGGTCGTCGAGAGACAAACCGGTCCCCAGCCACGGCTCCAGCAGCCTTGCGGATTCATCGGCGGTAAACGGGCGAACGTCGAGGATGCCCGGTTGCGCACGCGCCACGTCAGCGACAGCGCGCGCGTCGCGCTCGATGTCGCGGCCCGGCGCGGGGCGGACTTGAATGGTTACTTCGCTCGCGACCTCGGATTGCCATTCAGCAGCCGAAGAGCGCACCAGCATCACCGCCCCGGTGGTGATCGACGCCAAAAATGTCATGATGGCCACGACGGCGACGAGTGCGCGCCCGGAAATCGAGCCGCGCGGCACGATCGGCGACTGAATGCGCGCGTCCGCTGCAATGTCGGAAGTGTCGTCGCCGAGATCCATCATGACGTAAGACCCGCCGGTTTCTTCTCAGTCATAAATATGCAATCGCGATTCATGCAGGACCATGCGCCGCGCCTCGTATTGATCCATCAGCGCAATATCGTGGGTCGCGATGATGACGGCTGTGCCGGTCGAATTCAATTGGATAAACAAACTGAGCAGACGCCGCGCGAGCGACGGATCGACGTTGCCCGTCGGCTCGTCGGCGAGAAGCAATTGAGGACGCGCAATCACCGCGCGCGCAATCGCGGCGCGCTGCTTTTCACCACCCGACAGAATCGGCGGCAACGCATCCATGCGATGTCCGAGCCCGACCCATTTCAGCAAATCGATGACCTCCTTGCGATAGCTCGACTCGTCGCGGCCCATCACACGAAATGGCAGCGCGACGTTTTCATACGTGGTCATGTGATCGAGCAGTCGGAAGTCCTGCAACACGATCCCAATACGCGAACGCAAATCTGCGCGCGAATCTTTATCCAAAAGCGACACGTCGTTGCCGAACAAATTGACCAGTCCCCTCGTCGGCCGCAGCGACAGAAACAGCATACGCAGCAGCGACGTTTTACCCGCGCCCGAGGGGCCAGTCAGAAACTGAAACGACTGGGGTGGAATTTGAAAGTTCAGGTCGCGCAGAATTTCGGGGCCAAGCCCGTACCGCAAACCGACATTTTCGAACCGGACCAAATTCAGCTCCGTTCGACAAAAGCGGAAGAGAAACGTTCAACTCCGGAATCGGAGGCGAGCGTCCGGAACCCGCCGTTCCGGCAGCCGTGAAATATTGTTTCGTCCGTTATGGTTTCCGATTCGTTAACGGACGGCAGATAGCGTTGTGGGGGTCTCACTCTGGCGATTCGTCCCATGCAAATTGTCTGCCCTCATTGTACGACATCTTACGCCGTCAATCCGGCCAATTTCGCCGATGCTGGACGGAAGGTTCGCTGTGCCCGCTGTCAGGAAGTCTGGCTTGCGCGACCTGAGCCGATACCGGCGATGATCGGCAACGCTCCCGATGATGAGGCTTATGGCGCGGCAGCGGATCGGCCAGTTCAATCGGCATGGTCCGAAAGCGAGACGCCGCATGTAGAAAGTCCATCCATATCGGGCGATTGGCCGGATCCCCGCGAGACACGATCGAGCAACAATTCTTCGGCGCGACGCCTGGATTCAGCCTCGGCCGAGGATGACTTGAGCGACGAAGAAACACGGCCCAAGTCGCGATTCCACACCCTCGGAAGCCCGATCAAGCCATTGAGCATGAGATGGCTTGCGGCCCTGCCAGCCATCAACCTCAACACGGCTTGCGTGGCGATGGGCGCGGCGATCTTTGCGCTGACCGTTTGGCGCACGGATGTGGTGCGTGTGATGCCGCAGACCGCGGCGTTCTTTAAGATGGTCGGGCTGGACGTCAATCTGCGCGGGCTGGCGATAAAGGACGTCAAGATCACCACCGAGACGGTCAACAACAAGCCGGTGCTTCTGATCGAGGGCGCGATCATCGGCGTGACGCGTAAGCCGGTCGAAATTCCACGACTTCGGTTCATTGTCCGCGACGAGAAAGGAGCGGACCTCTATGCGTGGAACGCGGTGCTGGAACAAGCCACGCTCAATCCCGGCGACAAAGCCTGGTTCAAAACGAGACTGGCGACACCTCCGGCAGAAGGTCGCGAAATTGCCGTGAGGTTCTTCCACAAGCTGGACATCGCCGCTGGGGGAACCTGATGCCGCGCGTTCTGATTGCTGACGATGAAGAATCGATGCGAACGCTCGTCGCACGCGCCATTGCGATGGACGGCCACGAGACGGTGACAGCCGAGGACGGCGCCGAAGCACTCGAAATTCTCAACCGCGACGGCGGCAATTTCGATCTTTTGCTGACCGACATCCAGATGCCAGTGATGGATGGTGTCGCCTTGGCGCTGGCGGCTGCGCGGGATTTTCCCCGACTGACAATTTTGCTCATGACGGGATTCGCCGATCAACGTGAGCGCGCGTCAGGTTTGGATGCCATCGTGCATGATGTCATCACCAAGCCGTTCGCCGTGGCCGATATCCGTACAGCCGTCGCCGATGCGCTAGCGTCGCGTAAGCAAGACTGACAGGCTCTCACTCCGCCAATTGCGATACGGTTTCATCTGAACGCAATGTGAGGCGCGTCAGCATGAACGCCAATACCGCGCAGGCGGCAATCGTCTCTCTTGCAAATCCGGCGAACGCAGAATTCGTATCATAGTCGAAGATCTAATTTATCTTGTGGCTGGTCGCGCGATACGCGAGAAGAGGCGTCGGTTACGTATCTAAAACTTGACGAACGAAGCGAGAAACAAAATGTCGGTCGATAAAAAAGTGGCGCTGGTCACAGGTGCGGCGCGCGGTATTGGACTTGCCACCGCAAAACGCTTTCTGGCTGACGGATGGAGCGTCGCACTACTGGACATCGAAAGCATCACGCTGCGAGATACCCTCAAGACGCTGGCGAGCCCGGACGAGACTCTCGCTCTTGAGTGCGACGTCTCCGACGTCAACGCAGTCGTCAAAGCGGTCGCAAAGGTCGCAGAACGATTCGGCAGGCTGGACGCCTTGGTGAACAACGCAGGCATTGCGATCTTCAAGCCGTTGCTTGAGACGACTCAAAACGATTGGAGTCGCGTCATGGCTGTGAACCTGACCGGGCCGTTTATCTGCACGCAAGCCGCCGCGCCCCTGATGCGAGAAAACGGAGGAGGTGCGATTGTCAACATCACGTCGATTTCCGGATTGCGCGCATCGACGTTGCGAACCGCGTATGGCACGAGCAAGGCGGGTCTGGCGCATCTCACCAAACAATTCGCGATCGAATTGGCTACGCTCGGCATTCGGGTGAATGCGGTTGCTCCGGGCCCGGTGGATACTGCGATGGCCAAGGCAGTTCACACGCCTGCGATCCGCGCCGACTACCACGATCATCTCCCGCTCAATCGCTACGGTCTCGAAGAAGAACTCGCCGAAGCGATTTTCTTTCTGTGCAGTAGCCGCGCGAGCTACATCACCGGGCAAATTCTCGCCGTCGATGGCGGCTTCGACGCCACCGGCATCGGCCTGCCGACACTGCGCGGCGAAGGACGCAATGGATAACCGCATCGCGTTTAAATCCTGAGTTTATTTCTCGGCGACGCGCTTCATGTTCGCCAGACCTTCGGCGAACTGATTGCCGACCATTTTGTCCATGTTGAAGATCACGTGCATGATTTTGAACTTATAGGGTATCGGCCCGCGCATGGCCCAAGTGACATTCGTACTGTTGACATTGGTGCCGCCTCCTTCAGGCGTCATCGTGAATTCCGCCATGTTGTGCGCCTCGAAGGGTGCTATGAAATCCAGCTTGATGTCGATGCGCGACGGCGAGGTATCCAAAATTTCCATCCGGCCGTTGCCGATGTTCTTGTTACCTTCCCACTGATAGATTGCACCCTTGCCGTTCGGCGCTCCGCTGAATGTTCGCTTCATGTCGGGATCGATTTTTTCGTAAGGCGACCACGACGCCCAGTTCTTGTAGTCGTTGATCAGCGGAAAGATTTTTTCCGCAGGTGCGTTGATCGTCGCGGATCTCTGAACGACAAATGTATCCGGCCGCATTGCACCCAAAATCAAAATGGCGGCGATTGCGACAACAACGATGACGGCAACAGCAATAAGAACGGTCGTCATAGGTGGTCTCCGGTATAGTACTGATTGAGTAGCCAACACGACTCAGGATTTTGACAGAAATTCTTCGAGCTGGTCGAACGTGCTGCCGAAGCCCTGCTTCATTGAAGGAAACATCCCCTCGAATGTTGCGCGTTCTTCATCGGTTGGATTGATCGGCGCGCCGCGAAGATCGATTGTGGTTTTACCGGCTTGTTCGGTGAAAGTCATATTGTTCAGAATCTCGAGCGGCCACGTTGCACTGAAGGGCGCACGCGCAATTCCGCCGGACGTATCGGAAAATGAATTCACGAACACGATGCGCTCCGGCTTCTCGATCTCGCGATAGACCATCCGTCCGCACATCACCTGGCCATTCGCCATTGTCATGCTGTAATGAAACATGCCGCCCGGCTTGAATTCTATCTTGGTCACTTCGAGCTTACAGCCCCCCGGTCGCCACCATTGGACGAAACTTGCCGGGTCCGCTCGTGCTTTCCACACGACATCGCGAGGCGCATTGAAAGTGCGCGTGAAAACAAAATCCTTTACGGTCATGATTTTTTCCTTACGAAGTTTCGGCGTTTTACGATTTCGCTGGAAGTGGGCTTGCGAAGCTCCAGCCGTGGCCGAACGGGTCGACGACCTGAGCATAACGTGCGCCCCAGAACGCATCCCAAGGTGCCATCGTCACTTTTGCTCCTGCATCGGCGGCGCGTTTGACGGATGCGTCGCAATTCTCGACTTCGAGATGAAGCAGGATCGGCGTCCCGCCGAGCTCTTTCGGAGAGAAGACCTTGACGTCGCCATGCTGAGCGCGATGCTCTGGGAAATCATCCATTAGAAAGACCGTTGCGCCGTTGACCGTGATCTGCGCGTGCATCAGGCGCTTGCCGTCTTCTGCGGGCATACGCATGACCTCTGTCGCACCGAACGCCTTTTGATAGAACACGATGGCGTCCTTCGCGCCATCGACAACGAGATGGGGGATAAGAGGCGGCAGTTTGTCGGTCATGTTAAGCTCCTTGGCTACGATCGTTGAATTCCGGAACGAAAATTATTTCGTCCCTATTTCTTGTGTGGATTTCGTTTTCTCAAGCTCTTGCGCTTCGTGGTTTTGGTCTTTTCCTTGGATTGCATCTCGCTGAGATATTCCTCGAGCCGATCGAGCCGGACTTCCCAGAACCGGCGATATTTCTCCAGCCAATCGTCGACCTGCTTCAGAGCGCTCGCTTCCAGTCGACAGGGGCGCCATTGCGCTTCGCGACTTCGCGTCACGAGCCCCGCCCCTTCCAACACCTTAAGATGCTTGGAGACCGCCGGAAGGCTCATATCAAACGGCGCCGCCAATTTCATGACCGACGCCTCGCCTGTCGCCAGCCGCGCCAGAATAGCGCGCCGTGTGGGATCTGCGAGGGCCGCAAATTTGAGACTGAGCGGATCGGCATGCATTGTATTAAACCATTCGGTTAATAAACTAAATGGTTTAATACGAGTTGAACGATTTGCTGTCAAGCGCCTCGAATTACTTTTTGTGTTAAGTCCTTCCGAACCGGGGCGCCGAACAGTCCGCGATCAATAGTCCTTGAGCAGACGCTCGATGTAATCGAGTTCGATCTGCGGCCGCTGCGGATCGGCGAGACGCCGGCGCAATTCTTCTAAAATACGCCGCACGCGTTGAACGTCGATCTCTCCAGGAATCTTCACGGTCTGATCGTCGCTCCACTCGCGCCCGCTCAGAGGACGTCCCAGCGGATCGGTGGCGTTGCCGCTGTTGTGCTGGCGGCCCGGACGCGTGGCGATACCGCCATCTTGGCCTTCGCCGGACTGCATCGATTGCGCGAGATTTTTTGCACCCTTGCGCAGCGCCTCCAATGCTCGGCCCTGCGAATCGACAGCGCTTTCCGCATTGCCCTGACCGAGCTGACCGCCGGCGTCGCCCATCGCGGAATCCGCATCGCCGAGTGAGTTCCCGCCACCCTGCTGCGCGTCGTCGCCTTCACCCGGCTGGCTCTGCTCACCGCCTTGACCGGGCAACATTCCATTTTTCTTCAGATCGTCGAGCAATTTTCCGAGACGATTGCGCAACGCCTGCTGATCCTGCGCAAGGCCGTCCATCGGATTGCGTTTGTCCGGCTCGCCGCGGCTGCGATCGCCGTGCGAGTCTTGGCCCTGCTTATAGGTTTTGTCACGCAACTGCTGCTGCTTGCGGATCATGTCGCCGAGTTCGTTCAGCGCCTGTTCCGTGCCGTCATCGCCCTGCCCGGGCTGCGCCATCTGCAGGTTCTCAAGCATCTGCTGCATTTGATCGAGCAGTTGCCTTGCGGCGTCCTTGTCGCCGGAACGCGCAAGACGCTCCAGACGATCGAGCATGTTCTTGAAATCCTGCTGCCGAACGATTCTGGTATTCGGATCGAGCGGGCGCGCGAGCTGCTGCGGGTTGTTACGCGACTGCTGGGCAAGCTGGCGCATATAGTTATCGAGAGCAGCGCGCAGATTATCTGTGAGCTTTTTGATCTCCTCGTCGCTGGCTCCGTTCTCAAGCGCTTGCTTCAGCGCCTCCTGTGCCGCACGCAGAGCCTTGTCGACATCGGTAATGTTGCCGTCCTCGATAGATACGGCGAGCGCCCACATATTTTCGACTGTCTCGCGCAACGTATCTTTAGAATTGGCATGGTCAAGTTGCGTGGCAACGCTGCGCAATCCGAGGTACTGGCCCATCTGCGGCATGAACGCTTCCGGGGCGATCATCAATGCGTCGAGTGCGATCACCACCAGCGGCTTCATGTTGGCGTCAAGCGCAAGATTGCGGCGTTGTTCGATCAGCGCGCGCGCCAGCGGCTTCACGAACACGCGTTCCGGCAATTTCAAATCGAAAGGCTCACTACGACCTTCATTGCCGGCTTCATCCTTGGCCGTCAGCGTCAACGTAACGTCCGCTCCTGCATAGGGGTGTTCGCTCAAATCCTTCACCGTCTGACCGACACCATTGCGGGTTCGAGCATTCGGCAATCCAAGCGTAAAGTTCGGCGGATCGAACAGCGGCTGCGCCTCCGACCTGTTCGGCGACGACGTTGCACGCGCCGCAAACTGCGCATGCGCTTCGGTCACGCCGTAATCGTCTTCCAGATTGTATGACAGCAGCAACGCGCCCTTGGCCTGTCGTTCAGGATCTTTGGCAAGCGAAATGGCGGGCGGGCGATCCGCAATTGCCTTGAACGACCACTGCGGCTGACTGGAAGGTGAGCGGATATGCGCAGTGCCGTCCTGTGCGATCGTGAAGTGCCGCTCGCTGGTGCCTTGCGGCACTTTATCAATCACTTGGGCTTCAGCGACACCGCCGCCGACGCTGACATCGAGCGCACTGCCACTGGAGCGCACGACAAGCGTGCTGCCTGATGGTACCGAAATCGGCGCACCATCGGCAGGAAGCGTATTTCTGTTCGTTGAAGCGGACAGGATGATCGGCGGACGCCCGGTGTAGGCCGGCGGCGTCACCCATGCATCGACGCGAACGTTCGCGCCTGAAAACGCGCCATCCCAGTCGAACGCAGCCAGCACGCGTTCGACACGATCGTCGCCGGCCGCGATGAAAGTCGCAGTCATGAGTACGACGACCAGCGCGCGAAACGCCCAAGGATCGTGAAGGGCCAGACGCGGCGACGGCAGACCGGCACGGATACCCCTGATCGAGGCAATGGTGCGCGCGCGTTGCTCCTCCCAAAGGGCTTGCGACATTGGATCTTGCGACTTCAACGTATCGGTTAACGCAGTCGCGGGGCGGTGAGCCAATCCGGTGTTGCGGTCCAGACGTCGCAGCGCATCTTCGCGACTAGGCCAGCGAAAGCGCATCGCCGTAAAGACGGCAAAGATCGAGAGCCCAGCAAAGGCTACGAAAGCCGCAATCCGGACGGCGAACGGCAGAGCGACCCACGCCCCCGCCCAAGAAGTCGCGAGGAACAGGCCGGCGACGGTCATCAGACGCGCCAGATGAGGCCACGCTCGCTCCCAAACGAGCGCAAACCGCGCACGCTTCAAAGCCTGCGCGAGTTGCTGCTGCCGCTCCGCCTCAGGGTCGCGCGCCGCCTTCGGCCTATCGGGTTTCGAGCCGATCAAAGAATTCTCCGCATCATCTGCAGCCGAGCCTACCACAGCGGCGGCAATGAGGCATGTGCCGGAAGCCCTAACTCACATGCAATTGCACGGGTCTGCGCCCGTTATGGGACACTGGACGTGACGCGCCGCCCCGCAGCCCTTAAACGTGGATTGCCAATCGAGAAAGGATTTCAGATGGACAAGAAGACCTACGACAAGGGCGTCGAAGTGCGGAGCGCCGTCCTCGGCAAGCAGTACGTCGAGAACGCGCTGAAGAACGTCGACGAATTCAACAAGCCGTTTCAGGAACTGGTGACGGAATATTGCTGGGGTGCCGTGTGGGGTCGCGACGAACTGCCGCGCAAGACCCGCAGCATGCTCAACCTCGCCATGATTGCGATCCTGAACAGGCCGCATGAGTTGAAGCTGCACATCAAAGGTGCGCTGACCAATGGTGTGACCAAGGACGAGATTCGCGAAATCTTCATGCAGGTTGCGATCTATGCCGGCGTACCCGCAGCCGTCGATAGCTTCCGTATTGCGCGCGAAGCGTTTGCCGAAGCCGCCAAGACCTGAGGCGCGGCGTCTTAGCGCTCAGAGCCAAGGCGCCGTTCTATCCATTGCGATCAACGCATCAGCATCGACACGCGGACGCACGACGGCATGAAGCTCGCCGTTGACGAGGATTTCGGATACCAGCGCGCGGGTGTTGTAGGTGCCGGATTGAACAGCGCCATACGCACCCGCAGTCATGATCGCAAGCAGATCGCCCGGCTTCGGTTCGGCCATTGTGCGGTCAAGCGCAAGGTAGTCGCCGCTTTCGCACACGGGTCCCACCACATCGGCAATAATCTTTTGCGCGTCCTTTGCAGTTTCGCGAACCGGCAAAATGTCATGATGCGCTTCATAGAGCGTCGGGCGAATGAGATCGTTCATCGCCGCATCGATGATGACAAAATTTTTGGCATCGCCATGCTTCACATAGATCACGCGCGCGACAAGAATACCCGCATTGCCAACGATCATGCGCCCCGGCTCGAACATCAGCGTGCAACCGAGATTGTGCGACACACGCTTCACCATCTGCGCATAAGCAAGCGGTTCTGGCGGCGCTTCACGATCCGCGTGATAGGGGATACCGAGACCGCCACCGAAATCGACGTGTGAAATCGTGTGACCGTCAGCGCGCAACGTTCGCACGAAATCCGCGAGAATCCGGAACGCGGCCTCCAGCGGCGCAAGATCCGTGATCTGGCTCCCGATGTGCATATCGACGCCAGTGACCTTGATGCCAGGCAGCTTCGCCGCGCGTGCATAGACTTCGCGTGCGTGGCCGATGGGAATCCCGAACTTGTTTTCGGATTTTCCGGTCGAAATCTTGGCATGGGTTCCGGCATCGACGTCGGGGTTGACCCGTACGGATATGCGCGCGACACCACCAATTTGCGTCGCCAGCGACGACAGCAGATTCAATTCGGGTTCGGATTCGACATTGATGCACAGAATATTTTCGGCAAGCGCCTGCCGCAGTTCATCCTCAGTCTTGCCGACACCGGAAAAAACAATCTTGTTTGGCGGAATTCCTGCCGCGAGCGCGCGCTTCAGTTCACCGCCTGAGACGACATCGGCGCCCGCGCCCAGCTTCGCCAGCGTTCGCAGAACCGATTGATTTGAATTTGCTTTCATCGCGTAGCACACAAGCGTGTCGATGCCGGCAAACGCTTCCGCGAAAACCCGGTAGTGACGCTCAAGCGTAGCGGTCGAATAGCAATAAAACGGCGTGTCAACCTGCTCTGCGAGCTTAAGCAGATTCACCGCCTCGGCGTGCAGCACGCCGTTACGATACTGGAAATGATTCATGGCTAGCGATCCGGTTCTGACATTCGTATCACAAACTTCCGCGGGCACCCTTTTACGAATGTCAGAACCAAAGGATCGCTAGAAATTATTATTCGCTCGTGTCCTTCGTATCCTGCGTTCGTATAAACGACGCTGCAAGATCAAACGAACGCCGGATACGGGACACGAGATCAATCCAGGATCGGATCGAGAATAATTCGTTTCTTGGGACCCCTGGGCGCGACAGGCGCTTTTTCGGTGTTCGTCGTCGTATCGAACAGATTGCCCTGCGCGGTCGCAGCCGAAGTTGCATTCGGATCCACCGCATCACCTGGAGCCTGATTATAGCTCGATGCGCTCGGCGGAAGATCGAGACCGGCCTTGCGACCGCAACCGGCCAGCGCGCAGCCGAGCGTAATCAACGCCACGGCTGTCAATGTCGAGGAAGTGCGAGGGAAACGAGTCGTCACATCAATGTCCTTGAATTGCGCGCCACCATACAAACTAGGTGCCGTTCTGGCGAGACCTGTGCGGGAGCAAAATTATCCGGTTCAGCCCGAATTTTGCTCTTTTTCCAGCCGCTTGAGCCAACTTTGCGCCTGTGCGCGCACGTTGTCAGGTGCCGTTCCGCCGTAGCTGGTGCGACTTTCGACCGACGCCTGAACGGACAGCACGTCAAAGACGTCGGCCGAGATGTTCGGTTCGATGGCCTGCATATCTCCGAGTGTGAGTTTGTGAAGCGCAAGCCCACCTTCGGCCGCCTTTGCCACGATACGCCCGGTCACATGATGCGCGTCGCGGAACGGCATCTTCAGCGTTCGCACCAGCCAATCGGCAAGATCGGTCGCGGTCGCGTATCCCTCGCCAGCCGCGACTTTCATCCGCGCTTCTTCCGGCACAATATCGAGCACCATGCCTGTCATCGCCCTCACCGCAAGTGACAATGCGGCGAACGCTTCCATCGCGCCCTGCTTGTCCTCTTGCATGTCCTTCTGGTAGGCGAGCGGCAATCCCTTCATCACAATCAGCAACGCCGTCAGCGAACCGATGACGCGCCCTGTTTTTGCACGCACCAGTTCCGCGGCGTCGGGGTTGCGCTTTTGTGGCATGATCGACGAGCCGGTCGTAAATTTATCCGACAGACGCACCAACCCGACCAGTGGCGAGGTCCAGATCACGATCTCCTCGGCAAATCGCGACAAATGAACCGCCGTGATCGACGCCGCCGACAGAGTTTCAAGCACGAAGTCGCGGTCGGAGACCGCGTCGAGCGAATTCGCCATCGGACGATCAAAGCCAAGCGCGCTTGCTGTCGCATCGCGATCGATGGGGAATGACGTGCCTGCGAGCGCTGCGGCACCGAGCGGGCTTTCGTTGAGACGTTTACGCGCGTCGGAAAACCGGCTGCGATCCCGCGCCGCCATCTCCACATAAGCGAGCAAATGATGTCCGAACGTCACCGGCTGCGCAGTCTGTAAATGCGTGAATCCAGGCATCACGGTATCGGCATGTTCGAGCGCGCGCGTAACAAGCGCGCGCTGAAATCCCGCAAGCGCTGCGTCAAGGTCGTCGATGGTGTCGCGCACGTAGAGTCTGAAATCGGTCGCAACCTGATCGTTGCGCGAACGCGCCGTGTGCAGGCGCCCCGCAGCCGGACCGATTAACTCGCCAAGCCTACTC
Source organism: Hyphomicrobiales bacterium (assembly GCA_038230475.1). Lineage (GTDB taxonomy): Bacteria > Pseudomonadota > Alphaproteobacteria > Rhizobiales > Xanthobacteraceae > Afipia. The sequence continues at coordinate 28,780 of JBBRNE010000003.1, forward strand.
TCGACGTTCATATGGATATCTTCAAGCGCACGCTTGAACGTGAACGACCCTTTGCCGATTTCTGACAAAATCGTGTCTAGACCGCCGGCGATGTTTTTTGCATCGTTCGCCGTAATAATACCCTGAGCCGCGAGCATGGCGGCATGCGCCTTGGATGCAGCGATGTCCTGCGCATAAAGATGCCGATCGACGTCTATGGAGACGTTGATCTCTTCCATGATCGCATCGGGACTTTCGTCGAAGCGGCCGCCCCACATCTTGTTGCTCATCGCCTTACTCGTGATCCGTTCGCTGACGAAACCTTTTAGCCAAGCCAATCGTTACCTCAACCCAGACAGCTTCGCGCGAAGCCAACCAAGGCGAAAATAATGCCCGAAAACGATCAGCCGAAATTCGACCTGCCCCGTGAGAGCGCCCCGCGCGCTCCAGTGATCGCTGTTGCTTCCATTATAGCCATAATGACGGCGGTTGTGGGGATATACGGAATCGGTGGGTTAACGCGCAACGCGCATGCTGAAGGAGGATGTGCCTCGGCAGTCGAAACCGCCAAGAAAATCGCGCCACTGGCGAAGGGCGAAGTCGCCGCGTTAACCATGGCGAGTGCGCCCCGCCAAATGCCCGACCTGGCATTCAAGGACGCAGATGGCAAAGACAGAAAGCTCTCGGAGTGGAAGGGACGCACTGTCCTTCTGAATTTATGGGCAACCTGGTGCGTGCCCTGTCGCAAGGAAATGCCCGCACTCGATAAATTGCAAGGACTGCTCGGCAGCAAGGATTTCGAGGTCGTTGCGGTCAACATCGACACGCGCGATCCAGACAAGCCGAAGAATTTTCTCAAAGATGGCAACCTCACCAAGCTCGCCTATTTTCACGACGACAAGGCAAAGGTCTTTCAGGATTTGAAGACCGCAAACCTCGCACTTGGAATGCCCACCTCGGTCATCGTTGACGGCGCCGGATGTGAAATCGCAAACGTTGCAGGCCCCGCTGAATGGGCGAGCGACGATGCTGTGAATCTTTTGAAGGCCGCCTCCGCGAAATAATAGCCCGGTTCCAATTTATCGATTCCCTAAAGAGGTCACTTGACGTCACCTGTTGCGGCGCTATACTTAACCAAATGGTTTACTATTCAACCGATCGTTTGACCCGCGTTTTTGCTGCCGTCGCGGACCCCACAAGGCGTGCGCTGCTGGCGCAACTCGATGGGCGCGAAAGCGTTTCCATCAGCGACCTCGCAAAGCCGTTCGCAATGTCGCTGCCCGCAGTGATGAAGCATCTCGACGTGTTGTCTGACGCGGGACTCATTACGCGAACCAAGACCGGCCGCACCGTGACCTGCCACCTGACGGCGGCCCCGATGGAGCAGGCAATGGAATGGCTTAATCGCTACCAGCGATTCTGGTCTGCACAACTCGACCGTCTCGCCGCTTTTGTGGAGGAAGATACATGCTCACCCAACCCAGTCTCACACTCGCCCGGCGACTTAAAGCGACGCCCGACAAAGTCTTCGCAGCCTGGACCGACCCGAAAAAAATAATCCACTGGTTCGGACCGGGGCACACGGTTGAGAATTCCGTGAAGGTCGCGGCGATGGACGTTCGCGTCGGTGGCGAGTTTCGCATTAGTTTCGATACCGACGACGGCCAACATCATGAGGTCGGAGGAAAATATCTCGAAGTGCTGCCCAATGAACGTCTGGTGTTTACATGGGCCTGGCATTCGACGCCCGAACGGCAGTCGCGCGTGTCCGTCATTCTGAAGCCCGAAGGCGACGTTACGTTTCTGACCCTGACGCATGATAAATTCTTCGACGAGGCCGCGCGCGACGGTCACAAGCGCGGCTGGACTGGAACGCTCGATAAACTCGAACGGATGTTTGCCTAAGACCACAGCCAATTCTGCCAAGGAGAAACACAATGCAATATGTCGATGGATTCGTCGTGCCGGTGCCGAAGACAAAGATGAAAGCTTATCGTGCAATGGCATCGAAGGCCTGCAAGGTCTGGCTCGATCACGGAGCGCTCGATTACCGCGAATGCGTCGCCGACGACGTCAAAGTCGGAAAGCTCACATCGTTTCCGCGCAGCGTAAAACTGAAAAAGAGCGAAACTGTCGTGTTTTCATGGATCACATACAAGTCTCGCAAGCATCGCGATGCCGTCATGACGAAGGTGATGAAGGATCCTCGCCTCGCAAGCATGATGAACCCAAAGAACGTTCCGTTCGACGGCAAACGCATGATCTTCGGCGGCTTCAAAACATTCATCGCCGCGTAAGCACGCTTAATTACGGCTCCAAATCCGTCAGACACTCACGAACTCCAACTCAACCCAGCCAAAGGACATCTCATGACTTCGATCACGCCGTTCCTCTGGTTCGATAACAACGTCCGCGAGGCTGTCGCCTTCTACAAATCGGTGTTTCCGAATGCCAAAGTCGAGACTGTCAATGATTTCATGGCGACCTTCGAACTCGAAGGCCAGAAGTTCAACGCTCTCAATGGCGGTCCCAAATTTAAGTTCAACGAGGCCGTCTCTTTCTTTGTCGGCGTCCAGAGTCAGGAAGAGGTGGACTATTTCTGGAAAAGTTTGACCGCCGACGGCGGCAAGGAATCGAAATGCGGGTGGCTTAAGGACAAATTCGGCTTGTCCTGGCAGATCGTTCCCAACGCTCTTGGCGAGATGATGAGGAACGGCACGCCGGCGCAATCGCAGAAAGTGATGGAGGCGCTCATGCAAATGACAAAGCTCGACATTGGCAAGCTCAAGCAAGCCTATGAACAAGCCTAGTGCTGCATGTCCGCAACAGTCTGTTGACTTTGACGGGCCGGCCGTTGCTGCAAGACTCTGCAAGAATATTTACTCATTTGCTTTTGATACCGCCTGGCGATACGCCAAAATATCCACGGAGAAAGACATCATGACAGCCCACGGTCACTTTCACTGGAACGAACTGCGCACGCGCAATGCGGAACGCGCCAAAAAATTCTACTCAGAGACAATCGGCTGGACGTTTGAAGGAAGCAAAACACCCGACGGCTCGACCTATTGGATCGCGCAGATGAATGGACAGATGGTCGCCGGGCTGTTTGGACTCGACAGTCCGCGCTTCGACGGCGTGCCCGAAAGCTGGATACCGTTCTTGGCCGTCGATGACGTCGATGCGCGGGTGAAAACGGCAGTTGAGTCTGGTGCGAAGCTGATGATGCCGATTTTCGATGTGCCGAATGTCGGGCGGATTGCGATGCTGCTGGAGCCGAGCGGTGCCGGTGTCGGTTGGATGACGCCGGTCGTGTAACGACTAACGCGTCGGCACTGGCTTGTCGCCGCGATAATCATAGAAGCCGCGTTGCGACTTGCGGCCGAGCCAACCGGCTTCGACGTATTTCACCAGCAGCGGACACGGACGATATTTCGAATCCGCCAGCCCTTCATGCAGCACCTGCATGATTGACAAACATGTATCGAGGCCGATGAAGTCGGCCAACTCCAGCGGCCCCATCGGATGGTGCGCGCCAAGCTTCATCGAAGCATCGATAGCTTCGACATTCCCGACGCCCTCATAAAGTGTATAAATCGCCTCGTTAATCATCGGCAGCAAAATACGGTTGACGATGAAGGCAGGGAAATCTTCGGAGACGGCAATCTGCTTGCCCATTTTCTTTATAAACTCGCGCGACGCCTCAAAAGTCGCATCGTCGGTCGCGATGCCCCGAATGAGTTCGACCAGTTCCATCACCGGCACCGGATTCATGAAATGAATACCGATGAATTTTTCCGGCCGGTCCGTCGATGCCGCAAGGCGCGTGATCGAGATCGACGATGTGTTCGAGGCAACGATCGCGCCCGGCTTCAACAGCGGACACAGATCCTGATAGATCTTGCGCTTGATGTCTTCTTTTTCGATCGCCGTCTCGATGACAAGATCGCAACTCGCTAAACCGCCGAGAGCCTCCGCCGACTTGATGCGCGCCAGCGCCTTCTGATGCGCGTCTTCGGTAATGGCTTTCTTGGCAACCTGCCGAGTTAAGTTGCCGTTGATCGTCGCCATCGCCGACTTAAGCCGATCTGCGGAGACATCGTTCAGAATAACGTCGAACCCCGCCAGCGCCGCGACATGCGCGATACCGTTGCCCATCTGGCCCGATCCAATCACACCAACCGTTTTGATCGTCGCCATGCGCTTTCGACTTCTTTCTTTCGTCGTGATGCGCCAGAGAACCGCAGCGCCTACTCTATATTACGTCAATCACCGGCTGGCGTTTCATTATCCGCCAACACTACTTTCCAAGCGCCGCCGTCAACTCCGGAACCGCCTGATAAAGGTCGGCGACAAGGCCGAAATCTGCCACCTGGAAGATCGGCGCGTCCTCGTCCTTGTTGATCGCGACGATCACCTTGGAGTCTTTCATGCCAGCGAGATGCTGGATCGCGCCGGAAATTCCGATGGCAATGTAGAGATCGGGCGCGACCACTTTGCCGGTTTGTCCGACCTGCCAATCATTCGGCGCGTAGCCCGCATCGACCGCCGCGCGCGACGCACCGACACCAGCGCCGAGTTTGTCGGCCAACGGCTCGATATATTTGGTGAAGTTTTCGCGACTCTGCATCGCGCGTCCACCTGAGACAATGATCTTCGCCGATGTCAATTCCGGACGATCGCTCTTGGCGACTTCCTCGCCGACGAAGCTCGACAGACCCGGATCGTTTGAAGCGGCGGCATTTTCGATGGATGCACTTCCACCCTCACCTGTCGCGCCGAATGTCGATGTGCGAACAGTGATGACCTTCTTGGCGTCCTTGGACTTCACGGTCTGAATCGCGTTGCCCGCATAAATCGGTCGCTCGAACGTGTCGGGCGAGACAACTTTGATGATTTCGGAAATCTGCATCACGTCCAGCAAAGCTGCGACGCGCGGCATCACATTCTTGAAGCGCGAGGTCGCGGGAGCAACAAAGGCATCATAAGAGCCGCCGAGCGAGACGATCAGCGCCGCGAGCGGCTCGGCAAGATCGTGTTCATACATCGCGTTTTCGGCGAGCAGAACTTTGGTCACGCCCTTGAGCTTCGCAGCAGCTTCTGCAGCACCCTTGGTGCCTTCGCCACCACCGGCGACAAGGACGTGAACGTCGCCGCCAAGCGCCGCAGCAGCGGTGAGCGCCTTGTTGGTCGAATCCTTGAGAGTGGCGCGATCGTGTTCGGCAATGAGGAGGGTCGCCATCAAATCGCTCCGACTTCTTTGAGTTTCGCGACGAGTTCGGCCACGTCCTTGACCTTGACGCCGGCCTTGCGACCCGGCGGTTCTGTTGTCTTCAGAACTTCAAGTCGCGGCGCGAGATCGACGCCCAATGAGTCAGCCGCCTTCTCATCGATAGGCTTCTTCTTCGCTTTCATAATGTTGGGCAAGCTCGCATAGCGCGGTTCGTTAAGACGCAAATCAGTCGTGACAATAGCGGGACCTTTAACTTTGACAGTCTGCAAGCCGCCATCGACTTCACGCGTCACTTTGAAATCTACACCGTCAACTTCTAGCTTGGATGCGAATGTCGCTTGCGACCAGCCGAGCAACGCGGCCAGCATCTGGCCGGTCTGGTTGGAATCGTCATCGATCGCCTGCTTGCCGAGAATAACAAGGCCGGGTTTTTCTTCGCTGACGATTGCTTTGAGAATTTTCGCAACTGCCAGCGGCTCGACGTTGCCGTCGACTTTCACAAGAATGCCGCGGTCGGCGCCCATCGCGAGGCCCGTGCGGATCGTCTCAGAGGCCTGTGCGGGTCCAATCGATACGACGACGACTTCGGTTGCCTTGCCGGCCTCTTTCAGGCGCAGGGCTTCTTCAACCGCGATTTCGTCGAACGGGTTCATCGACATCTTGACGTTGGCGAGTTCAACACCCGTTCCGTCGCTCTTCACGCGAATTTTGACGTTGTAATCAACGACCCGCTTAACCGGCACCAGAACCTTCATCGGTTCCCTTTCGTCTCTTAGCTTGATTGATCAGAATTAGAGGATTGGCGGCGGAACCTAAAGGTCCGGCCAATCGCGGTCAACGCGCGAAACAGCCAAATCGAGGAGCGTATACCTATCTTGCGGCTCTACCGATTCTGTCCGGGCACCCACAACACATCGCCTGCGCCGTTGTCGTTGACCGCGCGACTGGCAACGAACAGAAAATCCGACAAACGATTGAGGTATTGAACCGCCTCGCCGTTGACCGGCTCGTTCGGCTGGGATGCCAGTTCGACAACCATGCGTTCGGCGCGCCGGCAAATCGTCCGCGCAAGATGAAGATAGGCCGCCCCCGGGCTTCCTCCCGGCAGGACAAATGAATTCAAGGGCGCGAGATCGTCGTTTAATTTGTCGATGTCGTTTTCCAAGCGCGCAACCTGCGTCGCGAGTACACGCAGACGTTCGGCCTTGCCTTCCTTTTGCGGAACGGCGAGATCCGCGCCGAGATCGAACAAATCGTTCTGAACCCGTCCAAGCATCGCATCGACTGTCTTCGACGCGCCAAGATGCAGCCGCGCGACGCCAATGGCGGCGTTGGTTTCATCGACGGTGCCATAAGCTGCGACACGCAGATCGTATTTCGGACGGCGTTCGCCACTGCCGAGCGCAGTCGTCCCGTCATCGCCGGTTCGGGTATAAATGCGATTGAGAATCACCATGGTGAAATCCAGCTTGCGGAAATAAACGCGTCGCTATCGTCCCAATGCCCACAACGTCAGCATGGTGATCACAATAGCGACGAACTGAAACAGCACACGCAATTGCATCAATCGCTGCGACCTGTTCGGCGAGCCGCCGCGCATCATGTTGAACAAACCAAGCAGCAGGACGATTGTCACTGCCCCAAGGGCAATCGGAAGCACGATACTGCTGAGAATAGACGACATGGCCGCTACATAACACCGCAAATGGTGTTGCGCCATTGCCTGACAAAAATTCGTTGAAGAGAACCTTTCGGCCCAATTGACGTAGTTACTTCGGGACGGTGGCGCTGTATTCCTGAAGCGACAAAGCAGAGGCTCCCGTGCGGCATCTCTATAATGCATTCAATATCGCACTCGATGCGTTTTATACGTTCCTCGCCGACGACGGCTGGGCGATTGCAAGCCATATCGCTTTGTCGGCGCTCATGGCGCTGTTCCCGTTCCTGATTCTCATAACATCGCTCGCTGGATTCTTCGGCTCGAAGGAACTCGCCGATCAGGCCGTCAACCTGATGCTGGAAACCTGGCCCAGTCAGGTGGCGAACGCCCTGTCGGGCGAAATACATGATGTCCTGACAACGCCACGCGGCGGCCTTCTGACTATCGGTGCCGTACTCGCAATCTATTTTGCATCGAGCGGCGTCGAGAGTTTGCGCGTGGGTCTCAATCGCGCTTACGCGGTGGTTGAACCGCGGCGTTGGTATTGGCTTCGCCTGGAATCGATCGGATACACGATGATTGCCGCGATGATGTCGCTGGCAATGGCATTCCTGATCGTGCTTGCCCCGCTCATCCTTGCCACGGCGCGCCGCTACATTCCGTTAGAAGTCGATGCGAACGAAAACTTTTTCACAATCCTGCGCTATGGCATCGCGACTGTTGCGATGATCGCCTCGCTCCTCATCGTGCATGCATGGCTGCCTGCAGGCCGGCGTGGGCTTCTACAGATCCTTCCGGGAATCATTTTTACGCTGGTCGCGTCGCTGTTATCCGGTATTGTTTTCGGTCAATACCTCGCGCGCTTCGCCGACAACTACGTCACCACCTATGCGGGTTTGGCGTCCGTCATGATCGCGGTGGTTTTTCTTTATTTTATTGCAGCGATTTTCGTCTACGGCGGCGAACTCAACGCCGCTATCATCAAGTCTCGCTTGCCGCGCGGGATGTCGCTTCAAGCAGCGCAGTCGCTAGCGCCCGGGGACTCACGGGCTTAACGAGAAATGCGTCTGCACCTTCAGCGCGCGCCGCCTGCTCGTCTTCAGCACGCCCCGACAGACCAATAATTGCAACGCGCCCATGAGGAGTTCCAAGCGCGCGTACACGCCGGATCGCCTCGACGCCATCGATACCGGGCAGCACCATATCCATCAGCACGGCATCGAATGCACCCTGAGAAATTCTTTGAGGCGCCATTTCTCCGCTTCCAATGAATTCAACCTTGTGGCCGAGTTCGGTCAGGATGGCGTTCAGAACGACCCTGCCGAACGGATTGTCTTCGATGCTGAGGATACGAAGCGCGCGCGCCTTTGACAAAGACGAAGCGTCGGATGGGATAGCTTTCGACGTCATCGGCTCGGCTCGCCGGAGAACGACCGTTAACGTGAACGCCGTGCCGCTATCGGCTCTTTGAGCAGCAGTGATGTCGCCGCCCATAGCGCGCGCCAGTTGCTTCACCGACGAAAGGCCGAGACCCGCGCCGCCAAAACGCGACGCGATATTCAGGTTGGCCTGCGAAAAAGGTTTAAAGAGTCGCTTGATTTCGGTCCCCGACAAACCAATCCCGCTGTCGGATACGACGAAAGTGGCACGAAATTTATCTTTCGCAGCAGGGATCGCCGACACTTTGAGCGCAACCTCGCCCTGCTCGGTAAACTTGGCTGCGTTGTCGATCAGATTTTCCAGCGCAGCACGGAGCCGGACCGGATCTCCGATCGCAAAGTTGGGCAAATTCTCGGAAATTTCGATTCGCGATTTTAAACCTTTCGCCGAAGCACGCCCAGCGAGCGAGTCTCCCGCAGCGCGCGCAAGAACGCGCAGATCGAAAAAGTCCTGACGGATGAGCAGACCGGCACTTCCACTCCGCGCGGCATCGACGAACAAGGTCGCGAGTGAAGCAAGGTGCTCCGCACCCACCTTGATCGTCTCAACCCAACGCTGTTCCCGCTCGTCGAGATCCGATGTGGCGAGCAATGAACTGATCGCAAGGATGCCGGTCAGGGGCGTGCGAACTTCATGAGCGAACGCGGCAAGTGCTCCTTCAACGGCGTTGGTGTTCGATGTCTTCGTTCGCTTTGCGCGCGTAGTTTTTTTGATCTTTTTTGAAGCCCGCTTTTTCACGGCACGCGTCTTCGTTGCCTGCTTTGCAGACGTTGTCCGGCCTCGCTTTGCGCGCGACTTCGCCGTCATGATTCCCCAGTTCCCCAACCTAAGAATGCCATGCCGGGGCCGGTACGGTCGAGTCGTCCCAAGATGTCGGGGTCAGATCGAATCAAGGCCGACAAGTTGTCGAATACTCGCTGGCGTGGCTCCCTTTGCACGCAACTCGCGAAGTGCAGTAGCGGCGGTCGATTTTGAAAGCTTTCCGCCCGTGTCATCGGGTACCAGCGCATGATGGCGATAGATCGGTTGCGGCAGGCCGAACAATTCTTGAAGCAGGCGATGTACGCTCGTCGCCCAGAACAGGTCACGTCCACGCACCACATGCGTCACGCCTTGGAGGGCGTCGTCAACAACCACCGACAGATGATAGCTCGTCGGCGTTTCCTTGCGGGCGAGTATGACGTCGCCCCATTGGTCGGGAGTCGCAGAGACGCTCCCGGTTTCACCATCCGGCCCTGCCCCCTGCTCGGTCCATGATAATTTACCCACCTTTGCGAATGCCGCCGCCATATCGAGCCGCAAGACGTAAGGCGCGCCGGATTTAATCTTGTTGTCGCGCTCTTTCGGCAACATCCATTTCGCTTCACCGGGATAAAGCGGGCCATTGTCCGGATCGCGCGGCCATTTGGAGATTTTATCTTTCGCCTGCACCATCGTTTTAATCTGCGATCGGCTTTCGAAGGCCGGATAGATGAGACCATCGCGCTCAAGGCGCGCGAGGCTATCGCGATAAACGGCCAGATGATCCGATTGGCGTCGCACGGGTTGCTGCCAAGAAATTCCGAGCCACTCCATATCCTCGAATATCGCCGCCTCGAATTCCGGACGGCAACGGATTGGGTCGATGTCCTCGATGCGCAGCAACAGGCGTCCGCTGTTTTGCCGCGCCAAGTCGAAATTCAGTAACGCCGAATAAGCATGCCCGAGATGGAGATATCCATTCGGGCTCGGCGCAAACCTGAAAACGGGTGGCGTCATTATCTGAACTCTGCGCGGACTGAGCGGATAGTTTGCGCTCTCAATCGATTCCCTTCATGCTCTAAATCCAATGACCGTTCACCTCAACACGCAATCCGATCTGGACGACGCCATCAACGCGCTGGTCAACCTCGACCCGCGATTGAAACCCGTCCTCGATGTCGCAGGTATGCCCGGCTTGCGCCGCCGCGAACCGGGTTTCGCCGGGCTTGCAGCGATCGTCTGCGGTCAACAGCTATCGACCAAAGCCGCCGCCGCAATCTGGGGCCGCGTCAGCACAGCGTTCGATCCATTTCACCATGAAGCCTTGAAAGTCGCTCGTACCGACAAACTCGGGCGGCTGGGACTGTCGGGAGCTAAAATCAAGTCTCTGAAATTCATTGCGCGGGAGTTGTGCGACGAACGGCTCAACCTCGATGTCTTGGCCGAGGAAGACGCCGATGCTGCGCATGCAACGCTCACGAAGCTCCACGGCATCGGCCCTTGGTCGGCAGACATCTATCTTCTGTTCTGTCTCGGACACGGCGATGCGTGGCCCGCGGGCGATCTTGCCATTCAGGAGGCGATGCGGATCGGGCTGTCGCTAAAATCGCGGCCGACGGAAAAGGCGATGCATCCGCTTGCGGAGCCGTGGCGTCCACTGCGCGGAGCCGCCGCGCATTTATGGTGGGCCTATTATCATGCTGTGAAAAAGCGTGAAGGCATTTTGCCGAATCAACCCAGTGCCGGCGCCGCCAAAAAACCCTCATTGAAGAAAAAGCCGATTGCGAAACGCTCATCGGCGAAAGCAAGCAAGACAAAGCGCAATCGCCGATGAAGAGCGCCGTTCCTAACGTTAGCGGAAATAAATGGTCCGTTTGGCGGTCTAGGAACCGACCCAAAACGCCCCTTCACAATACGGTCACGCTCCCTGTAGTATGTCCCTACAAGCTGCTTCGCAGCAAATAGGGGGCCGGGAGCGTTACTTGAACGCACATGTCTCGCAGGGTGGTTGGCCGGTATTGGTGTTGAATGCGGACTTCCGGCCGCTGAGTTACTATCCGCTGTCGCTTTGGTCATGGCAGGACGCGGTCAAGGCGGTCTTTCTCGACCGCGTGAACATCGTTGCCAATTACGAGCACGCAGTTCACAGCCCCTCTTTCGAGATGCTGCTGCCAAGCGTCGTGTCGCTCAAGTCTTTCGTCAAGCAGACGACGCATCCAGCGTTCACGCGATTCAATGTTTTCCTGCGCGACCGCTTCACTTGCCAGTATTGCACGTCGCAAGACGACCTGACATTCGACCATATCGTACCGCGCTCGCGTGGCGGGCAAACGACTTGGGAAAATGTCGTTGCCGCGTGTTCGCCCTGCAATTTGCGCAAGGGCAACATGACGATGACGCAAGCGCGGATGCACCCGCGCCAGTTGCCGTTCGCACCCACAGTGCATCAGCTCCATCGCAACGGAAGATTATTCCCGCCGAACTACCTGCACGACAGTTGGCTCGACTATCTCTATTGGGATACCGAGCTCGATCCGTAAACGTCGTCGGCTGAGAGCGATCTCATCTCAGCAATATCGTGGCGGCGAGCGGCACCAGCAGCGACGTCACTATCGCGTTGAGACCCATCGCGATGCCTGCAAACACGCCAGCGACCTCGTCCACCTGAAACGCACGCGCAGTACCGATGCCGTGCGATGCAAGACCTGCCGCAAATCCGCGCGCCCGAAAGTCTGTGATGCCCATCGCATTCATCATAGGCGTCACGACGATTGCTCCCATGATTCCGGTCAGCACTGTCGCCACCGCGGTAATGGCGGGATTGGCACCGAGTGTTTCGCTGATACCCATCGCCACGCCCGCCGTGACTGATTTCGGTGCCAACGCCAGCACAATATCCCTCGGCAACCCGGCAATTTCGGCAAATACCACCACGGAGACAATGGCCGTCAGGCAGCCGACCACGAGCGCGGCCAGCATGGGAAGGATCGCTGACATCACCACTTTTCGATTTTCGTAAAGCGGCACGGCAAGGGCGACGGTCGCAGGACCGAGCAGGAAGTGGATGAATTGCGCGCCGCCGAAATAGGTCGCGTAGCTTGTGCCTGTGACCTTCAGAAACACGCCGACGATCCAGATCGAATGCAGGACCGGGTTTGCCAGCGGATGGCGATGCGTCGCCAGCGAGATCGTGTCGGCGATTGCGTAAACAAGCAACGTCACCGTGAGCCAAAGCAATGGCGTCTGCGACAGATAGACCCAAAGTGAAAACGGATTGTCGCTCATGGCTCGCTCGGCTTACGTGCGAGCAAGCGACTCGCGAGCAGGAACGTTCCCGCCGTGACCAATAATGTGACGAGAACCGATGCAGCGAGAATCAAAAAAATCGCAAGACCGTGCTGCGCAATAAGATCGAGCTGCTGCACGACGCCGACGCCGGCGGGCACAAAGAACAATGAGAGATGGGCGAGCAATCCCTTGGCCGTCCCCTCGACCGCGCCGCCACGTAGCGGACCCAATGCGAAACGGGCGTAGCGATCTCTGAAAATGAGAGCAACGAAAAGAAGAACGAGGCCAACCACCGGACCGGGCACTGGCAGGTGCAGTGCGCGAACGAAAACTTCGCCGATCAATTGGCAGATCAGAATGAGGCTGAGATTGGCGATCATGACAACGTTCCGCGATATGAACGCATCAGGTAACGCACATGACGCGATGTCAATGACAACATGACGCGCGCAGACTAGCGTTGCGAAGCACCGTAAAGCCCCGCGACGTTTTTCCAGATCGCATCTTTGAATGCGATCACAGCCGGGCTCGGCAAGATCACAGGCGGCGTGTTTCGATTTTGGCAGTTCTCGACAAGCCTCATGATCCAGACCTCGCCGTCAGTGTAATAAGGATCGTCCTCGCCGTTGCGACCGAGCACTGTCGGTCCAATTCCCATAACTTGGTAGCGAGCTTCGACCAGACCGGCTTTTTGCAGATCGGTTTCCACGAGCGCGCGCTCGGCGTCGATATCCGGCGAGATGTGGTGCGTCACGGCACCCGTGTAGCGGCTGAAGCCAACGCTTTTGTCGAAGGTCGCCGACCCGAGCCACACCGGACGCTTTTCGTCACCTTCATCAAGGACCATCCAGAGGCGAATGTGGTTGCGTTGATCCGCGCTGCTGCCGACGGGCTTCTCGAATGCCATATCTTCGGCGCGGCCTGCGTAAAACAGATTGCTGACGGGGGCTGCCGGGTAGGGTTGATTGAAAATCACGCTGCGCGAAATTTCCAGACTGGATCGCCATGTGATCGGATCGGCTGCGTACCAACCAGCGTCGCGCATCGCACAGAGAATATCGTTCCGGGATCCGACCATGCCGACATTGATCGCGTCGCCTGGAATTCCCTGCGCCGTGGCTGTTACCATCGGTAGGCCGTCTAGTTTTTTCTGGTGTTCGTAATGCCGCCATATCGACGGCAACAAAAAGTAGGCCGCAACCAAATAAAGGAGAAGCACGGGTAAAATGATTTGAGCGCCTCGCCTCAGCCGAAATGCAAATGTCCGTTTGTGCGATTTCACTTTCATGCGTCGCCAGTTTGCCACCAGCCGACGCAAATAAAAACGGCCGGGCACGAATTGCCCGGCCGCCGTTGCATAATCAGCAACTGAAATCAGCCTTTCAGCTTGGCATTGCATTGGCTGTAGTAGCCGCCGCCTTTCTCGATCCACCTCATGCCACCATTGCCGGTGCCGGCACCGTCCTTGTTGGCCTTATACTGATCGAGGCAGGTGTGCATACGCGCCTTGCCAGTGCTCTCCGACGAGTACTTCGTAGACACGGCGCTTGGGAATACCGCCGGGCCCGAAGCCGTAATCGGCGGGGCAGCAGGCTTTGGCGTTTCCTTTGGTGCTTGCCTTGCCGTTGACTTGGTCTCGGCGGCTTTCGGGGTCGGCGCCGGGGCGGGAGTGACCGCCGTGGTTGCGGCTGGCTTCGCATCGGCCGAACAATCGGACTTGCGGAAGTCATTCCATTTCTTCGCACCGAGCGAACCGTCTTTCTTGGCTGCCTCGTACTTGGCGCTGCATTCCTGGATAGTCAAAGCCTGTGCAGGCGCCGTGGCGGTTGCGATAGCAAGGCCGCAAAACGCGGCTGCAAACATGATTGGGGATTTATTCGTCATCGAAGAATCTCCTGTCACTGGACGCAGTGAGGCATTCATCCTAGCGCGGCGATAGCGTCGTTCAACAGTCGCCTGCACGCAGCGATCAAATATTCATGATCGGAAAAAACATGCCGCATTGCGACGTTCACCGACGGTTCATGCTCGCAGGATGACCGTGCGCCGATCCAAAATATGAGGTTCGACCATGATTATGAAGTTTTCACGCACTCTGGCCGTAGCATCTATTGCGCTTTTGCTGGCCGGGTCCGCCTATGCACAGACTGCGTCAACTTCCACCACGACCCCTACGACAAAGGCCGCGCCGGCCGAGAAAAAGGCTAACGCCCCGCGAAGCGCCACGTCAATTGAATGTTCGAAACAGGCAGACGCCAAGGGTTTGCATGGCAAGGAGCGTAAGAAATTCCGCTCGCAGTGCAAAAAGAACGCATCGAAGCCTAACTAAATCTTGCGCGAAACAAATTTGGCCCGCGGTGTCGATTTCCGCGGGGCAAATCTTTTGAATTCAATCTAGGTCAGCGTCCGCGAAGCGATTTACTGACGCCCCATGCCGCCAGTACCGCCATCGCCAGCGAGATTAGTACGTTGTACCCCGCAAGCGAGAGGCCGAGAAAACGCCATTGCACTTCATCGCAGCGAATGACTTTCACGGTCTTGATGCTGTCTAAAAGGCTTCCACCGCCAAAATCCATAATGGGACCGGTGCAATCGGTCGGTCCTTGCCAAAAACCCCATTCAACGCCGGCGTGATAGGTGCCGAGACCTGCGTTCGCGACGGCCGCTAAAGCCACCAAGCCAAGAGCGATACTCAACCGTTTTGAAGAAGTCCCGCGTGAGGCCACAAAAGCAACGGCCAATGCAATTGGAATGATGAAGTAGTAAGCGTAGCGCTGTTCAAGACAGAGCGGGCAAGGGACAATGCCCAGAACCAATTGAAAGAACCAGGCTCCGGCAATGGTGGCGGTGGCGATCAATGCGACCGCGCCCGCAGCGAAGCCGACACTTGATGGAGCCTGCGAAGTCGTCGGCGTTTGCATCGTCCTGCCCGTCACATGTCGCTCCGGTATCGCCGGTTGCTACCCGCTCGCTCGTCGGATGTCGATGCTTGCACAATCACAGGCGGTTGACCCCACCCGCATGGGAGCTATATTCCGCCCGCTTCGCGACCTCGCCAATGGCAACGGTCTGCAAGCCCCTGTGGCGGAATTGGTAGACGCGCTCGACTCAAAATCGAGTTCCGCAAGGAGTGCTGGTTCGATTCCGGCCAGGGGCACCAAAGCTTCATGATTTGCATCGCAGTTGAAGGCGATATGCTTTCTCAGTGAAAATCACGAGAAGCCGGCAGAATTCGCACGTTACGGGGATGACGCACGCGTTGTCCCGGATATCGGGGATGCGCTCGGGGATCGTCATCCAGCGGCTCAATGGCCGCAGTCTGTGGCGGCAGGATGGATTTCCGCGCGATCAGATCCTCAGACAGCAACTGCAAATCGCGCGTGCGGTCAAACAATCGCTGCGCCACCAGATGAACCACCTTCTCTGGACTGCTTTGAATATAGCCTTCGACCTCGATCAGGCGCGAACCCATGACTTCCTTGCGAAAGGTCTCCATCACTTTCGGCCACACCACGACATTCGCGATCCCGGTTTCATCTTCCAGCGTCATGAAGACGACGCCATTGGCGCTCCCCGGTCGCTGCCGCACCAGCACGACACCGGCACAGCGCACGCGTTTCTTGTCGTTGAGATCAGAGATCGATCCACACGTGACGACGTTTTCACGCGCGAACATCTCCCGCAGAAACGCCATCGGATGTCCCTTCAGCGACAACCTGACGGTTTGATAATCAGCGACCACATGTTCGGAAAGCGGCATCTGCGGAAGCGGCTGTGCTGCTTCATCGGGCTGCTCTCTTGCGGCTCCTGCGAGAAACAACGGCAGCGGCACGTCGTCCGGCAATCTGCGAACGGCCCACAGCGCCGCGCGGCGATCAAGACCGAGCGAACGAAATGCATCGGCATCCGCTAGCAGGATCAACGCGCGCTTGGGCAGCTTGGTTTCGCGCGCAAAATCCTCAAGTGATGTGAATTGTTTTTTCTCCCGCGCATCGATGATGCGCTGATCCCAATATTCCTTGCGCGGCTTTCTTCTGCTGTCGGGATTGGCTTGCTTCGTTTGGTCCAGTTCCTCATCGACATCTAATATCTCGAATCCGTCGATTTGACGAAAACCGAGACGCATCGCGTGATACTTGCCGCTTCGCTCTTCCAGAATGTTCTGCCCGAAGCTGAAGGACACATCGATCTCGCGCACTTCAACTCCATTCTTGCGCGCGTCACCGACAATCTGCGCCGGCGCATAGAACCCCATTGGCTGTGAATTCAAGAGACCGCAGCAAAACGCATCGGGGTGAAAATGCTTCAGCCATGACGAGACATAAACAAGCTGCGCGAACGCCGCCGCATGACTTTCCGGAAAGCCATAGCTGCCAAATCCCTTGATCTGGTCGAAACAATTCACCGCGAATTCAGGATCGTAGCCGCGCTCGATCATCCGATCGACCATGCGCCTTTCGAATTTCGGCATGGTGCCGACATGACGGAATGTCGCCATCGCGCGGCGCAAGCCGTTGGCCTCTTCAGGTGTGAATTCTGCGGCTTCCATCGCAATCCGCATCGCCTGCTCCTGAAACAACGGCACGCCAAGAGTTTTGTGCAGCACCTGCTTCAGTTCGTTTTCATTACCGCCTTTCGGATAAGGATATTCGATCTCCTCCGGCTTCATCTTCCTCCGCTTCAGATAGGGATGCACCATGTTGCCTTGGATCGGACCCGGTCGGACAATGGCAACCTCGATGACCAGATCGTAGAAGGTGCGCGGCTTCAGGCGCGGCAGCATGTTCATCTGCGCGCGGCTCTCGACCTGAAATACGCCGAGTGATTCGCCCCTGCACAACATATCGAAGACTTCACCGCTGTCTTCGTTTTCCGCTTTGATGTCCGCAAGTTCGTAACGCTCACCCTTATGATCCGCGATCAGATCGAAACATTTGCGGATGCAGGTCAGCATGCCAAGCGCCAGCACATCGACCTTCATCATCTTCAGCGCGTCGATGTCGTCCTTGTCCCATTCGATGAAGGTGCGGTCATCCATCGCAGCGTTGCCGATAGGCACATAAGTATCGAGCCGATCCTGCGTCAGCACATAGCCGCCGACATGCTGCGACAGATGGCGCGGAAATTCGATCAGTTCGGTGGCAAGTTCGACAGCGCGAACAATCATCGGATTTGAGGGATCGAACCCGGCTTGTTTCACCTGCATTTCGCTGAGACCACTGCCCCAACTTCCCCACACCGTATCAGCGAGAGCGGAAGTGACATCTTCTGTCAGCCCCAGCACCTTCCCAACATCGCGAATGGCACTGCGCGGTCGATAGTGAATGACGGTCGCAACGATTGCCGCGCGATGGCGGCCATAGCGGCGATACACATATTGCATCACCTCCTCGCGGCGCGAATGCTCGAAGTCGACGTCGATATCGGGCGGCTCCAACCGCTCTTTAGAAATAAAACGTTCAAACAGCACATCGGTCTCGGCTGGATTCACCGACGTGATGCCGAGCACGTAACACACGGCGGAATTCGCCGCCGAGCCGCGACCTTGACAAAGAATATCTATCGATCGCGCATAATGAACGATGTCGTGAACCGTCAGAAAGTAGTGCGCGTATTTAAGTTCCTCGATGAGCTTGAGTTCCTTGTTCAAAATACTCCGCAGTTTGTCGTCGATACCGTCGGGGAAATATTCTGTAACGCCTGCCCATGTCAGATCTTCCAGATGTTGCTGCGCAGTCTTGCCCAAAGGCACTGGCTCGTCGGGATACCGATATTTCAACTCATCGAGGGTGAACGTGATGCGATCAACGAACCGCGTGGTTTCTGCAATCGCCTCCGGCACATCGCGAAACAACCGGGCCATTTCCGCCGCCGGTTTCAAATGGCGCTCGGCATTGGCCTGAAGTTTTCTGCCGACGGCGTGGATCGTGGCCTTTTCCAGGATGCAAGTCAGCACATCCTGCAAGGGTCGCCGCTCGGGGCGATGATACAGCACCTCGTTGGTTGCGAGCAGCGGCACGCAGGCTGTTGAAGCGATGCGCTGCAGCTTTAACAGACGCCGTTTGTCGTCGCCGCGATACAGCAGGCTTGCCGCCAGCCAGATTCCATCGGCTTGGCCGCACTTCAACCGGTCAAGAACTTTCAGCGCAGCCGCTGACTCAAAGTGGCGTGGAAGCATCAGGACGAGTAATTGTCCCTCGGCGAAGTCTAAAAGATCATCGAGCTTGAGATGACACTCGCCTTTTTCTGCGGCGCGTTTGCCGCGCGTTAGCAACTGGCAGAGACGTCCATAGGCGGCGCGGTCTTTTGGGTAGACCAGAATGTTCGGCGTGCCATCCATGAACACGAGACGCGATCCGATCAGCAGTTTCGGCTTGTGTTTAATTTCGGGATTTTGAAGTTCGCTGTAAGCACGCACGACGCCAGCCAGCGTGTTGCGGTCGGCGATGCCGATGACTGGAATCCGAAGCTCGCTGGCCTCGCACACATATTCTTTTGGATGCGAGCCACCGCGCAGAAATGAAAAGTTCGTCGTGATGCCGATTTCTGCATAGGCTGTCATGCGAACAATCCATGCACGAACCATTTGGGAGGAAGAGTCTCGCCCTCTTTCGAGACAGGTTCTCCATAAAGACCATCGCGATAAATCCAGAAGCGTAATCCTTCCGTATCTTCCATTCGAAAATAATCGCGCGTCAGAGCCTGCTCTTTGCGTCGCCACCATTCCATCGCGATACGCTCGGGGCCTTCTACGCGCGTCACAACATGGGTCACACGCCGCCATGTGAAATGACGGGGCGGCCCGTCAGGGACGGTTGCAAACGGCACCTCAATCAGTTCCGGCTTCTCGAACATCCGCAGCGGCCGCAGCGGAGGTTCTTCTGCAACCTGCTCGAACCACACAGCCTTGGTGGCATCATCGAGATGGTGCTGCGCGGGAGCGGCCAGCACTGCTTTCTCCGGGATGTGCGTGTCCTGCGGCAGATGCACCACGACACGATGGCCGCCGATGCGCGCGGCAATGCGATCGATAAGCGCCGCGACATCGTCATTGTCCTGAGTGCGCGTGTCGAAATCGCGCTGCTGCTGCACGACAATATCGACGCGGCTTGCAGACAAGCGAATAAGATCGAAACCGAAACCGGGATCGAGTGGATCGGATAACGCATCGAGTCGCTCGCGGAACAGCCGATTTATGAAATCGGCTTTCGTAACAGGCTGACCGGTTTCGACCGCGATGCTGCGCACAGCGCCGTCGGTACGGAAGAAGCTTGCTTCGAGTTGCCGCGCACCTTTGCCTGCGCGGTCCATCGCGACGATCAGCATCTGCGCCAGTTTCGATAATGCCGCCGCGATTACGTCCTCGGTCGCAATCGGTTCGGCAAAACGCTTCTCCACCATAAAATCCGGCAGCGGCTTGCGTGGCGAGATCGGTGCGTCGTATTTCCCAAGCGCCTGCTGCAACAGACTTGTGAAATCTGCACCGAACCGCGCAGTAATTTCATGCGGCGCGCGGCTGGCGACATCGCCGATGGTTTTCAAGCCTGCGCGACCCAGACCGCGTTCGATTGCATGATCCGCACCGAGCGCAAACACGGGCAATGGCGCGATGGCCTTTGCTTCCTCACCTTCCGGCACGATGCAGCCTCGCACCGTCCGCGTCATGGTCCGCGCGCAAACAGATGTACCTGCAATCGCCGCGTTGACGATAAAGCCTTGCCTATCCAGCGATGCGCACACAGTCTGAAGCATCCTGGCTTCGCCACCGAACAGATGCACGCAGCCACTGATGTCGAGAAAAAGACCGTAAGGTGGATCGAGCGCCACCAATGGTGTGAAGCGGTCACACCAGTCCGCAATGTGAGCAAGCGCTTGCGCATCCGCCGCGTCGTTGGCCTCGAATACTTCCACGTCGGGACAGATCGCGCGCGCATTCGCCACCGGCAATCCAATTTCCAGTCCAAGACCTGCAGCGGCATCGTTCAGCGCAGTGATCTGCAATGTGTTGTTCAATTTGACCGCAACGATCCACGGCCTCCGGAAAATATCGTCAGCCGGTCCGGCGTGTGAGATTTGCGGTCTCGCCTCGTGCAACAACTGGCGCTTGATGCGGTCGGTCGGCAGGCGAGGCAGCCACAGGCTGAGAATACGCCGCCGGTTCACGGAAGAGGCACTCATGACAACTCCACTCCATAATCCACTGACCGTTCTGGCCATGACGGTTGCGGACAAGTTCTGCATCGAACATCGGCTGGCCCCATGCACCCCATTCCGGCGTGGGTAACGAGCGCGCAGCGCGCACAATCCAGCGCGTCTCCGCCGTGCTGACTGCTGGCAGCGCCGAGGTGCGCAACATCACGCAAGACACACCAGAGTTTTGCGCGGCCAAAGTCAGCTTGCGACTAGTGACAAGATCGAAGGCGCGTACTTCGCCCCATAGATCGAGCACCACCGCGCCAAGCGCGTCGCAGGCAAGCGCGTCGGCGGCAACCCGCAACGCAATCTCCGCATCGGTTGCGCGCACCATGACAAGCCGGCGCGGATCAAGACCGAGTTCGGCAAAACCGCTCATCGACAGCGCGCTCGCCTCACACTCCACGAAATCTTGCCGCACCCATAACAACGGCCGCTGCCTCGCCAGCAGGTCGGCAATGCCAGCGACGAAACCCGTCGCAGAGGCCGATTGCCGTGTCTCGGTGGCGAACACCTCATGCACCACGCCGCGCATCAATCCGCCTTGCAGTGTTGCATCCGCATCCGCGTGGCCCAGCACGACGCGCTCGGCGCCATGCGGGCCGCCCTTCGCCTCAAGGCGGTTGATGGTCCCTCGCAAGGACGCAAGTGTGCTCATGCGTGCGCCGGTCATGCGCCGCTCCTGGAAGTCTGAAAGCCGTCATTCCCGTGTCAGAACGAATGACAGGCTTATATGTTCACGATATGTTCTAATATAAAGCTAAGATACCCAGGGGAGTCAATTGGAGTTTAGGGAGCTTTTTTGGGGTGATTGCGAGATCTGAGCGTCAATCGCTAGCTGACTTATCGAGGCTCGACCACAAGACACTGAACGGCGCGACCAAAATAGCCATGCGCATCGCCAAGCCGAGACACGGCAATGCCAGCGCCGTCTTTTCCGAGTGTCATTTCCGAATTGAGCAAAATCCATTCACCGACAGGTTCGCGTGCGAACGTAACAGTGAGGTCGGCATTGATGAACATCCATTTGCGAAAATCGAGCACCGATGACACGCCGTTCGAGCAGTCTGCTGCTAAGACCGTCCTCATCACTTGAGATATCGGCGAGCCTTCCACGATGATGCGATTGGCGCGAAACCAGATTGCAGCCGGACCTGGTTTTAGAAAACCGCCGTGTGCTGCGCGAAGCGTGACGCTGCTGAGGAAATTGTTCGAGCCCTGCGGCGGCTGTTCAACACTGTCTTCCTGAAAAGGAACATCGATTGGTTGTTCGGACACAACATCTGGCAACGTGACGGCCTGCGCCCTCACCTTGAGGACAGTGGCACGAACAACTTCGACGCCATCCGCGAAAAGGCTCATTCCACAAAGCTGAATCTTGCGGCCGTCGCGCAGAATTTTCGTTTCAATCGTCAATGGCGCGACCGGGACCGGGCGCATCAAATCGACGGTGAGCCGCACAACATGCATCGGCTGCGATGTCGGCATTCGTTCGGCGGCCCAGACGATCAGCGACGCGGGAGCGCCGCCATGCTGCATACTGGGGTCCCACGGACCCGCAGCGTGCATGCTTGTCGTGACACGATTACCCTCGACGCGAAAAACCGCTTCCATTTACTTAAGTTCGCATTTCACCGTTTGGAGAAAATTCGCACGCAACCGTTTCACCGCAAACAATCTCAAAGCGGACCGTCAATCGCCGCTTCATATTCCTTTTTGAAACGTGAAACCATTTCAGCAACCGACATCACCTTGTCGACGCTGCCGATGCCCTGCCCGCTGCCCCAGATTTCCTTCCATGCCTTCGGCTTGTTGCGCTCACCGCTGGCATCTGTGCCGAAATTCATCTTGGACGGATCGGACACCGGAAGATTATCGGGGTCCATCCCGGCTGCCACGATCGAAGGCTTAAGGTAATTGCCGTGCACGCCGGTAAACAGATTCGAATAGACGATGTCTTCGGCATTCGATGAGGCAACCATTCCCTTGTAATTCTCCGGCGCATTCGCCTCGTTAGTCGCGATAAATGCAGAACCGATATAGGCAAAGTCCGCGCCGAGTACGCGCGCTGCACGAATCGCGCCCCCGTTCCCTATAGCTCCCGACAATGCAATCGGCCCGTCGAACCACTGACGCGTTTCGGCGACGAATGCGAACGGCGAAATCGCGCCTGCGTGGCCGCCCGCGCCGGCTGCGACCAACACAAGACCATCGGCACCTTTCTCGATGGCCTTGTGCGCAAATTTCTGATTGATGACGTCGTGGAATGTAATACCACCCCAGCCGTGAACGGCCTGGTTCAATTCCTCTCGCGCGCCGAGCGAAGTAATGACCATTGGCACTTTATGTTTCTCACACACCGCCATGTCCTGATCGAGCCGATTGTTCGATTTATGGACGATCTGATTGACCGCGAACGGAGCCGAGAGGCGGTCCGGGTGCGCCTTGTCGTGGGCCGCCAACTCTTCCTTGATCCGATGCATCCATTCGTCGAGCAATGTCGCGGGCCGCGCATTCAGTGCGGGAAAAGAGCCGACAATGCCCGCCTTGCATTGTGCGATGACCAGATCCGGTCCCGACACAATGAAAAGCGGAGAACCGATCACCGGAATCGAGAGACGGTTCTTGAACAAGGCAGGCATTGACATAAGAGAGTCCTTTTTGAATTTCGCAGAGCGAACGTTGCCGAACACCGCGCGCCAAGGCAATTGCGCTCAGGTCATACGAGGTGCGCGCGCATCTTGAAAGAGGCTGAGGTTATTGGCAGACGGCGCGGGTGACGAAATTTTCTGTCCTGCATGCGCCGCCGCCGGAAAAATAATCCTTCGCCGAACATTTTTGCGACGTCTCGATGTCGACGCTTCGGCCTTCCTTATAGCCCTTTTCCCTGCAGAGATTGTCCGATGCCAATTTGCAATCCGGCGCGCCGTTGCCTGCAGACGGGCAAATGCTGCGACCGCTGACCATTGTTTGAGCCGAAATCGAAGGCGTAATTCGCGACAAACTGTCGGTGGCGCCTTTGGCAGTATTGTTGATGCCGTCAATCGCGTCGCGAGCGCTGGGTAGTTTGGACGTTAGACCCGAGGCGGAATCCCTGATCCCTGACGCCGAGTCTTTCAGCAACTTACCCAACTCCTCAACGAGACCCGGGTTGCTCGGCGCGGGCGGCTGAACTGGTGGAGCAGGCTGAGGTGCGGCCGAGGCCGGAGGCGCTGGCTGCTGGGCTGGAGCGACCTGTGTCTGCGTTGGAGCAGCTGGCTGCTGCGGCCACGCAGTATTCGGAGCAGCTAGACTGGCCGCCGCGAATGCGGCCACCATTGCTGCGCGCCTTGGCATGCAAGCGTCGAAATTGCCGAATTGTCCGAACATGCGGCGAGGATACCCCTCACTCGCCGCGGGTAAAAGACCTATCCGTCAGAACATCCGGAAAGCGATGATGAAACCGATCACCAGCACGCCCGTTCCGATTGCGACCCACAATCCGAGGTGCTTTTCGATGACTGCGCGAATCCACGTGCCGTAGCGATTGAGGATAATCGCGACGATGAAGAAACGCCCGCCTCGCGCGATGATCGAGAAGACGACAAACAGCAGCAAATTGTAATTGGCGAAGCCCGACGTGATCGTCACGAGCTTGTAAGGAATCGGCGTTAGACCCTTCAGCAGAATAATCCACGCGCCATAATCTGCATAAGATTTACGGAATGCATCGACCTTGTCGCCATAGCCGTAGAGGTTGATCAGCCACTGCCCGATCGAGTCGTAAAGCAACGCACCGATGGCGTAGCCGACAATACCGCCGGCGACAGACGTCACCGTGCAGACCAGCGCGTAGAGCCAAGCCTTTTTGGGCTTGGCCAGCGACATTGGAATCAGCATGACGTCGGGCGGAATCGGGAAGAACGAGCTTTCCGCAAAAGAAACCGCGCCCATCAGCCAAAGGGCATAAGGCTTCTCCGCAGCGGCGATGCACCAATCGTAGATTCGTCTCAGCATCGCGCGATGAACCACCGCGCAGCGGATTTGTCCATGCGTCGATTGATCTGAAAAACGCGTATTTTCAGCGCCGCTTCTTCATTCTGCCGGTGCTTAGCGCGACAATTGGTCGCCGCGCGACGGCGGCCCGAGGAGCCGGTTTGAGTTTCGTCACGGGTTTCACCGGGGCGGCCATCGGAAGTTTGGCGGTCGGTCGCTTGGGGAGCTTTTCGGCAATGCCCTGTGTGCGTTCACGGCGGTCCATCTCGTCCCATACGTCCTTCGGCCGCACACCTGCGGCGACCCAGAGCACTGAGAGGTTGTAGAGGAGGTCGGCGCTTTCACGCACAACCGCATCGGTCTTGCCGTTGACCGCATCGATAACGACTTCGATGGCTTCCTCGGCGAGCTTCTTGGCCATTTTGGCCGGACCGCGCTGAAACAAACGCGCCGTGCGCGATGTCGCAGGATCGAGATCCTTTGCCACCACCACTGCCCGGTAAAGCCGCTCCAGCGAATCGCTCATGGTTCCAAAATAGTCCAAACCTCTCGCCAGCGTGTTAACATCAACGGATTCAAAGGCATAAAGAGGGCCTAAAAACGCGAAATTCGCCGGGATTGCTCTCGGCGAACCGCTTCAAATGCGAAAATCGCTCAATACGGGTTGTAATAACCCGAGCCGTAATAGCCGGGGCTACCGTAGTAACGACCACCGTAATAGGGGCTTCCGCCGTAGAAGTAGTTCTGGCGGTAGTAATCCCGGCGCTGCTGGTCGGCGATCACAGCACCCACCGTGCCGAGCGCGAGGCCGAGAAACGCAGCCCCTGCAGCGTTATTGCGATAGACGCGGCGGGCATAGCGGCGCGCGCTGATGTCGGTCGCATCGCTGGCTTTGACCTGCGGTGCGGGACTGACCGGCTGCGCCTGAGCCGGGATTGCGACGGTTGCGGCGATCGTGACCGATAGCAACACGGCACCAAAACCCTTCAAATTGAACATCTCAACGTCCTCTCAATGTCTTCGTGGGCATTCCACATCCTGCACCGGCCGGTTCAAGGCAACCCCTTGGCAACCCCTTCGCAACCCCTTCGCAACCCCTTCGCAACCCCTTGGCAACCCCTTGGACTTACATTGGGTTTCTCCCCCTGAATGCAAGCTGAAGGACTTTAGGGCCAGACGGTGACGGACTTGGAATCGAGTGGCCGAAAAGCGGCCCTTCGGCGATTGCGGCGGACGCCGCCACAAACACATTTCATAACCGCACAGACTGGTTTCAGGATATTTGCGAGACGGAATTTGCAAGAGTGAAATTTACAAGAGTGAAATTTGCAAGGGTGACAAGTGTTGTGTCTGCGTTCACAAAGCGTCAGGCAAATTAGACCCGCAGGCGAAACGCCGAAGCGCTGTCATTAAAGCAAGTCCGTTCCGATGTTCCGAGCGTCTCGCAAATCCGGTTACGCAGTCCGTGTCTTGATCTTCGCGGCGCTTGTGATGTGTGCCGGTGCAAATCAATCCTCCGCTGCAACCGCCATCAGATTCTCTCTCGACCGCGCCGTCGATGGCGCGGCTGCACCGTTCATACTCGCCTCGCTCAAGGGACTGTTTCGCGCGGAAGGTGTGACCGTCACGACCGATTCCGCCACCTCCTCGCAGAACGCCATCGCTTCAGTCGCAGTCGGTGATGCGGATATTGCGCTCGCCGATATCAACGCGCTCATCCGTTATCGCGATAAAGAAGGCACAGCCCCGGTCAAGGCCGTGTTCGTTGTCTACAACAAAGCGCCCTATGCGATGATCGCGCGCAAGAGCCGGGGCATCAACGCGATGTCCGACATCGAAGGCAAGACCATCGGGCTGGTGGACGGCGATGCCGCGATGCGGCTGTGGCCGGCGATGGCGCGGCAAAACAAAATCAAACTCGACAAGGTGAAAATCGAAAAAATAAGCGCCGCGGTTCGCGAGCCTTTATTGTCCGCCGGTCAGGTCGATGCCGTCAGCGGCTTCTCGTTTTTGTCGGGGATCAACCTGCGCAACCGTGGTGTTCCTGCGAACGACCTCGCCGTGCTGCGGTTCTCGGATTACGGCAGCGAAGTGTACGGCCACGCGTTGATCGTCAATCCGAAATTCGCAACTGAGCATCCCGAAGCTGTGAAAGCCTTCATCCGTGCCACGATTGCCGGCATTCGCCTCGCGGTGAAAGACCCCGGCAAAGCCATCGATGAAACACTCGCGCAAATGCCGGGCACATCGCGCGACATCGAACTGGATCGGCTCCGCGCGTCGATCTCCGACAACATCGTGAGCGACGAGGTCAAGCGAAACGGGCTCGGCGGCATCGAGGCCGCGCGTTTCAACACTGGAATTGGCCAGATCGCGGAAGATTTCGAATTCGCCAAACGCCCCACCCTCGCCGATATTTTCGAAGATTCATTTTTGCCGCCGCACTCCGCACGCAAGCTGAACTGAACGGATAGCAAAAATGTTGTCATGCCCGGCCTTGTGCCGGGCATCCCGATAAGTTCAACATTGTGCTAAACCAGTCGGGATCACCGGGACGAGCCCGGTGATGACAACTTCACCGATACGTCGCTAAGTCACATTAGATCCTGCCCCACTGATTTTCCGGTCTCCTCGCATGCCCATTTTAAAACTCTATTTTCGCGTTCTGGAAATGCTCGGCAAGGAAGCTCGCCTTGGCTGGATTCTGGCCGTCGCCAATCTTGCGCTGGCCGTCGCGCAATTTGCCGAGCCGGTTTTGTTTGGACGTATCGTCGACGTACTCTCGAAATCCGATCAGGCTCAAGCGTCGAAAGTAGCGGAAATCGCGCCCGCGCTATCGCCGTGGCCGCTGCTCGGCGCGTGGGTCGCGTTCGGACTGTTCACCATCGTCTGCAACGCAGCAGTTGCACTTCATGCAGACCGCCTTGCGCATCGCCAGCGCCAATTCGTGCTGACGGATTATTTCGAGCACATCATGCAGCTGCCGCTGACGTTTCACAGCGGCACCCATTCCGGTCGGCTGATGAAAGTAATGCTTCAGGGCACCGATGCGCTGTGGCGCGTCTGGCTCGGATTCTTCCGCGAGCATTTCGCCGCCATCGTCTCGCTCATCGTGCTGTTGCCGCTATCGCTTTACATCAACTGGCGGCTCGCCGCGATCTTGTTCGCGCTGTGCATTGTGTTCACGGTTTTGACCACATTGGTGGTGCGAAAAACTTTCAGCATGCAAATGGAGGTCGAGACGCATTACGGCGATCTCGCCGCCCGTGCCTCCGACGCGCTCGGCAATGTCGCGCTGGTGCAGAGTTTCGTGCGCGTCGAAGCCGAGGTGCAAAGCCTGCGTAACGTCGCGGACAAGCTGCTGTCGGTGCAGTTGCCCGTATTGTCGTGGTGGGCGCTGGTCGCGGTCATGACGCGCGCATCGACGACGATAACAATTCTCGCGATCTTCGTGGTTGGCATTTATCTCAACCAGGAAGGCAAGGCGAGCGTCGGCGAGATCGTCATGTTCGTCTCCTTCGCGACCATGCTGATCCAGAAACTCGAACAGGTCGTCAGCTTCATCAACAACGTCTTTATGGAAGCGCCACGATTGCAGGAATTCTTCGACGTACTCGATGCGGTGCCGACCGTGCGCGATCGTCCGGATGCCTACGACGTCGGACGGTTAAGAGGTCTGGTCGATTTTCAGGACGTGTCGTTCTCCTACGACGGAAAACGCCCTGCGGTCGAGGATGTCGCCTTCGAGGCAATGCCGGGGCAGACATTCGCGCTGGTCGGCGAGACCGGCGCCGGAAAATCCACCGCGATTGCGCTTCTGCATCGCGCCTTCGATCCACAGTCGGGCGCCATCAAGATCGACGGCATGGACATTCGCGGCATGACGCTGGCCTCGTTGCGACGAAATATCGGCGTGGTGTTTCAGGAAGCGCTTTTGTTCAATCGTTCGATTGCGGAAAACCTTCGCGTCGGCAAGCCCGATGCCACCGACGAGGAATTGCGCGAGGCCGCGGCAGGCGCGCAGGCGCTCGACTTTATTGAACGCAGCGATTTGAAATTTGAAACCAATGCCGGCGAGCGCGGTCGCATGCTGTCGGGGGGCGAACGCCAGCGCCTCTCGATTGCGCGCGCGTTGCTCAAAAATCCACCGATCCTGATTCTCGACGAGGCCACCAGCGCCCTCGACGCCGTGACCGAAGCCAAGGTCAACGCGGCGCTCGACACCGTGATGCAGGGCCGCACCACCTTCGTGATTGCGCATCGACTATCCACAATTCGCAACGCCACGAAAATTCTGGTGTTCGACAAAGGCCGCGTCATCGAAAGCGGCACATTCGATGAACTCGTCGCATTGGGCGGTTACTTCTCACGGCTCGCTAAAGCGCAGTTCATGGTTCAGGAGAACGTGCAGGACAAGGTCCTGGAAAAAACCCAGCAAAACTCGGCGGCAAACCTGCCGCCGCCGACGCTCACAACGCCTGCGAAGTAACCGACCCTTCATTGCGAGGCGTATGGCGACGAAGCCATCCATGCGACCGCCTCTCCCGATGGTGATGGATTGCTTCGCTTCGCTCGCAATGACGAATTCCGTGGGGACATCGCCGAAATTTGGCCCATTTCATGCTTGAATGAGCCTAAATGTGACTGTTCCGCATCTCCGCGCCAGTATAAGAAATGGTTTCGATCGCGCTGGCCCTGACGGTCGCGCACCGAAACCCGAATGCATCACCGAGGACGCCATGTTTCCAACCGCCGCAGGCGTGCTTCGATTGAACGGGATCGGATAGTGCAAATCCATTCTCTCAGATTTAGCGCGCCGGATTGGCGTCATTTTGCGGCAGGCGTGGCTGCGATGGCGCTGGCCGTGTCGTGCCTGCCGCACACGGCAAACGCCGAAGCCATTTTGGTGATCGAAGCCGACACCGGAAAGGTGCTGCAGG
The DNA here is from genome assembly GCA_038230475.1 of Hyphomicrobiales bacterium. Taxonomy (GTDB): domain Bacteria; phylum Pseudomonadota; class Alphaproteobacteria; order Rhizobiales; family Xanthobacteraceae; genus Afipia. The sequence continues at coordinate 58,229 of JBBRNE010000003.1, forward strand.
CGGAGAACGCGACCTATCCGTGGTATCCGGCGTCGGTCACGAAAATCATGACGGCCTATGTCGCGCTGAAAGCCGTCAAGGAAGGTCGGCTGACGCTCGACGCGCTGTTCACCGTCTCGCCGACCGCCGCAGCCCAACAGCCCTCGAAGATGGGCTTCAAGCCCGGCACCCAAGTCACCCTCGATAATGCGCTGAAGATGATGATGGTGAAATCCGCCAACGACATCGCGGTCGTGATCGCGGAAGGCGTCGGCGGTTCGGTCGACGGTTTTGCCGACGAGATGAACAAGAACGCGCAGCGCCTCGGCATGACGCAGTCGCATTTCGTCAACCCGAACGGGCTGCCCGCCGAAGGTCATATCTCCTCGGCGCGCGACCTCGGCATTCTCGCGCGTGCCGTGTTCAAGGATTTGCCGGAGTACGAATATTTCTATCACGTGCCGGCCATCAAGTTCGGCCGCAAGGTGACGGCGAACTTCAACAAGCTGATCGGCCGCTATCCTGGCGCCGACGGCATGAAGACCGGCTTCATTTGCGCATCCGGATTCAATCTCGTCGCATCCGCCACGCGCGGCAACAAGCGCCTGATCGCGATTGTGCTCGGCGCATCGTCATCCGCGCAACGCGCCGCAAAAGCAGCCCAATTGCTCGAGCGCGGTTTCACCGGCAACAAACTGGCATGGCTGAAACCCTCACTTGGCACCGTCGATACATTGGCCCCTATTGACGCGACGCCGCCAGACCTGCGCGACCAGATGTGCGGACCGAAACGCAAGCGTCCCGCCGCAGAAGACGAAGACGACGATGTCGAGATCAGCACCACGGCGGATGCGACCGAAGGCAATCCCGCGATGTACGCCGCCGGTCTGCAACCGCAAACCATCAAGACGTCCGAATTGCTGGCGGGTGCTGCTGCCGCCGCTCCGCCCGTGATCGTCTATACCGGCCCCACGCGCACCGGCTCCGCCATCGCTGCGGCCGATGCCGCCGAGACCGAACGACAATCCGTCCGTGGCAAGGGCAAGAAGGGCAAACCTAAAATCGCGTCCGCCAAACCGGATGCAAAGCCCGATACGAAACCGGCAGCCAAACCCAAATCCGATGCCAAATCGGACGCAAAGCCAGCGAAAAAGCCTGACGCAAAACCCGCAGCCAAACCTGTGGCATCGTCGTCCACGCCGAAGCCCGCAAGCGACAAGCCGGCGGCCAAACCCGTTTCGGATAAACCTAAAGATGCTGCGAAAAGTATCGGCAAACCCGCCGCCGAGCGGAAGTCGGATTCACCGCCGAAAACCTGATTGACCGCCGTTATTGTGCTTTGCGGAAAACAGCGCGCAGCGCCTTAACTCTCATCGATTCCGATATGCGGCGTTAGCGCGCACAGGCTTGCTATGGCCCCTGCTTCGCTCAATACTTGAAGCAACAAAAGGCACCCCGCCACAAGAATTGGGGGCTTTGCAGGAAACAACGCGAGGGGAACATCATGGAACGCATCTGGCTCAAGCAATATCCGGCCGGCGTGCCGCACGATATCGACACCAGCCAATATCCGTCGCTGGTCGAACTGCTCGAAGAGAGCTTCAAGAAATTTGCCGAACGCAAAGCGTTCATCTGCATGGACAAGTCGATCACCTATCGCGACCTCGACGAGATGTCGACGGCGCTCGGTGCGTATCTGCAGAGCAAGGGTCTGCAAAAAGGCGCGCGCGTCGCCATCATGATGCCGAACGTGCTGCAGAATCCGGTTGCGTCGGCAGCCATCCTGCGCGCGGGTTACACGGTGGTGAACGTCAATCCGCTCTACACGCCGCGCGAACTTGAACATCAGCTCAAGGATTCCGGCGCCGAAGCGATCGTCCTGCTGGAAAACTTCGCGACCACGCTCGAGAAGGTGATTGCGAAAACCAACGTCAAGCACGTCATCATGGGTTCAATGGGCGACCTGCTCGGATTCAAGGGCGTGATCGTCAATTTCGTCGTGCGCAAAGTGAAGAAGATGGTGCCGGCGTTCTCGATCCCGAGTGCCATCGCGTTCAACGACGCACTCGCCGCCGGACGCAAGATGAAACTGAACAAGCCGAAGATCGTCGGCGACGATGTTGCGTTCTTGCAATACACCGGCGGCACGACCGGCGTGTCGAAGGGTGCCACGCTTCTTCACCGCAACATTCTCGCCAACGTGTTGCAGAACGACGCGTGGCTGCAACCAGCGTTGAAAAAACCGCCGCATGTCGAGGCGCTGTTCATTGTCTGCGCACTTCCTCTTTATCACATCTTCGCGCTGACGGCCTGCTTCCTGCTCGCGGTCCGCTGCGGCGGCGTGAACCTTTTGATTCCAAACCCGCGCGACATGCAGGGCTTCGTCAAGGAATTGAAGAAGTATCAGGTCAACTCGTTCCCCGCTGTGAACACGCTATATAATGGACTGCTGCACACACCGGGATTTGCAGAACTCGACTTCACCAAGCTCAAGAGCTGCTTCGGCGGCGGCATGGCCGTGCAAAAACCTGTCGCCGACAAGTGGACGCAGGTCACGGGCGTCGCACTCTCGGAAGGCTACGGCCTTTCGGAAACCTCGCCGACGCTGACATGCAATCCTGCCGACACCGACAAATTCTCCGGCTCGATCGGGTTGCCGGTCTCATCGACATGGCTGTCCATCCGCGACGACGACGGCAACGAAGTGCCGCTCGGAGAGGCCGGCGAAATCTGCGCCAAAGGTCCGCAGGTGATGGCGGGTTACTGGAACAAGCCAGAGGAAACCGCGAAGGTGATGACCTCGGACGGTTACTTCCGAACCGGCGACATCGGCATCATGACGGCGGACGGCTACACCAAGATCGTGGACCGCAAGAAGGACATGATCCTCGTCTCCGGCTTCAACGTCTATCCGAACGAAGTCGAGGAAGTGATCGCCAGCCATCCGGGCGTGCTGGAATGCGCGGTGATCGGGGTTGCGGATGCGAAATCAACCGAAGCGGTGAAGGCTTTCGTCGTGAAGAAGGATCCTAATCTCACCGCACAGGACATCATCAAGTTCGCGGCCACGGAACTGACCGGCTACAAGGTTCCGAAATTCGTCGAATTCCGCGCCGACCTGCCGAAGACAAACGTCGGCAAGATTCTGCGTCGCGAATTGCGCGACGAAAAGCCGAAGGCTGCGGCAGCGGCGAGCTGATCGCTTGACCTCTCCACGCTTGCGTGGAGAGGTCGGATCACATCCAGGGTTACACACAGACAGAGGGCTACACCCTGAAGACGATCGCGCTTCTCGCAGTGTTGGCTGTCTGGCTGCTCCAGCTTAGCGGCTCACTCAAATCGAGTGTCGGCGGCCCGATGACCATCATGCTGGTCATGTTCATCGCCATGCTGGCGGTTGGGATTTACGAAGCGTGGCTGCAAAAGCGCGGCCCGGTCGGGTGGATCGTAAATATCATCGTCTCCGTTTTCGCCGGCTTTCTTGCGGCGATCATGGCGGGCACGCTGATGGATTTGATCATGCCATTTATCGGGCGAGTGGTGAAAATCGAAGGCTCCCTGGTGAGCTCGAACCACCCGTTATTTTATATCCTGTTCGCAGCGATGACGGTCCTCATCGTGTACGGATCATGGCTTTCCCTGCGACTCGTGAACCGGTTCAGATGATCGCAGCGTTCGCATCGCCTCAGGACGTTCTGTCATTCTGGCGTCACGCCGGTGCCGAACGCTGGTGGGCGAAGGACGACGCGTTCGACACCGTCATCCGCACACGCTTTCAGGCGCTATGGGAAGCCGCACGCGATGGCAAGCTCGCGTCGTGGCAAGCCACCGACGAAGGCGCGCTGGCGTTGATCATTGTGCTCGATCAGTTTCCGCGCAATATGTTTCGCGGCACACCGGAAATGTTCTCGACGGATGCCAAGGCGGCAGCAGTCGCGGAGCGCGCCATTACTGAGGGCCGCGATGCGCGGATCGACAATTTGCTTCTGCAATTTCTCTATATGCCATTCATGCACATCGAGACCGAAGCCGGTCAGGCCCGCAGCATCGAATTGTTCGCGAAGCTCGGCGATGCGAACAACTTAAAGTTTGCGAAGGAACACGCTGACATCGTCAAGCGCTTCGGCCGCTTCCCCCATCGCAATCAAACTTTGGGACGCGAGACGACGCCGGACGAAGCCAAGTTCCTCAAAGACGGCGGTTTTGCGGGCTGATGCCCATTGCATAGAGCAACGACCGTCATTGCGAGGAGCGGAAGCTCCGAAGCAATCCCGTATGTGTTGCTCTGGATTGCTTCGCTTCGCTCGTAATGACGGCAACGAGACACCGCCCACCCAACCAATTCTTAACGAATCCTTGCTAACCCGAAATCCTGCCGCCGCAAGCGGCCTTGACGATTTTCGGTTGGACACTCAATTCATGGCCGTGATGGACGCGCAAAACATCTCAGGCGCAGGTTTGATGCAGCGGCTGCGCGATCTGCTCGGCAGCAACAGCGACGCATCGCTTACCAAACGTCTCGCTGGAACGGTATTCATCATTCGCGTGTTAAGCGCGGGCCTTGCTTACTTTTCGCAAGTATTGCTCGCGCGCTGGATGGGCGGCTCCGAATACGGCGTCTATGTCTACGTCTGGACCTGGGTGCTGCTGCTCGGCAGCGTGCTTGATTTCGGCATCGCCGTCGGCGCGCAAAAAATCATTCCCGAATATCGCACGAGCGGACAACTGGCGTTGCTGCGCGGCTTTCTCACCGGCAGCCGCCTGATCACGCTCGCTGCATCGACATTCATCGCGCTCGTTCTCGCAGCGCTGGTGAAAATCCTGTCACCGTGGATCGGTGCCGGAGAGATCGTTCCGCTTTATATCGGCTGTCTCATTCTGCCCGCATTCGTCGTCGCCAACACGCAGGACGGCATCGCACGGTCGCACGACTGGATGCGGTTGGGATTGATGCCGCAGTTCATCGTGCGGCAAACCCTCATTATCGGATTCACGGCTGGTGCCGTCGTCATGAGCATGACGCTCGACGCGACCGCCGCGATGATCGCCAGCGCGACCGCCGTTTGGGTCGCGATGCTGGGGCAGCTGATCGTTCTCAACCGTCGCCTCGGTCAGACTGTCGAAGCAGGTCCGAAGCACTACGACGTGCAGAGTTGGCTGAAAGTGTCGTTGCCGATCATGCTGGTCGAGGGTTTCTATCTGCTGTTGTCCTACATCGACGTGCTGGTGCTTCAACAGTTTCGCTCTTCCGAAGAAGTCGGCGTCTATTTCGCGGTCGTGAAGACGCTGGCGCTGGTGTCGTTCATTCATTACGCGATGTCAGCAACGACTGCGCATCGCTTCAGCGAATATCATGCCTCCGGCGACAAGGAACGGCTGTCGGCCTATATCGCGCACGCGATCAAGTGGACGTTCTGGCCTTCAGTGGCGGCGACTGCATTGCTATTGGCTTTCGGCAAACCACTGTTGTGGCTGTTCGGTGAACAATTCACCCAAGGCTACGGCATCATGTTCGTCGCGGCCATCGGCCTGATCGTGCGCTCGGCCATCGGTCCGGTCGAACGACTGCTGAACATGCTGGGGTTGCAGAACATGTGCGCGCTCGCCTACGCGCTGGCGTTTGTCGTCAATCTCGTGCTGTGCGTTTTGTTAGTTCCGAAATTCGGCGGCTACGGCGCTGCCGCCGCAACCTCGATTGCACTCGTGTTCGAGACGATCCTGTTGTTCTGGATCACGCGCCGGAAGCTCGGCTTCCATGTTTTGGCGTTCGGGCGCAAAGCCTAACTCCATATCTCGTCATTGCGAGGAGCATAGCGACGAAGCAATCCAGCTTGTTGCAATGGATTGCTTCGCTTCGCTCGCAATGACGAAAGTCACCCCGCCGTCCAGCCGCCGTCGATCGACAGATTCGAACCCGTGATCTGCGCCGCGTCGTCGCCGCACAGAAACAGCGCCAGTGCCGCAACCTGCTCCGACGTCACGAATTCCTTGGTCGGCTGCGCTTCGAGCAGCACGTCGCGGATGACTTGTTCTTTCGTGAGATTGCGCGCCTTCATCGTGTCGGGGATTTGTTTTTCGACCAGCGGCGTCCACACATAGCCCGGCGAAATGCAATTGCATGTGATCTTGAAGGTCGCAAGTTCCAGCGCGACAGTTTTCGTGAGTCCCGCGATGCCATGCTTGGCCGACACGTAAGCCGACTTGAACGGCGAGGCGACCAATGAATGCGCGGACGCCGTATTGATGATGCGGCCCCAACCGCGTTTCTTCATACCGGGCACCACGGCACGGATACCGTGAAACGCAGACGATAAATTGATCGCGATGATCGCGTCCCATTTCTCCGGCGGGAAATCCTCGATCGGCGAGACGAACTGGATGCCCGCATTGTTCACCAGCACATCGACCGAGCCGAAGGTTTTTTCGCCGAGCGCGATCATGCCTGCAATTTCGGCGGGCTTGGTCATGTCGGCCGGCGAGTGAACGCACTTCACCTTGAAGTCGGTCTCGATGGCCTTGCGCTCTTTCTCGATATCTTCAGGCGCGCCCATGCCGTTGATGACGATGTTGGCGCCCGCACCCGCGAATGCCCGCGCATAAGCCAAGCCGATGCCGCTGGTCGAACCCGTCACGCATGCGACCTTGCCGGAAAGTGTACCCATCATTCGCTCCTGTTACTGCTTGATATGTTGTGAGCCGTCTTCACTCAAATCGTAAGTCACCATGGTTTCGCCGGATTGCGGACGCGTCAGCCAATCCGGATGCGCCATCGACGCATAGACATCGCGTTCGCCCGCAAGCCAGTGTTCACCCATCGCAAGGCGCGAGAAGTCGTAGTCCTTGGATGACGCCTCATGCATCTTGCTGCGGTAGATCAAATGCACCACCGTCACGGTGTTTTCCTTCGAGGCCTCGTTCAGCGTCGCGACCAATGGATCGCCCTTGAAGCTCTCGGGAAGTTTCGAGATCAACGCGCGCAGCGCCAGCTTGGCGTCGTGAACTTTTTTGGCCTTGTCCGTGTTCATGCGGGTGCGGCTGGAAAAGCGGATATCCTTCTCGCGCTCAGCAGCTTCCATCAGATTATTCGGCAAAGGCCCGCGCGCTGAAAACAGATCGATCTGGAAAATCAGCAAATCCCGTGCGGTCTCCATGTCGAGCACATAGTCGAGCGGCGTGTTCGAAGAGATACCGCCATCCCAGTAATGCTCACCCTCGATCTCGATCGACGGAAATCCCGGCGGCAGCGCGCCCGACGCCATGATGTGTTCGGGGCCAATTTTCTTGCCGAGCTTCCTGAATTCATGATTGTCGAAATAACGAAAGTTGCCGGTAGTGACACTCACCGCACCGACACTCAATCGTGTTTTACCGCTGTTGATGAGATCGAAATCGACCAGCTTCTCAAGCGTGGCGCGCAATGGAGACGTGTCGTAATAACTCTGCGATTGCGGACTGCCCGGAGGCCATAAGGCAGCAGGCGGGAGTCGCGGCGTAAAAAATCCCGGAACGCCGAATGCCGCGACCAATGCCGCGCTTGTTTCATTGAAGGCTGAGCGCGCCTGCTCGCCTTGAACGAATCCACTCCATGGCATCACCGAGCCCGAAGAAACTGTCTCCCAGAATTCCTTGAGCTTGCCGATGCGCTTTTCGCGCGGATTGCCCGCGATGATCGCAGCATTGATCGCGCCGATGGAAATACCCGCGATCCATTCCGGCTCGAAGTCATGATGACACAAAGCCTGATACGCGCCGGCCTGATATGAGCCCAACGCACCACCGCCTTGCAGAACCAGCACGCGCTGCGACTGGATCGGCGGCGTTGCGGCTTTGGGATCGAGATCGGGAGCGTTCATCTAAACCGCTGCTTAGTCGTTACGCGACCTACCGTGGCGACTGATGGCGACGGCGTCAATCGCGCAGACGCATCGCGGCGTCATGCGGACGTTATCCAAAAGTCAGATGGTTTATCCGCGGCCGGGTTCTGCGAGGATCAACGTCCAGAACACTTTGTATTTCGAGTTTGGCGCATAAGTCGCCGCGATGCCCATTTTTGAGACACCGGCCGCCAGCATATTGGCGTTGTGCGGCGGCGAGTCCCGCCATCCCGAAAACGCTTCAGCCAGCGTGTGATAACCCGCCGAGACATTCTCGACTGCCTTGGTCTCTTTGAAGCCTGATGCTTTGATGCGCTTGTCGAGCGGACCCGCGACATTGTGATCGAGCTTGTTTTTCGACGCCATCGCCCGCGATTGCGCTTCGGCGGCCTGCATCAATTGCGGATCGATCTGCACCGCGCCGAGGCCGTTGTTGGCGCGGTAGCCGGATATCATCGACGCCGCGACAGGACCATCGAGCTGCGCATCGGCGCTCGCCATGCTGACATAGAACGCCGGCTGCTCGGTGGACTTCTGGTCCATCATGCAGCCGCCCAGCGCCAACACGCCCATCATGGCGCAGATCACAAATCGCATGGTCCATTCCCCGTCGATGGCCGTTTGTTGCACATCAACAGTGGCTGAAAGGTGAATGAACCGTAGATTTCAACTCAGGATTTCATGGGAAACGAGCAGAAACAGCGAGAGGATCGGCCTATGACCGCGCCGCCTCCGACATATGCATCAGGCGACGATGAAAGGCGGTAACGCGGCCATCGCCGGTCGGTTGGTAAAATACCGAAAAACGATGCGAGACCTCGACAAACACTTTCGCGTCGGACTCTTTCTTGACTTCGAACGCATCGAATCCGGCACGCAGCATGAATAAGAACTGATCGCGCAACACCTGTCCGGTCGCCCGCAGCTCGCCTTTATACTTGTAGCGCTCGCGCAGCAAACGCGCCTGCGAGTAAGCGCGGCCGTCGCGGAAAATCGGAAACACCAGCGCTATCGCTGCCAGCTTTCCAAAATGCGGAACGAGCTCTTCAACGTCGCGGTTGTTCGGCCAGATCACGCCGGTTTTGCCGACACGCGCCGCGATGGCGTCGACATTCGCAAGGAATCGCTCGGCCGGAATCAACACGGCACCGTCGGCAGGAATTTCCGCGTCATCGGCGAGACGAACGAACTCGTCGGCAACGATTTTGCTGCCCTTAACGAGTGGCATAGACCCGCTCCTTGAAAGGCTCGACGCCGAGGCGTTTGACGACATCGACAAATAATTCGTCGGGGCGCTGGCGCAGTGCGAGATATGCTTCGACAATATCCTCGACAACATCGGCGACCTGATCGTAAGGCACTGCAGGACCGATCAGCTCGCCGAGTTCGGCGTTCTCGTCGGCACGACCGCCGATGGTGATTTGATAAAATTCCTCACCGTTTTTCTCGACGCCGAGAATTCCGATGTGGCCGACATGGTGATGGCCGCAGGCATTGATGCAGCCCGAAATGTTGATGTGCAGACGCCCGATCAGATTCGCGGTGTCGTGATTGGCAAAGCGCCGCGTCAATTCCTGCGCGATCGGAATCGAGCGCGCATTGGCGAGCGAGCAATAATCCAAACCGGGACAGGCGATAATGTCCGACACCAGATTCACATTGGGAGTGGCCACGCCGATCTTGTCGAGCGCGCGCCACAACGCCGGCAGGTCGCGCTTGGCGACACTCGGTAACGCCAAATTCTGTTCGTGGCCGACGCGAATTTCGCCGAAGGAATATTTCTCGGCCAAATCGGCAATCGCATCCATCTGCTCGGCCGTCGCGTCTCCAGGAGGTCCGCCGATCGGTTTCAGCGACAATACAACGATGGCATAACCCGGCACCTTATGCGCGAAGGTCGAATTCTTGCGCCACGCCTCGAACTTCGGATCGTGCGCTGCTTTCTTCAACTCGTCCGGCAGGCCCGAAAATGTTTCGTAAACCGGATACGAAAAACGCGAACGAATGTCTTCGACTTCCGCATCGTCGAGCACTAGCGCGCCGTCGCGCATTTGCTTCCATTCGTCTTCAACTTCTTGCTTGAATTTCTCGATGCCGAGTTCATACACCAAAATCTTGATGCGCGCCTTATAAATGTTGTCGCGGCGACCGTACTGATTGTAGACGCGCAGTATTGCTTCGGCATAACTAAGAATGTCGCGGTGAGATACGAACTCGTTGATGGTCTTGCCGATGAATGGCGTGCGCCCCAAGCCGCCACCGACCAGCACTTCAAATCCGGTCTCGCCTTGCTTGTTCTTGTGAATGCGCAAGCCGATGTCGTGAACCTTGATCGCGGCGCGATCATGCTCCGACGCCGTGATCGCGAATTTGAACTTGCGCGGCAGGAACGAGAATTCCGGATGCAGCGTCGAATACTGCCGCAAGATTTCCGCCCAGATGCGCGGGTCGTCCACTTCATCGGGCGCGACGCCGCCCCACTGATCGGCGGTAATATTTCGGATACAGTTTCCTGAGGTTTGCATCGCATGGATGCCGACCTGCGCGAGATCATTCAACGCGTCGGGCAGTTCTGCGAGCTTGATCCAGTTGAATTGAATGTTTTGCCGCGTGGTGAAATGGCCGTAACCGCGGTCGTATTTGCGCGCGACATGCGCCAGCGCGCGCAATTGCTCCGACGACATCGTGCCGTAAGGAATGGCGATGCGCAGCATGTAGGCGTGAAGCTGCAGGTACACCCCGTTCATCAACCGCAATGACTTGAATTCGTCCTCGGTCAACTCGCCCGCAAGTCGGCGTGCGACCTGATCGCGAAACTCAGTGACGCGTTCATTGACGATGGTACGATCGAGTTCGTCGTAGGCATACATTCGCGTTGGCCTTTTGACTTACGCAGACGGAAGAATATCGGAGGTGACGCCGTCAGCGCGGATGTGTTCGCGCAGATTGCCGGGCTTGATATCACTGCCTTCGACTTCGACAGGCGCGATGTAAGCGCCCACCGCGCCGACATCGTCGGCTGTGGCTTCGGACAATAATTTTCGCGCCTCGTCGGCGTTACGAACGATTTCGGCATCGGCCAGATGTTCGGACCAGCCGTGCGCGGTGCGATAGATCACGATTCCATCGCCGGTGCGGTTTGCGGTCACGACCGAAGGTCCGGAGATTTTTATTTTCTGTTGCAGAGGTGAGGTCATTCGGCGGCCATCATGAGTTGAGAGATGAAGTGATCGGGGTTTGCGAGCGACCAGGGCGCGGAATGCGCGACCACGTCGCCGATGATGAGAATGGCGGGTCCGCCTTCGACTTGCTCGGTCAGCGACGGCAAATCATTAAGAACACCGACAACAGCTTTTGAGTCCGGCCGTGTCGCGCGTGCGAACACGCCGACCGGCGTTTGCGGCGAGCGTCCAGCCGCGATCATACCGTCGCGGATCGCAGGTGCCGCCGTGATGCCCATATAGACAACGACGGTCATTTTGGTGTCGGTCAGCGCCGACCAGTCGACATTGCCGGCGTCTTCGGACTTGTGTGCGGTCAGGAACGTGATGCGCAACGCTTCCTTGCGAAATGTCAGCGGCACTTCAAATTCTGCGGCGGCGCCAACGCCTGCGGTGATACCGGGAATGATTGCGTAAGCGACTTTGGCGGCGCGTAACGCGGCGATTTCCTCGCCGCCGCGCCCGAACACGAACGGATCGCCGCCCTTGAGACGTACCGCGCGTTTTCCGTCGCGTGCAGCTTCGATGAGCAAATCGTTGATGGCGTCTTGGCCGATACCCGGTTTACCGATGCGGCGACCGACAGAGACGCGCGTTGCATCGCGCCGTGCGCGGTCGAGGATTTCAGCAGACACAAGGTCGTCGTAAAAAACAACATCGGCGTCCTGCAAGGCGCGCAGTGCTTTCACCGTCAGCAAATCCGGATCGCCCGGACCTGCGCCGACCAGCGTGACAAAACCTTCGCCTCGAGCCGATGCAAACGCCGCATGATCCGAAATGTTTTCCAGCGCGCGTTCAGCCTCGGCTGTTTTTCCCGCAAGCACCGAAGCACCGATGGAGCCATCGACAACACGTTCCCAGAATTTCCGGCGCGACGACATATCCGGCAATTTTGTCTTCACGCGTTCGCGCCACGCACCTATCAAACCTGCAAGTTCGCCAATGCGCGCGGGCAATGCCGCCTCGATGCGCTCGCGCACGCGCCGCGCGACAACGGGCGACGCGCCACCCGTGCCGACAGCGACAACGACATCGCCGCGATCCACGATGGCGGGAAAAATGAAAGTCGAGAAAGACGTTTCGTCCATGACGTTGACAGGAATGCCGACAGCTTTCGCGCGCGCCGCCATCGCGTGGCCAACGTCGCCCGCGCCTGCGCACAACACCGCAATCACATTTGAAAGCTCGGCAGTCAGCGGATCGCCCTCGCCGCAAGTCACGCGTGAAGCAGCGCCATCATCGAATCCCGAAAGATTGAAATCGCCGCCAGTGACGTACCAGCGCACCTTTGCGCCTGCCGATAGCAGCAGACGGAGCTTGGCCTGTGCAGCTTCGCCAGCGCCGACCAGAACGATCGGTCCCGCTTGCAGATCGAGGAACACCGGCAGAAAGCGCATACGTCGCTCCGCTTCCCTGAATTCAGGGTTGACTGGAATTATTTTCTATATATGTATCGCATGACCTTAACAAAGAGAAAAATATTCTTTCTTTGTTGCAATGCAATGGTGGAATTAAGTACCACAAAATGCAAGTTAAAGAGATGCATCTTCTCGTTACAGATCACGATGGCCAAGAGCACAAACTCGCGGCCCTGGAAGGCTGGCGGGTCATGGAAGTGATCCGTGACTGGGGCCTGCCGATTAAAGCCGAATGCGGCGGCGCCTGCTCCTGCGCGACCTGCCACGTCTATGTCGACACTGAGTGGCTTCCAAAGCTCGTTCCGCAGGCCGACGAGGAAATCGACCGCCTCGACAGCGCGTTCTTCGTTGAGCCCAATTCCCGCCTCGCCTGCCAAATTCTGGTCACGCCGGACATGGACGGCATGCGGCTGACGCTGGCGCCGGGCACGGAGTGAGCCGCCGCGCTCTTTTTCGTTTTCCCTGAAGTCTTCTCGCGCCTGTAAGAGCGCGGGTCTTTAAGAGCGAAAGTCTTGGCCTATCGGACGATAGGAGGGACTTCTCTTTTGCGCCGATTTGGCGTTAAAACGTCCCGCCGTGCCGCGCCCGGCTTCCATCCCGCCTTTTCCGAAGCCAAAGCAGCCTGAAAACGGCTGTTTCCTGTGAGATTTTAGAATGAACCGTATCGACTCCCATGGACTGAAGATCGCCCCGGTCCTGTTCGATTTCATCGCCAAGGAAGCCACCCCCGACACCGGAATTTCGCCGGACGCGTTCTGGGCGGGCCTCGCGGGCATCGTCAAGGATCTGGGGCCGAAGAACCACGCGCTGCTGGCGACGCGCGACGCGCTTCAGACCAAGATCGACGACTGGCATCGCACACATAAAGGCAAGGCGTTCGACATGAACGCCTACACGGCGTTCCTGAAGGAAATCAAATATCTGGTGCCGGAGCCTGCACCGAAGGACGTGGAGACCGCGAATGTCGATGAAGAACTCGCGACCATGTTCGGGCCGCAGCTCGTCGTGCCACTGACAAATGCGCGCTACTCGCTCAACGCCGCCAACGCGCGCTGGGGTTCGCTTTACGACGCGCTCTACGGCACCGATGCGATCCCGCATGAAGCAGGCGAAGACGGTAAGGGCTTCAACAAGGCGCGCGGCGCCAAAGTCATCGCGAAAGCGAAAACATTTCTGGATCAGGCTGCGCCGCTCGCAAGCGGCAATCACAGCGACGTTGTCGCCTATTCCATTGAAAGCGGACAACTCGCCGCAAAAATGAAAAGCGGCAATGCCAACGCGCTGAAGAACGCGAAGCAATTTGTCGGCTATCTCGGCGACGCGGCTGCTCCGACCTCGATCCTTCTTGTGAACAACGGCATGCACATCGACGTGCTGATCGACCGCAAGCACATCATCGGCAAGGACGATCCGGCCGGTGTGTCGGACATGATTCTGGAGTCGGCAGTCTCGACCATTCTCGACATGGAAGACTCGGTCGCCGCCGTGGACGCCGAGGACAAGGTTCTGGTGTACCGCAACGTGCTCGGCTTGATGAATGGCACGTTGTCGGCGGATTTCGAAAAAGGCGGCAAAACTCTCACCCGCGCGCTCAATCCGGATCGTTTGTACAAATCGCCGGACGGCAAGGAGGTCAAACTCCACGGCCGCAGCATGATGCTGATGCGCAATGTCGGCCATCACATGTTTACCGACGCCGTGCTCGACGGCAAAGGCAACGAGATTCCTGAAGGCATTCTCGACGCCGCCGTATCGGGTTTGCTCGCAATTCACGACCTCAAGGGCAAATCGAAACTGAAGAACAGCCGCAAGGGTTCGGCCTATATCGTCAAGCCGAAGATGCATGGGCCGGACGAAGTCGCGCTCACGGCGGAGATTTTCTCGCGCGTGGAGCAGATGCTATCGCTCCCAGCCGACACCATGAAGATCGGCATCATGGACGAGGAACGCCGCACCACGGTCAATCTCGCGCAATGCATTCAAAATGCTTCGCAGCGCATTTGCTTCATCAACACGGGTTTCCTGGATCGGACCGGCGACGAAATTCATACGTCGATGGAAGCGGGTCCGATGATCCGCAAGAACGACATGAAGGCGCAGCCCTGGATCAAGGCCTACGAAGACTGGAACGTCGATATTGGATTGGAGAACGGCCTTCCGGGCCATGCGCAGATCGGCAAGGGAATGTGGGCCGCGCCGGATAAAATGGCGGACATGCTCGCGCAAAAGATCGTACATCCGCAGGCTGGCGCTTCGACTGCGTGGGTGCCGTCGCCGACGGCGGCAACCTTGCACGCGCTTCATTATCACCAAGTCGACGTCGGCGCGCGGCAGAAGGAATTGAAGTCGCGCCCGAAAGCCAAGCTCTCCGACATTCTCACGATTCCCGTGTCGCAATCGAATTGGGCACCGGACGACGTCAAGCAGGAAATCGACAATAACTGTCAGGGCATTCTCGGCTATGTCGTACGCTGGATCGATCAGGGCGTCGGCTGCTCGAAAGTGCCGGACATCCACGATGTCGGCCTGATGGAAGATCGCGCGACGCTGCGCATTTCCGCACAACATTTGGCGAACTGGCTTCGTCATAACGTCGTCAGCAAGGATCAGGTGATGGAAGCGTTGAAGCGCATGGCCGTCGTCGTCGACAAGCAGAACGCGGGCGACTCGCTCTACAAGCCGATGGCGCCGAAGTTCGACGGTGTCGCCTTCAAGGCGGCCTGCGATCTTGTGTTCAAGGGATGCGAACAGCCGAACGGCTATACGGAATACATTCTGACGGCGCGCCGTCGTGAGGCAAAGGCGGCGGGTTGATCGTCGCCCAGATCGCATCATACAAAACAAAAGCCCCGGCTCATCGCCGGGGCTTTTTTATTGGCCGAAGAAAATAAGACTCAGAAGACCGCCAGATATCTCAGCATCGACAGCACGCCGATGATGATGACGATGATATTGATGATCTGCTTGGCGCGACCGTCGATCGGCAACATGCGAACAAGATAAAGTACGAGAATAATGACAAGAAAAGTAATCAGAATGCTGATGAGTATGGACATTGCGATCCCCACGGTTGACTTGGCCGGGCACTGCCCTGCCTCACCCTATCAACCTGCTCTACAATCAAAAGTTCCGCCAGCGGAACCGTATTATTGTGAGGCGAAAGCTGGAAATACTGGGAAGATCGACGGCACCACGCGCGGTCGGGGCGTGTAATTGGCAGCCGACGCCAGCGTCTTAGGCACAGCCGTCAGCTTGCCGTCAGCGTTGGCGACCTTGTCTCCGCGCCGAACGGTCGGATCGTCCTTGATGTCAATCTTGGCGAGGCCGCCATTGGTCTTGCCGTTGCACGTACAACCCGCGACCGCCTCATTGCGGTAGCGGAATGCATTTGGCAGCGCCGAATAGGGCTGGCCCTTGTCGGTGTAGGCACGATCGATTCCGCCACCGTAAACCACCTTGGTCTCGCTCGCCGGACAAAGACTGCCGCAAGTTTTTGCGCGGGACTCTCCGCCGACCGCGCTGATCGGGAAATAGCGTCCGTCGCAGGTTCGCACGCAATAAGCCGCCGCGCGCTGCGTCGGCTGTTGAGGGGACTGCGCGGTTGGATCGCCTTCGGTGGCGAATGGCAACGCGGTCGAGGGCTCCTGCCCGTTCGAATGCGAATTGGTCGTAAAGGAGTTAAAGAAATTCGTGAAAAAGTCGCGCGCCTGAACCGGCGTCCCCATCATCGCAACAGCAATAACCACAGACGCAGTTACGCAAGCTTGACGCTTGAACGATGAATTCATGATTGACCTCTCCACATCCTCTACATCGTACAGTGCGCGATTTCGATCAATACAATCCAGACAATTTGACGTTTTGTGGTGAATGTCCAACCGGCACAATCGCGCTCACCCGCAAGGGCTTAACGGCATTGGCAACGGTAGGCTTAACGATACTGGCTTGAATTGGCGCATTTTTCGGCAGCACGACAACCTTGGTGCCCACAGCAACGCGGCTTGCCAGATCCTGAACATCCTCATTCGTCAAACGAATACACCCGCTGGAGACGAACTTCCCGATTGTCGAAGGATCGTTGGTGCCGTGGATGCGGTAGTCGCTCGATCCGAGATACATCGCAGCCGCTCCCAATGGATTTCCAGGACCGCCCGCAACGAACCGAGGCAAATAGGGTTGGCGCGCGATCATCTGAGACGGCGGAATCCAATCCGGCCAATCTGCCTTGCGGGAAATCGTCTGCACGCCGGACCACGTAAACCCCTCGCGGCCGACGCCGACGCCATAGCGAATGGCTCGGCCCTGACCGAGAATATAATAAAGGTAGGTGTTGCCGGTATCGACGACGACGGTGCCGGGAGACTCGCGCGTATCAAACGCGACGACCTTGCGCTGGAAACGTTCGGGCACCGCAACGGTATCGTCATCGGCGATCTGCGGCGACGACAGTTGATCGTCATTCCATGACGCGCCTTGAGATTGGGCGGCATAATTCAATGTCTGCGCCTGCAATGGCGTCGTCATCGCCAATGGAAGGGCGATTGCCGCAGCGATCAAAAAACGTTTGCGAACGCCGCTCGATAAAGCTGCCCCGGAACGTCCAAAATCCGCTTTGTTTGCCATGATCGGCCCCTGATCCACGACCGCATCGTTGCGATGCAGATACGTCGGTCAAACGTGCCGGTGGCACCAATGTTCCAAACGTTCGTCGCCGCGTCGTAATAATTGCCCAGGACGCAAAACGGCACGTTCCGGCGATGGAACTTTCGTGTTCCGTTCAGGTTATTGCAGCGAAATATGCAGCGGCGACGCGGAAAGTCAGCGTCAGCGGAGGTTTGTCATGTCTATAGGTACCATCCTCGTTATCGTCTTGATCCTCGTTCTGCTCGGCGTGTTTCCGCGCGGCGGTCGCCGAGGTTATGGCCCGTCTGGAATCGTAGGCTTGATTCTGGTCATCGTTTTGATCCTGATCCTGCTCGGCCGAATCTGATGGCCACTGCGGTGCGGAAGCCGTCGGACACGCGTACCTCACCTCCCGCCAAACACCAGTCCAAGCCGCCGAACACGGCGGCCGCTACACCCCTGCAAGACAGTCTCGCGGACAATCCGCCCATTATACGCCGCGCCGAAGTCGTGGCATTTTGTCTCGTCGCGCTGTTACTCATAGCCACAGTCGCGGTGCTTTATTTCACGCGTGCGTTTCTGCTGCCCATCGTGACCGCAATGGTCATTGGCACCATGCTGTCACCCGCCGCAAAATATCTGGAGCGCTATCGCTTTCCGCGCGCCGTCTCGGCGGTCATGATCGTTGCCACGACCTTCGCCGGCATCGCATTCATCATCGGATTGATTTCCGCGCCGATGGTAGACTGGACCAACCGCCTGCCGGAATTGGGTGCGCGATTTCAGGACAAGTTGCACGTTTTCGATAAACCGGTCGCGCTGTGGCATCAGGTGCAATCGATGTTCGGCTCGATACCAGCTTCGAGCGAGAGCGCATTCCAATTTCCGAAGATCGAATGGGTGCAACCGACACTGGAATTTCTCTCGCCGACTTTCACCGAGCTGTTGCTGTTTCTCGCAATGCTGGTGTTATTCATCGCAAGCTGGCCGGATTTGCGCCGCGCGCTGATCATGAATTTTCCAGATCGCGAGGGCCGCCTGCGCACGCTGCGAATCCTCAATGAAATCGAAACCGATCTCGGCGGTTATCTCCTGACCGTGACCGGCATCAACATGGGCGTCGGCATCGCAACGGGATTGATCTGCGCGCTCACTGGTATGCCGAATCCAGCTGGCCTCGGCGCGCTCGCCGCAACGATGAATTTCATCCCCATCATCGGGCCCGTTGTCATGTTTATCGTACTCGCCGCAGTAGGAACGGTCACTTCCGCGACGCTGCTGTCGGGGTTGATGGCGGCAGCCGGATTTCTCGGCGTTGCTTTTATCGAAGGACATTTCGTCACGCCCACAATCATCGGACGCCGACTGTCGCTCAACGCGCTCGCCGTGTTCTTTGCGCTGGCGTTCTGGACATGGTTATGGGGCCCGATGGGTGCGTTTCTGTCATCGCCCATTCTCATCGTCGGCCTCATTCTCAAAGAACATTTGATGCCGGTGCAGGACGCGCAATTTCCCAAAGAATAGCGGGTTTCGTCGACGGAACTTTCGGTCCGACGGCGCGTTTGAGGAGCAGCAATATAACTTTCAGGAGTATCAGATGGCGAGCACCGACGGCGAAACCATGATCAAAAACATGACCGACAAAACCAACTATGACCGCTTGCAGAAGGATATGGATGCCGTGAAAAACGATATCAGCGCACTGACCGATCAGATCACAGACGCTCTCAACAATTTCACTGGCGATGCACAGAAGCAGGCTCGCCGCACTTACAAGCAGGCGCGTTCCAGCGCCGATGCTGTCGCGTCGGATTTCTCCAAATACGGCAATGAGGCGCTCGATGCAGCGCAGGATTATGCCAATACGCTGGGAGAATCGCTTGAAGACGCGATCACCCAGAAGCCGCTCTCCGCTGTCGGCCTCGCTGTCGGTCTTGGTTTCCTGATCGGCGTGACTTGGCGTAGATAAGGTTTGGCGCAGATAAAGATTGGCGAAGCGAAGCTAAAGATTGGCTGGGATAAGCCTTCACGACGCAACGGTTGCACATTTTTGAGGATGCGTGATGTTTCATAAATTGATCGACGATTTTCGCGAAAGCAGTGGCACAGCGTTGCGCCTGACATCGTTGGCGGCAGCGGCTGCGGTGTGTCTTTTCGTCACCACGGGGTTTCTGTGCGCGGCCGTCTTTGTCCTCGTGCTCGACCGTTACGGCCTGATGCAGGCATGCCTTGCAGGTGCCGGCGTATTCTTCGTCGCAACCTTGCTGGCCGCGATTAGTTACGCCGTCGGCAAGCGGCAGGTGCAACGCAAGCCCGTGGAAGCTGCAAAATCCGGTTTGCAGGCAGCTCTCGCCGACCCGATGATCGTTGCTGCGGGGTTGCAGATCATTCGCACCGTAGGCGTTTCACGATTGGTACCATTGCTCGCGGTCGGCGGTATTGCGTTGGGACTGATGGCCAACCGCCGCAGCGAAGTCGAAGAACCTGCGGAATAAACTAACCTTCAATAACAACCGCAAATTAAAAGGCGCCATTCGGCGCCTTTTTTATTTCGAGGTTTACGCGAGACCCGATCATGTCAGGCAGCGCGCAGGCTGCAACTGCTTCGCGACAGCCGTGAGAGCGCTGACAGAAGGCTCACACGCAACCTCCTGTCGTTTCTTGAGTCGCGCCACGTCATCGACCGCAACGGGCGCACGCTTGTCCGCAGTGGCTTCGGCGGATGGAATTCGCATCATCACGGACGAATCCGTCACACCTGGAATGCGATATGAAATCGTCACGCCGTCTGCGCGACCTGCGCCTTCACGGTCGCCCTTGGTCGAGCGATTGACGCTCGGATCGGTTGACGAACTGCGCAAGCTTGCGTCGCCGCGCTGCGCGGGACCAAGCAGATCGTTGCCTGCCGCCACTTCAAGATGAACCGCGCCGAGCGCCAATGTCGCTGCGACGGTGCCGAGAATTCCAGAAGCCATGTGGGACATTTTAGGTCCTCTACTCTACTGGGTTGATACAAACGATCGGATGGAACCGACCGTCATAGTTGCTTCAACAACGGGGCTGCGAGACCATCGTTCCGATGCAGCCCACCGGTTGAAAAGAATTTTAGAAAAAGGTTTTCGGAACTGCGGAACGAATTTGCCGCCACTGCGTCGTCCCAGCGGCCGGTCAATCCCCCTGCCCCTAATCGACCGGCTCTGGGGTGCAGCGTGGTGATGCCGCTGCACCCTTTTTCTTTTTGATTCAACAAGATAAAAAAAGCCGGGCGCTGGAAGATCCAGCCCCGGCTTATTTGTTGTTGCGCAGATCGATTTACGAAGCAGCAGCCTTCTCTACGAAGCAGCAGCCTTCTCTACGATGCAGCAGCTTTGGGCGCGCGGTTCCGTGAGTTCCGCTGGAAGAACAGCGCCTGACTTGCCACTGCCGACACCATCGCCGGCTGGAAAGGTTTGGAAATCAGGAACGCCGGCTCCGGCCGCTCGCCGGTAAGGAAGCGCTCCGGATAGGCCGTGATGAACACCACCGGCACTTCAAATGTCTTGAGCAGTTCGTTGACCGCCTCCAGGCCCGATGAGCCGTCGGCGAGTTGAATGTCGGCGAGGATCAGACCGGGTCGCTTCGTCTTCGCCAATGCGATCGCATCGGTGTGCGTGCGTGCGACGCCGATGACGTTGTGGCCGAGGTTCTTCACGAGGTTTTCGAGATCCATCGCGATGAAAGTTTCGTCCTCAATGATAAGAACGTCGGTTGCAATTTCGGATGCCAATTCGCGTCCGGCGGAGTCCGCCAGTTCTCGCACTTCGCCAACATTCTTTTCAAGAATGTGCGCGACTTCTTCCTCGGAGAATCCCTCAAGCGACAGCAAGAGAAATGCCTGCCGCGCCAACGGCGTGATGTTGGACAATCGCCGTTCGGATGCTGCCTGCGACATCGGCTCGTCGGCGTTGTCATTGACCGATACCGAATTCCAGATTTTCGTGAATAGACGAAAGAGGCCGGTTCGCGCGCCTTGCTTTTCTTCCAGCAGCGTCGGATCCTGAAGGAGTGCTTCCAGCATCGCGGCAACATAGGCGTCGCCCGACGCTTGATTGCCCGTCAGCGCACGCGCATAGCGCCGCAACAATGGCAGATGTTCAGCAACGAGCTGAGAACGAGACATACCCCCTCCAATCGATTTCTGTGGCTGACTTGGATCCCGAAAGCCGCTCGTCCGTAACTGTTCAGATGGCAGCAGTGCAGGTTCCCCTAACTCGGACTATCTACTCTCCGCACGCAGAAAAGTTCCCTAAATTCGGAACTTTCCAGTGCGGCAGGCATTACGTTTTACATAGGCAGGGGCCGAACGGCTTCAAGCGGACAAAAACCCTAGATATTTCAATACCATACGTCTTGGGGAAACATGCGGGTCAGACCATGAAGGACGAGAAGTCAAAAGCGGGCAAACAGGGCGGCTTGAATTCCGAAATTCAGTCGAGGATCGGCCATCAGCTTCGCGCGATGTACGACGATGTCGTGCGTCAGGGCGTGCCTGACCGGTTCGCCGACATGATCCGTCAGCTCGATTCTCCTACCGCAGCTGAGCAGGTGTCTAAAAAAGACGGGGGTGAATAATGCCTCTCACAGATTCACTTCGTGACGACATTCTTGCTACCGTTCCGAGCTTGCGTGCGTTCGCAATCTCGCTGAGCGGCAATGCCGACCGCGCCGACGACCTCGTGCAGGAAACGCTGCTGCGTGCGTTGGCGCATATCGATTCCTTTCAGCCCGGCTCAAACTTGCCGGCGTGGCTGTTTACGATTTTGCGTAACCTGTTTCGCTCCGACTACCGCAAACGTCGGCGCGAGGTGGAAGACGCGGAAGGCAACTACGCCAAGACGCTGAAATCGCAACCATCGCAGAACGCACATCTCGAGTTCGAAGAGTTTCGAGTGGCGCTGGAAAAACTGCCGCAGGACCAGCGCGAAGCGCTCATTCTGGTCGGGGCTTCAGGCTTTTCCTACGAAGACGCAGCCGCGATTTGCGGATGCGCTGTCGGCACAATCAAGAGCCGCGTCAACCGCGCGCGCTCCAAGCTAAGCTCGATGCTCTATGTCGATGGTGCGGAAGACTTCGGGCCTGACGACACCATCCGCGCCGTGATCGGCGGGGGCGGCGGCTAATCTTCTCGGTACACGTTCAATAAAAATGCGGCCCTTTACGGTGGCCGCATTTTTTATGTTCTGAGATGAAATGATTTAATGCACGCCGCCGAAGGCATAGATCAGAACCAGCACCGGAAGCGGCACACCGATCAGCCCGAGCAAAAGATAACGTCCCATCGTACATTCCTCTTTGCCAAAAAAAACCGCCATAAAAACCGCCATGAAAGGTTCACGCGTCAATTCGGCGCGCAGAATTTGGTTCCGGGGACCGCGATCAGTTCAACCTTTGAATAGCTTCGGTTGCGCGCCGAGCTTGCCGGTGCGAGTCATTTCATTCTCGTCCACAACCGTCGCCATCGGCGCGTTCAGTTCATAGACATAGCTGACATCGGAGAAATAGCGTTTCGACGTGCCGCCCAGCGCCTCCGGCACCACGCGATCGAGCAGCACGACGCCGAACTCACTGTCCGCCCGCCGCGTTGCGGCGCTGGTGTTGAATTCTTCCCAACGGAAATCGAAGATTTCATCCGGCGCAGCGCCAGTGACTGTCCATTTCGCGACGATGTGAGGATGCTTGCCGACAAGCGAATGGCCTTCGTCGGCATGCGACGCAAGCTCAAAAAATAACAATGAAAGGCTCTGCGCAGCCCGCGCACTGACTGTGATATCGGGACCGTCCAGCGCGACCCGCTCGCCGTGCGGAATGGCGCGGGATTCGAACAGACCCTTCAGTTTGACACCCTGCCATTGGCTTTCGCTCAACAGCGAGACGACATGCGACATCGCATGAATGCGCCCGATCAGAAGTTCGCGCGCAACATCGACATCTGCGCCGTGCCGCATCGTTCGCGTCACGATCGACTGAATCACGGCGAGAATGTTCTTCACGCGATGGTTCAACTCGTCGATGACAGCGGTCAGACGACGTTCAAATCCAATGCGCGTTTGGATTTCTCGGCTCATCCGAACGTTGTTGTAAGAGACGTAACCGAACAACCCGCAAAGAATCGCGGTGATCGCAAGGCCGATCGTCAGCACAATGACCGCCATGTCCTGCGCACGCGCGACCGAACTTGTTTTCGGGAAATAAATCAGCGTCCAGTCGCGATCGCCGAAATCGACCATGCGCAGCAGCGGCGGATTTTGGCTATCCATGGCAAGTGGCGCATCGACGACATCGCCCGCCTCATTGGCCTTCAAATTATTCGACGGGTCCCTCGGATCGCGCAATGCCACGGAAAATGACGATAATTCGTCGTTCGCCAGCATCAGCGGCAAGAGCTTGTAGGAAATCGTCATGAAGCCGGCGACAATGTTGTCTTGGCGAACGGGCGCGGCCAGCACGATTCCCATCGGGCCGTCGGGCCGCAGCAGATGGATGGGATTTGACGAGATCGGCTTGCCTTCCTGAGCCGCGCGCGCAAACAGCGGACCAAGTGTCATCGAATTATTGAAGACGCGGCCGACGAATGCCTTGGTCTCATCGGTTTGCGGTTCGACATCCATGAGAACGTTGGCTGGGCCGGTCAGCTTGGTCAGGTCGAGCGCCGAGTCGTCGTAATTCCGCAATACCGGGTTTGGAAACCCTGCGGTTTTCAAAGTGGCCTGAATTTGGCTGAATTCGTTGGGTGGCACGAGTGGAACCCAGCTCGCCACCACGAAGTCGGTTTTGAAGGCGTAAATCGAGGATCGCAGCGGCACCAGCGCATTGGCCCGGTCGCTCGATGGCTGGCGAAACAAACCGACCGCGACGCGCGTCAGCAGTTCGCGCTCGCTCAGGCGCTCCTGCACAATGGCGGCATGCGAATCGACAGCGCGCGCCATTGCGATGCGCGCAATCGATTCCTCCTGCTCATTGATCTTGAACGCAGCCAGCCCGGAGGCCAGAGCGCCGATAATCGCCATGAGAACGATGATGATGGCTAGACGCAGCACGCGCAGTTACTCGAACTTAAAAAGCGGACACTCCGCCAACAGCGACCGCCGTTGCAGATATTGAAATCCCACCCGTCACCCCTCAGTCCAAAACAGCGAATCGGCGTTTGCAATCAGTGCGATCCGACCGAATCGAAAAGCAGCCAATCTGATGTCAATTTGCTGCCGAAGACTTGGTTCCACCGGCGTTTAAATTATTTTGTGGCGATGGTGAATTCATCGGCTGTATCGCTCCGTGGACCTTTTGCACCTGCCCCAAGGCAAACGGTGCCCTGGCGCGGGACTGGCCGACCATCAGCACGAGGCCGAGCACCACAACCACCAGACCGAGCAGAATTCCGCCCAGAAACAGGCTCGTGTAATCCTTCGGTGCCGTTTGCGCCTGAGTGCGGTGCTGCATGACGGACCAATAGCTCAACCGGGCAACGGTTCCTAAAAAAACCGTACTATCCGCCTGAAAGATAACCTCAATCGACCTCGGAAGACCGCCTCAAACGGCCTTCGCACGCGCCTTCAGACCGCCCTTGGTCTCGATAAAGTGGATGATCTTGTCGAGGCCGGAGCTTTGCTTGAGGTTGGTCATGACGAACGGCCGCTCTCCGCGCATTCGCTTTGCGTCGGTATCCATCTTCTCCAATGAAGCGCCGACGTGTGGCGCAAGATCAATCTTGTTGATGACCAGCAGGTCCGAGCGGGTAATCCCGGGGCCACCCTTCGAGGGGATTTTATCGCCGGCCGCGACGTCGATCACATAGATCGTCAAATCCGCAAGCTCCGGCGAAAATGTCGCCGCCAGATTGTCGCCGCCGGACTCGATCAGCACCATGTCGAGATCTGGGAATTTGGCGCGCATGTCGGCGACCGCCGCAAGGTTCATCGAAGCATCTTCGCGGATGGCGGTGTGCGGGCAGCCGCCGGTCTCAACCCCCGCGATACGATCCGGTGTTAGCGAACCGGAACGCACCAGAAATTCCGCGTCCCACTTCGTGTAAATGTCGTTTGTGATGGCGGCGATGTCATAATGCTCGCGCATGGACTTGCAGAGCAAATCCATCAACGCAGTTTTGCCCGACCCAACCGGGCCGCCGATGCCGACACGAAGAGGTCCATTAAAGCGCGACATATCAGGCACCCAGCCGAGTGATGAGCAAGATGAAAAATCCCGCTGCGAGGAGAAGGCAAAGCGGCGAATAATAATGACGGTCGAGCGTTGCGAACGGTTCGCGCGAGAAACGTGCGCGCCATGCCGGCACATAGCCCGCAATGCCGCGTCCGAGAAACACCGATGCGGCACCAGCGCCGAGGAGCACCACGATCCAACCGGAGATCGATTGTCCGATCGTCCCAGCCAGCATCAGCGCGAGCACGCCCGGAATAAAAATTGCCAACGCTGCGAGATAGCATTCAGCGGATGGCGGCATGGCCTTTTTCTTGTAACCCACAACGGTCGCGACGAGTTCGGCTTCGGTCTTGCAAGGCCAGCGCACGCCCGTGCCCCATGCGACGTGAATTCCGGCAATGGCCGTCAGCACGATGAATATCGCGAAGGCAATGATGCTCATGAGCGGAACAGTCTCGTATATTGTGTCTCGTGGCGCATGCTCGCCAGATCGGATCGAAACGTCGCACTGCCTAGATCGTCGAGCGTTGCGCGTTCGGCTTTTTCCGCTGCGATCAAAATCGTCGGTTCAAGTGCGGCGAGCGCACGCTGGCTGTCAGTCTGTCCCAACGGGATGAGCCGCACTCCGGCCGAAATCCAGTTTGACGTTACAGCATGAAGAAACGCATGCAGCGCGGGACGCAACGCAATGCGATGTCCCGCCGCCAACACACCGACGGCAACCGGATAAGCAATCAATGTCGCGCGATCGTCGGAGAGAAGATCGAGCGCATCGCAATTCCACGCCGCGCGCGCGATCTCGACGAAAGCGCGCCCCTGCGATGTCGTCTCCAGATGCCGTTCACGCGAGGGCACGAAGGCCGCGGCGAGTTCAATGATCTCGTTCAGCGCATCAGCCTTCAATTCTGCCGCTGAGCGGTGCGCATGACATAAAAA
Source organism: Hyphomicrobiales bacterium (assembly GCA_038230475.1). GTDB lineage: Bacteria > Pseudomonadota > Alphaproteobacteria > Rhizobiales > Xanthobacteraceae > Afipia. The sequence goes on from JBBRNE010000003.1 coordinate 84,476, forward strand.
AACGCCGTCGCAAAAACCGGCGCCATCGACCAGCATGGCCGCCAGCCAATTCTGAAGCGTTGCCATGTCCTTGATGTCACCGGCCTCGACGGCCCATTCGATTCCGCTCGAGTATGAAAACGAACCGACCGGAAACGACGGCGACAGCCACGTCATCAGCCGGAACAGCGCGGCATCGGCCTGCGCGGACGCCGTCTCGTTGCGGCCCTCAGTGTTTGTGGTCATGAGCATGGGAATGACCGTGATGGGCGTGATCGTGTTCGTGATCGCAATGTTCGTCGTGAACGTGACCATGGTTTTGGTGATCGCGGTTGTGATCATGCTTGTGATCGTCATGCGCATCATGCGCGAGATCATGATCATGTCCGCCGCCCGAATACGCGCCGCCCTCCGGGTCGAACGGCGCCTCAATTTCGATCACGCGCGCACCAAGACCTTTCACCATTTCCTCGATGACATGGTCACGGCGAATCCGCAGTCCCTTGCCAACGATCTGCGTCGGCAGATGGCGACTCCCCAGATGCCATGCGACGCGCACAAGGTGATGCGGGTCGCTGCCACGAATTTCGATCAGCGGCTCAGGTGCGGCGACCACTTCGATCAGCCGTCCGTCTTCAAGCACAAGCGCATCGCCACCGCGCAGCGCAATCGCTTCTTCCAGATCAAGCAGAAATTCCAGCCCACGCGTGCCCATCATCGCCATACGACGACGATGCCGGTCGTCGTAACCGAGCACGACAGTATCGGCAGCACTTTCCTTCCACTTGTAATGCGATTGAACTTTTGTCGCGCGAATCAACGGATGTCCACTTTCTCAGGTGTGATGATTTCGATTTTGGTCGGCGCGCTCATACATTCCTTCACAACAGCACGCCACGGCTTCATGTGCGCGTTGCCGCCATGCGCCATCAAATCTTCCATCGTCTCCCACTGTTCCACAAACACGAAACGCGCGGGGTCGGTCATGCTCTCATGCAGGTCGTACAGGATGCAGCCCTTTTCCTTGCGCGTGATGCCGATGCAGGTCTTTGCGCCTGCAATGAGTTCGGCACGAGTCTCAGGCTTGATGGTCAGCGTGGCGACAACGTAAATCATGAATTCCTCCCGGCATTTTATTTTTGCCGGAAGAACGTAGAGCGCGGCTAGCAAAAGTGGAAGCCGGTTTTGCGTTCGGCCGCGCTCTAATTATTAAAAGACGCATGATCTTATCGCCGAACCGCTCACACTTCGGCCGATCATGCGCTAAAACATGAAATAGCGCTGCGCCATCGGCAAAACGTCCGCTGGCGCGCATGTCAGCAACTCGCCATCCGCTCGCACCTCGTAAGTCTCGGAATCGACCTCGATTTTGGGAGTCGCGCCGTTGTGGATCATGCTCTTTTTGGAGATGCCGCTGCGCGTGTTCTTCACCGGATAGAGCGTCTTGTCGATGCCGAGCTTTTTAGCAAGACCGGATGCGACCGCCGCCTTCGACGAAAAAACAACCGACGACGCCGTGAGCGATTTTCCGAATGCTGCAAACATCGGCTGATAATGCACTGGCTGCGGCGTCGGGATCGACGCGTTCGGATCGCCCATTGGCGCCGCGACGATCGATCCGCCCTTAACGACGAGATCAGGCTTTACGCCGAAGAACGCGGGCGACCACAATACGAGATCGGCCATCTTTCCTTTTTCAATCGACCCAACCAGCTTTGACACGCCATGCGCAATCGCCGGATTGATGGTGTATTTGGCGATGTAGCGTTTGACGCGGAAGTTGTCGTTGCTCTTGCCTTTATCCTCGGCGAGCGAGCCGCGTTGCTTTTTCATTTTGTCGGCGGTCTGCCATGTGCGAATGATCACTTCGCCGAGACGGCCCATTGCTTGGCTATCCGACGAGATCATCGACAGCGCACCCATGTCGTGGAGAATATCTTCCGCCGCGATGGTTTCCTTGCGGATGCGACTCTCTGCAAATGCGAGGTCTTCCGCAATCGACGGATCGAGATGGTGACATACCATCAACATGTCGAGATGCTCGTCGATGGTGTTGCGCGTGAACGGCCGCGTCGGATTGGTCGATGACGGCAGCACGTTCGTCAGACCCGCAACTTTAATAATGTCCGGCGCGTGACCGCCGCCCGCGCCCTCGGTGTGGAAGGCGTGAATGGTGCGGCCCTTGAATGCCTTGATGGTGTCTTCGACGAATCCCGACTCGTTGAGCGTGTCGGAATGCAGCATCACCTGCACGTCGTAATCGTCGGCGACGCTCAGACACGTATCGATGGCGGCAGGCGTGGTGCCCCAATCCTCGTGCAGCTTCAGCGAACACGCGCCAGCCTTTACCATCTCAACCAGCGCCGCCGGTCTGGAGGCATTGCCCTTGCCGGAAATTCCAAGATTGACCGGAAACGCATCGAACGACTGGATCATGCGCGCGATGTGCCACGGCCCCGGCGTACACGTCGTGGCAAACGTGCCGTGCGATGGACCCGTGCCGCCGCCGAGCATTGACGTCACGCCGGACATCAGCGCGTGTTCGATCTGCTGCGGGCAGATGAAATGAATATGCGCGTCGAAACCACCCGCCGTGAGAATTTTACCTTCGCCTGCGATGATGTCGGTGCCGGGACCGATGATGATATTTACGCCAGGCTGAATGTCTGGATTGCCCGCCTTGCCGATGGCCGCGATGTAACCCTCTTTAATGGAGACGTCGGCTTTGACGATGCCCCAATGGTCGACAATGAGAGCGTTGGTGATCACCGTGTCGGCCGCGCCCTGCTTGTTGGTGACTTGCGACTGACCCATGCCGTCGCGGATCACCTTGCCGCCGCCGAATTTCACTTCCTCGCCATAGGTCGTGAAATCCTTCTCGACCTCGATAATCAAATCGGTGTCGGCCAGACGCACGCGATCTCCGGTCGTCGGGCCGAACATGTCCGCATAAACGGAACGCGAGATTTTGGTGGCCATCTCAGAGTTTTCCCATCACGTCGCCGCGAAATCCGTAGATCGTGCGTTTGCCGGCGAGCGCCACAAGATGCACGTCGCGCGTCTGCCCGGGCTCGAAGCGCACAGCCGTTCCGGCTGCAATATCGAGCCGCATGCCGCGCACCTTCTTGCGGTCGAATTTCAGCGCCGGATTGGTCTCGAAGAAATGATAGTGCGAGCCGACTTGAATAGGGCGATCGCCGGTATTGGCCACCGTTATCGTCAACGTCTTTCGTCCGGCATTGAGTTCGATGTCGCCGTTTTTGATGAAAAGCTCTCCGGGAATCATTTTGACCTCATCGAATGGGTTCGTGAACAGTCACGAGCTTGGTGCCGTCGGGAAATGTCGCTTCAACTTGAATGTCGTGAATCATCTCGGCGATGCCATCCATGCACTGGCTGCGTTTGATGACCTCGGCACCCGCTTTCATCAGTTCCGCGACGGTCCTGCCGTCCCGCGCGCCCTCGACAATGAAATCGGAAATGATCGCGATGGCTTCCGGATGATTGAGCTTGACGCCGCGCTCCAGACGCTTGCGCGCGACGATCGCAGCCATCGAGATCAAGAGCTTGTCTTTTTCGCGGGGAGAAAGATTCATATGTGGTATCCGATTAAATCAGTTCAGCCATAGTCTTGGTAAACCTGACCGCGACACTCGCGCCAGAACCGTCATCATATCTGCGCGCAATCGCGCCGCATCTTGTGCGCAGAAGCGCACCAATGCAAATCCGTTCCATGCCGACGCGCCCACGTCGGCTCCGAACGATACGGATGCTTCCCGAATTTTCTCCAGCAGCGCTTCGTCGCCGGGCACGATCAAAGCAGTGCCGATTGCGACTCCGCCATTGGCGACGGCGCGTTGCGCGAGCTTACCGGCTATGTCGCCATCGAGCCGCACAGTATCGGCGAAAATCAATTTGCCGCCGCGTTTCAAACGCCAGCGATCAACAAAGCTCCCGCGCGCTATCGTCTCGCCCATCGCTGCGCGGCCGAACACGACGATTTCCGACAACAACAGCGATGCGGTTTCAGCAAGGTCAATGTTGAGGCTGCGCGTCGCGCGCGCCTCGTCGAAAATAATCGTTTCCTGCGGCAACCATGAAATGTGCGAGCCGGATTCCGCGCGCAGCGAAATATCGATTTGCGCGCTCGGGCCATGCGACCGATAGATTTTTTCTGCAGCAGCCGTAGTGACGGTCAGTCGCGCGCCTTCTCCCGTTGCGATGTCGATGTCGAAACGGTCGCCGCCGGCAACGCCGCCGGCGGTATTGACGAAAACTGCGGACAACCCTTGTTGTTCGGGCGACGGAAAACGCACACGCAGCGAACCCGATTCGTTCAACTCGCGCCGCCGCGTCATGCCGTCCTGAACATGCACGTCGAATTTCACCGCGCCGACGGCGCGGTTGGCAGCAAAACTTTCAGACGCCGAAGCCAGAACGTCGCTTTGCATATGCCCCCGCATCTGCCGGTCTATTCGCCGGACGAAAGCGCGTCAGAGCGCCATCTGCCGACTGATCTCGCTCGGATCGAGCGTGCTGCGGTCGCAGGTGTATTTCACTGCGCCACGATCCATCACGGCGAAATTGTCACCCAGCTCACAGGCAAAGTCGAGATACTGCTCAACCAGAACGATGGCGATGGTGCCGAGACTGCGCAAATAAGAGATCGCGCGGCCAATGTCCTTGATGATGGACGGCTGGATGCCTTCGGTCGGCTCATCGAGCAAAAGCAATTTCGGCCGCATGACCAGCGCACGCCCAATCGCCAATTGCTGCTGCTGGCCACCGGACAAGTCGCCGCCACGCCGGCCAAGCATCGTCTGCAGCACGGGAAACAGCGAAAACACATCGTCAGGAATGTTGCGCTGATCGCGCTTGAGCGGGGCAAAGCCGGTCTTGAGATTTTCCTCCACCGTCAGCAGCGGGAAAATCTCGCGACCTTGAGGGACGAACGAAATGCCTTTGCGCGCGCGCTCGTAAGGCTTGAGCGATTTGATGTCGGCACCGTCGAACATGATCGAACCGTCGCGAATGGGATATTGGCCGACCATCGCGCGCAGCAAACTGGTTTTGCCGACGCCGTTGCGGCCCAGCACGCATGTCACTTTGCCGGGCTCTGCGACCAGCGAAACGCCGCGTAACGCCTGCGCCGCGCCGTAGTAGAGAGTGATGTCTTTGACGTCGAGCATAGCTTCACTTTCTGCGCATGATCTTTTCTGAAAAGCGGTACCCACTCTTCGGGATCATGCACTATCGCCCCAAATATACTTCAATGACGCGCTCGTTGGCAGACACTTGATCGAGCGTGCCTTCGGCGAGAACCGAACCTTCGTGCAGACACGTCACGCGCACGCCAAGCTCGCGCACGAACGTCATGTCGTGTTCGACGACGACCACAGTCTTTTCCTTGTTGATCTCTTTGAGCAGTTCGGCGGTCTGATGCGTCTCCACATCCGTCATACCCGCGACCGGCTCGTCCACCAGCAGAAGTTTCGGATCCTGCGCCAGCAGCATGCCAATTTCTAACCACTGTTTCTGGCCATGCGAGAGATTGCCGGCGAGGCGATCTCGTGAATCCGTCAGGCGAATCGTTTCCAACACCTTGTCGAGCCGTTCGGCTTCATCCGGCGTTTCGCGCCAGAACAAAGTCTTGCGGACGGCGTGGCTCGTCTTCATCGCAAGCTGAAGATTTTCTTCCAGCGTCTGACTATCGAACACAGTTGGCTTCTGGAATTTGCGACCGATGCCGAGTTCGGCGATTTGCGTTTCGTCGAGACGCGTCAAGTCGGTAATGCCGTCGAACAGCACGTCACCCTCGTCCGGCTTGGTCTTGCCGGTGATGATATCCATCATCGTTGTCTTGCCCGCGCCGTTCGGGCCGATGATCGCGCGCATTTCTCCCGGCGCAATGACCAGCGACAGATTGTTGATGGCATGAAAGCCGTCGAACGATACATGCACGCCGTCGAGATAGAGCATGGCCGAAGTTGCGCGGTCGTCCTTGACGATCATGTGCCTACTCCGCCATCCGTGTTTCGGTCACGCCGTCTTCTTTCGCGGCACTTATCTCGTTGGCTGCAAGCGCACGTTTTTCTTTCCAAGGTTCCCACCAGCCTTTGACGGTGCCGACGATTCCTTTCGGCAACAGCAACGTGACGAGAATAAAGAGCGCGCCCAGCATAAAGAGCCAGTACGGCGCAAGCGGGCCAGACGTGAAAACCGTTTTAGAATAGTTGACGACGATGGCACCGAGCGCCGCACCAATCAACGTGCCGCGTCCGCCGACGGCGACCCAGATCACGGCTTCGATGGAGTTGCCCGGCGCGAACTCGCCCGGATTGATGATGCCAACTTGCGGCACGTACAACGCTCCGGCGACGCCGGCCATGCAAGCCGAAAGCACGAACACAAATAATTTGTAGTTCTCGACACGGTAGCCGAGAAAGCGCGTGCGGGATTCAGCGTCGCGGATCGCGATCAGCACGTTGCCGAGTTTGGATGTCACGATGGCGCGGCATATCAGGAACGCAAAGGCAAGTGCGAGGGCGGACAGCGCGAACAAGGCAGCGCGCGTGCCCTGAGCCTGCACGTTGAAGCCCAAAATATCTTTGAAATCGGTCAGGCCGTTATTGCCGCCGAAACCGAAATCGTTTCGGAAGAACGCGAGCAACAGCGCGTAGGTCATCGCCTGCGTGATAATCGAAAGATACACGCCGGTGACGCGCGAGCGAAATGCGAGCCAGCCGAAGCAGAAAGCGAGAATGCCCGGCACCAGCAGCACCATCAATGCTGCGAACCAGAACATGTCGAAGCCGTACCAATACCAAGGCAGCTTCGGATAATTCAGGAACACCATGAAGTCCGGCAGGATCGGATTGCCGTAAACGCCGCGCGAACCGATCTGACGCATGAGATACATGCCCATCGCGTAACCACCGAGCGCGAAGAACGCACCATGACCGAGCGAGAGAATGCCGCAATAACCCCAGATTAGATCGATCGACAGCGCGAGAATGGCGTAGCACAGATATTTTCCGAACAGCGCCACGAGATAGGTCGGCACCTGAAACGGCGACGATTCCGGCAACAACAAATTGGACAGCGGAATCAAAATTCCCGCCGCCGCGACGATCAGCAAAAAGACCGTCGCGCTCTTGTTGAGCGACCGCGTGAGCAGATGCGGCATCATGCTTCGATCGCCCGGCCCTTGAGCGCGAACAGTCCGCGCGGCCGCTTTTGAATAAAGAGGATGATGAGCACCAGAATGGCGATCTTCGCGAGCACCGCGCCCGCCAACGGCTCAAGAAACTTGTTGGCGATACCGAGCGACAATGCACCGACCAGCGTTCCCCAAAGATTTCCGACACCACCGAACACCACGACCATGAACGAGTCGATGATATAGCTCTGTCCAAGATTAGGGCTGACGTTGTCGATTTGTGAAAGGGCCACGCCGGCGATGCCGGCAATGCCCGAACCGAGGCCGAATGTGAGCGCATCGACTCGCGAGGTCGGAATGCCCATCGACGCTGCCATGCGGCGGTTTTGCGTCACAGCACGCATTTCGAGTCCGAGGCTTGTGAAACGCAGCATTGCCTGCAGAACGAAGAACACAGCAATCGTGAACACGACGATCCATAGCCGGTTATAGGTGATCGTCACCTGACCGATCTCGAATGCGCCCGACATCCATGACGGATTGCCCACTTCGCGGTTGGTCGGGCCGAACAACGTACGGACCGCTTGCTGGATCACCAGCGACAAACCCCATGTTGCAAGCAGCGTCTCCAGCGGCCGGCCGTAAAGAAAGCGTATGATGGTGCGCTCGATCAAAATACCGATCAGACCTGCGATGAGAAATGCCAGCGGCAACGCAATCAGCAGCGAATAGTCGAACAGCATCGGATAACTAGTACGGATCACTTCCTGCACCACGAAGGTGACGTAAGCGCCAATCATCACCATTTCGCCGTGCGCCATGTTGATGACGCCCATGACGCCGAAAGTGATCGCAAGACCGATCGCGGCCAACAACAGCACCGAGCCGAGCGAGATGCCGTACCATGCGTTCTGCGCGACCTGCCACAAGGCGAGCTTGCTGTTGATCGAACTGATTGCCGATGAAGCGGCATTCGCGACCGTTGGTGGCTGACCGGAAGGTAAACTGGTGAGAAGAGCCAGCGCGTCCTGATCGCCGCGCGAACGCATCACGGCGACGGCTTCGAGTTTGTCGCCTTCGCTGGCGTCGGCTTTCGACAGAATAATCGCGGCTTTGGCCTCGGCCAGCGCCGTGCGCGCAGCCGGCTTAGTTTCCTTTTTCAATGCGCCTTCGACAACCGGCAGCAATGCTTCATCGGGTGTCTTGAAAACGGATTGCGCGGCACCCATCCGTGTCGCGAGGTCCGGCGACAGCAGATTCAATCCACCGAGTGCTGCTTCGACGACACCGCGCAGGCGGTTGTTGAGACGCACTGCATCCGCGTTCGGCGGCAATGTCGCGACCGGCGCGCCGGTGGCTGCGTCCTCGATCTTGTCGTCGGCGGTCTTGATGAAAACTTTTTTGCTGTCTGGATCGGCCAGCAGACGGCCGTCCTGAAGCGCGTTGATGATTGCGAATGCGCGCGGATTGCCGCCGGTCGCCAGTACGCCGACGGCTTCCTGCGTATCCGAGAACGAATCGTTTGCGAATTGAGCGACCGCGTCTTCAAAGGGTCCAGCAAGTGCGGACAAGCTTGAGAAGGCGATCAGGAACAGCGCGAGGAAGGACGAGCGGCAACGATAGATGAGACCTGAGAACACGTGACAACCCCGGCGGAAGAGAGAGGAAGGCGGCGACAGCCGCCGCCTTCCGATGTCGTCGTGGAACGATGAGGACCGCTTACGATCCCTGACCGCCGCACTTGTTGGTCTTGACGTTGAAGTTTCCGCACTTCTTGCCAACCCAATCGCCGATCAGATCCTTGGAACCATCAAGCTCCTTCGACCATGCATCGCCGGCAACCAGACCCGGCGTCTTCCACACCACGTCGAATTGACCGTCGCCTTTGATTTCGCCGATGAACACAGGCTTGGTGATGTGATGGTTCGGCAACATCTTCGAAATGCCGCCGGTAAGGTTCGGAGCTTCAATGCCGGGAAGTGCGTCGATGACCTTGTCGGCATCGACTGACTTCGCCTTCTCGACAGCCTTGACCCACATGTTGAAACCGATCACGTGCGCTTCCATCGGATCGTTGGTCACGCGCTTCGGATTCTTGGTGTAGGTCTGCCATGCCTTGATGAAGGCGGTGTTGGCAGGCGTCTTGATCGACTCGAAGTAGTTCCAGGCGGCGAGATGGCCGAGCAGAGGCTTGGTGTCGATGCCGGCGAGTTCTTCTTCACCCACCGAGAATGCGACGACCGGAATGTCCTTCGCCTTGATGCCCTGGTTGCCCAGTTCCTTGTAGAAAGGCACGTTGGCATCGCCGTTGATCGTAGAGACCACCGCCGTCTTCTTGCCAGCCGAGCCAAACTTCTTGATATCCGACACGATCGTCTGCCAGTCGCTATGACCGAACGGTGTGTAGTTGATCAAAATGTCTTCCTGCTTGACGCCCTTAGACTTCAAGTAGGCTTCCAGAATCTTATTCGTGGTGCGTGGGTAAACGTAGTCGGTGCCCGCGAGGACCCAGCGCTTCACCGAACCTCCGTCCTTGCCCATCAGATAATCGACCGCAGGGATAGCCTGCTGGTTCGGAGCGGCACCGGTGTAGAACACGTTGCGCTCGGACTCTTCACCCTCGTACTGCACGGGATAGAAGAGAATGTTGTTGAGTTCCTTGAACACCGGCAGCACGGACTTGCGCGACACAGAGGTCCAGCAACCGAACACGACGGCGACTTTATTTTTGGTGATGAGTTCACGTGCCTTTTCGGCGAACAGAGGCCAGTTCGATGCCGGATCGACGACAACGGCTTCGAGCTTCTTGCCGAGAACGCCACCCTTCTTGTTCTGTTCATCGATGAGGAACAGAACCGTATCCTTCAGCGTGGTTTCGCTGATCGCCATGGTGCCGGAAAGCGAGTGAAGAACGCCGACTTTGATGGTGTCATCTGCAGCCTTCGCTCCGCCGATCGAGGCGAGACCGAGAAAAAGACCGGCAGTCGCGGCCAGCCATTTACGGCGGCTGAGCGGCGCGACGGTTACGGTAATCGAGTGGGTATACATGCGATGTCATCTCCCTGACGCAGACATGAAACTGAAGGCGGCCCCAACGCCGCCTGAGTTAACGGAATCGCAAGAACTGTGCCACCGTTTACGCATGCATCAACTATCTGATATCAAACAAAAAAACGTCTTTTAGAGGCATCAAAAAGAAATTCCCGCTCAATTAAAAGGCACGAAAATTGAGCGCAAGGCGCGCAATCTGCTTATGTTTTGTACAATCGGCGGAATTTGTCTAAAAATTTTGCAGAACTCAGCTTTCGTAACGGATTGATCTGGGCAATCCCCGAAAGCATGCCGCGCGAATTCGTCCTGAACCACGCCGGGCTGCCATATTCACCTTGAAAGCGCCGCGTTCCTGTTCCATATCAACGGCACGACCTTGAGAATCATCAGGTCTTTGCGAGCCGCGTGTTCTGATCCCGCTCAACGGTTTCTGGCTTGCCCCTTCAGCTAACCAAAACCGACGCCCCAGACACGCGGGTGTCCCAGACACCCCGTTCGCACCCGACATCGGTCGGGCGCGCACTATGACTCATAGAAAGATCACCTTTTGACCTCCTTTCAGGATTTCGGCCTCGCCGATCCAATCTCGCGTGCACTTAAAGAAGAAAATTACGTCACGCCCACTCCCATTCAGGCTCAGACCATTCCCATCGCAATGACCGGACGCGACGTCGTCGGCATTGCCCAGACCGGTACAGGCAAGACCGCAGCCTTCGCGCTGCCGATCCTGAACCGTCTGCTGGAGAACCGCATCAAGCCGCAACCGAAGACCTGCCGCGTGCTGGTGCTGAGCCCGACCCGCGAATTGTCGGGTCAGATTCTTGAGAGCTTCAATGCCTACGGACGGCACATGAAACTCACCTCGGCGCTCGCCATCGGCGGCGTGCCGATGGGCCGTCAGGTCCGCTCCATGATGCAGGGCGTCGATGTGCTTGTTGCCACGCCTGGTCGTCTGCTCGACATGGTTCAGGGCAACGCCTTGAAACTCGGACAGGTCGAATTTCTTGTCCTCGACGAAGCCGATCGCATGCTGGACATGGGCTTCATCAACGACATCCGCAAAATCGTCGCCAAGCTTCCGGCCAAGCGTCAGACGTTGTTCTTCTCGGCCACCATGCCGAAGGACATCGCCGATCTTGCGGATCGCATGCTGCAGAATCCGGCGCGCGTTGCAGTCACTCCGGTGGCATCGACCGTGGAGCGCATCACCCAGCGCGTCCTGCAAGTCGATCATTCTGCGAAGCCCGCAATCCTCGCGCAGCTTCTCAAATCCGAATCCGTCAACCGCGCGCTGATATTCACGCGCACAAAACATGGCGCGGACAAAGTCGTGAAGGGCCTCGTCAAGGCAGGCATTCCTGCGGAAGCTATTCACGGCAACAAGTCGCAGAACCACCGTGAGCGGGTGCTTGCGGCATTTCGTACCGGCGATATTCGTACGCTGGTTGCAACCGACATCGCCGCCCGCGGCATCGACGTCGACGGCATCAGTCACGTCATCAATTTTGACATGACCAACATTCCTGAAACCTACGTCCACCGCATCGGCCGCACAGCGCGCGCCGGAGCCGACGGCACGGCAATTTCGCTCGTGGCCGGCGGCGAGGAACTCGGTTATTTGCGCGACATCGAAAAGCTCATTCGAATTACGCTGCCGAAGGAAGATCGCCGTACACCGGGATATCAAAGTCCGGCAAAGGCCACTCCAGCGCAACATCGTGGCAGTGGCCGCCCACACGGCCATTCACCGCGATCGAACGATAGCGCGCCCGGGTCGCAAGGTCCGCGACGCCGCCGCCGTCCGGGCGGTCCAAGCGGCCAGCCGCAGCGCCACGAGGGCAACCGTCACGACGCGCCGCGCTCATCGCAAGGCAACAAAGGCGATGGTATTCAGGGCGTTGCGTTCCTGCATCGGGAAAGCCGTCCCGCGCAGCATCAGCCCAAGCGAAACAACCAGCGCCCGCATCGTTCGTAGTTGGATTTAGAGCAAACACTCAGAGGACTTGGAGACCCTATGGCCAAAGAAGAACTGATCCAGTTCGAAGGACTCGTGACCGAAATTCTTCCCGACGCGCGCTATCGCGTCCAGCTTGACGCCGGACACGAGATTGTCGCCTACACGGCAGGAAAGATGAAAAAGAACCGCATCAAGACGCTGGCGGGCGACAGGGTGACAATTGAAATGTCCCCTTATGATCTTGAAAAGGGCCGTCTGATCTTCCGCCACAAGGACGAGCGCCCGAGCGGCGGCCCGCCACGAGGAACGCCACCGCGCGGCCAGTTCCGCCGCCGCTAATTCGGCGATTTTGAAAGTTGTGAGCGTGCGCGGCAAACTCCGCGCACGTTTTCACCCCACGCCCGCAATCCGCACTTCAAAAAACGCTTTGCCTCAGGATTGTTTTGAGCGCCGAATTCACATATTATTGAACAATCGATCTTCGGCCGGACGACATTAGCATACCACCGGTACAGCCGGTTCAACGCTGACGACCTCTTCCAAATTTCGATCTCACCGGCCCATTTCACTCAATCGAGATGGGCTTCTATCGATCTACTTATAAAGGACTACCCCCGTGAGCATGGGAACAGTGAAGTGGTTTAACGCGACCAAGGGTTTCGGTTTCATTCAGCCGGACGACGGCGGAAATGACGTGTTCGTTCACATCAGCGCAGTCGAACGTGCGGGTCTTGGAACGCTGCGTGAAGGCCAGAAGATCTCTTACGAAATCGTAGCAGATCGCCGTTCGGGCAAATCTTCGGCGGACAATCTGCGCGCCGCCGACTGATCGGATTTTCGCGATGTAGGTCGCGAAACCCAACCGGATACATACTGAGAAAGGCCGCGTTTTACGCGGCCTTTTTTATTACCAGCAACGATCGTCAGCGTCAGGACGCACTATCCGTTATTCGTGACAGTCGTGGACTGTCGTGGACGCGTGTAGCACGTGTCAGTCAGCGTCACGGCGCTTTTCATGACGTAACCAACCGCAGGCGTGTACGTGTAAGCGATCTCACTCCAGATCAACTGCGTGTTGTTGACGATCAGACCCGCGGGCACGGTGACAGTCGAATTAGCGGTTCGCGGCGCAATGCCCTGTCCTTTGCTCCAGCCGATCGTGGCAACACCAGAATTGCTGATGTTCACGGTGGAAATGCGCAGCGTCATCGGCGTTCCCGAATAGGGAGTCATGATCGCGGTCCCCATCGTGAAGAAGTTCGTGACCTGCTGGTTGGTGACGTTTGAATTTTGCGACACGAGGTCTGAGAGCGTACGGGCGGTAATCGTGACTTTGCGGTCTGCAGCCACGCCGTTGGACAATTCGATCGTGCCGAAGAAAATTACGAGCATCAAAGGCACGATGAAGACGAACTCAATTGCAGCCATGCCGCTGGTATCACGCTTCAAGCGCGCGGCTTGGTGGCGCAGGCAAAGATTCATGTTCGCAAACAATGTCGAGACTGGCATCATGGTTCAACCTGAAACGCGGCCGTAGCAGCCAAAAGCCGATAAGGATTGCTGGTGTTGCGGCCAATGTTGGCGATGTTGTAGCCGAGCTTGGTGACAAACAGCGGCCACTGATAAAACGCGCGAATCACGACCGTGTCGCCGGGGTTCGAGCTTTGATAGGTGAAGCTATTGACGAAATTGCCGCCGGCATCGATCGGGTCTGAGATCGCTACGGTTGCGAACGACGAATAGGCCTTCACGTCCACATAGAGGTTTGCACAGGACATCAGCACCGCGACGCGATTGCAGAGATCCTGCTTGAATTGCGTTTGGCTCATGCCCGAATCCTGCGCCTGATGAGTCATCATCAAGCGAGCAGAGTCCTGCGTGCCTGTCTCGAGCACCTGCGCAGCGAAGAATACAATCGCCGATTCGATGATCGCAAAGATCAGCGCGAAGAACATGGGCGCGATGAATGCGAATTCGACGGCCGCGGACCCGTGCTGATTGCGGCGAAAGCGGCGCAATGCGCGATTGATGGCAGCTGGAGACAGCATCGGAGTTTCCTCAAGATAACCAAGAAATAGCTACCGCAGAAACTAGCCGAGATTGATTGTCGAATGCTTGCAGCCGATCCCGACAACGCAAGGCGCTGCGTTAACGATTTATTAACCGGGAGTGATCGCGCTTATGGCTTTGCACCGGCGGTACCGCCGGCCTGACCGTTGAGGCTGCCGGTCTGCCCGAGAGTCGCATCGAAATAGCTCGAGCCGTCACCCAGGGTCACGCGACGCTGGCATACCGGCGTGCAGCTATAGGATTCGCGGTCGAGGCCGCGAAAAACTGTCACAAGCTTATCGGTTGGACCCGCGACTTGGATCGAACGATCGGCCAGCACAGCGCCGGTGCGATCCATCGCGATCATATTGGTTGAGCCGTATCCCTTACCTGTGACGACCACCATGCCGCCGGGCTGCAAGGTAACGTCTGCAATCAGCGGGTTTCCGACCACGATCGTCGAGACGCGCTCAGGCAGCTTGATGACACGCGCCTGATCGACGATGACATCGACATCATCTCCAGCAGCCTGAACGGCAACCGGACTCAAGAGAGCACCGATGACGATGAACGGAAACGCGGCCTCGCCGCGGAGATTACGCAATACAGACATACTCAACTCCGGGACACACTAAGCCGGCAAAAGCGATACGCAGCGGAGCCGGCGCCCGATAGAACTCACAAGGCAAATGTGACGTTAATTGATGAATCAAATGCAAACGGACTGCGTGCGCCCGTTTGCCGACCTTACTGCTGGAACGGATAAACGAGCTGACGACCGATGCCCTCTGGAAACTTCTCGTCGTCGGCACCGTAATTGCTGGGCAATACACCCTCAGGCATCCGGAAGGTGCCGAATAGAATGTCCCAGATCGGGAACGTACCGGAAAAATTGGTGTTGCCACCTTGCTCCAACGAAGTGTGGTGCCAGCGATGGAATACCGGCGTCGCGATCACGTACTTAAATGGTCCCAACGTCCAGTTCAGGTTGGCGTGGACGAAAGCCGAATGGAAGATTGTAAACGGCCCAACCCACAGCATCACATTTGGGGAAATGCCCGCAACCAGCAACAGAACATCGACAGCGACCGTTCCGAGGAACAGATTGACCGGATGGAATCGCGCCGCCGAGATCCATTCGATTTCCTCGGATGAATGATGGATCGCGTGATATTTCCAGAACCCGCCGCCGTGAAACATGCGGTGGGTCCAATACAGCAGGAAATCCGAAACGATCAGGAATATCAGGCCTTGAACCCACAGCGGCAGCGTCGCCAGAGGGCCGTGCCCGTTGTCGTAGAAGGCGATCAGATCATCGGCATCCTTGATGCCGAAAAAGACCGATGCCGCCATGACGAGAAGTCCGATCCGCACCACGCGCGTGATCAGCGGCACGAAGAACCAGTAGCAGATGTCGGTCGCAAGCTCCTTCTTGCGCCACCAGGGATTGCCCGGATTGCACGCCCAGAAATATGAGAGCACCGAGAAAACGACCGCAAGCCCCAACGTCACCGGTACGATCTTGAGGATCGTCTCGCCGAACATATGAATGACTTCGAGCGGCAGATTGTTCGGCATCCGGTATTCTCCTTATTGGAGAATCCAGAGTTAGCCCCGCATGCTTAAGACACGATGAACTTCTCGACCGCGGCGCGCAACCCGTTGTCATGCATACGCGCGCGCAACCCATGCGCAGATTTTACCGATGTCGTTAAAGCCACGTTTACCGTGTGCAAGAAGAGCCTGATACCAAGCGCTTTCTGCAATCGAATTAACTGCACCGCAATTCCTCGAACATAGGTTGGCGCCATGGTTCCGGTGCTTCAACACCGCAAAGACCATGATAGTTCGACAGCCACGTTATATGGAGTTACCGATGACCAAGCTCGTTGCTCGTTTCGTCAAGGACGAATCCGGCGCTACCGCTATTGAATACGGCCTGATTGCCGCTGGCATTTCGCTGGCGATCATCGCGGCAGTGAACGGCCTGGGTACCAACCTCGGCTCGAAGTTTACATCGATCAACACCTCGCTTAAGTAAGCGCAGGCGTTTTTCAACGAATAAAGGCTTCGGTTCCCCCGAAGCCTTTTTTTGTTTCTCCGATTTTGATCGGTGAAACTGTAGATGCCGGGAAGCCCATGCGTCACTCCGCCCAAGACAAAGTAGCTCGATTGCAAGACGCCCTTGTTAGCGACGGCCTCCGCTTCATTTGCTTTGCGTTGATGCTGTCGTCGGTCGCGATCCTCGCCCGGATCGCAATGATCTGGTGACGTTCGTTTCACCATTCTTCACTTCTGGCGGATAATTTAAGCGCCATGATCCTCGACCTCGCCCGCCTTTTCGTGTTTCCCGCGCTGATCGCATTCGCAGCGGCCAGCGACCTGTTCACGATGACCATCTCCAACCGGGTCTCGCTCATTCTCGTCGCGTCGTTCTTCGCGCTCGCAATCCTGAGCGGAATGCCGCCCGCGGAGATTGCCAACCACATCGGCGCAGGCGCGCTCGTCCTTACTATTGCCTTCGCGTGCTTTGCCTTTGGCTGGATCGGCGGCGGTGACGCAAAGATTGCGGCTGCGATCGGTTTGTGGTTCGGTTTCTCATACCTGACGGATTATCTGGTCTATGCGTCGTTGTTTGGCGGCGCACTGACATTGCTGCTGCTTCAATTCCGGCAATGGCCGATGCCGTATGCGTTCCGTTCGCAGGAATGGTTGCTGCGGCTGCACAGCAAAGACTCAGGAATTCCCTATGGCATTGCGCTCGCGATCGGCGCGCTGATGATCTACCCGGAAACCGGATGGATGAAGGCCGTCGATCTGACCCGCTTCATAGGTCAGTGAAATCGTTTCAGAAACTTCTCATTAACGCGATTTAGATACGCCTCATTAACCATGCTTTGACGTTTAGCTGGTCAAATCCCACCACAGCGACGGATCCGTCGCAGCGTGATGTGGAAAGTGAAGCGTATGAATACCGCCCGGATTGTCGTCCTGACCATTGCTGTCGGTGCCGGGGGCGTTGCTGCGTATCTCGCAAGCGGCTCCGATCCTAAACCCGCTCCCACTGCCGCCGCTCCCGTTCAGCAACTGGAGACGACGGACGTTCTCGTTGCGCGTGGCGACATTGCGATGGGGCAGACGGTGACCCCCGAAGACATGCAGTGGCAGCAATGGCCGTCTTCCGGTGCAAGCTCAAGTTTTATCCGCAAGAACGATCGCGCCGACGCGATGACGCAGATCGGCGGCTCGATCGCGCGCTCGCCATTTCTTGCAGGCGAACCGATCCGCGAAACCAAACTCGTGAAGGGCAATGGCTCCGGATTCATGGCTGCCATTCTGCCGACCGGCATGCGCGCGGTCTCTACCGAAATTTCTCCCGAAACGGGCGCAGGTGGATTCATTCTGCCAAACGACCGGGTCGATGTGATCCTGACCAAGCGTGAGAAAAACGCCGATAAATCAGGCACAAACGACATCATCAACTCGGAGATCATTCTCAGCAATATCCGCGTTCTCGCCATCGACCAGACGGTCGAGGAAAAGAACGGACAAAAAGTTGTCGTCGGCAAAACCGCGACGCTTGAGCTGAAACCTGAACAGGCCGAACAACTTGCCCGCTCGCGGCAGAGCGGAACGCTGTCGCTGGCGCTACGCAGTCTCGTCGATGCCAATCAGGTCGAAGCCCAGCAAGACAATAGCGGCGGCAAACGCGACAGCATCAACATCGTTCGATACGGCGTGTCGACGACGACAACGACACAGAAGTGATCAAGAGGACGTGCAAATGAAGCGAGAGAGACCAAAGGCATCGTTGCGAACCTTCATGGTGCGCGCCCTGTCGTTTGCGAGTGTCTCCTCACTTGCGATCAATCCCGTTTTGACGCCGGCCACCGGAAGCGACTATCGCGCCACCGTGACTGCTCAATCTGCTGCCGGGACCGGCATGAATGCACGTTTTCTCCCGCTCGGCATCGGTAAATCGGTGGTGATCGATCTTCCGCGCGACATCAAGGATGTGCTGGTTGCGGACCCGAAGATTGCCAACGCTGTCGTTCGCTCTGCACAGCGCGCCTATATCATCGGTGCGGCAGTTGGCCAGACCAACATCGTGTTTTTCGATTCTGCCGGCCAACAGATTGCGGCCTACGACATCGCCGTGACGCGCGACCTAAACGGTGTGCGCGCTGCGCTTAAGCAGTCGATGCCGACGTCCGACATCCAAATCGAGGGCGTCGGCGATGGCGTCGTGCTGTCCGGCTCCGTTTCCAATCCCGCAGAAGCGCAGCAGGCGCAGGAACTCGCCGCGCGGCTTGCCGGCGGTGTCGACAAGGTCGTCAACAGTATCGTTGTTCGCGGCCGCGATCAGGTCATGCTGAAAGTGACGGTTGCCGAAGTTCAGCGCGATATCGTCAAGCAACTCGGCGTCGATCTTTCCGGCAGCTTCAACTACGGCACTGCCGTCGTGAACTTCAATAACTCCAATCCGTTCACGGCTTATGGCCGTCAGCTCGTCAACGGCAACGGCGTGCAGGGTTCATTCAAGTCCGTGACCGCGACGCTGCGGGCGATGGAAAGTGCAGGCGTCGTGCGAACGCTGGCCGAACCGAATTTGAGCGCGATTTCCGGCGAGTCGGCGACTTTCATCGCGGGCGGCGAATTCCCCGTGCCTGCCGGTTATTCGTGCGACCCAACCACGCATGTCTGTACGACGCAGATCAGCTTCAAGAAATTCGGCATTTCGCTGAATTTCACGCCGGTCGTTCTCACCGAAGGCCGCATTAGCCTGCGCGTCATGACGGAAGTATCTGAACTGTCCAACGACAATGCCATCACGCTGTCGCAGGCTGTGACCGCAACCAACGTCAACTCGTTGACGGTTCCGTCGATCAAGACCCGCCGCGCCGAAACCACGCTCGAAATTCCATCGGGCGGTTCAATGGCTATGGCTGGACTCATTCAAGAACAAACCAAGCAGGCCATCAACGGCATTCCGGGCCTGGCACAGGTACCGGTTCTCGGCTCGCTGTTCCGCAGCCGCGACTACGTCAACCGCCAGAGCGAATTGATGGTTCTGGTGACGCCTTACATCGTTCGCGCGGTGGCGCAGAAAGATTTGTCGCGTCCTGACGATGGTTTCGCGGACGCCGCTGATCCGCAGTCCGATCTGCTCGGCAGCATCAACCGCATTTACGGCGTTCCGGGCCGCGCGCCCGACAAGACCTACAACGGCAAATACGGCTTCATCACGGACTGAGATGGGACGAGGACGATAACAATGACCAACCGAGTGCCCCATCTCATGCAGAGCCTGCGTCTGGCTGCCGCCCTCATCGGCGCGTCAGTTGCGTTGGGAGCATGCCAAACAACCGGCGATACCATTACGACCGGCAGCATCTCCAACGACTACCGCCAACGTCATCCAATCGTGATTCAGGAAGCCAACCGGACCACCGAGATTTTCGTCGGCACCGCGCGTGGCGGTCTGACCGCCTCACAGCGCGCCGATGTCATGGGCTTGGCTCAGGTATGGCTGCGCGAAGGCACAGGTGCCATCGTCATCGACATGCCGGTCAAAACGACGAATGCACGCGTCGCCAACGATTCGCTGCACGAAATTCGCGCTATTTTATCTGCTGCTGGCATTCCGCCGCGTGGCATCACCACGCGCAGCTATCAGCCAAGCGATCCGCGGTTGTTCGCAACCATTCGCATCAACTATCCCCGCATTATTGCGGATGCCGGACCTTGCGGACTGTGGCCCGAAGATCTCGGCCCCTCCGTAAAAAACAAGGGCTATATCGACAATCGCCCGTTCCACAATCTCGGCTGTTCGACACAGCGCAATCTCGCCGCGATGGTCGATAACCCGGCCGATCTCGTGCAGCCTCGCGCGGAAACGCCAGCAAACACCACGCGTCGCACTGAGGCTTTCGAGAAATATCGTAAGGGCGCGTCGACCGCCACGACGTACCCGGAATCCGACAAAGCCAAGATTAGCGATGTAGGCAAATGATTAGTTACGAACAACGTCAAGGCCAGGATCAACCAGCGTCGGCCACGTCCGCCGACGATCACATTGCGCCTGCGCCGCGCGTATCCGTGCAGGCATTTTGCGAGACGGTGGAAACCGCCGCCGCGGTTCAGTCCGCCGGCGAAGACCGCAGGCTCGACAAGGCGCATCTCAAGATTCAAATGGGTGGCATGGCGGCCGCGATCGAAGCTTATCGAACCGCGCCGACGCCCAACGTCATCATTCTGGAAACCGAGGGCCGCACCGATATTATCACCGGCCTCGACGAGCTTGCAGGCGTCTGCGACGCTGGAACACGCGTCATCGTCATAGGTCGTGTCAACGACGTCATACTCTATCGTGAATTGGTTCGCCGCGGCGTCAGCGATTACGTCATTGCCCCGGTCAAACCTCTCGATGTTGTCCGCGCGATCTGCGGCCTATTCTCAATGCCGGAAGCCAAGGCGGTCGGCCGAATCATCGCCATCGTCGGCGCCAAGGGTGGCGTCGGCGCTTCAACTGTCGCGCACAACGCCGCATGGGCCATTGCACGCGATCTTGCTCTGGATTCGGTCGTCGCCGATCTCGACCTCGCCTTCGGTACCGCCGGCCTCGACTACAATCAGGACCCGCCGCAGGGTATCGCCGACGCCGTGTTCTCGCCGGATCGCGTCGATACCGCCTTCATCGACCGACTGTTGTCGAAATGCACGGATCATCTCAGCCTGCTCGCGGCACCCGCGACGCTGGATCGCGTCTACGATTTCGGCGCTGAAGCCTTCGACTCGATTTTCGATACGTTGCGCACCACGATGCCTTGCATCGTGCTCGACGTTCCACACCAGTGGTCCGGCTGGACCAAACGCGCATTGATCGGCGCCGACGACATCTTGATCGTCGCGGAGCCCGATCTGGCAAATCTGCGCAACACCAAGAACATGTTCGACATGCTCAAGGCGTCGCGCCCGAACGACCGTCCGCCGCTTTATTGTTTGAACAAGGTCGGCATCCCGAAACGGCCCGAGATCAACACCAGCGAGTTTGCCAAGGCCATCGAGAGTCACCCGATCGTCAGCATCCCGTTCGAACCGCAAATCTTCGGGTCGGCTGCCAACAACGGCCAGATGATCGCGGAAATTTCCGCGAATCATCGCACGTCGGAGATGTTCCTTCAGATCGCGCAGCGCCTCACGGGGCGCGGCGAGGCTAAGAAGCCGCGCAGCAATTTTCTTACACCTTTGCTCGGAAAACTCCGGGCCAAATAGTCTTTCGCGTGGGGTATCGTCGTGTTTGGTAAGCGTAGCGGATCTGAAGTAGACGTTAGGGCGGCAAAGCCGGTGCCCGCAGCGCCCGCGACGCAGGCTGCGCCTGTCGCTCCGCGACCGGAAGCACCCGCGAACATTCCGTCTCCATCGATTTCACCGGGCAAGGTGCCTACGCCCCCTCCTTCCGCTGAGCGCCGCTCGGATTCCTATTATCAGACGAAAGCGACGATTTTCGGCGCGCTGATCGAAGCTATCGATCTCGCCCAGCTCTCCAAGCTCGACGTCGAATCGGCGCGCGAGGAAATTCGCGATATCGTCAACGAAATTATCGCGATCAAGAACATCGTGATGTCGATCGCCGAGCAGGAAGAACTGCTCGACGACATCTGCAACGACGTTCTCGGTTACGGGCCACTGGAGCCCCTGCTGTCGCGCGATGACATCTCCGACATCATGGTCAACGGTGCCGGTACGGTTTACATCGAAGTCGCGGGCAAGATTCAGCGCACCGGCATTCGTTTCCGCGACAACCAGCAGCTTCTCAATATTTGCCAGCGTATCGTCAGCCAGGTTGGCCGCCGCGTCGATGAATCCTCCCCGATCTGCGACGCCCGTCTCGCCGACGGTTCACGCGTCAACGCCATTGTCGCGCCACTGGCGATCGACGGTCCTGCGCTGACCATTCGTAAGTTCAAGAAGGACAAGCTAACGCTTGAGCAACTCGTCAAATTCGGCGCGATCTCGCCGGAGGGCGCACAGATCCTGCAGATCATTGGCCGCGTTCGCTGCAACGTTCTGATCTCGGGCGGCACCGGTTCCGGTAAAACCACTCTGTTGAACTGCATGACCAATTACATCGACGACGATGAGCGCGTCATTACCTGTGAAGACGCAGCTGAATTGCAGCTCCAACAGCCTCACGTGGTGCGTCTCGAAACGCGTCCGCCGAACATCGAGGGCGAAGGCCAAATCACGATGCGCGATCTGGTGCGCAACTGTCTGCGTATGCGCCCCGAACGCATCATCGTCGGCGAAGTCCGCGGACCTGAAGCCTTCGATCTTTTGCAGGCAATGAACACCGGCCACGACGGCTCGATGGGCACTCTCCATGCCAACAATCCGCGTGAAGCATTGTCCCGCGCCGAATCCATGATCACGATGGGCGGCTTCTCGCTGCCGTCGCGCACGATCCGCGAAATGATCTGCGCCTCAATCGACATTGTCGTCCAGGCCGCACGCTTGCGAGACGGCTCGCGTCGCATCACGCACATCACCGAGGTGATGGGCATGGAAGGCGATACCATCATCACGCAGGATTTGTTCCTGTACGACATCACTGGCGAAGACCTGAACGGCAATCTCACCGGCGTGCATCGCTCCACCGGGATCGGCCGTCCGCGCTTCTGGGAGCGCGCGCGTTATTATGGCGAAGAAAAGCGCCTCGCCGCAGCACTCGACGCCGCCGAAATTCCCGGCGTGAAGGAGTAGCGCCATGAATATGCAGGCGCTGGCTTTAGCCTTCCTCTCCGCCGTCACCATCGGCGGACTGGCATGGGTGTTTCTCTATCCGCTGTTATCCGGCGAAAAGAAAGCCGAGCAACGTCGTGCGTCGTTCGCCCGCTCCGAACCCGTTGCACGACGCGAAGACCGCGCGCAAAGATCTCGCCGTTCCCAAGTCGAGGATTCGTTGAAGGAAGTGGAGGAGCGTCACCGCCGCGCGCAGAAAGTCTCATTGCAGATGCGTATCGCGCAATCTGGCATGGAATGGACCAAGCAGCAGTTTCTGATCGTCTCCGGCGCTCTGGGTGCGATTGCATTCGGCGGAGCGTTCTATGCGGGCGCGGGATTGCTTCCCGCGCTTGGATTTGGCGTCGCTGCTGGCTTCGGACTGCCGCGCTGGGTTCTCAGTTTTTTGAAGAAACGCCGCGAAGCGAAGTTCTTGAACGCGCTTCCCGACGCCGTCGATATCATCGTGCGCGGCATCAAGGCGGGATTGCCGCTGTTCGATTCGATCAAGGTGGTTGCCGCCGACACGACCGAACCGTTACGCGGCGAGTTCAAGGCCATTATCGAAACCCAATCCATCGGGATGCCGCTCGGCGAAGCCTGCCAGAGGCTTTACGATCGCATGCCTTTGCCGGAAGCGAATTTCTTCGGCATCGTGATCGCCATTCAAACCAAGTCCGGCGGCAATCTGTCTGAAGCACTCGGCAATCTGTCGAAGGTGCTGCGGGATCGCCGCAAGATGGCCGCGAAGATTCAGGCAATGTCGATGGAAGCCAAGGCGTCGGCCGCCATCATTGGCGCGCTGCCACCGATCGTCATGATCATGGTCTACATCATGACGCCGGAATATATCTCGCTGCTGTGGACGCACCCTACGGGGCGACTGATGCTTGCAGGCTGCGTCGTGTGGATGTCCACAGGCATCTTCGTAATGAAGAAAATGATCAATTTCGATTTCTGACGAGGCATCATGCTCGATCTTCTCATCGATAAATTCCACGATGTCCGTTTCATGACGATGCTGTTCGCAGCCATCGCCGCGAGCGCCGCCGCTTACACGCTAATATCGCCGATGTTCGCGGGAGAGGGCTTGCAGAAGCGAATGAAGGCCGTCGCCAGCGAACGCGAACGCATGCGCCAGCGCGAGCGCGACCGCATGAACCGCTCGGAAAAAGTCTCGCTGCGTCAGACGCCGAAACAATTCATTCAGAAAACCGTCGAAGACTTCAACCTTGGCAAGTGGCTGGCTCAGGAAGAAGCCCGCGACAAGCTAGTGATGGCCGGCTACCGCGGGCAGTCACCTTATATGACATTTTTGTTTTTCCGCCTGATCATGCCGATCGTGTTTTTTGTCGGTGCCGTCCTCTATGTGTTTGTGATTTCGCACATGGAGCAAACAACGCTGATGAAAGCCGGCATGTGTCTTGGCGCAACTTGGGCCGGCATGCAGGCACCGATGTTGTTTTTGAAAAACGCTATTTCAAAACGACAATTGTCGATCCGACGCGCATTTCCGGACGCGCTTGATCTCCTGCTGATCTGTATCGAGTCCGGTATGTCGATCGAAGCGGCTTTCAGGAAGGTTAGCCAGGAGATCGGTTCGCAATCGATTCCGCTCGCCGAGGAATTCACGCTGACGACGGCTGAACTTTCCTATTTGCCGGACCGCAAGACGGCTTATGAAAATCTCGCCAAACGTACCGGGCTTGAGGGCGTGAAGTCCGTATGTCTCGCGCTCCAGCAGTCAGAACGCTACGGCACGCCGCTCGGACAGACGTTGAGGGTCATGGCGCAGGAGAACCGCGACATGCGCATGAACGAAGCCGAGAAGAAGGCCGCAGCACTTCCACCGAAACTGACCGTACCGATGATCGTGTTCTTCCTGCCGGTTCTGTTCGTGGTCATTCTCGGCCCCACCGGCATCAAGGTCTCGGCCTATATGAACTGACGGCGCGCGAACACGCGTCGCCGTCATTCGACCGTCTGTTTCATTTCACAAGTTTGATGATTGGCTGGGAGCCGTCTCAGGATCGGTTGGGCTCGCCCATCGACGACGTATGCGGGCCGCGACGCGAGCGTTCATCCTTGCTCAACATTTGCTTCAGGTAAGCGACGTTCGCTTCGGCTTGATCCGCAGGCAGATCGGATCGCACGATAGTTTCGGCAGCATCAAAACGTCCCTGAAGCCCGATGGCGAGGCCGAGGTTCTGGCGCACGCGCTGATCGTTGGTGCCGCGATCGAGCGCAGCGCGAAGCGTCGATTCCGCCTTGGGCAGGTCCTTGGACAAGATGTAAGACATTCCGAGATTCGAGAGCACCGACGGCTCATCCGGCGCGATCTTCAATGCGCTCGCATAGTAGCGGCGGGCCTCTTCATGCTTTCCCATCTGGTCGAGCACCGTTCCTTGCACCGACAGAATACGCCAGTCCGGATTCGAAGGCGTATGCGCCTTCGTCAGAGTATCGAAGGCCTGCTGGAAATTGCCGTTATCGGCTAGCGCGCGGCCATAGGCGGCAAGTAGCGTCTTGTTGCCGACGTTGACGATGGTCGCTTGCTCCAGAACGGCGACGGCCTGCTGGCGTTGGCCGTTCAAACGAAGCGCAGTGCCGTATTGGAGGCCAAGTTCGGCGTTCTTTGGGTTGGCGCGGTAACGCTCGCCCATCGCCTCGATATCGCTTTGCGCAGTCCGCCCGGCGTCGGCGCGGGCATTCAGCGAGCCCGTAATGTCAGGCGATTGCGCTGTCGTCTGGCAGCCACCAAGACCCACGGCCATAACGGCCGCAATCGCAGCAGAGCTGAAATATCGATTGAAAGAGCGCGACCGACGCATGGCACTTGGACTCGCAAAGACGGTTGGCGAAGCCGGATGCGGTCCGTAATAGACTGTTAACCCTAATGACTGGTTAATGACCCCAGTTCCCTCCTTCCCGCTGCTATCATGCCGGTATTTCTTTGCCTTCAGAGACCCTCATGCACCCCGCCTTTTCGACTGCAAAAGATGCCATCCCGATTACGTTCGTTACCAAGTCAACTTGGGACTTCACGGCTGCGGCGCTGCCCGCAGCGGCCCGTCAGTTCGCCAATGCCAACGCATTCACCGGCAAGCCAGGCCAGTATCTCGGCCTTCCCTCCAAAGACGGGTCGCTCGCGCATGTGCTGTTCGGACTGGAGGATGCATCCGCAAAATGGCGCGATCCGTTTCGGCCGGGACAATTGCCGGGCTTGCTGCCGCCGGGAAATTATCGCTTTGAAAATTCACCGCACGATGCACGTCTCGCCACGCTAGCATTCGCGCTCGGCAGCTATCGCTTCACACGCTATCGTAAAAACGACACTGTCCCAGCGCGATTGGTGCCGCCGGATGGCGTCGACGCAATCGAGATTTCGCGTATGGCGGCCGCTGCGACACTGGCGCGCGATCTCATCAATACACCCGCCAACGACATGGGACCGGACGAATTGGCGAGTGCCGCAAAAGCAATCGCAGACAAATTCGGCGCGAAGTATTCCTGCATCCTTGGCGACGACCTTCTCGCGCAGAATTTCCCTCTCATTCACGCCGTCGGTCGCGCCTCGACACGCGCGCCGCGCCTGATCGATTTCACTTGGGGTGATCCTTCGCATTCGAAAGTGACTCTGGTCGGAAAGGGCGTCTGCTTCGACACCGGCGGCCTCGATCTCAAGCCGTCGAGCGGCATGCTGATCATGAAGAAGGACATGGGCGGAGCCGCGAACGTGCTGGCGCTGGCGCAGATGATTATGGACGCAAAACTCAAAGTGCGTTTGCGCGTGCTGATTCCTGCTGTCGAGAATTCCGTGGCAGGCAATGCGTTTCGGCCGCTCGATATTTTCCCGTCGCGCAAGGGTGTGACTGTGGAGATAGGCAACACCGACGCGGAAGGGCGTCTCGTGCTGGCCGATGCGCTGGCGCTTGCGGACGAGGAAAAGCCTGAGCTTCTGATCGATCTCGGCACGTTAACGGGTGCCGCCCGCGTGGCACTCGGCCCGGATCTGCCGCCGTTCTACACCAATGACGACAAGCTTGCCGGCGAAGTCGAACAAGGCGCGCGGCATGAGAACGATCCGCTGTGGCGCATGCCATTGTGGCCGCCTTACGATTCATGGCTTGATTCGAAAGTCGCCAATCTCAACAACGCGCCATCCGGCGCATTCGCCGGCTCGATCACCTGCGCGCTGTTTCTGCAACGTTTCGTCGAAAATGCAAAATCGTGGCTGCACGTCGATATCTACGGCTGGACACCGACCGCAAAACCCGCGCGACCGGAAGGCGGTGAATGCCAGGCGGCACGCGCGATCTATAACCTTTTGAGTGCGCGCTATGGCTGACTTAAAAGCGGATCCGAGGCTGACGCCCGCACGACCTGATCTTGCGGCAAAACATCTCGAAGGCAAAGTAAAAGCCGAACGTTTTGTCGAAGGTGTCAAATATGAAATCTTCGACCCGATCGTGCCGGTGCGCCGCGCACCATCGCATGACGCGGCGTTGGAAACAGAAGCCCTAAAAGGCGAGCGTGTCGTCATTTATGATCGAGACGGCGAAGGTTGGTCGTGGGGTCAACTTCAATCCGACGGCTACGTTGGATGGCTGCCTGAAAACGCGCTGGTCGTACCGCGCAGCACACCAACACATAAAATCTCGGCGCTTCGCACCTTCGCGTTTCCCGGTCCATCGATCAAACTTCCGCCGATGGAAAGCCTTTCGCTTGGCGCGCAGATTGAAATTGCGAAGATCGAAGGAGATTTCGCAATCACAAACCAACGGCAGTATTTACCAACGCGGCACGTCGCGGCGCTCGATGCGTTTGAAGCCAACTTCGTAGCGGTCGCCGAAAAATTCGTCGGCACGCCGTATCTCTGGGGCGGCAAGACCAGCCTCGGCATCGATTGTTCGGGACTGGTGCAGACATCGCTCAGAGCGACAGGCGTTTCAGCGCCGCGCGACAGCGACATGCAGGAAGACGCATTGGGCAAGCCGCTTCCTCAGGCCGAATGGGGAAAACTCAAACGCGGAGATCTGATTTTCTGGAAAGGCCACGTCGCTATTGCGCGTGATGCCGATACCATCGTTCACGCCAACGCGTATCACATGATGACAATGATTGAAGAAACGCGCGGCGCGATTGCGCGCATCAAGGCCGCCGGCAACGATGTGACGAGTATCAAACGACTATAGAATGTCAGCCGTCAGGTGATGTCGGGGCTGCTTCGATATTGAAAGCAGCCGCAAAGAGCGCCCGCGTATAATCCGATTTCGGATTTTTAAAAATACCCGCCGCCGCGCCTTGCTCCACCACCTTGCCGTGACGCATCACGATCAGATTGCTGGCGAGCGAAGCAACGACACGCAGATCGTGCGAGATGAACATATAAGTGAGATCGAGACGGCGCTGCAAGTCGCGCAGCAAATCGACCATTTGCGCCTGAAACAACATGTCGAGCGCGCTGGTCGGCTCATCAAGCACGACGAAATTCGGCTCCAGCACAACGGCACGCGCGATGCTGATGCGTTGGCGCTGCCCGCCGGAAAATTCGTGCGGATAGCGAAAGCGCGTTTCCGGATCGAGGCCGACTTCTTTCAGAGCCTTGATGACGCGCGCTTCGTGTCCCTCACGCGTCAAGGACGGCTGATGCACGCCAAGCCCCTCGGCGACGATGTCCCCGACAGACATGCGCGGACTGAGCGCGCCGTAAGGATCCTGAAACACGATCTGCATATCGCGACGGACCGGCCGCATCTGTTTGAAATCGAGACCCTGCACATCCTTGCCAAGAAAAACGATCGGCCCTTTGGACGAAATCAGCCGCAGCAAAGCAAGACCAAGCGTCGTCTTGCCCGATCCGGATTCGCCAACGACGCCCAGCGTCTCGCCTTTCCGTATCGACACGCTGACCCCATCAACCGCCTTGATGTGCCCGACCGTCTTGCGCATCAATCCGCGCTTGATCGGAAACCACACTTTGAGATCATCCGACGACATCACCACCGATTCATTCGGACGTGGGGGCGCGGGATCAGGTTTCGGCTCCGCCGCGAGCAATGCCTTGGTATAGGGATGCTGTGCAGAGGTGAAAACTTGCTCGACCGGACCCTGCTCGACGATCTTGCCGTTATTCATGACGCAAACCACGTCCGCAATTCGGCGCACGATGCCGAGATCGTGCGTAATGAACAGCATGCTCATGCCGAGTCGCGCGCGGATTTCTGCGAGCAGTTTCAGAATTTGCGCCTGCACCGTTACGTCGAGCGCTGTGGTAGGCTCGTCGGCGATCAGCAGATCAGGCTCATTCGCGAGCGCAATCGCGATCATCACGCGCTGGCGCTGGCCGCCGGACAATTGATGCGGATAGCTTTGCAGCCGCGTTTCAGCGTCCGGGATCCCAACCTGCGTGAGCAATTCGAGCGTGCGTGCACGCGCCATCGCGCCGCGTGCACCACTATGAAGAAATATGACTTCACCGATCTGTGCTTCAATCGTATGCAGTGGATTGAGCGACGTCATCGGCTCCTGAAAGATGATCGAGATGTCGTTGCCGCGGATCGAGCGGATATCGTTCTCGCTTAAATCGAGCAATTCGCGTCCTTTGAAACGAATGCTGCCGGACGGATGCGACGCCGTCGGATACGGCAGCAGCTTCAACACCGAAAGCGCGCTGACGGATTTGCCAGACCCGGATTCGCCCACCAGCGCGACGCATTGGCCGCGATTGATCGAAAATGAAATCTTGTCGACGGCGATGCTCTCTCCGCCGGCTGTGCGGAACGCAACGGACAAATCACGCACATCGAGAAGGGGCTGGTTGATTGCATCCATCATGCGCTACCTGCAAACCTTTATCTAAACGTCTTGCGCGGATCGAAGGCATCGCGCACGCCTTCGCCGATGAAAATCAGAAGCGACAACATGATCGCCACCGAGAAAAACCCGGTGAAGCCGAGCCACGGCGCCTGCACGTTGGATTTACCTTGAGAGAGCATTTCGCCGAGTGAGGGCGAGCCTGGCGGTAGGCCAAAGCCGAGGAAATCAAGTGCGGTCAGTGTCATCACCGAAGACGAGACAATGAATGGCAAAAACGTCATCGTCGCCACCATTGCGTTCGGAAGTAGATGCCGGAACATGATCGTCTTATTGGACACACCGAGCGCCCGCGCCGCCATGATGTATTCGAAGTTTCGTCCGCGCAGGAATTCGGCCCGTACAAGACCAACAAGTGAGACCCATGAAAACAACAACAAGATGCCGAGCAGCACGAAGAAGCCGGGAACCAGCACGGACGAAATGATCAGCAATAAATAAAGTGATGGAATCGCAGTCCATACTTCGATGAAGCGCTGGAAGCCGAGATCGACCCAGCCGCCGAAGTAACCCTGCACGCCTCCCGCCGCAACGCCGATGATGGACGATATAATCGTCAATGCGAGGCCGAACAGCACCGAGATGCGAAATCCATAGATCAGCCGCGCGACCACATCGCGGCCCTGATCATCGGTACCAAGCCAGTTGTATTCGAGATCGCGACAGCCCTTTAGTCCCTTCTTCTCGACAACGGCTTTGCACTGCGCCTCCGTGAGCATCCATGTCGGCTTGGACGGCGCGGGTGTCGGCAGATCGAGATTGTGCGTATCGTAAGAGTAGCGGATCAATGGCCAGACGATGGTGCCGTTCTTCTCGGCAATGAGTTTTTGCAAATATGGGTCGCGATAGTCTGCGGATGTCTCGAAGTCGCCGCCGAACGTGGTTTCGGAATAGTTCTTAAATGCGGGGAAATACAGATTGCCGTCGAATTTGATCAGGAAGGGGCGGTCGTTTGCGATCAACTCCGCGAACAACGACACGAAAAACAAAATCAGGAATAACCAGAACGCCCAATACCCGCGGCGGTTGGATTTGAAATTTTTCCAGCGCCGTTGGTTGAGTGGCGATGGCGTCAAAGGACGCCGCGACGGCGGCACAGCCTCGCCGAGCGGCGCCTGCGCTGTCGTCTCTATTGGAACGGTCGCAGTATCCGTCATACCTCGCGCGCCTCGAAATCGATGCGCGGATCGATCCACATATAGGCAAGATCCGAAATCAGGTTCACGACGAGACCGACAAGCGAAAAGATAAAGAGCGTACCGAATACCACAGGGTAATCGCGGTTCAACACACTCTCGAAGCCGAGCAAGCCGAGGCCATCGAGCGAAAAAATCGTCTCGATCAGCAACGATCCAGAAAAGAATGCGTGGATGAAGGCACTTGGGAAACCCGCGATCACGATCAGCATCGCGTTACGGAAAATGTGCCCGTAAAGCACTTGCCGCTCGCTGCAGCCCTTGGCGCGCGCCGTCATGACGTATTGTTTGCGGATTTCATCGAGAAAGGAGTTTTTCGTCAGCAGCGTCATCGTCGCAAACGCGCCGAGCGCCATCGAGATCAACGGCAAT
The DNA here is from genome assembly GCA_038230475.1 of Hyphomicrobiales bacterium. GTDB lineage: Bacteria > Pseudomonadota > Alphaproteobacteria > Rhizobiales > Xanthobacteraceae > Afipia. The sequence continues at coordinate 115,896 of JBBRNE010000003.1, forward strand.
GTGATGTGCCAGAAATAATCGAGGATCTTTTGATACCAGGGAAATTGAGACCAATTATCCGAAGTGAGACCTCGCAACGGGAAAATGTCCCAGAACGATCCTCCAGCGAACAGGATGATAAGCAGGATCGCGAACAGAAACCCCGGAATCGCAAAGCCGATAATAATGATGCCTGACGTCCACGTATCGAATCGCGATCCATCCTTGATGGCTTTTCGGATACCGAGCGGAATAGAGATCAGATACGTCAGCAGCGTCATCCAAATGCCGAGCGACATCGAAACCGGAAGTTTTTCCTTGATGAGTTGAATCACGCTGACATCGCGGAAATAACTTTTCCCGAAATCGAAGCGCGCGAAATTCCAAAGCATCAGAGCGAAGCGTTCCGGCGCGGGCTTGTCGAAGCCGAATTGTTTTTCAAGGCTCTTTACGAAATCCGGATCGAGGCCCTGTGCGCCGCGATATTTCGAAGACACCGCGTCCGCGGCCGCTCCCGCCTGCGGACGCGATGCGAAATCGCCGCCCGATGAGCCGGAAATTCGTGAACTGGCACCAGTGTCTGCGCCTGAAAGTTGCGCAATAACGCGCTCGACAGGTCCGCCCGGCGCGAACTGCACCACGACGAACGACACAAAGAGAATCCCCAGCAATGTGGGAAACATCAGCAAGATGCGGCGGGCAATATAGGCGCTCATAACTTACTTCGCCTGCTCGGGCTTTTTCGCTTTCGTTTCGGTGGACCACCAAAGGTCGGGCGCGCCGACACCACCGGCATATTTTGGAACATTCGTAGCATGCGCGAAGGCATCCCAATAAGCAATGCGATGGCTGGCGGAATACCATTGCGGCACCCAATATCGTCCCGAGCGGAACACACGATCGAATGCGCGGCATGCGATACGCAGTTCAACGCGATCGTCGGCTGCAATTATTTTCTCGATCAGCGCATCGAGCGCTGGATTCGCAATACCCGAAAGATTCTGCGAGCCTTTGATCGCCGCAGATTGCGACGAAAAAAACGTCCGTAGCGCATCGCCCGGCGTCGACGCCATGCTGAAACGCTCCATTGTCATGTCGAAATCGAAATCGTCCTTGCGCGCGCGATACTGCACCGGATCAACCAGACGAAAACTTGCCGCGATGCCGAGCGTCGCAAGATTCTTGATGTAAGGCGCGTGATGCGGCTGCAGCGAAGGCTCATAATTCAGAAACTCGATCGTGAACGGATCGCCGTTGGGCAAAACGCGTTTGCCGTTTTTCATGACGCAGCCCGCGTCCTGCAGAAGTTGGATAGCCTTGCGCAGCAGCGAACGATCTTGTCCCGACCCGTCGGACACCGGCGGCACATAAGGCACGCCGAATACCTCGTCGGGCACCTGACCGCGAAACGGCTCCAGCAATTTCAATTCTTCCGGTGGCGGGGAAGAATTCCCCGCCATCAGATCTGAATTCTGGAACGGCGACAGCGTTCGAGAATATGCGCCGTACATGATGGTCTTGTTGGTCCATTCAAAATCGAATGCGAGCCCCAGGGCCTCTCGCACACGCGAATCTTTGAATTGCGCGCGGCGCAGATTGATGAACCAGCCTTGCGCGCCCGACGGGGTTTCGTCCGGCAACGTCTCGCGCTTAACGCGACCCTCCTTGATCGCGGGGAAATCGTAGCGTGTGTTCCAGATACGCGCGGTGAATTCTTCGCGATAAAGGTAGTTGCGCCCTGTAAAGCCTTCGAACGCAACATCGCGGTCGCGGTAAAACTCATAACGCACGGCGTCGAAATTGAATGCGCCGCGCGACACCGGCAAATCCTTCGCCCACCAATCGTCAACACGATTGTACTCGATATAGCGTCCCGGCTCGAGGCGTCCGACTTTGTAGGGGCCGGACCCCAGCGGAATATCGAGCGTCGATTCATCGAATGGCCGCTTGTCGTAGTAGGACTTCGAAAAAATCGGCAGACCCGCCGCAAATAAAGGTACGTCGCGACCTCGCTTCGGCGCAAAGGTCACGACCAGCGAGGCGTCGTCCAAAGCTTCTGCCCTGACCATGTCGCGAAGCTGCTGGCGTATGATCGGATGGCCCTTCTCCTTCAGGATGCTGATGGAGAATTCGACGTCCTGCGCCGTGAGCTTAGTGCCATCGTGAAAACGCGCTTCGGACCGCAATGAAAAACGATATGTCAGCTTGTCGGGCGTAATCCTCACCGAGCGCGCGACTTGACCATACATCGCGTCCGGTTCGTCGACCGCACGCACCATCAGCGAAGCAAACGTTTGCTCCATGCCGGCCGCAGCATCGCCTTTATAGATGAAGCTGTTTAGTGAATTGAAAGTCGTCGGATTTTGATTGTAGGACGAGCCGGAAGGGATGGACGAAAACGTGCCACCCTTTGGAGCAACAGGATTGACGTAGTCGAAATTTTTGAAACCCGCGGGGTATTTCAAATCGCCGAACGCCGACATGCCGTGAGCTTCAACGCCCTCAACGGCGTACGATGGCGTTGGTCGCACCCAAGATACTGCAAGCGAAATACCGCCGAGAACGAGAACGCGGCGGCGGGTGAAGGTTGTCAAGAACGCCTACCGATCTTGTCCGCTTTTTCCTTGTCGTACCACCACAGTGCAGGCAGGCCTGAGCGGCCAAATTTCGGCAGCGACGCATGACTGAAGCGATCCCAGCGCGCGTAACGGGAAAACCCGTAGGTAAACTGCGGCACCACATAGTAATGCCACAGCAGAACGCGATCGAGCGCCTTGGTGGCGGCAACCAAAGTCGCGCGATCCTTGGCGTAAACGATTTCGTCGATGATCTTGTCCACGATCGGATTCTTGATGCCGATGGTGTTGCGCGATCCGGGAATATCGGCGGAGGCCGAGCCCCAGAAATCGCGTTGCTCGTTGCCCGGCGAAAGCGATTGCCCCCACACGTCAGTGATGATGTCGAAGTCGAAACTGCGAAGACGATTTTGATACTGCGCTGTATCGACAGTACGAACGGTTACATCGATTCCAAGGCGCGCCAGCGACGGCTTATAGAAAAGAACGATGCGCTCGGATGGTGGACTATCGATCAGGAATTCCACTGCGACCTGCTTGCCGTCCTTGTCGACGAGCTTCTGATCCTTGACCTCGTAGCCAGCCTCTTTGAGAAGCCGCGTCGCGTTGCGCAGATTGTCGCGCACTTTTTCTGGATCGCCGCCGACCGGGTTCTCATACGGCTTTGCAATCACTTCCGGCGGAATGTCATCGTAAATCGCTCTTAATATTTCCAGTTCCTTACCGACTGGAATTCCGGAGCACGCCAACTCCGTACCTTCGAAATAACTGCCGATGCGCTTGTATTGCCCGTAGAACAACTGCTTGTTCATTTCCTCGAAATCAAAGGCGTAATTGAATGCACGCCGTACGCGCTTGTCGGCAAACAGCGTGCGGCGAAGGTTGAAGGCAAATCCCTGCATGCGGCCGGAATCGTTGATCGGAAATTCTTCGAGCACGACGCGCTTGTCGGTCACAGCCGGAAAATCGTACGCCGTTGCCCACTGCTTGGCTGAATTCTCGATGGTCCAGTCAGCCTGATCGGCCTTGAATGCTTCAAGCGACACCGTGCTGTCCCGAAAGAACTCGAAACGCATTTCGTCGAAATTGTTCTGACCGATGCGCGTCGGCACCTTTTCGCCCCAGTATTTTTTCACGCGCTCCAGCGTAACGGAGCGGCCGGCAGAGAAGTCCTTAATCGCGTAAGGGCCGGAGCCGAGCGGCTTTTCAAGCGTCGTCGCGCCGATGTCGCGTTTGCGGCCTTCGCTGTCCTTGCCCTGCCACCAATGCTTCGGGAGCACGATCAGTTCGCCGACGATGCTCGGCAGTTCGCGATTGCCAGGCGCATCGAAGATGAATTTGATTTCGTGCGAGCCGATCTTTTCCATCGCCATGACGTGCTTGTAGTACGACGAATATGTCGGGCTGTATTGCTTCAGCGAATTCATCGAAAAGATCACGTCATCTGCAGTAATGGCTTTGCCGTCGTGCCACTTCGCATCTTTGCGAAGACGATAGATCACCCAAGAAACGTCGTCCGGATGGGACGCCGCTTCAGCAAGCAATCCGTATTTGGTGGTCGCTTCATCGAGCGACTGCACCATAAGCGTCTCGTAGATCAATCCCACCGCAGGTGCGATCGTGCCCTTCACGCCGGCGACAGCGATATTGAAATTATCGAAGGTGCCGACTGAGATCTGGCGTGCGAGGCCGCCCTTCGGTGCATCCGGATTGACGTAATCGAACCGTTTGAAGTCCGCCGGATATTTGATGTCGCCGAAAAGAGAAAGCGCGTGCCTCCATTGAGGAGCGCTCTGCGCCGGTGCCGTTGTCGCCGCGTCCGCGGCATCGAATAGTGAGTGTCCCGCAGCCGCACTCAGCGCGGGTGCCGCCGCGATCATCGCTCCGTTTTGAAGAAGCCATCGTCGGGAAATATTCAAAGCGAAAATCCTGCTGCAATTTGTAATGATTTGAGCGTTGCCGAAGGCCCGGCGAGGGCAACGTCGGCAGGGATTATGTCGGTTTTTGGATACGATGCCAGCCTGCTACAGCATCCACTTTGCGGCCAAACGTCCCGATAACGCAGCATTGATCGGAACAAAAACGACCGGGCAAAACCCGGCCGTTCCTAAATTAAATCTCTGTCACGTAATCGCGAATTAATTGCTGGCGGTGGGCAGCGGAGGTGGCGAGTCTGAAAGCGATCGCAGATAGGCGATCACGTCCGCGCGCTCGCTGTCCTTCGAGATACCCGCGAAGCCCATCGCAGTGCCGGGGACGAAAGCCTTCGGATTGGTGATGAACTTGTTCAGATCGTCGTAAGTCCACTTGCCGCCCTTGGCCTTCATGGCGGCCGAGAAGTTGAAGCCACCCTTGCCTTCGCCCTTCGGCTCATCGACGGTATTGAAAAGGTTGGGGCCGACCTTGTTTGGGCCACCCTTCTCGAACGAATGGCAAGCGCCACACTTCTTCGCAGCCGACGCACCCTTTTCAGCGGAGGCCGTCTGCAGCAATTTTCCGATCGGCTCGGATGGAGCAGCGGCCGCCGCTTCTTGTCCGGCGCCTTCGGCTTCCTTCACGGCAATGTCAAAGCCCGGTTTCTCGGCCTTGATCGGAGAGAAGATCGCATTGGCGGTGAAATTCGTGACGAGAAGAACGAGGCAGGTGCCCAGAATAGCACCCATAATCTTGTTGAGTTCGAAGGAGTCCATAGTCGCTCAGGCTCCGGGCCGGAATGTCGATTGGCTCGCCGATTTATCGGCTGTGAATATGCTCCCGGCATTCGCGTGCGCCGCAAAACCTGTAGCGGGATCGAGATAACGGGTTGCCTGCCCTCTGGCAACCCGTATAAACGCGCGACCCCTTGAAAACACCCGTCATTTCCTCATCAATTTGGATGTGTGAGCCCTTCATTCCCGATGACCGAAGTCCGCGCCCTCGTGCTGATTCCTGCCCGCATGGCCGCAACGCGCCTGCCGGGAAAGCCGCTGCTCGACATCGCCGGTGTGCCGATGATTGTCCACGTCCTGCGCCGTGCGGAGTCTGCGAAAATAGGCCGCGTTGTCGTTGCGACCGATGCGCCGGACATCGCCCAAGCAGTCAAAAAACATGGCGGCGAAGCAGTGATGACGCGCGTCGATCATCCATCCGGCTCGGATCGAATCTTCGAGGCGCTCGAATCACTCGATCCGAAGCGGCAGATCGAGATTATTATAAACGTGCAGGGGGATCTGCCGACCATCAAACCTGCTGACATTCGTGCGGTGCTTGGCCCTCTCGACGATCCTGCCGTTGATATTGCGACGCTGGCCGCCGTCATTCGCAAAACTGACGAGCACACCAATCCCAACGTCGTCAAAGTCGTCGGATCGCCTCTGAGCGAGAAGCGCCTGCGGGCGTTGTATTTCACCCGCGCCTCAGCGCCTTCGGGGGATGGTCCGCGCTATCACCACATTGGGCTTTATGCCTATCGCCGGGACGCGCTGGCACGTTTCGTAGCGCTGCCGCCCTCGCCGCTGGAGGTTCGCGAAAAGCTCGAACAGTTGCGCGCGCTCGAAGCCGGCATGAAAATCGACGTCACAATTGTTGACAGCGTACCCTTGGGCGTCGATACGCCTCATGATCTGGAAACGGCACGGCAGGCTCTCGCCGGGAAGCAACCATGACAAAGACCATGAAAATCGCATTTCAAGGCGAACCCGGCGCCAACTCGCATATCGCGATTCTAGAAGCTTATCCGGGCGCGGAGACATTGCCGTGCGCGACCTTCGAGGATGCGCTGGCCGCGATTTCATCGGGCGAAGCCGAATTGGGAATGATCCCGATCGAGAACTCGGTCGCGGGTCGCGTCGCGGACATTCATCATCTGCTGCCGCAGTCGGGACTGTTCATCGTCGGGGAATGGTTCACGCCGATCCATCATCAATTGATGGCACCGAAGGGCGCAAAAATTTCCGACATCAAAACGGTCGAGAGTCATGTTCACGCGCTGGGACAATGCCGCAACATCATTCGCAAGCTGAAGATCAAACCGGTTGTCTCTGGCGATACCGCCGGAGCTGCAAGGATCGTTGCGGAGCGTAACGACAAGAGCGCTGCTGCGATCGCCTCACGCCTCGCTGCGGAAACCTACGGCCTCGATATTCTGTCGGAGGACATCGAGGACGAGGCTCACAACACCACGCGCTTTGTCATTCTATCGAGCAAGGAAAGTTGGGCCAAGCAAGGCTCCGGCCCGCTGGTCACGACGTTCGTGTTTCGTGTGCGCAATCTTCCCGCTGCGCTTTATAAAGCGATGGGCGGCTTTGCGACCAACGGCGTCAATATGACGAAGCTGGAAAGCTATATGGTGGAAGGCAATTTCTTCGCTACGCAGTTCTATTCGGATGTCGACGGGCATCCCGACGATAAAAATCTCGCTTTCGCGCTGGAAGAATTGAAATTCTTCTCGAAGGAATTACGCATCGTCGGCGTGTATGCGGCGCATCCTTTCCGCGTGGCATTCAGCGAAAAAGCCCAATAACGCCTGCAATCAAGCCGCTTTCTGCTGGCTGATCCCGAACGCATCGGCGAGTAGCGCGTAAGATCGCTTGCGCGCGTCGTGGTCGTAGGTCGCGGTGATAACCATCAACTCATCGGCCTTGCTCGCGCTCACCATCGGCGAGATTTTCTGCATCACCGTCTGCGGACTGCCGACGAACAACCGCGAGCGGTTGCGCGCGATGCTGGCGCGTTCGCCGTCGCTGTAAGGATAAGCCAGCGCTTCCTCGACACTCGGCAGCGGCAGATATTGACCGCGATCTCGCCGGAGGCGATTGAGATCCATCGGCGACGCAAGTTTTTCCGCTTCCTCATCGGTCGGCGCGGTGACAATGGCGACCGCAAGAATACCGTGCGGCTTGTCGCGCCAGCGCGACGCTTTGAAATGTGAACGATAGAACGTCAACGCATCGACCGCGTCGTGTGATGCAAAATGATGCGCGAACGCGAATCCCATCCCGAGCTGTGCCGACAGTTGGGCACTGTAATCGCTCGACCCTAACAGCCAGATCGGCGGCAGCGGCGCGTCATCAGGCATCGCAATGACGCTGTTGTACGGATGGCCTTCGGGAAATTCCCGCGTCTCCCACAATGTCAGTTCGTGCAGACGTTCGAGAAAATCATCGCCTTCACGGCCGTCGAGTCTTCGACGCAACGCATGGGCGGTCGCCTGATCGGTACCTGGCGCGCGGCCAAGACCGAGATCGATACGGCCGGGAAACAGCGCCTCCAGCATTTTGAAGCGCTCGGCGATAATCAGCGGCGCATGGTTCGGCAGCATCACGCCGCCTGAGCCGACGCGAATGTTTTTCGTTACCGCCGCGATCTGCCCGATCATGATGTCGGGCGAGGGAGAAGCAACCGATGAGAGGTTGTGATGCTCCGCGAGCCAGTAACGCACGTAGCCCAGCCGGTCGGTGTGCTGCGCCAGATCGATGCTGTTGCGCAGCGCCTGTGCGGGCTTCGTGCCGGTCGTGACGACGGAAAGATCGAGGACGGAAAGCGGGATGTTGAGGGTCATCATCGCAAGCTAGGCACTCCCAGGCCGCAAAACAAAGCCGCTGCGAAAGGCGGACTGACTTGCGATTTGTGGCAAGAGTGGGCAAATAAAATACAAATCTCCATTTTCTTGATAATTCCCACAACTTACTTAGCCATAAATGGCTGTAATCGGTCAAATTTGTAATAGATTCATCGAATAACCGCTGGAATCTCTCGGCTCAAATCGCCATATATTTACACAAAGTGGGCAAATTCCCATCGATTTTCGCCGCAGTTGGGCTGTCGAAATTAGGCTTTTCGGCCTATTTTCATGATCAAAGGCCAAACGGTGACGGACTTGGAATCGAAGGGCGAAAATGCGGCGCGCCGGACGCGCCGTCGCCTTGGCTTACCGCCCCCAAGTCCATCCGATGCCCGCCCGATTTTGTGGAGTTCAAGCGTGACGACCGACACCGCGACCCCGAAGCGTCCAGCGATTTCCTTCGAGTTCTTCCCGCCGAAGACCGAGGAGATGGAGCGCAGTTTGTGGGAGACGATCAAACGTCTCGCGCCGCTCAATCCGTCCTTCGTTTCCGTGACCTACGGTGCCGGCGGCTCGACGCGTGAGCGCACCCATTCGACCATCGCGCGAATCTTAAAAGAAACATCGCTGACACCTGCGGCGCATCTGACCTGCGTCGATGCGTCGAGGGGCGAGATCGACGATGTCGTCGCCTCCTATCACGATGTCGGCGTGCGCCATATCGTGGCGCTGCGCGGCGATCCAGCCGCCGGCATCGGTACGGCGTACAGAGCACATGCCGACGGTTATCAAAGCTCGGCCGATTTGGTGCGCGCGATCAAGTCGCGCTATCCGGACATCGAGGTGTCGGTTTCGGCGTATCCGGAAAAACATCCTGAAAGCGCGGATTTCGAATCCGACATCGACATGCTGCAAGCCAAGGTCGATGCGGGTGCCGATCGCGCCATCACGCAGTTCTTCTTCGATAACGATCTTTATAACCACTACGTCGATCGCGTGCGCGCGCGCCGTATCGACATTCCCGTCGTGCCGGGGATTCTTCCGGTTCAGAATTTCAAACTCGCGCAAAATTTCGCGGCGCGCGCGGGCACGAGCGTGCCGTCATGGCTCGCGGACAAATTCGCGGGCCTCGACGACGATGCCGACACCCGCAAGCTCGTCGCGGCCACCGTCGCCGCAGGCCAAGTGCAGAAGCTCGCAAAGCACGGCGTTGAGAATTTCCATTTCTATACGATGAACCGCGCGGATCTCGTGTTCGCCATCAGCCACCTTTTGGGCATTCGCCCGAACGGTGCGCAGAAGGCCGCGTAACGCAATGACCGCAAAGACTTCACCCGTCGCCGATCAATTCCGCGCGCTGGCGCGCGAACGCATCCTTGTGCTCGATGGCGCGATGGGCACCATGATCCAAGCCCTCGAATATGACGAAGCGGCGTTTCGCGGCGAGCGCTTCAAGGATTTCCACCGCGACCTGCGCGGCAACAACGACCTTTTGATTCTCACGCAGCCGCAGGCCATCGAAGACATTCACCTCGCTTATCTCAAGGCGGGTGCTGACATTGTTGCGACCAACACGTTTTCATCGACGTCTATCGCTCAGGCCGACTACGACCTCACAACAATCGCTTATGAGATCAATCGTGAAGGCGCCAAGCTCGCCCGCAATGCCGCACGCCGCGCCACCGAATTCGACGGCAAGCCACGATTTGTCGCGGGCGCGCTCGGTCCCACCAACCGCACCGCGTCGATTTCACCGGATGTCGGCAACCCCGGATTCCGCGCGGTAACGTTCGACGAACTGCGTATCGCCTATAGCGAGCAGATCAATGGCTTGCTCGATGGCGGTGCGGACTTGCTGTTGCTCGAGACTATTTTCGACACGCTGAACGCCAAGGCCGCACTTTACGCGATTGCGGAAATCACCGAGGCGCGCGGCATTCATGTGCCGATAATGATCTCCGGCACCATCACCGATAAATCTGGCCGCTTGTTATCGGGCCAGTTGCCGGAAGCGTTCTGGTATTCGGTGCAGCACGCTTCACCCATCACCATCGGCTTCAATTGCGCGCTCGGCGCCGAAGACCTCCGCGCGCATATCGCCGACATCGGCCGCGTCGCAGATGCGCTGGTGTGCGCCTATCCGAATGCGGGTCTTCCCAACGAATTCGGCCAGTATGATGAGACCCCGGAATACATGGCGCGGCTGATCGGCGAGTTCGCGCAGGCAGGCCTCGTCAACGTGGTCGGCGGTTGCTGCGGTACCACGCCGGATCACATCAAAGCAATTGCGGATGCCGTCGCGCCGCACAAACCGCGCATCGTGCCTGAGATCGAGCCGCGCTTGCGTCTGTCAGGGTTGGAGCCGTTCGTACTCACTGCAGATATTCCTTTCGTCAATGTCGGCGAGCGCACCAACGTCACAGGTTCCGCGCGCTTCAGAAAGCTCATCAAGAACGGCGACTTCACTGCAGCCCTTCAGGTTGCGCGCGATCAGGTCGAAAACGGCGCGCAGGTCATCGACGTCAACATGGACGAAGGCTTGCTGGACTCCAAGCAGGCGATGATCGAGTTTCTACATCTCGTCGCATCCGAGCCTGATATTGCCCGTGTGCCGGTGATGGTCGACTCCTCGAAGTTCGATGTGATCGAAGCGGGGCTGAAATGCGTGCAGGGCAAGCCCATCGTCAACTCGATCTCGATGAAAGAGGGCGAGGAGAAATTTATTCACGAGGCGACGATCGCGCGGCGTCATGGTGCTGCGGTCGTCGTCATGGCGTTCGACGAAGTCGGACAAGCCGATACGTTCGCGCGCAAAACCGAAATCTGCAAGCGCGCCTACGATCTGCTCACGATGAAACTGAATTTTCCGCCGCAGGATATTATTTTCGATCCGAACATTTTCGCCATCGCGACGGGTCTCGAAGAACACAACAATTACGGCGTCGATTTCATCGAGGCGACGCGCTGGATACGCCAGAACCTTCCGCACGCGCATATTTCCGGCGGCGTCTCGAACCTGTCGTTTTCGTTCCGCGGCAATGAGCCGGTGCGCGAAGCGATGCATTCGGTGTTTCTGTATCATGCCATCAAGGCCGGCATGGACATGGGCATCGTCAATGCCGGGCAGATGGTGATTTACGACGACATCGATCCTGAGCTGCGTCAGGTCTGTGAAGATGTGATTCTCAATCGCGACCCCGGTGCGCCGGAGCGATTGCTACAACTCGCTGAAAAATTTCGCGGTCAGGAAAAGCAGACCAAGGAGCAGGATCTCGCCTGGCGCGAATGGCCGGTCGAAAAGCGTCTCAGCCACGCGTTGGTCAACGGCATCACCGAATATATCGACGCCGACACGGAAGCGGCGCGTCTCGCTGTCGAGCGCCCGCTGCATGTCATCGAAGGCCCGCTGATGGACGGCATGAATATCGTCGGCGATTTGTTCGGCGCCGGAAAGATGTTTCTGCCGCAGGTGGTGAAATCCGCGCGCGTCATGAAACAGGCGGTCGCCTATCTGATGCCATTCATGGAGAAAGAAAAAGCCGACAACCTCGCAGCTGGCATCGTCGGCGATGGCCGCAGTTCCGCCGGCAAGATTATCATGGCGACGGTGAAGGGCGACGTGCACGACATCGGCAAGAACATCGTCGGCATTGTGCTTCAGTGCAACAACTTCGAGGTGATCGATCTCGGCGTGATGGTGCCTGCCGCGAAAATTATCGAAACCGCAAAGACTGAAGGCGCGGACATCATCGGCCTGTCGGGTCTCATTACGCCTTCACTGGATGAAATGGTGTTCGTCGCCTCCGAGCTTGAGCGGCTGGGTCACACAATTCCGCTGATGATCGGTGGCGCGACCACGAGCCGCGTGCATACCGCCGTGAAAGTCGATCCGCGCTATAAAAACGGACCCGTCGTCCATGTCAACGATGCGAGCCGCGCGGTTGGCGTCGCCTCGATGCTGCTGTCTGCCGACAAGCGCGACGAATATGGCCGCGAGGTTCGCGCCGAATATGCGCGGATTTCGGACGCGCATTTCAAGGCGCAGCAAAACAAAAAGCGACAGACGCTCGAAGCCGCACGTGCCAACGCGGTCAAGATCGATTGGTCCAAGACCAAGCCGACGAAGCCGTCCTTCCTCGGCGTGAAGAATTTCGACAATTATCTCTTGTCGGAACTGGTGGATTACATCGACTGGACGCCATTCTTTCAGGCGTGGGAATTGGCGGGACGTTTCCCCGCCATTCTCACCGACCCGAAGGTCGGCGAAGTCGCAAAGTCGCTTTACGACGACGCACGCAAGATGCTCGACGTGATCGTGAAAGAGAAATGGTTCACGGCCAACGCGACCATCGGCTTCTGGCCTGCAAATTCCGACGGCGACGATATTCAACTGTTCAGCGATGAAGCGCGCACCAAGCCGCTCACGACGTTGCATACGCTGCGCCAGCAGATCGAGAAGCGCGAAGGCCGCGCCAATTCCGCGCTGTCGGATTTCATCGCGCCCAAAAATTCAGGCGTCGAAGACTATATCGGCGCGTTCGTCGTCACCACCGGCATCGGCGAAGACGCCGTGTCGGCGCGTTTCAAGAATGCCAACGACGATTACTCGTCGATTTTGGTGAAGGCACTCGCGGATCGTCTTGCCGAAGCCTTTGCGGAGCGCATGCATGAGCGCGTACGCAAGGAGCTGTGGGGTTATGCGCCGAACGAAAACATTTCGACCGACGATTTGATCCTCGAAAAATATCAGGGCATCCGTCCCGCGCCCGGTTATCCCGCGCAACCCGATCACACCGAGAAGACCACCATCTTCAAACTGCTCGATGCGGAACGCAACGCAGGTGTGACTTTGACCGAGAGTCTGGCGATGTGGCCGGGGTCATCGGTGTCCGGACTCTATTTCAGCCACGCGCAAAGCGCATATTTCGGCGTCGGCAAGATCGAGCGCGATCAGGTCGAAGATTATGCCGAACGGAAGGGCATGAGCGTTGCGGAAGTTGAACGCTGGCTGGCACCTGTGTTGAACTATATTCCGGCCGGCGATGCGCCACCCGATCTCGCGCCTGATGAAGACATCGCGAAGTTGCCATTGGCAAAACATCCGCCCGGCTGCGGCTGCGCGATGCATCTGCGGCTGAACAAGCCGCGCGTCGAAATTATCCCGAATTGATTATCCCGGATCGCTCGCGAGCAATCCCTTGACTGCCTGCGACCAGCCTTTGAGTTTTCGCGCGCGCGTGGCGTCGGACATATTCGGCTTGAAGCGCCGTTCTAATCTCCAGCTATCCGCAAAGCGCGACGGCTCCGGATAGACGCCGGCGCCCAGGCCCGCGAGATAAGCAGCACCGACGGCGGTGGTTTCCAGAATCATCGGCCGGTCGACCGGTGCATTCAGCAAATCCGACAACCGCTGCATCGTCCAGTCGGATGCCGTCATGCCGCCATCGACCCTCAACACGGTGTTGGCGCTCAAAGCGTCCGGCCAATCCGCGCGCATCGCCGCCCACAGATCGAACGTCTGATAACAAACGCTTTCGAGCGCGGCATGAGCCAGCTCCGCAGCACCGGTCGCGCGCGTAAGACCGAACAGCGCGCCGCGTACGCGCGGATTCCAGTAGGGCGCGCCGAGCCCGACGAATGCCGGAACGAGATAAACGGATTGCTCCGAGTCCGATTGCTCGGCGAGCGCCCCGCTGTCCCCCGCGCTCTTTATAATGTGCAAGCCGTCGCGCAGCCACTGCACCGCGGAACCTGCCACGAAGATCGAACCTTCGAGCGCGTACGTACGCTGGCCCTTGAGTTGATACGCAATCGTGGTGAGCAATTTATTCTTCGACGCAACCGCTGTGGTGCCGGTGTTGAGCAACGCAAAGCATCCGGTGCCATAAGTCGACTTCATCATGCCCGGCGAGAAACACGCCTGACCGATGGTCGCGGCCTGCTGATCGCCTGCGATGCCGCGAATGGCGATGGCGCCACCGAATAATTCCGCGATTGTCTCACCGAAGTCCGCCGACGAGTCGCGAACGTCCGGCAGCATCGAACGCGGCACGCGCAAGAGCTTCAGCAGGTCGTCGTCCCACGCGCCTTTATGAATATCGAACAGCAATGTTCTTGAAGCATTGGTGGCGTCGGTCGCGTGAACCTTGCCGCGCGTCAGCCGCCACAGCAGATAGCAATCCACCGTGCCGAATAATAACTCGCCGCGCTCCGCGCGTTCGCGTGCGCCGGGAACATGATCGAGAATCCATGCGATCTTGGTGCCGGAGAAATACGGATCGATAATCAATCCGGTTTTGGCGCTGATCGCCGGTTCATGCCCTTCGGCTTTTAGTTTGGCGCAAATCTCCGCCGTGCGCCGATCCTGCCAGACAATGGCGCGATGCACGGCTTTGCCCGTGGCGCGATCCCAAATGACAGTTGTTTCGCGCTGGTTGGTGATACCGATGGCAGCAATATCTCTCGCGGCAACATTCGCAATCTTCATCGCCTCGCGACAGGTGTTGAGCGTCGATGTCCATATGTCTTCCGGCTCATGCTCAACCCAGCCGGACGCCGGGAAATGCTGCGTGAACTCCTGCTGCGCTTGGGCTGCGATAGAGATGTCCGCGCGAAACACGATGGCGCGCGATGACGTCGTGCCTTGGTCGATGGCAAGGATGTGGGTGGGCATGGTATCTCGACCTAAACTTGTGGCGCGTCGGCGGCTCCGATTGTCATCACCGGGCATAGCCGTCTGAAGGACGGCCACGTTTCGCTCGCCTATATCCCGGTGATCCCGGTCAGTTGGGCACAGTGCTTACGATATCGAGATGGCCGGGACACGCCCGGCCATGACAATCAAAACCTCGGACAAAATCACGGATTCAAATCAATCCACCCTGTTCGCTGACGCGGTTGAGATGATAGTCCGTGTCGCCGAAAGTGTTCTCGATCATGGTCAGGCGTTTAAAGTAGTGACCGATCTTGGCCTCCATCGTCATGCCGATGCCACCGTGAAGCTGGATCGACTGCTGGCCGACGAACTTCGAAGATTTCCCAATTTGCACTTTGGCGGCGGCGACGGCGTTCGCACGTTCCTTGGTGTCCTTAAAATCGCTGGCCATGGTCGCAAACATCGACATGCTGCGCGCTTGCTCGGTCGCGACGAACATATCGGCGGCACGATGTTGAAGTGTCTGGAAGGTGCCGATCGCAACACCAAATTGGGTTCGCGTCTTGAGATACTCAACGGTGGCCTTCAACGATTCATCCATCGCGCCGACAGCTTCCGCGCACATCGCAATGCGTGCTTCGTCCACAACGCGCTCGATCAGCGGCAGCGCGTTCTCCGGATCGCCGATGGCTGCGTCCGCGCCAACCTCGACGCCGCTGAATGTGATGTCCGCAGCATGCAGGCTATCTTGCGTCGGATAATCCTTGATGCTGACGCCTTTTGCATTAGCGGGCACGAGAAACACGCCGATTCCGTTGCGGTCGCGCTGATCGCCTTTGGTCCGCGCTGTGACAACCAACGTGTCGGCGGTGCCGCCGTGCAGAACGACGAATTTCTCGCCGTCAATCACCCAGCCTGCGCCTTTTTTCTTGGCGGTGGTCGCGACGTTGCCGAGATCGTAGCGCGAGTTTTTCTCTAGCTGCGCGAATGCAAGAGTCTTGCTGCCGTCGATGATCGAGGGAATGTAAGCTGCCTTTTGCGCAGCAGAGCCGCCGTGACGCAAAAATCCACCGCCCATGACGACAGTCGCAAGATAAGGCTCAACGACGAGCGCCTTGCCCATCGCTTCCATCACGATCATGGTTTCGATTGCGCCGGCACCGAAGCCGCCGTCATCCTCAGAGAACGGCAGACCAAGCAGACCTTGTTCTGCCAGCTTGTTCCAGAGGCTCTTGCTCCAGCCGCCCTTTTCCGATGCGTATTTTTTGCGCTGGTCGAAATCGTACGAACTCGCAAGCAACCCGTCGACGCTATCTTTCAGGAGCCGTTGCTCCTCGGACAAATCAAAATCCATCTTACTTTCCTCAATCGAAACATCGAACATTCGTCTTTGCGAGGAGCGCAGCGACGAAGCAATCCACCGAACCGGCTTACTGGATTGCTTCGCTTCACTCGCAATGACGAATAATTAAAGACGTGGATGCCCGGCACATAGGCGTTCTTTAGAACGCCGTTCTTCAAACGGCTATGGCCGGACATAACGAATGGAAGTATCTACAGTCCCAGCACAGCCTTGGTGATGATGTTGCGCTGAATTTCGTTCGAGCCTCCGTAAATGGAGACCTTGCGGTTGTTGAAATAGCCCGGCGCGATTTGCGAGGTCCATTCCATCTCCTCGTTCGAACCTTCACCATGCGTCTCGTAAGGTGCCGCGAACGGGCCGATGACTTCCATCATCAGTTCGGTCGTGGCTTGCTGGATTTCCGAACCTTTGATTTTCAGAATCGAGGACGCCGGATCGGGCTTGCCCTTGCCGTTCTTGTGCTCGTTGGCGACGACACGCAACTGCGTCAGTTCAAGCGCTTTCAACTCGATTTCGACAGCGGTGAGCTTTTCGCGGAAGCGCTGATCCTGCAGCACCGGTTTGCCGTTCGACTCGATTTTCGCAGCCAATTCCTTGATGCGGCGGATGCGTTCCTTCGAGACACCGACGCGCGCGATCCCGGTGCGCTCGTTGCCGAGCAAAAATTTGGCGTAATCCCAGCCCTTGTTTTCTTCACCGACGAGGTTCGTCACCGGCACTTCCACGTCATCGAAGAACACTTCGTTGACCTCAAAGCTGCCGTCGATGGTCTGGATCGGACGCACGGTAATGCCGCGCGACTTCATGTCGATCAGGATGAACGAGATGCCTGACTGTTTCTTTGCAGTTGGGTCGGTGCGGCAGAGACAGAAAATCCAGTCGGCAAATTGCGCGAGCGTGGTCCATGTCTTCTGGCCGTTGACGATATAGACGTCGCCCTTTTTTTTGGCGGTGGTCTTGAGCGATGCAAGGTCCGATCCTGAACCCGGCTCGGAAAACCCCTGGCACCACCAGTCGTCGATGTTGGCGATGCGCGGAAGAAAGTATTTTTTCTGCGCGTCGTTGGCGAAGGTGTAGATCACAGGTCCGACCATGCTGACGCCGAACGGCAGCGGTGACGGCGCTGGCGCCATCTGCATTTCCTCATTGAAGATATATTGCTGCGCCGGAGTCCAGCCGGTGCCGCCATACTCCTTCGGCCAGTGCGTCACCGCCCAGCCTTTTTTATTCAGAATGCGCTGCCAGTTGACGAGGTCGTCTTTGCCGACATGACGGCCCTCTTCCATTTTCTGGCGTGTCGATGCCGGCACGCTTTCTTTGAAGAAGGTGCGCACCTCATCGCGAAACGCGATTTCTTCCTTGGTGAAGCTGAGATCCATGGGAGTCTCCTATTAAAGAGTTGAACCTGCCTTACTGAAGAATCTCGAACAAGCCAGCCGAGCCCATGCCGCCGCCGACGCACATGGTCACGACTGCATACTTTGCTTTGCGACGACGACCTTCGATCAGCGCATGGCCTGTGAGACGCGCGCCGGTCATGCCGTATGGATGACCGACCGCAATGGAACCGCCGTTCACGTTCAGCTTCTCAGGATCGATTCCCAATTTGTCGCGGCAATAGATCACCTGCACGGCGAAAGCTTCGTTCAATTCCCAAAGATCGATATCGTCGATCTTCAGTCCGTGACGCTTGAGCAGGCGCGGCACAGCCAAGACTGGACCGATGCCCATTTCGTCCGGCTCAACGCCCGCCGAAACAAAGCCCCGGAAAATTCCGAGCGGCTTGAGGCCTTTCTTGGCGGCGAGCTTGTCACTCATGATGACTGAAGCACTGGCACCATCCGAAAGCTGGCTGGCGTTGCCGCCGGTAATCGTAAAGCCCGGACCCTTGGCCGGCTTCACGGTAGCAAGCCCTTCAGCGGTGGTGTCTGGACGCGGACCTTCATCCTTCGACAGCGTGATTTCCTTGTAGGACACTTCCTTGGTGTCCTTGTCCATCACGGCCATCTTGGTCGTGATCGGCGCAAGCTCGTCATTGAAGCGCCCACCCTGCTGTGCGGCTGCCGTGCGGCGCTGGCTCTCAAGCGAGTATTCGTCCTGCTGCTCGCGGGAGATGTTGTAACGCTTGGCCACATTCTCCGCCGTGTCGAGCATCGCGATATAAGCATCGGCTTTCATCGCGACCAGTTCGGGATCCACCGCATGGAATTTGTTGATGTGATCGTTCTGCACGAGGCTGATCGATTCACCACCGCCACCGATTGCGATCTCGACGCCGTCGTGAATCACCGAACGCGCGGCGACCGCGATGGCTTGCAAACCTGACGCGCACTGGCGGTCGATGGTTGTGCCCGACGCAGTGACCGGAAGACCGGCGCGTAAGAGTGCCTTGCGCGCGATGTTGCCGCCCGTAGTGCCTTGCTGCATGGCGCAGCCCATGACGACGTCCTCAACTTCGGCGCCTTCGATCTTCGCCCGCTTCATCGCATGCGCAATCGCGTGACCGAGCATGGTCGCGCCTTCGGTGTTGTTGAGCGCGCCCTTGTAGGCTTTGCCGATGGGGGTACGGGCGGTGGAAACGATAACGGCTTCGGTCATGAACGACCTCCTGTTGCAAGTTTTTGTTGCGGTTGTTGTTGAGCGCGCTGTTGCGAGCGCAATTCGTGACGAGACAGTTTGCCGACGCTGGTGCGCGGCAATTCCTTAACAAATTCGACGGCGATGGGCAGTTCGTGCTTGCCGAGCTTGCCGGTGAGGAACGCGCGCAAGTCTTCAATTGCGAATGGCTTGGCGTCTGCGCGCAGCGTCACGAAAGCTTTTGCCGCTTCGCCGCGATAATCGTCCGGAACACCGATCACGATGACTTCTTGCACGGGTGGAAAAGTGTAGATCGCCTGCTCGATCATCTGCGGATACACGTTGAAACCGCCGGAGATGATCATATCCTTCTTGCGGTCCACCAAATAGAAATATCCATCCGCATCCATGTAACCGATGTCGCCAGTGAGAAAACGATCGCCGACGAAAGATTCTTTGGTCTCCGCTTCGCGATTCCAGTAGCCGCGCGTGACGTTCGGCCCGCGAATACGAATTTCACCGGTCTCGCCGACGGGCAGAACTTTCTTCGGGTCTTCCAGCGACACCACATCCATCTCGACGCCGGGCAACATCAAGCCGATGGAGCCGGGTTTCTCCGGACCTTCCGGCGGATGACCGGTGCCGGGAGAACAAGTCTCGGTCATGCCCCAGCCGCTCTTCAATGTGAGCTTGGTCTTGCGCTCGAAAATCTTGGCCACTTCGACCGGCAATGGCGCGCCGCCGGAGCCTGCATGAATCAGCGACGACAGATCGCGCTTATCGAGATCGGGAAGGCTTGCAATCGCGATCCACATTGTCGGAACGCCTGGGAATATCGTCGCACGCTTGACCTCGATGTCGTGCATCACCGCTTCAAGGTCGAAGCGTTGATGCAGCGAGATCAGAGCGCCGACCCGAATGCTGCTCAACATCACAACCGTCAGCGCAAAAATGTGAAACAGCGGCAGCACCAGAATAACGCGATCAACGACATTTCTCTCGGCGCGCGACTTGGCGCCCCACACGTTATATATCGACACCGCCGATGTGAGATTGCCGTGCGTCAGCATCGCACCTTTCGGCAGGCCCGTGGTGCCACCGGTATATTGCAGCAGCGCGATGTCGTCGGGGCTTATGTCTGGCCATTGCGCCGGAGGCTTCGCGTCCTTGGCAAATTCCTTGAACGTGACGATCGCGGGATTTTGCGGGATCGCCATCATCGGGTTGCCGACATCGCCCCAGGTCTGATCTTCGCAGACGATCAGGCGGTCCAGCAGTCCCGCCTCGAAGAATTTCAATGCCGTCGGCAACAACGTGGAGAGATTGCTGGTGACGAGAATGCGCGCACCGGAATCCTTCAGCTTGTGCGTGAGCGCAATCGCACCATCAAGCGGACTGAGGTGCACGACGCGGGCACCTGATTTCAGCGCGCCAAAGAAATTGGTCGGATGATCCGGCGAATTGCCAAGAAACAGCGCGACCGAATCCCCCTTCCCATATCCTGCTCGCAAAAAAGCCGCGGCGGCCTTGTCAGCCATATCTTTCAATTCGACAAAACCGATTGGGCGGTCGCGGTACTCGATGGCCGGACGCGAGCCGAAATCCGCAGCCGCTTTCGACAGCAGGTCTGGCAATGTGCCGCGTGCAATCGGCGCGTCCCAACGCACACCCTCTGGATAAAATTTTTCTCCAGGGTGCATCATGCGATCAGCCGCCCTTGGCGAGAGATGCGAAAGTCTTGCCTTCGTCCGCGAGCTTCTTGAGCAAAGGCGTCGGCTCCAACGACGGATCGTTGGTCTGCTTGGCGTAGAACGACAGCCGATCTGCGATCTTCTTCAGGCCGACGCTGTCGGCGTAGAACATCGGGCCGCCGCGATAGATTGGCCAGCCGTAACCGTAGAGCCAGACGATATCGATGTCCGCCGGACGCGCCGCGATCTTCTCTTCGAGAATCCGCGCGCCCTCATTAATCATCGGATACATCAGGCGTTCGAGAATTTCGTCGTCGCCAATCTGACGCCGCTTGATGCCCATCTTGGTGGTGGTTTCCTCGATCAGCTTTTCGATTTCCGGGTCCGGCAACGGCGCGCGCGAACCGGCTTCATATTTGTAATAACCCTTGCCGGTCTTCTGACCGAAACGTCCAGCTTCGCAAATCGCGTCGGCGATTTCAGACTTGATGCCGCGATCCTTGCGCGAACGCCAGCCGATGTCCAAGCCCGCAAGATCGCCCATCGCGAATGGCCCCATCGGCATGCCGAACTTGGTGAGCACCGCATCGACCTGCTGCGGCAACGCGCCTTCAAACAGGAATTTCTCGGCCTGCTTGCCGCGCGCAGCCAGCATTCGGTTTCCGACGAAGCCGTCGCAGACGCCGACGACCACCGGCACCTTGGCGATTTTCTTGGCGATATTTACCGCAGTGACCAGCGCATCAGGCGCGGTTTTTTCAGCGCGCACGATTTCACACAACTTCATGACGTTTGCCGGTGAGAAGAAGTGCATGCCCAGCACGTCCTGCGGACGCTTGGTCATCTCGGCGATTTCGTTGATGTTGAGGTAGGACGTGTTTGTCGCCAGCACAGCGCCCTTCTTGGCGTGCGCGTCGATCTTGCCGAACACTTCCTTCTTGATCGCCATCGTCTCGAACACGGCCTCAATAATGAGGTCGGCGTCCTTGACGTTCTCGATACCGACAACGCCCGTGATGAGACCCATGCGCTTGGCAGGCGCATCGGCAGGAATGCCGCCGCGTGCCGCCGTCGCATCGTAATTCTTCTGCATGATGCCGAGGCCGCGCTTGAGTTGCTCGTCGCCGGTCTCGATCAACGTGACGGGGATGCCCGCATTGGCAAATGACATTGCGATGCCGCCGCCCATGGTGCCTGCGCCGATGATCGCAACACTTTTCACGTCGCGGCCCTTGGTGCCGTCGGGAACGCCCGCGACTTTTGCGGCCTCACGTTCGGCGAAGAAAGCATAACGCTGCGCCTTCGACTGCTCACCGTTCATCAGCTTGGTGAAAAGCTCACGCTCGGTTTTCAGTGCCTGCTCGAACGGCTGATCGAGCGAATGGCTCACGGCTTCGGCGGCCGCGAGCGGCGCCTCAAGCCCGCGATTCTTCTTGTTCGCGGCAGCGGCCGCATTGGTGAAGATCGATTTGTCGGCTTTTGCCGCGGCAAGCTTAGAATCGTCGTCGCGCAGTTTGCGCAGGGGCTTCTTCTCAGCGATGACCGTGCGCGCGAATGCTTCAGCACCCGACGCCGGGCCTTCGACGATCTCGTCGATCAATCCGGCCTTCAAAGCTTCCGGCGCGCCAATGAAATCTCCGGTGACGATCATCTTCACGGCCAACTCAGGACCAACCGCGCGCGGCAGGCGCTGCGTGCCGCCTGCGCCCGGCAGAAGTCCAAGCTTCACTTCCGGCAGACCGACTTTCGCGTCCTTGGTCGCCACGCGATAATGACATCCGAGCGTCAATTCGAGACCGCCACCGAGCGCCGTTCCATGAATCGCGGCGATGACCGGTTTCGGGGAATTTTCGATTTCGGCGATGACTTCATGCAGACCCGGCTGCGCGGGCGGCTTACCAAATTCGGTGATGTCGGCACCCGCAATAAAAGTGCGGCCTGCGCAGGCGATCACGATGGCTTTGACTTCAGGATCGGCGACGGCACTTTTCACGCCATCAAAAATGCCTTTCCGCACCGCAGCACTGAGCGCATTCACCGGTGGACTGTCGACAGTGACGATAGCAACCGCGTCGTGACGTTCCACTTTGACAACTTGGCTCACGCAACTCTCCTTGAAAACTGCTTCAATTCCGATTGTTTCGCAGTGCGGAATTTAATTCCACATCTTGACACGGAGGGATATTTTGAAGCACGTCGCTTGTCAACGAAGACCACCCATGCGGCGGACGCCACGGCAACGATGAAACGGCCAGCAAAGAAACCTGCAACAGACCGCAGTTTCGTCGTCGCGCTTTCGCGTGGTCTCGATGTCCTGCGCGCATTTCGTCCCAACGACGGGCTTCTGGGCAATCAAGAGATTGCGGCCCGCACGAACTTGCCGAAGCCGACGATTTCGCGGCTGACATATACTCTCACCAAGCTCGGCTACCTGACACAGGTTCCGAGGTTCGAGAAGTATCAGCTAGCGCCTGCCGCGATGGCGCTTGGATATGCTGCGCTTGCTAATATGGGCGTGCGGCATCTGTCAGATCCGTTTCGCGATCAGTTGATGCGCGAAACAGGCGGCGCGGTTGCAATCGGCGCGCGCGATCGCCTCAACATGATTTACTTCGGACAGAGCCGCAGCGAACTCACCGTCGGCGTTCTGCTCGATGTCGGTTCGCGCGTTCCGATCGCAACCACTGCGATGGGGCGGGCTTTTATCTGGGCGCTGCCTGAGGATGAGCGCGAAAAGCTGCTTCATGACATCAAGGAAAATGTCGGCAGCCGCTGGCAGAAAATCCGCGAAGGCATCGATCAGGCAGGCGAGACCGTCGACAAATACGGTTTCGCGATGTCAGCCGGCGAGTGGCACAACGACATCCATGCCGTCGGTGTCGCGTTGAAGTTGAATGATGGAACCGGCCCATTCGCGCTCAATTGCGGCGCGCCGGCCTTTAAATTCACCGAAGATCGTCTGAAGAACGATATTGGTCCACGTCTGGTCTCGATGGTAAGAAACATCGAGGCTGCGCTGAATGGAAGCATGTCACGCAGATCACAAATCAAAGAAAATGCCGTCGGCAAAAAAATGAAACCATCTGGAGGGAAAGTTGCGCGTGTTGTTGAGGGGATCAGATAGCCGCCGTCGTCATGGCTTGCTGCAAGCATCGGACACTGTCCGGTCGAGCAAGGGCGTGAGCGAATGATGCAGGCACAGGTGCAGGGACATCATCCCCTGCTCGCCGTCCGCGACGTCAGCGTCGTGTTCGGCGGCATCGTCGCTTTGAACGGCGTATCGTTCGACATGAAACAGGGCCAAATCCTGGGGTTGATTGGGCCGAACGGCGCCGGCAAAACCACGCTTTTCAATTGTCTGAGCAGGCTTTATCAGCCGAGCAAGGGTGAAATCCTGATGGAGGGAACGAGTATTCTTGCCCGTCAGCCGTCGCAGATCGCGGACGCAGGCATCGGTCGCACGTTTCAGAACGTCGCGCTGTTTCCGAATCTTACCGTCCGCGACAACATTCGCATTGGCGGCCATTCGCGATCCAACAGCGATTTCGTCAGCGATATGCTCAAACTGCCTTGGGTTCGCCGCGAAGAGCGCGCGCTGAACGAGAAGGTCGATGAGATCATGAGCTACCTCAGTCTTCATGATGTCGCCGACCGCCAGGTTGCAGGGTTGCCGTTCGGCACGCAAAAGCGCGTCGAACTCGGTCGCGCGCTTGCTGCCGAGCCAAAAATTTTGCTGCTCGATGAGCCGGCCGGCGGTCTCAATCATGAAGAAGTGCACGGCCTTGCCACGCTGATCCGCCGTATCCGCGACGAACGGAAGATGACCATCCTGCTCGTCGAACATCACATGGGTCTCGTGATGTCGATTGCCGATCATGTTGTGGCGCTCAATTTTGGAAAGAAGCTAGCAGAAGGCACGCCTGCCGCCGTGCAGTCCGACCCCGACGTCATCAAAGCCTATCTGGGGAGCAAGGACTCATGACCGCGATGCTCTCAATCACGGATCTTCGCGCCTATTACGGCCAGGTGCAGGCGTTGCATGGCCTCACGCTTTCGCTCGACGAAGGCAGCGTCACGACGCTTCTCGGCGCCAATGGTGCCGGCAAGACCACGACATTGCGCGCGATCTGCAACATGCTGCGCTCCACCGGCAACGTCGAATTCGAGGGCAAGTCGCTCATCGGCAAATCCACCGAAAACATCGTCCGCCTCGGCATTGCGCATGTCCCGCAGGGGCGCGGCACCTTCACCAACATGACCGTGGAAGAAAATCTTCAACTCGGCGCGATTTCGCGCGGCGACAAGAAGCAGATTAAGGACGACATCGGCCGGATGTATGCGCATTTTCCTGTGCTGGAAAAGCGTCACACCCAGCAAGCCGGAACGCTGTCCGGCGGTGAACAGCAAATGCTCGCCGTTGCGCGCGCGCTGATGCTTCGCCCGCGCTTGATGTTGCTGGATGAGCCTTCATTCGGTCTTGCGCCGCTGATCGTGCGCGATTTATTCGGCATTCTCGGCAAGATCAACCGCGAGGACAAAGTCACCATTCTGGTGGTCGAGCAAAACGCACAACTCGCGCTTGAGCTCGCGCAAACCGCGTTCGTGATCGAAACCGGGCGCATCGTGATGTCGGGGACCGCGAAGGAAATCGCGAACAACGAAGACATCCGCAAATCCTATCTCGGATATTAAGGAGCGGGCCATGGAACTGTTCACAAACCAAGTCCTGGCAGGCATCGCCACCGGCGCGATCTATGCGTGCATGGCGCTCGCGGTTGTCATGATCTATCAGGCCATCGATCATCTGAATTTCGCACAAGGCGAAATGGCGATGTTTTCGACCTTCATCGCATGGCAGTTGATGCAATGGGGTTTTAGCTTCTGGCCGGCGTTCATTCTCACGCTCGTCATTTCGTTTGTCGGCGGCATCGTCATCGAGCGCGCTCTTTTCAAGCCGCTCACCAATGCGCCAATTCTGGTCCATGTCGCTGGCTTCATCGCGCTGTTTGCGATCCTCAACAGCGTTGCGGGCCTCACCTGGGATTTCACAATCAAGCAATTCCCCTCGCCATTCGGCTCATCGGGATTTCTCGGCAGTCAACTTATCAGCACGCATCAGGCCGGCATGATCGGAGTGACCATCGGCCTTCTGCTGCTGCTGTTCATTTTTTTCCGCTTCACCCGCATCGGACTTGCGATGCGCGCGGCGGCATCGCTCCCTGAATCGGCACGTCTCGTCGGCATCAACACAAGCT
The DNA here is from genome assembly GCA_038230475.1 of Hyphomicrobiales bacterium. Lineage (GTDB taxonomy): Bacteria > Pseudomonadota > Alphaproteobacteria > Rhizobiales > Xanthobacteraceae > Afipia. The sequence goes on from JBBRNE010000003.1 coordinate 141,534, forward strand.
GGATGATCGCACTCGGCTGGGGAATGGCGAGTGCAATCGGTGCCATTGCCGGCATGCTGATCGCGCCAGTGGTATTTCTTGAGCCGAACATGATGGGCGGTATTCTGCTCTATGGATTTGCATCAGCTGTTCTGGGCGGCCTGACGAGTCCGTTTGGTGCGGTCGTCGGCGGCTTCATGGTCGGTGTTATCGAAAATCTCGTCGGCACCTACATTCCGGGCGTTGGCAACGAACTGAAACTGCCAATCGCATTGGCTCTTATTATCGTCGTTCTTGTCGTCAAACCATCCGGCCTGTTCGGCCGCGCAATCGTACAGCGAGTTTAACATGAGCGCAGTTCAGGACACAGCCGTGAAGCCCGCAGCCGTATCCGTGCCGGCTAAAAAAACGATGACACTGGGGGTGGTTACGACACTCATTGTTTTCGCTTTGCTTGTGGTGACGCCGCTGTTTGTGAAGAATTTCATCATCTTCCAGATGACGACTTGGTTGATCTACGGAATAGCTATTCTCGCCCTTAACATTCTGACCGGCGGAAGCGGGCAATTCTCGCTCGGTCAAAGCGCGTTCTACGCAGTGGGTGCGTATACGGCCGGCATCATGATGGAATTGATGCATGTGAATTACATGTTGACGCTTCCTGCAGCCGGCATCGTCTGTTTCATTTTCGGCTTTCTGTTCGGATTTCCAGCGCTTCGCCTCAGCGGCGTTTATCTCGCGCTGGCAACTTTTGCGCTCGCCATCGCGATGCCTCAGTTGCTGAAGCTCGGCGTATTCGAGCACTGGACCGGCGGCGTGCAAGGCCTCGTCGTCACCAAGCCGAACGCCCCGTTCGGTTTGAAAATATCGCAAGACATGTGGCTCTATTATTTCACGCTGTTCGTCTCGACCGTGATCTATGTTCTCGCGATCAACTTGTTGCGCTCGCGCTCCGGCCGCGCGCTGATGGCGATCCGCGACAACCAGATCGCCGCATCGGCGATGGGCATCGACCTTCCGATCTACAAGACGCTGGCGTTCGGCATTACCGCAGGCTTCACCGGTATTGCTGGCGCACTCGGCGCGATCGTGGTGCAGTTCGTCGCACCCGACAGCTTTACGATTCAGTTGGCTATTGCGATCTTCGTCGGCATGGTGGTCGGCGGCGTCGGCTGGTTGCCGGGCTCACTGGTCGGTTCTGCGTTTATCGTCTTCGTTCCCAACATCGCCGAAAGTGTCTCGAAAGGACTTTCCGGCGCGGTCTTCGGCGTCATTTTGTTCGCCGTCATCTTCCTTGTTCCTCACGGGGCAAGGCAAGTCGCGTACTACATCGAACATTTGTTCAAAAAACTGAAATCGTAAGGAGAGAAAATGCTTTCTACCAAACTCAAGCTCAACGTAGCGGCAGTGTCGACAGTCGTCGCACTTGCAGTGACGAACGGCAGCGCGTTCGCACAGAAGAAATACGATACCGGTGCAACTGATACCGAGATCAAAATCGGCAACATCATGCCTTATTCAGGCCCGGCTTCAGCCTATGGCGTGATCGGCAAGATGGAAGAAGCCTACTTCAAGATGATCAACGAGCAGGGCGGCATCAACGGCCGCAAGATCAATTTCATCTCCTACGACGACGGCTACTCGCCACCGAAGGCTGTCGAACAGGCCCGCAAGCTCGTCGAGAGCGACGAGGTTCTCATCGTGTTCGGGCCGCTCGGAACGCCATCGAACTCCGCGATCCAGAAATATATGAACGCGAAGCAAGTGCCTCAGTTGTTCGTGGCAACCGGTGCTACCAAGTTCGGCGACTACAAGGAATTTCCTTGGACGATGGGCTGGCAGCCTCCGTACCAGAGCGAAAGCCGCGTTTACGCAGCTCATCTGTTGAAGGCGACGCCTAACGCCAAGATCGGCGTCCTTTATCAGAACGACGATTTCGGCAAAGACATGCTGAAAGGTCTGAAGGATGGTCTCGGAGCGAAAGCCGCCTCGATGATTATCGCCGAAGAGAGCTACGAAGTGTCGGAGCCAACGATCGACTCCCACGTCGTCAACCTCAAGGCCAAGGGTGCGGATGTCTACTTCAGCTTCACGACGCCGAAGTTTGCTGCGCAAAGCCTCAAGAAGGTCGCTGAGCTTGGCTGGAAGCCGGTTTATTATCAAAGCAACGTCGGCGGATCGGTGGGCAGCGTTCTCAAGCCAGCCGGCTTCGAGAATGCGCAAGGTATTTACACCGCGAGCTATGCCAAGGACGGCGCGGATCCGCAGTGGAACACCGATGAAGGCATGAAAAAATTCTACGCCTTCCTTGCGAAGTACGCACCGGACATGAATAAAGCCGATGCTTCGGTTGTGTATGGCTACGGCCAGGCACAAACCATGGTCGCCGTTCTCAAGGCAGCAGGTGACAACCTGACGCGCGAGAACATCATGAAGCAGGCCGCAAACCTGAAGGACTTCACACCGGACACTTTGCTTCCGGGCGTGAAGATCAACACCAGCCCAACGGACTTCTACCCGATCCAGCAGCTTCAGATCCAGCAGTTCAAGGGCGAGAAGTACGAGCTGCAAGGTTCGATCATCGACGGTCAGTTGACCAACTGATCGTTTTCGCCCTGCGAAATCCGAAGTGTTAAATCAGCCCTCTGCGACAATGTCGCAGGGGGCTTTTCGTTGAAACAACCTCATCAAGGGTATTGAATACCGCCGAGCCGCCAAGAGCTTGCAATCAAGAAAGTAAGAAGAGGAAATCAACAGTTCAGGGAGTGACCACAATGTCCATTATTACGTCCCGACTTGCAGCCCTGTCGGCTGCGCTCGCAGTTGTCGCTGCGACCAGCACCGGCGCATTTGCGCAGAAGAAATACGACATCGGTGCGACAGACAAAGAAATCAAGATCGGCAACATCATGCCTTACAGCGGACCTGCTTCCGCATACGGCGTCATCGGCAAGACTCAGGCCGCGTACTTCAAAAAGATCAATGCTGAAGGCGGCATCAACGGCCGCATGATCAATTTCGTCTCATACGACGACGGCTACTCGCCGCCGAAGGCTGTTGAACAGGCCCGCAAACTTGTAGAGAGCGACGAAGTGCTGTTCATCTTCAACTCGCTCGGCACGCCGTCGAATTCTGCCATCCACAAATACATGAACGAGAAAAAAGTGCCGCAGCTGTTCGTGGCGACGGGTGCCACCAAATGGGACGATCCGAAGAACTTCCCGTGGACGATGGGTTGGCAGCCAAACTACCAGAGCGAGGGTCGCATTTACGCGAAGTATCTGCTGAAGGAGAAGCCGAATGCAAAAATCGGCGTCATGTATCAGAACGACGACTACGGTAAGGATCTGCTCAAGGGCCTGAAAGACGGCCTCGGTGCCAAGGCGGCATCCATGATTATCGCCGAGGAAAGCTACGAGACAGCCGAGCCGACAATCGATTCGCACGTTGTCGCGCTGAAGTCGAAGGGCGCGGACGTGTTCATCAGCATCACCACTCCGAAATTCGGCGCACAATCGATCAAGAAGGTCGCCGAGCTTCAATGGAAGCCGATGTTCATTCTCAACAACGTTGCGTCGTCCATCGGCTCGGTGATCAAGCCCGCTGGCTTCGAGAACGCGCAGGATGTCATCTCCGCCAACTACGGCAAGGACGTGAGCGACCCGCAATGGAAGGACGATCCGGGCGTGAAGAATTTCGACGCTTTCCTGCAGAAGTATTTTCCGGAAGGAAACCGCAACGACGGTTCGGTCGTGTTCGGCTACAGTACGTCGCAAACGATGGTTCATGTCTTGAAGATGTGCGGCGACAACCTGACCCGCGAAAACATCATGAAGCAGGCCGCCAGCATTAAGGACCTTCAGCTTGAAATGGGCCTGCCGGGCATCAAGCTGAACACCAGCGCAACGGACTTCGCCCCGATCTCGCAGTTGCAACTTGAGAAGTTCAAGGGTGAGCGCTGGGAACTGTTCGGCCCGATTCTGAGTGCAGAAGTGGGTGGTTAACACCTTTCGCTCTGCGATATTGAGCCTGAAAAATGAGCCCCCTGCGAGGCGATCGCAGGGGGCTTTTCGTTGAATGCCACACCTAATGGGTATTCAATACAGATGGGCCGCCAAGAGCCCTCAATGCAAAAACACGAGTGAGGACACAAACAGGACCAAGGAGTCATCGATGCCTATGATTACAACTCGCTTTGCAGCGTTTTCCGCTGCTGTTGCGCTGCTTGCAGCATCAAGCACCGGCGCACTTGCGCAGAAGAAATACGATACCGGCGCAACCGACACCGAAATCAAGATCGGCAACATCATGCCCTACAGCGGACCCGCTTCCGCCTATGGCATTATCGGCAAAACCGAAGCTGCCTATTTCAACAAGATCAATTCCGAAGGCGGCATCAATGGCCGCAAAATCAACTTCATCTCCTATGACGATGGCTACTCTCCGCCCAAGGCCGTCGAACAGGCGCGTAAGCTAGTCGAGAGCGACGAAGTGCTCTTCATTTTCAACTCGCTCGGCACGCCGTCCAATTCGGCCATTCAAAAATACATGAATGCCAAGGCCGTACCGCAGCTGTTCGTCGCGACGGGTGCTACCAAGTGGAACGACCCAAAGGACTTCCCCTGGACGATGGGCTGGCAGCCGAGTTACCAGAGCGAAGCTCGCATCTACGCCAAGTACATTCTGAAGGAAAAGCCGAACGCGAAGATCGGCGTGCTCTATCAGAACGACGATTACGGCAAGGACTATCTCAAAGGCCTCAAAGATGGCCTCGGTGCCAAAGCCGCAACCATGATCATCGGCGAAGAAAGCTATGAGACCGCCGAGCCGACGATCGACTCGCATGTCGTCAATCTGAAATCGAAGGGCGTGGACGTTTTCTTCAGTGTCACAACACCGAAGTTCGCGGCTCAGTCGATCAAGAAGGTTGCCGAGCTTCAGTGGAAGCCGATGTTCATTCTCAACAACGTCGGCTCGTCGGTTGGAACTGTGCTGAAGCCGGCAGGGTTCGAAAACTCTCAGGGCATTATTTCCGCTGCCTATCTGAAGGACACGACCGATCCGCAGTGGAAGGACGATGCCGGCATCAAGAACTTCGACGCGTTCCTTGCCAAGTGGTTTCCTGAAGGCAATCGCGCCGATGGTTCCGTGATGGTTGGATACGGTGTTGCTCAAACCCTCGTCCAAGTGCTCAAGGCTTGCGGCGACGATCTGACACGCGCGAACATCATGAAGCAGGCGGCGAACATTAAGGATCTTCAACTGGAAACCGCTCTGCCCGGCGTCAAGATCACCACCGGTCCAACGGACTTTGCGCCGTTCGAACAGCTTCAACTGCAGCAGTTCAAGGGTGAACGCTATGAGCTGTTCGGTCCGGTCGTCAGCGCGGGTACCGATGGCTAGTTAACAATGTCTATCCTGCGATAGGATAGCGGCAACACAACCCTTCGCGGCCTCCGCCGCGGAGGGTTTCTCATTATATGGTGCCGTGCGGTGCGCGCTCGACTGCTACCGATGCAACGTTTGTGAAGGCCGCGACTTGCCGCTATATACGCGCATGATCGACAGACGCCCTTTGTTGCGCGCTATTTTCGACGCCGCAGTCGCAGCAGCCCACCCCGACAGCATTCTCGCGTCGCATCTGCCCCCGCCAGCGCAAGGCCGGATCATCTGCCTTGCCGCAGGCAAAGGCGCCGGTGCAATGGCCGCCGCAGCGGAGCGGCACTATCTCGACACGGTGCACCTCGATCCCGCGCGTCTGTCGGGCCTGGCGACGACGCGTCACGGCCACGGCGTCCCGACGCGGCGCATCGAAATTATCGAAGCCGGTCATCCGGTGCCTGACGAAGCCGGATTGAAAGGTGCTGCGCGCAGTCTCGCGCTGGCGCAGGACGCCACAGCAAACGATCTGGTGCTTGTGCTTCTATCCGGCGGCGGGTCAGCGAACTGGATCGCACCTGTCGAAGGCGTGACCTTCGCGCAAAAACAGCAAGTCAATAAAAGCCTATTGCGATCCGGCGCGCCGATCTCGGAAATCAACACCGTGCGCAAACATCTGTCGCGCATCAAGGGTGGACGGCTCGCGCGCGCGGCGGCACCGGCGAGCGTCGTGACACTGGCCATTTCAGATGTTCCTCACGACGATCCTGCAACCATCGCATCGGGACCGACGGTGCCGGACACCACGACACTTGCGGACGCCCGCGCTATCGTGGAACGCTACAAACTCCAAGTCGACGATGCGGTTCGCGCCGCGCTCGATGACAGCCGCAACGAAAGCTGCAAACCGGGCGACGCGGCTTTCGCGCGCGCGCGTTTCCAGTTGATCTCAACCCCGCGTGGCTCGCTCGACGCCGCAATCGCCGTTGCCAGAAAAGCCGGATACGACATCATCGATCTTGGCGCCGACCTCGAAGGCGAAGCCCGCGATGTCGCCGCTGCACACGCAAAACTCGCCTTCAAAGCGCACGACGAAAAGAAGCGTGTCGCCATCATGTCCGGCGGCGAGTTGACGGTGACTGTACGTGGAACGGGGCGCGGCGGGCCTAATCAGGAATATGTGCTGGCGCTCGTCGAACTGCTCGCCGGTGCGCCCGAGTTTTCGGTGTTGGCAGGGGACACCGACGGCGCCGACGGCGGCGCGGGTGCTGCGACCGATCCCGCAGGCGCAATCGCCGATCACCTTACATTCGAGACAATGCGCAAGCTCAACCTCGATCCGAAAGCGATGCTCGCCAACAATGACGCGACGGCATTTTTCGCGGCCACCGGCGACTTGCTCAACACCGGACCGACCCTTACCAATGTCAACGACATTCGCGTCATTCTGGTGGATCCGTAACCCCTGCTCTCGTCGTTATTACGAGTCGCGGGCGAGTGGGTGCAAGTGGTTGCAAGTGATGGCGGGACGATCTTAAAACTCCCGCGCGATCATGCCGAGCATCGCAAGCAACTGCGAACGGCTGTCCTCACCCAGCACTTCACCGAGACGCGATTCATGACGCGCCCGGATCAGTTTCTTGGCGCGAGTGAGAATGGCGCGGCCCTTCTCCGTCAATCTCAGAATATGAGACCGGCGGTCGCTGCTGGAACGAACGCGGACGCACAATTCGCGGCGCTCAAGTTCGTCCAGCATCGCCACGAAGTTCGGCCGGAGAATTCCAAGCGCGCTCGCAATTTCGGTCTGGTTGCGTCCGGGATTCGTGTCCACCAGCAACAGGACGGAAAATTGCGCTGGAGTCAGTTGCAGCGGCGCAACGCAACGCAGAAAGTCGTCGAAGATACGAAGCTGCGCCCGCTTGAGCGAATAGCCGACAAAATCAGACAGTTCGCCGATCTCGATCGGACCTGCGACCGAAGCCGCTCGCGACACGCGCTGCACCCTTTTTCCTTTTGCCACGCCGGCACCCATAGTCCTGGAAACAGCCATCGTGCGTTTCTCGCGGTCATTCTGTTATAGAGAGGCACCTGACTCAACGGTTCGGCGTTCGGACCTTGAGATTATACTCGATAATCGTTATAAATTATATCAAATAGAGAACGCGGAATTCAACCGCGGCTTTCGGGTTGCGAGTGGATCTCGACGTCCGCTTTTGCCCGGCGCGTAAGGGAACGCCGTTTTAAGGGAACGCCGTTTTAAGGGGACGCCTTGAACAGCACAATCATCCTGTTTCTGTTGCAGGACGGAATCACCAGCGGCGCGATCTATGCGCTGCTCGGCCTCGCACTTGTGCTGGTGTTCGCAGTGACGCGCGTCATCCTTATTCCGCAAGGCGAATTCGTCACCTACGGCGCATTGACCTACGCAACGCTGTCCGTGGGACAGATGCCGGGCACCGCGATGCTGGCGCTTGTCATGGGCATCGTTGCATTCGGCTTCGACATGGTCGGCAACCGCAACAATATGCATGTGCGATTTTTTCTGCGTTCGCTGGCGGTGAATGTCCTTCTGCCGCTTGCGATCTATGCGGTCGCTGCAGCACTGGCCAGCCGGCAAAACGGAATCGCTGTTCGGTTTGCGCTGTCCGTTGCGATCGTCGCGCCCATCGGGCTCTACGTATACAGGATTGCCTTTCAGCCGATCGCGCATGCATCCGTGCTGGTGCTGCTGATTGCGTCGGTCGGCATGCATTTCGCAATGCAAGGACTCGGTCTTGTGTTCTTCGGACCCGAAGGACTGCGCGCGCCTGCAATGACCGACACGGCGTTTGCGATGGGACCGCTGCGTGTGACCGGACAAAGCATCGGTATCTATGGAATTACCATCGCGCTTATCGCAGGACTTTGGCTGCTGTTCGGTTACACGCTCTATGGCAAGGCATTGCGCGCCACAGCGGTCAACCGTCTCGGCGCACGCATCGTCGGCATTCGCACGTCGTTGTCGGGACAAATAGCGTTCGTGCTTGCTGCCGCCATTGGCGCAATTTCCGGAATCCTGATCGTGCCCATTACCACAATCTATTACGACACGGGGTTCCTGATTGGCTTGAAAGGTTTCGTCGCGGCCATCATCGGCGGGCTTGTGAGCTATCCTCTGACGGCTGCAGCAGCACTCGTCGTCGGCATCGTTGAGGCGTTCTCGTCGTTCTACGCCAGCAATTTCAAGGAAGTCATTGTCTTCACGCTGCTGCTTCCCGTCCTCATCCTTCGCTCGCTGGCGTCGCCCGCGGTCGATGAAGAAGAGGACTGAGAACGATGACGCAGCGGCAGGCGATGTGTGTGTTCGCAATCGCGATGGCGGCGATACCGTTCATCCCCGGCATGCCGCCGTTCTGGATCGTGCTGCTCGACAACATCGGCCTTGCGGCACTCGTCGCGATGGGCCTGGTGTTGCTGACCGGCGTAGGCGGACTGACATCATTCGGCCAAGCTGCATTTTGCGGCTTTGGTGGCTACGTCACCGCGATCCTGACAACGTCTTACGGATTCTCGCCGTGGCTCAGCCTTCCGCTGTCGCTTATCGTGAGCGGACTTGCGGCAGTCGTGCTCGGTCTGATGACAGTGAGGCTGTCGGGGCATTATCTCCCGCTCGGCACCATCGCATGGGCCCTCAGTCTTTTCTACCTGTTCAGCAAGCTCGAATTTCTCGGACGCAATGACGGCATCTCCAGCATTCCGCCGCTTCACGTCGGATCGGTTGCGCTGGCCGATCCGTCGAAGATCTATTTCATCATCTGGCTTGGCGTCGTGATCGCGGCACTTCTCACCTTGAACCTTCTGGACTCGCGAACCGGTCGCGCCATTCGCGCGTTGCGCCGGGGGCATATTGCAGCGGAAGCGTTCGGCGTTCAGACGGCGCGAACAAAGCTCCTCGTCTTTATTTACGCCGCCGTTCTTGCGGGATTGTCCGGTTGGCTCTACGCGCATTTCCAGCGTGCGGTCAATCCGACGCCGTTTGGGCTGACCGCGAGCATCGAGTATCTCTTCATCGCGGTCGTCGGCGGTGCAGGCTACGTCTGGGGGGCGGTGCTGGGTGCTGGCATCGTCGTGGTGCTGAAGGAATTGCTGCAGAGTTATTTGCCGTATATTTTTAAGGGGCAGGCGCAGCTCGAGACCGTCATCTTCGGTTTTATGCTCGTCGGCCTTCTGCAGGTCGCGCCAGAAGGCATGTGGCCGCGCCTCGTGTCGCTTTTCCCGCGCAGGGAAAAGGGCGGCAGACCCTACGCTGCGTCCAATGACGCCGCGTCCGCTCTTCCGTCGCGCGACAAGTCACCTGCGACAGGGCCATTGCTGCAAATCGAAGGTGCACGAAAGCAATTCGGCGGTGTTGTCGCCGTCAATAATGTCAGCTTCGATGTGCAGCCGCGCGAAATCGTGGCGCTCATTGGCCCGAACGGTGCCGGAAAAAGCACGACCTTTAATCTGATTACCGGAATTCTGCGTCCGACCGCCGGACGTTTTTCGCTGATCGGACAGGCCATCGACAACGTCCGTCCGCGACAGGTCGCCCAACTTGGCGTCGCGCGCACCTTCCAGCACGTCAAACTGGTCCCCGATATGAGTGTTTTGGAGAACGTCGCCATCGGCGCGCATCTGCGCGGCAGTGCCGGCGCTATCGCCAGCATGCTGCGGCTAGACCGCGGCGACGAAGCGCGCTTGTTTGCAGAGGCCGCAAAGCAGATCGAACGCGTCGGGCTCGGAGAACAGATGCATCAACTCGCCGGTAGCCTTTCGCTTGGCCAGCAGCGCATCGTCGAGATCGCGCGCGCATTGTGTATTGATCCGATCCTGCTGCTGCTCGATGAACCGGCAGCGGGATTGCGTCACCTCGAAAAACAAAAACTTTCAGGACTGCTGCGCCAATTGCGCGACGAAGGCATGTCGGTTCTGCTCGTGGAACACGACATGGGTTTCGTCATGGATATTGCCGATCGCATCGTCGTGCTCGATTTCGGTACTAAAATTGCCGAAGGCACGCCCGCCGCAATTCGCGCGAACCCGGACGTCATCAAGGCCTATTTGGGGGCCACGTCATGAGCGCGGCACTTTTGAAAGTCAGCGACGCGACCGTGACGTATGGGAAAGTCGAGGCGGTGCGCGCGGTTTCGCTCGACGTCAACGCCGGCGAGATCGTGACCATCATTGGCGCCAACGGTGCCGGCAAAACCACTCTGCTCAACGCAATTATGGGAATCCTGCCGCTGAATGGCGGCGTAACTTTCCGCAACAAGCAGATCGGACGACTTGAGATCGAGGATCGTGTCGCGGCCGGTCTGAGCATCGTGCCGGAGCATCGCGAACTGTTCGGCACCATGACCGTCGAAGATAATCTTCTGCTCGGCGCTTTTCGTACAGGGCGGGCGAAAGCGGCAACAGACATCGAGCGCGTCAACGCGCTATTCCCGCGCCTCAAAGAACGCCGCAAGCAACTGGCGGGTACTTTGTCCGGCGGCGAACAGCAGATGCTGGCGATGGGTCGCGCCTTGATGGGCGAACCGAAATTGCTGATGCTGGATGAGCCGAGCCTCGGGCTTGCGCCTTTGATCGTCGCGGATATTTTCCGCACCATCGGTGAACTGCGCCGGGCTGGCGTGTCGGTTTTGCTGGTCGAGCAAAATGCGCGCGCGGCACTTGCGGTTGCAGACCGCGCTTATGTGATGGAATTGGGCGAGTTCGTTATGAGCGGATCGGCTCAGGAAATCGGAGAAGATAAGCGCGTGGCGGCAAGCTATCTCGGATTTCAGCACGAAGGGCCCAGCGCGGTGTAGCGCCGGGCCCGTCATGTCATTTAGTTGACGACAACGTATTTGCCGTCCTTCACCGTCAGAATAATGCGCGAACGGTCATCGGTGCCGTAACGATCTTTCTCCGTGAAGTTGTAGACGCCTTGGCTCGCCGGAATTTCCTTCTCGGTCATCAGCGCCTGACGGATTGCTTCGCGGAATTCTGGCGTGCCGGGCTTGGCTGTTTTCAAAGCAACCGGAATGACGCGCTTGAGAACCTCGAAGGCGTCGTACATGTGTCCCGCGAACTGGCTGCGGGTATTGGCACCGAACTTCGCCTCGTAAGCGGTATCAAGCGCCATGCCCGGCTTCTTGGTCAGTGCACTGTCGGGCTGTCCTTCCGGAGCCATCACTGGACCAGCGGCCATGATGACACCTTCCGCCGCCGGACCGCCGACGCGGATGAAGTCCATCGAGGCGGCACCGTGGGTCTGGTAGATCAACCCCTTGTAGCCTTTGTTGCGAAGTTCGATCTGCGGCAACGCGGCTGCAGCGCCCGAAGCACCGATCAACACGGCATCCGGATTTGCGGCAATGAGCTTGAGAACCTGACCCGTCACCGAGGTGTCCGCGCGCGCGAAACGCTCTTCATCGACGAGGTTGATTCCCGATCCGTCAGTCTGCTTCTTCAGATCGTTGATCCAAAGATCGCCGTAGGAATCCGAATAGCCGATATAGCCGACGGTCTTCACGTTGTTCTTCTTCATGTGTTCGTAAAGAACTTTGCCCATGATCGGAATCGGTTGCGGCATGGCAACAGTCCACTTCTCGCGGGTCGGCGGAATGGGAAGTGGCGCAAGCGAAAGCTGCATGACGCCTGCTTCGTTCGCGACCGTCGAAACCGCGATCGACGGCGGCGTCACCGACGAACCAATCATGACATCGGCGTTGGATTCGGTGACAAAACGGCGCGCATTGGTAGTCGCAGCTGTCGGATCGCCCGCGTCGTCCAGAACAATGGTCTTGATCTTCGCGCCGCCGATTTCCGTTGGCACGAATTCAAGTGCGTTCTTCTCGGGTACGCCCAGAGCCGCTCCAGGACCCGTCGTGCTCAGCGTGATACCGATGGTGATGTCCTGCGCGAGTGCGGGCACTATAGTGCCCGGCAACGTTACCGACGCTGCGAACGCCATCGCAGTTAAAGCCAATCTCTTCATTCCATCCTCCTTCACGATTCTCTTTTCAAGTTTCTACATCGATCTTGGCAGGTCATCATGGCAGCAAACCGATGCTGCCAAAACGCCTGTTATTCAGATAAAAGCCACTTGTCGTTTGCAACGTCTGTCACGCGAAATCTCCGGATTGGCGCGAATGGGCTCGAAATAGCAACCGGCAGCGGTTTGCGATATTGATCATTCCTCGCAGAATACCACCGGCAACTTGCCCGCATCCGTCCCATTTAGCATATTATTATAAGATATAATCAATTCGCAGTTGCACAAATTCAGCCCTCTCGAGCCGCCGAACGCTGCCAAAATGAGTGAAAGCGATCCCACAAGATGAGCGCGCTGCGAACACAGGTTGCGATTATCGGCGCCGGACCTGCGGGTTTGCTTCTCGGCCAGTTGCTGCACGTCTACGGCATCGAAAACGTTATTCTCGAACGAAAGAATCGCGATTACGTGCTGGCGCGAATAAGAGCCGGCGTCCTCGAACAGGGCACGGTCGAGCTTCTTGACGAGGTCGGCGTGACATCGCGCCTGCATCGCGAGGGACTGGTTCATGACGGCATCGAACTGGCATTCGGCGGCGAGCGGCATCGCATCGACATGAAGCTTGCGACCGGCGGCAAGACCGTCACCATTTACGGACAGACGGAAGTGACACGCGATTTGATGGACGCGCGCGACAGGGCCGGCCTCAAGATCGTCTACAACGCCGAAAATGTGAGCCTGCACGATTTCGAAGGCGCCAAGCCCCGCGTGCGATACGTCAAGGATGGCATCGCGCACGAGATCGCATGCGATTTCATTGCGGGCTGTGACGGCTTTCACGGTATCAGTCGCCAAAGCGTCAAGGCGGATGCGCTCAAAATCTTCGAACGTGTCTATCCATTTGGCTGGCTCGGCATTCTGTCGGAGACACCGCCGGTGTCGCCTGAACTTATCTACGCCAATCACGAACGCGGCTTTGCGCTCTGTTCGATGCGCTCGAACACCCGCAGCCGCTATTACTTGCAGTGTGCGCTCGATGATCACATCGACAACTGGCCGGACGACAAATTCTGGGATGAATTGAAACGCCGTCTCGATCAAGACGCGGTCGATCATCTCGTGACCGGGCCGTCGATCGAAAAGAGCATCGCACCGTTACGAAGTTTCGTTGCCGAGCCGATGCGCTTCGGACAGCTGTTTCTGGCCGGCGACGCTGCACATATCGTGCCTCCAACGGGAGCCAAGGGCCTGAACCTCGCGGCCAGCGACGTTCACTATCTCTCAACGGCGTTGCGTGAATTCTACAGCGAGAAATCATCTACCGGTCTCGCCGATTATTCCCGTCGCGCGCTCGCGCGTGTGTGGAAGGCCGAACGATTTTCGTGGTGGATGACGTCGATCTTGCACCGCTTCCCCGACACCGATGTCTTCAGCACACGTATACAGCTCGCTGAATTGAATTATCTGGTTGGATCCGAAGCTGCGACGGCCGCACTGTCCGAAAACTACGTCGGGCTGCCGTACTGACGCTCTTGCGTTTCAAACGTGAAATTCATTTCGTTTGAAACAAACATTCCTCTCCGTGACATCGGGTCGCCGCGCTATATCGGCGATGCAATCTATTTCAATCGATCGACACGGCGCAGGAAACGATGGATACCACCCCTGTCCCCGACGGCTTCACGCGCCATTCGCGGACGAGCCCCCTCACCGAGCCGTGGGAGCCGATCTATTCCAAGACATCTCCCGGTGCCGTCATCATAGGACTTCGTCTCGCCAAGCCGCACACCAATTCACGCGGCATGGTTCACGGCGGATTGATCTCCACTCTCGCCGACAACGCGATGGGGCTGAGTTGTGGCGTTCAGATGCAAGAGCCCGGAAGGCTGGTGACAATCAGCCTCAGCGTCGATTTTCTTACCTTGGCGACGATTGGGCAGTGGCTTGAGGTCAACACCAACTTCGTAAAAGTCGGTGGGTCGATCTGCTTTGCGCAATGCCTCATCACCGCGGACGGCGAACCGTGCGCGAGAGCCAATGCGACCTTCAAGATCGTGAAGGCAAAAGCGGTCTAATTGCATGCAGAGCACGCCGCGAGGTGTTGTTCGGTCCAGAACTCTGCCTATCTTGGTTCCATCAAGAACCTTTAGCGGATCCGCTCATGTCAGACACACACTACCCAAGCGATGTGGCCTTTACTTCGGCCGTTAAAGAGATCCAGTCCCGCAAAGGATCGCGCGACGCCTACGCGCGCGTCGAGCAAAACGGCGGCTGGCAGACCGAGATCGACGCACATCTGGCTGCCTTTATCGGCGAACAGACCAGCTTCTTTCTGGCTACAGCCAACGCCGAAGGCCAACCCTACATTCAGCATCGCGGCGGCCCAGCAGGTTTTATCAAAATTCTCGACAAGCAAACGCTCGCCTTCGCGGATTTCCGCGGCAACCGGCAATACATCACGCAGGGCAATCTCACCGAGAATTCTAAGGCGTATATTTTTCTGATCGACTATGTCCACCGCCGCCGCATCAAAATATGGGGTGAAGCGCGCGTGGTTGAGGACGATCCGGCATTGGTCGCCTCACTCATGCCCCGCGACTATAAGGCGAAGCCCGAGCAAGCAATCATTTTCAAGATTACAGCATGGGACAGCAATTGCCCTCAACATATTCCGCAGAAGCTGGATGTCGCCGATGTTGCGGAAGTCGTCGGTGCGCGCGATCGACGGATCGCGGAGCTTGAGCTGGAAGTCGCGGATTTGAGAAAGCAGCTCTCGCAGCGTTAAGCACGGCGTGCTTTAACCGCACCATGACTGAGACGGGAAATCCCTGCCAAAGCTGCGGCGCATGTTGTTCCTATTCGAGCAACTGGCCACGCTTTACGACCGAGGACGACGCCGCGCTCGATCTCATTCCGGCGGCTTTTGTCAACGAGCGTCTATCGGGGATGCGGTGCAACGGCGAGCGATGCAGTGCGCTGATGGGTGATGTCGGAAAAGCAACAGCTTGCGGGATTTACGCAGTTCGTCCGGACGTGTGCCGCACATGCATGCCGGGAGATGCGGAATGCGCAATGGCGCGGCGCAGGTTTGGCCTCGCTACGCTCGCGGCTTAAATAATTTTTATTTAAAAGAGATGATCGATCAGGCCGTCATCTGCGCCGGTTCGTCGTCCATGTCGTCTTCGACATCGACGAAAGTGCTGAGCGGCTTAGTGGAGAGAGTGATCGTGCGCTTGCCATAGGCCGTCGAAGCAGGTTGTGCGGAAGGCGCTTCGCGCGACATCGCGAATAACGTCGAGCCGACGATACCGCCCTGCTCGACCAGATCGCGCTGCGTGCAGGTCGCGGCAATCGCAAGACCCATCGAGTGCAGATGGTTGCGGCGATAACAAAACAGCGCGAGCATTGCGCGGACGTCCGGCGAGACAGATTCGACCAAATCGGAAAGGCCATGTTCGCTGGCGCGATAAAGACTACCGAGCAATTCATCGCCAACAGGGCACGCGTCGTTCTCAAAAGCTGTTCGGCTGGACCACATCGCAATTTCTCCGTTTCCCAAGGATGCAATGGGATTTCCTAACGGAGAGTTAACCACCCCGGCCGATCAGCCTGGGCATTCATCTTATATAGAGGCGATTCAGAGTTCCCGGCGAATCAGTGCGCTGTCTGATTCGGGGCAACCAGAATCAGGTGATCAGACCTTGTTCCTGTCCATCCAAGTCGCAATGGCCTTCCCGATGGCGGGGCCGGAATCTTCCTGAATGAAGTGCGAGCCGGGAACCGTGACCTCGGTTTGGTTTTTCCAGCTTCGGCAAAATTCGCGCTGTTTGCCGATCAGGATCGCGCCCGGCTCGGCGTTGACGAACAATTTCGGCACATCGTTCTCAGCCATCCATTTGGCGTAGCCATCGACAATCGCAACCACGTCGGCCGGCTCGCCCGCGATGGGGATTTGCCGTGGCCAAGTCAGCGTCGGCCAGCGATCCTCGCGGTTGAGGAATGGCTTGCGATATTCCGCCATCTCTGCTTCGGACAATTTCCGCAAGACAGAGCCGGGTAGGACACGCTCGACGAACAGATTGCGGTCGAGAATCATCTGCTCGCCTTTGTCCGAGCGAAAACCCTGAAATACCGGCGTTGCCGCCTCGCTCCAGTCGTCCCACCCCGCGATGGAGCGCACGATGCCTTCCATGTAGGCAATGCCGCGCACGCGATCGCGGTGATTATTGGCCCAGTCGAATCCGAGCGCCGAACCCCAATCGTGAATCACGAAAAGTATTTTGTCCGTCGGGCCGATCACCTTGTCGATGAACGCCCAGAGATAATCGCGATGCGTGGCGAACCGATAGGTGTCGGGTTTCACATCAGGCAGCTTGTCGGAATCGCCCATGCCGATCAGATCGGGCGCAATCAGGCGGCCTTTGCCTTCAAGCTCTGGAATAACGTCGCGCCACAGATAAGATGACGTAGGGTTGCCATGCAGGAACAGGATCGGTGGGCCGGCGCCGCGCTCATGATACGCCATGCGACGGCCGAGAACGTCGGCGTATTTCTTAGCAGGCGGCTGTTCGGTCATGGTCGATTCCAGTCGTGGCTAATCGCCAGTAAATTTAACGGCCTCAGGAATAGTTGCGCGCGTGGTGCGATAGCTGTTGGCCGGATGCGCCGCGTCCGGATAGCCGAACGAAATTCCGCAAACGACTTTACGATCTTCGCCGACCCCAAGATGTCTACGCACCACATCGGAATGTCCGGCAAGTGCGGCCTGCGGAATCGTCGCAAGCCCCACCGCCTGCGCCGCCAGCATGAAGTTACCTACATAAGCACCGCAATCAATTGCACCGTACACACCGAGCGCTTCATCCGACGTGATGATCGCGACATGCGGCGCGCCGAAAAAGTGAAAATTCTCCAGCATCTGCTCTTGGTACGCGGCCTTGTCACCGCGCTGAATCCCGAGCGCGTTGTAAAGCTGAAATCCGCTTTCGCGGCGGCGGTCGAGATAGACGCCTTTATACTCGCGCGGGAACGGAAAATCTGTCGTGCCCTCTGCACGCTCGCTTGCAGCCTTATAAATGTCTTCGCTGAATTTCTGCGCCGCATCGCCGCTGAAGATCGTCACCTGCCACGGCTGGCTGTTGCACCAAGACGCGGTTTTTTGCGCGGCATTCAAAATGCGCTCAACGGTTGCGCGCGGAACTTCGTCCGCCTTGAATGCGCGACAGGAATAGCGTGCCGCGAGCAGCTTCTCGACGACGTCCAGATCACTTGCCATATCTATGAGCGCCCGCGCGTCGGAACGGCATTGAACGGCACATCCTTGTCGACGCGAATATCGCCCGGCAATCCGAGCACACGTTCGGCGATGATGTTCCGCAGAATTTCATCGGTGCCGCCCGCGATGCGGTCCGATGGCGACCGCAACAGCATCGCCTGAAATTGTCCGGCCGCGCCAGCGCTGTCCTCACCGGTCAACACACCAGCCGCCCCCTGCAAATCCATCGCGAAGGTTGCGATGTCCTGAAGCATGGTTCCAGCGACAAGCTTGCCGATGGAATTTTCCGGGCCCGGACGCTCGCCTTTCGACAGCGCCGAGATCGAACGATAACTCGTATATTTCAGGCCACTGGCTTTGACCGCCCAACTCGCAAGCTTCGAGCGCACATTCTTGTCGTCAATCGCAAGACCATCTTCCAGCATCATGTCGTTGCAGAACGCAAACAATTCCGGAAAGCCGGTCGATTGCCGCGCACCGATCGACATGCGCTCGTTCATCAAAGTGGTCAGTGAAACATTCCAACCGTCGTTGATGGCACCTAGGCGTTGCGAGTCCGGAATTTTCACGTCGGCGAAATAGACCTCGTTGAATTCCGATTGGCCGTTGGCCTGTTTGATCGGTTTCACCTCGACGCCCGGCGATTTCATATCGAGCCAGAACATCGTCAGGCCCTTGTGCTTGGGCTGTGTCGGATCGGTGCGCGTGATGACGATGCCGTAATCGGAAAAATGCGCGCCGGTGGTCCAGACTTTCTGACCGTTGACGGTCCAATCGTCGCCTTTCTTCTCCGCGCGCGTGCGCAAACCAGCGACGTCCGATCCTGCCGAAGGTTCGGAAAACAATTGGCACCACACATGTTCGCCCGATGCGATCTTGGGCAGATACTTCGCCTTGTCGGTGTCGTTGCCGAACGCCATCACGGTCGGTCCGCACATGCCCTGCCCGATCAGAAACACGCCTTCGAGTTTGCCGTAGAAACTTTCTTCCTGCTGCCAGATCACGCGCTCGATCGGAGATGCCCCGCGTCCGCCATATTCTTTCGGCCAATGCAGGCATGCCCACCCGGCAACGGCTTTTTTCTTCTGCCAGGCCTTGGAGGCAGTCAAAAGATTCTCACTCTTGAGCTGAATGCGGCCGACGGTCGGTTGCGACAGTTCAGCTTCGAGATGTTTCGGCGCGTTGGCGTCAATCCAAACGCGGGCCTCGGCGCGAAATTTGGCTTCCTGCGGTGTGTCGTCGAAATTCATCGTCGAATCCTCTTAAACCGCGTTTCGGAAGCGCATGCGGTCGATCAACTGGTTCTCCCAGTACGACAGACTGCCGAGCGACAAAGCGAGTGCGTTGGCGCGCCGGTAATATAAATGACAATCGAACTCCCAGGTAAATCCCATGCCGCCATGCACCTGGATATTGTTTTTCGCGCAATGCTGAAAGGCCTGCGTCGCGCTGATGCGCGCAGTCGCTGCGGCTTCCGGCAATTCGGCAGCGTTAGTCGAAAGCGCCCACGCGCCGTAGTAACAGTTGGAACGCGCCAACGTTGCCGACACATACATGTCGGCAAGAATGTGCTTCACGGCCTGAAACGAGCCGATGGGACGACCGAACGCAACGCGATCGAGCGCGTAATCACGCCCCATTTCCAACGCGCGATCCGACCCGCCGACCTGTTCGAACGCCATCAGGACAGCTGCGCGATCCAGCACCCGCGTGAGAATACTCCAGCCTTCGCTCGCCGGTCCCAAAGGTTCAGCCTTGCACCTGTCGAAAATAATCTCGGCCTGATTGTGCGACTGATCGAGATTGCTGAGCGCTCTTCGTTGCACTCCGTCGCCGGAAAGATCGACGATGAAAAGCGCAATGTCGGTTTCGCGTCCGGTTGACGCCGTCCGCGCGGCGACAATCGCGAAATCTGCGATGGCTCCATCCGGCACCGGCAATTTCGTGCCAGTGAGTGCGCCATTCGTCGCCGCGACCTTGATCGCCTTGTGCGATGGATTTCCCGCGCCCTCGAACAACGCCAGCGTACCGATGGCGGCTCCTGAAGCGATCTTCGGCAGCCATTTCGCTTTCTGCGCATCGCTGCCGGCCATCATGATGGCCTCGGTGGCGAGATAGATCGTCGAGGAATACGGAACGGGTGCCAGCGCGCGACCCAATTCCTCCGCGATCACGCACAACTCCAGATGCCCTGCACCTGCGCCCCCGAACTGCTCTGGAATAGCGACACCGAGGAATCCCATCTCGGCGAGTCCCTTCCACAATTCGCGATCGTAGGGAACCTTCCCCTCAAGCACCGCGCGTACCGCCTTCGGCGACGATCGCTCGGCAAGAAAGCGCCGCGCCTCGTTACGAAGTTGCTTCTGTTCGTCAGAGAAATCGAAATTCATCAGCGCGGCGCCATGCGGATGGCACCATCGAGCCTGATGACTTCGCCGTTGAGCATCGGGTTCTCGACGATGTGGACGGCGAGACTGGCGTATTCCGTCGGGTCGCCGAGACGCGCGGGATGCGGCACCTGTGCTCCGAGACTTTTCTGTGCTTCTTCCGAAAGACCCATCAGCAGCGGCGTCAGAAACAATCCCGGCGCAATCGTCATCACGCGGATATTAAGCGAGGCAAGATCGCGCGCGACGGGAAGCGTCATGCCGACGATGCCGCCTTTGGACGCGGCGTATGCCGCCTGACCGATCTGTCCATCATAGGCAGCGACGCTCGCAGTGTTGATGCACACGCCGCGCTCTTCGCCGATGGGCGCCGCGGTCTGCATGCGCTCTGCCACCAGACGGATACAGTTGAACGTGCCGATCATGTTCACTTTGATGATTCGGGTGAAATGGTCGAGCGGATACGCGCCGTTCTTGCCGACGGTCTTCACCGCGCCGCCGATACCCGCGCAATTGACCAGCACCCGAATGATGCCGTGCGCCTTCTCGGCTTTCTCGATCGCGGCCTTGACCGGTGCTTCTTCGGACACGTCGCCGACCAATGCGAGACCCTTGATCTCGCCGGCGACTTTCTCAGCACCTTCCTTGTTCATGTCGATCACCGCGACCTTGGCGCCCTTGGCGGCCATTGCGCGCGCAGTTGCCGCGCCGAGACCAGAACCGCCGCCGGTGACAAGAACCGAAACATCTTTGAGTTGCATGAGCTTTTCCTTGGCTTGTTTTACGATGCTTTAGCCGAAGCATGCTTCGACCACTGGTTGAGGATTTCGGCAGCGCTTGTCACAGGTGCAGCCGCAGAACTTTGAATGGCAGACGGCGTTCGCGAGAATCTCGGTGCAGGTGCGGGCTGAACGCCGCCGTCCGCTTCAACAAAAGTTTTTCTTGCCACCAGATGCGGATGCTTCGGCGCGTCGAACATTTCAATCACGGGTGCCGCACATGCGTCGCTGCCCTCGAACAATTTCGTCCACTCATCGCGCGTCTTGGTTTTGAACACGGCCGCCATCTTGTCATGCATCGCAGGCCAGTTGCCGCGATTCATCTGATCGTCGTAGCAGCCTTCATTGAGGCCCGCGAGCTTGCGCAACTCGGCATAGAATTGCGGTTCGAGCGCACCGATCGCGATGTACCGACCATCCTTACATTCATAGGTACGATAAAAATGCGCACCGCCGTCGAGTAAATTCGTGCGCGGCTGATCGCTCCAACGGCCGGTCGCGCGCATGCTATGAAAAATCGCCAACATGCTGGAAACGCCGTCGCACATCGCCGCATCGACGACCTGACCTTTTCCTGACGTTCGCGCTTCGATCACCGCAGCCAGAACGCCGACGGTGAGATAGAGCGCGCCGCCGCCGTAATCGCCGACGAGATTGAGCGGCGACACTGTGTCGCCGTCGCACGAGCGAAACGAATCCAGCGCGCCCGTGATCGCGATGTAGTTGATGTCATGCCCCGCAGATTGTGCGAGCGGACCGTCCTGGCCCCAGCCTGTCATGCGACCGTACACGAGGCGCGGATTACGCTTGAGAGCGATGTCCGGTCCGAGGCCGAGCCGCTCCATGACCTGCGGACGAAATCCCTCAATCAGGACGTCGGCCGCAGCCAGCAGATCGAGCGCCTGCTTGATGTCGGATGGATTTTTCAGATCAAGTTCGATCACTTTGCGGCCGCGGTTAACGAAATCGCGCGCGTCGCGCTTGCCTTGCCCAGGTCGCGCAATTGAAACAACATCCGCACCCATGTCGGACAGCAGCATCGACGCGAACGGTCCTGGCCCAATGCCTGCAAACTCGATCACCCGCACGCCGCGCAGCGGTCCGCTTGCCGCCGATTGCCCGCTCATTCGTTTCTCCCGGACCTGTTCTTTTTGTTCTGGATCATCGTCGTATCACGCATCTGTGCCGGCATTTGTGCAAAATCTTGTGGCATGCCAGCCCCTGATGACATGGCAGCTAACTGGATGTTCCGTTTTTGCTCAAGCGCTAATTCAAAGATTGACGGCGGCGAATGGCGGCACTTTACTTTCGCAAAATCAAACAAGATCGACCGGGAGTTTAGAATGGCCGAAGCCTATATCGTTGCCGCAGCACGTACCGCCGGTGGCCGCAAGGGAGGCCGCCTCGCGGGCTGGCATCCGGTCGACCTCGCAGCCTCCGTGCTCGACGCACTTGTGGAGCGCTCCGGCGCAGACCCCGCACAGATCGAAGATGTCATTATGGGCTGTGTCATGCAGGTCGGTGAACAATCCAACAATGTCGCCCGTAATGCGATCATGGCCTCGAAGCTGCCGGAAAGCGTGCCGGGCACCTCGGTCGACCGTCAATGCGGCTCGTCGCAGCAGACGCTGCATTTTGCAGCGCAAGCCGTGATGTCGGGATCGATGGATATCGTGATCGCCGCAGGCGTCGAAGGCATGACGCGCGTGCCGATGGGGTTGCCGTCGCAACTTCCGGCCAAGAACGGTTACGGGCACTTCAAAAGCCCGAACATCGAGAAACGTTATCCCAATATCCAGTTCAGCCAGTTCACCGGCGCGGAAATGATGGCCAAGAAATACGGCATCGAGAAAGACGAACTCGATCAGTATTCCTACGACAGCCATCAGAAAGCGATTGCGGCAACACAAGCCGGTGCGTTCAAGGATGAAATCATTCCACTGACGATCAAGCGCGAAGACGGCTCGACCGACATTCACACCGTCGACGAAGGCATTCGCTTCGATGCAACGCTGGAGGGAATCCGCAACGTCAAACTGATCGCAGAAGGCGGACGCATCACTGCAGCGAGCGCCAGTCAGATTTGCGATGGCGCATCCGGCGTGATGATCGTCAATGAAAAGGGCTTGAAGTCGCTCGGCATCAAGCCGATGGCACGCATTCATCACATGACCATGATCGGCCACGATCCAGTTATCATGCTCGAAGCACCATTGCCTGCAACGCATCGCGCGCTGAAGAAGGCCGGCATGTCGGTCGATGACATCGATCTGTTCGAGGTCAACGAGGCATTTGCATCTGTGCCGACGGCGTGGCTGCGAGACACGGGTGCCGATCCTGCAAAGCTAAACGTCAACGGCGGCGCAATCGCGCTCGGCCACCCTCTTGGAGGATCCGGCACCAAGCTGATGACCACGCTCGTCAACGCACTCCAGAAACGCAACAAGCGTTACGGCTTGCAAACGATGTGCGAGGGCGGCGGCATGGCGAATGTTACAATCGTCGAGCGGCTCTGATCGCAACGTCTGGCTGACCTGCCATGACTCACCCGTCCATTCACGCGCGAACAACACCGGACAAGGTCGCCTACCGGTTGGCGAAATCCGGCGAAGCGATCACCTATCTTCAACTCGACGAGCGTTCCAACCAGATCGCGCATTTGTTCCGTTCGCTTGGGTTGAAGCGCGGCGATCACATCGCGTTCCTGCTTGAGAACACCCTCGCCTTCATGGAGATTTGCTGGGCCGCGCAGCGCAGCGGCCTCTATTACACGGCTATCAGCCGTTATCTGACGACCGACGAGATCGCCTACATCGTCAAGGATTGCGGCGCAAAGATTCTCATCACTTCGCCGCAATGCGTCGATGCAGTCGCGAGTCTTGTGACAGCGAGTGCTGACGCGCCGATCTTCTTCACCACCGGCGAGGCACGCTCTGGCTTTCGCTCATGGGATAAAGAGACCGCAGCACAGTCGACAACGCCTATCGCGGACGAGAGCGCAGGCTTCGACATGCTGTATTCGTCGGGCACGACGGGAAGACCCAAAGGCGTCAAACGCGTTGCCGCGGAAACATCGATCACCGTGCCGAATGCGTTTCTGAAACTTCTGTGCGTCGATATGTACGGCATGTCGTCGGACAGTATTTACCTCTCGCCCGCGCCGCTCTATCACGCGGCCCCTTTGCGCTTCAACATGATGGTCGGCGTTCTCGGCGGCACTTCAGTTGTCATGGAGCACTTCGACGCCGAGGACTATCTCGCGCTCGTACAGAAGCATCGCGTCAACGTCTCGCAGCTCGTGCCGACGATGTTCGTGCGGATGCTGAAGCTGCCGGACGAGGTTCGTGCGCGCTATGATGTCTCATCGCTGAAATGTGCGATCCATGCGGCAGCGCCCTGCCCCGTCGAGGTCAAGGCGAAGATGATCGAATGGTGGGGACCTATCATTGTGGAATATTACGCCGGATCAGAAGGCAACGGCGTCACCGTGTCCAATTCGCAGCAATGGCTGACCCATCGCGGTACTGTCGGCAAAGCCGTCGTCGGCAAGATCAAAATTCTCGACGACAATGATGAGGAACTTCCCGTCGGCGAAATCGGCGGTGTGTATTTCGCCGAAGGCCCGCAATTCGCCTATCACAACGATCCGGACAAGACGAAGCGCGCGTTCAACGACAAGGGATGGTCAACCATCGGCGATGTCGGCTATTTGGACGAAGAAGGCTTTCTCTATCTCACCGATCGAAAGGCCTACATGATCATTTCCGGCGGCGTGAATATCTACCCGCAGGAGACCGAGGACATTTTGATCTCGCATCCGGCGGTGGCCGATGTCGCTGTGTTTGGTGTACCGAACGAGGAGATGGGCGAAGAAGTGAAGGCCGTCGTGCAGCCTCACGACATGAAAATGGCGAGCAAGGCCCTCGAAGCGGATTTGATTTTATTTTGCAGGAAACATCTGTCGCCAATCAAGTGCCCGAAGAGCGTGGACTTCGAGGCGGAGCTGCCGCGGACGCCGACCGGCAAACTCGTGAAACGGCATTTGAAGGATCGCTATTGGAGAGACGCGAAAAAAGCGTCGACGTAAGGCGCAAACGATCGACCGCGATCAATCTTCCTTCATCCATGTCTCGACCAGCATGACATCCGGCGGCTGGAGATATTTGGTCGTCCACATATCGACGGCCCATTCGATCTTGCTTTCTTTCTCCACTAGCACTGCGGTGTTGTGCGGAAGCTGAAGCGCCAAGATGTTGCCGCGGTAGCGCGGATTGCCGACCGTGTGATGCTTCAGCAGGCCCCATTCCTGCATCACAAACAGAAAGCTCGACGTATTGCGCGTCGAATCCCAGCAATCGAAATTGCCCGCATCGGCACCCGCGCGAATATCGGCGCGTGCGACGCGCTTGTCGGTGCCGATCATCGATCCAGCCCGGCGGTCGAACCACACCACTGCTTTTTGAATCGCGGAGCGTTCCGCCGCGGCCGTCGCCTTACCGGCGTCAAGAATCTTCGCAAGTTCCTTCTTGTCGGATGAATTGAAATCAAGCTCCGCACGGCGGCGACAAACGAAGCCGTAACAGATCGTCATGGTCTCGGCAGACGGCGGATTGATCGAGACCGACGTATACATCTCGGTCTGCTCCGGGCTCAGCCGAAGCGCAGACGCTGGACGCGTACTCGATGCAATACCGAACGCTGCTACGAACAGGACAATGAGTGGAATAAGCCGGGACAAATTACATACCCTGAGAAGCGAGAGTGCCAAAACGCGTTCCAGAATTATGGCGAATTTTCCCGGCAATCAACAGTCCAAACGCGCAAGCCGTCAACATTCACGTGAAAAGGTTCCGGCGCTCTCGGCCGTTTGCAATGCAGAATTCAAAGCAAAATCGGCTTGTCGGGCAATTCGTTCCGGTGAACGCCGGTCGATGGGTAATACTCGAACATCAAGTCCGAGACAGCGGCAATTCCCTTGAGAACACCGCTTTCAAAGTTCTTGCGGCGAAACTCGGTTTCCATCACGCCGCAAATTCTTTGCCATTCGGCATGCCCGACTTTGGCATTGATGCCCCGATCGGCGACGATCTCGACTTGCCGGTCAGCCAACAGCAGATAGATGAGGACACCGTTGTTATGCGCCGTATCCCACATACGAAGCCGCGAGAACACATCGAGCGCGCGTGCACGAGGCGTTTGATTCCTCAGCAGCGGACGGCTTTCCAGCGCGCCTTCCACAACAAAACGAATTTGGCCCGCGTGCTTCAACTCGCTGGATTTGATCGCCTTCTCGATATTGGCCAGAACTTGTCGCGGGAAAGCCCGCCGCAGCGGCCAGCGGTCGAGAAACAGATGCTTGCTGATGCGTTTGATACTCATAATCACCAACTGCCCGATGCGCCGCCGCCGCCGAAGCTGCCGCCGCCTCCACTGAACCCGCCTCCGCTCGATCCGCCGGAACTGAATCCTCCGCCGGAACTGCTGCTGCCACCACCACCGGACCCTATCGCGTCGCCAAACAATGTGAGCACGAACACGATGATGCCGGCAATCGCCGCAATCGAAAGGGCGCCGGCGAGAAGAAATATCACCAGACCAATGACCCCGCCGGCAATCGACGCGCCCAGCAATCGACCGAAGAGTGCGCGGAACATTCCGCCCATAATCAGAGTGCCGATGAACAGAAACGGAAAGTAATCGCCGATGGCGCTGAGATCGACGGGATTGGATTTCGGCTTCGGCGCAGGCAACGGCTCGCCGTCGATCACGCCGATGATGCGCTCGACGCCGGCCTCGATGCCGCCGTCGAAGTCGCTGTTCTTGAATCTTGGTGTAATGATTTCGTCGATGATGCGCTTTGCAGTGGCGTCGTTCAGTACGCCCTCAAGGCCGTAACCGACTTCTATGCGCAGCTTGCGGTCTTCCTTGGCAATGATCAACAGCGCGCCGTCGTCTATCTTCTTGCGGCCGAGCTTCCATTGCTCGACGACCCGCAATGAATATTGCTCGATCGTCTCCGGCGCGGTTGTCGACACAATCAAGACCGCGATCTGGCTGCCCTTGCGGTCTTCGAAATCTTTCAGAGTCTGTTCGAGGCGCGCGACCTGATCGCTGCTCAGAATGCCGGTTTGATCGACGACGCGCCCGATCGGCGGCACGGCAACATCTGCATTGGCCGCGAGCGGCCAACACAGCATGAAAGCGAGAAGCGCTGCTTTTGCCGCTTTCATCGCGCGGACTCGTTGCTATCGCGGCCTATTTTGCAGGTTGAGCAGGCGCAGGTGCCGGAGCAGGCGTTGCCGGCGCAGCCGGAGGCGGTACGTTGAAGTCGACCTTCGGCGCAACCGAGATCTCCTTCTCGTTCTCGACCGTGAAGTTCGCCTTCTCCTTGTAGCCGAACGCCATCGCCGTCAGGTTGTTTGGAAATGTCCTGATGCCCACATTGTAATCCTGCACGGATTTAATGTAGCGATTGCGTGCAACCGCGATACGGTTTTCGGTGCCTTCGAGCTGCGCGACGAGATCGCGAAACAGCTGATCGGATTTCAAGTTCGGATAGGCTTCGGTCGTCACGAGCAGACGCGACAGCGCGCCGGAGAGTTCACCCTGGGCTGCCTGGAATTTTTGGAATGCCGCCGGATCGTTGAGCACTTCCGGTGTCACGTTGATGCTGCCGACCTTGGCGCGCGCATTGGTGACGCCGAGCAGAACGTCCTTTTCCTGCTGCGCAAAACCCTTCACGGAGTTGACGATGTTCGGCACCAAATCAGCGCGGCGCTGATACTGGTTGGTAACTTCGGACCAGGCCGACTTCACGGATTCGTCGTTCTGCTGGATCGCGTTGTACCCGCAATTGGTCAGGCTCAAAGACGCCAGAGCCGCGAGAATCGTCAAAATCTTGCGCATGAAAATCTCCAGTATGTTGGCGACGAAACCAAGAATAAAACCACGTCCGGCCTTTCGGTCGACGGGCATCATATACGATGGGGTACCCGACATAACAGGGTTGCGCGAGGTTTTTCTGGATCGCCAATTGCGAGGCGTTCACATTCAAAACCAATAAATCGACATAAAGGGGAGCAACGGCATGGGACAAACTGAGGCCGTCATCGAGACTGGCACCGAGGAGCTTTTGTGTTCGGTGCGCGAACGCGTCGCAACAATTACGCTCAATCGCCCGCACGCGCGAAATTCGCTGTCCGACAATCTGACACCTGCCTTGCGCCGAATGATCAAACAGTGCGGCGAGGATTCGAATGTCGGCGCTATCCTTATTACCGGTGCGGGCACCGCGTTCTGCGCTGGCGGCGACGTCAAAAGCATGGGCGGCAAGAGCGGCGGCAGCCTCGCGCCGGAATTGTCTTTCGATCAGAAAGTCGCGCGGCTGCAGGAACGTCAGCGCACGCTGACCGGCGTTCTCGTCAATGTTCGCAAACCCACAATCGCGGCGCTGCCCGGTGCTGCAGCGGGTGCTGGATTATCGCTGGCACTGGCTTGCGATCTGCGGATCGCTGCGGAATCGGCGTTCGTCACCACGGCCTATGCGAAAATTGGATTGAGCGGCGACTACGGCATGTCGTGGCTGCTGACGCGCATCGTCGGCACCGCCCGCGCGCGCGAAATGATGTTCTTCGCCGAAAAGGTCGATGCCAAAAGGTGCGAAGCCATCGGCCTCGTCAATCGCGTGGTGCCGGATGACAAATTGCGCGAGGAAGCCTTCGCGATGGCGAGGGCACTCGCGCAAGGCGCTGCGACGGCGTTGAACTTCCTCAAGGAAAATCTCAACGAAGCATTGACGAGCGATTTCCTGACGTCGCTCGATGGCGAAGCCGTGCGCATGGTCAAGGCTGCGGCAACTGCCGATCACAAGGAAGCCGTGCAAGCATTCATCGCCAAGCGCAAACCAGTCTTTAGCGGAGGCTGACTTGAAATCTTACGCAGCTTCCAACAGCGCCACGGTGCCCTGGCCGCCGTCGGCGCAGATACTGACGATGGCGCGCTGGCCTTTCGGCATTGCCGACAATTCCTTCACGGCCTGACTCAAAATGCGCGCGCCGGTCGCACCGAACGGATGACCGATGGCGACGCTGCCGCCGGTCGGATTCATCCGCTCGCGGGGGAATTTTCCGAAGTCGGCTTTCACGCCAGCCTTGTCGCGGATGAAGTCGGGGCTCTCCAACGCCTTGATATGTGCGAGCACTTGCGCTGCAAACGCTTCGTGAATTTCCCAAAGATGAATGTCGTCGTATTTGAGCGAGTTGCGCGCAAGCAAACGCGGGATCGCATAAGGCGGCGCCATCAGCAAACCCTCGACACGAAAGTCCACCGACGCAATTTCCCAGTCGACCAGTTTGACGCGCGGCGTATTGGCGGGAATGCGCGATAATCCTTTTTCGGATGCGACCCATATGCTGGATGCGCCGTCGGTCAGCGGCGACGAATTGCCGGCCGTCAGCGTGCCCTTGCCACTGGTGCGGTCGAACGCGGGCGACAGCCGCGCAAGTTTCTCCAACGATGTGTCCTTGCGCGGGATGGTATCCCTGCGCACATCGCCGAACGGAATCACGAGGTCATCGAAGAAGCCGCGATCCCAAGCAGCAACGGCACGCTGATGGCTTTCCAGCGCGATCTGGTCCTGTGCTTCGCGCGAGATGTTCCAGACCTTGGCGGTGATCTCGGTGTGCTCGCCCATGCTCATGCTGGTGGTGCGGTTGCTGACGGCGGGAATATAAAGCCGCACATCGCGCAGCTTGATGTCGATCGCATGACTCAATTTCTGGCCGAGCGAACGCGCGCTCTGGAATTGGCGTACCCAGTTCGATAGCGACATGCCGAGCCCAAGCTGGATTTGGCTGAGACTATCGACGCCGCCGACCAGCGCGAGACTGCGCGTATCGTTGTCGAGCAAGCCTGCCGCCTCAAACACGCCCATCATGCTGGTCGAGCAGGCCATCACTGTGGAATAGGCCGGGATCGTCGCGTCCGCTCCGGCGTCCATCAGAATTTCACGCGCGATGTTGCTCCATGTCAGGTTGGGCACGACATTGCCCCACACCGCGAAGTCCGGTTTGCCCCCATTGAGTTTGCCTATCATCGCCTTGGCAACGGGGACGGACATCGCAATGGCGTCGACGCCGCTGAGTGGGCCGTCAACTTTCGCAAACGGCGTACGAACGCCTGAGGCAAGCCAAATATCGGATTTTGCAGAGGATGCCATCGAACTCTCCCGGAACACACGCGCCTTGCGAGGCGCTCCGAAAGCCTAGTCCATCGCGGTCGCAGCGTACAAGCCGACGTGACGCGCCGCGATCACAAGTCAGAGCGCAGCAGCAAGACCCACGTCGCGAAACAGACTTCCGCCAGCGGCAATCCGCCAGCTTTCGCACGGAATGTCTTCAACGGCACGAACCAGAGGTTTTTCAAACCGGACTTGCTTCCAGTCATTTGGCGTCGGCTTGAAGGCGAAGCCGAGCTTGCGCGCAAGTGCGATCATCGCCTCGTTGTTGCGCAGCGTATCGCCAATCAGGCGCTCCGCGCCGAGCGCCGCCGACCGGCATTCGAGATTCGACAACATCGTCGCCCCGATGCCCTGACCCTGAAAACGGTCATCGATCGAAATGCCGAACTCCACGCTCAGGCTCGCGGCATCGAATGCATAACGCACCTCGCCGACGACGATGTTCACACCGTCGACGATCATTTCGGCCACGACAGAAAAAATATTCTGCACGCCAACATGCGTTGCCCTGTCGAGTTCGGACGGCGGCAACTCGCTCGCAGCCCCCATCAGCCGGCGGCTGCGCGAGCCCTGTGACAGCGCGCGGAAATAGGATTGGAGCGCATCCGCGTCGTCCGGTTCAGCGAACCGCATTGTCAGCGATTTGCCCGAGGGCAGCCGGAGCACATCGGTGAACCGGCCGAGGTCGCTGGTATCGAAGCTGAGAGAATGATGCGTGAGCATGACCGACCTCCGCAAAGCTCTAAAGTGCAGCACTCAAAGAGAAGGCCGGACTTTCGCCCGGCCTTGGTTATTTCACGCGCGCCAGAACGGCTTGTCAGCTTCAAAGGCGAAGTCGGATGCGCTAGCGCCGACGTCGTGGAAATCACGCTCGGTCAGATGGGCAAGCTCCTGCCTTGCAACGAAGCGCTGCCGCCAAATGTGCAGGACGTCCGACACCGCCGCGATGGGGTGGGACAAGAAAGCGTGGGAGAAATCTTCGTGATGATGATTTGTCATCAATTCAGTGTTGCAAGTCGACATATTGGCCTCCTGTATTGAATTCGATGGCCAGAATATCGTTGCTATTTTGTGCGTTGACAAACGACAGCTTGTCCTCTTTTATATGAGAATATCTCATGTATTGGATGCCAAATGGCCGCCAGACTGCCCTCTTTGAACGGTTTGCGGGCCTTCGAGGCCGCCGCGCGGCATTTGAGCTTCACCAACGCAGCGCTGGAGCTGAACGTTACCCAGACCGCCATCAGCCATCAAATCCGGCGGCTGGAGGAAGAACTCGGCCTCCGCCTGTTCGTCCGGCAGAACCGGGCGCTGGCGCTGACGCCGAAGGCTGCGGAATATCTGCCGGGAATTCGCGCGGCATTTCAGGATCTGCGCTTCGCCACCGACCGGCTGCTGCGCAAGGATGACGACAAGGTTCTCACCATCAGCCTGATGACGTCGCTTGCGACCAAATGGCTGCTGCCGCGCCTGTCAGGTTTCCAGGAGCGACATCCGCAGATCGACGTGCGTATCACCACGTCGTCGGACCTCGTGGACTTTCGACGCGGCGATGTCGATGCAGCCATCCGCTACGGGCGCGGGCAGTGGAAAGATTTGCATGCCGACTGGCTGATGGCCGACCAGATGTTTCCGGTGTGCAGCCCCAAACTGCTCGAAGGCAAAGACGGGCTGAAAAAACCTGAAGACCTCGCGCGCTTCACGCTGCTGCATTCGTCAGGCTACACAGATGACTGGCGGCTGTGGATCGCGGCCGCGGGATTGCCTTCATCGATTGCCAATAATCCGAGCCTGACATTCGATTTGTCTTTCATGACTGTGCAGGCCGCCGTCGATGGCATCGGCGTCGCAATCGGCCATACCGCATTCGTGGAGGACGACATCGGCAACGGACGCCTTGTCGCGCCCTTCGACATGATACTGCCCGAGGAAGCCGGATACTATTTCGTGACGCCGCAGGAAAATGCACGCGTACCCAAGATCGCCGCGTTTCGTGAGTGGCTGACGGCGACAATGAAGCACTGACGCGAAGCCTCAGCGCGCTGCAGAAAATCGCTGCTCCATCGCGCGGCGCGTCACCACCGCATCGTCCTTGGCGTCGATCTCGACATCCGACCAGCGCACCACCGCGCCATGGGCAACATCGTTCTTCAGCTTGACCCTGTGAGCGAGCCCGATCGGCAAGGCACCCATCTTGAGACTATCCGCCGCCGGCATCACGCGTCCCCACACCGTATAGCCACCCTCGCCGTCAAGCATTTCACCCGCACGCAGAGTTTTCTTTGCAACGGAGACGACATCACCGCGAAAATCCTGCGGCTGGCCGGTCGGCTCGTTGCGTAGCGCCGCCGACAGCACGGAGATATTCAATTCAAGTCCGATCAGATGGTACGGCTTGTACATCGCCGCATAACGCCCCGAAGAGTCCGTCTTCAATCCATACTGCCGGAAGCAATCGGCTGCGTAGTCATTAGGTGCTTCCATCACCACATAGACACCCCAGCGCAGATCGCGGAACACCGGACGTCCGTCGCGTTCCAATGATGAGACGACTTCCGCGATACCTGATTTTTCCAGCACTCCGCCCTTGTCGCGCGGGCGCATGATATGTGGCAGATCGTCGACGCCGCACGGCGGAAACGCCAGTCCCTTCGAAGGGACGTCGAGTCCAGTCGCGTTCGCAATTGCCGCCATCTCAATGGCGGACTTCGTGCCGTCCAAAAATGAATTGAACATTTGCGGATTCATGCCGGCGGACTGAGCTTCGTCTGCGGTCAGTCCGTAATGACTCCATACGTCCGCGGGCGTGACATCATGATAGATCGGCAGATACTTGGTGCCCTTACCGGCGGCCACCACCTTGAAGCCGGTGGCCCGCGCCCAGTCCACCATTTCGGCGGTCAGTGCCGGCTGGTCGCCGTAAGCCAGCGAATAGACCACGCCCGCGCGCCGCGCTTCGTTCGCTAGCAATGGCCCGGCAAGCACGTCGGCTTCGACATTGACCATGACGATATGCTTACCCGCGGCGATCGCCATGCGCGCATGGCGAATTCCTGCCGGGGGATTGCCGGTCGCCTCGATCACCACTTCGATCTCGGCGCGCTTGATTGCGGCAGCGGCATCGTCGGTGAAAGCCGTCGTATCGATACGCGCAACATCCCACCCCACCGTGCGGCAGGCCTCGCGCGCACGATCAGGATCGAGATCGACAATGATTGTCACCTCAAGTCCCGGCGTGTGCGGCACTTGCGCCAGAAACATCGATCCGAATTTTCCGGCGCCGATCAGCGCGACGCGCACCGGCTTGCCCGCCGCGCGGCGTTTTTCAAGGAGATGATGAAGATTCATTCCGTCTATTCAGCCGCCTGCCGATGACTGCGCGCGTAACGCACCAATGCATCGTCAGCCACCGTCGCGATCGGCGTGAAATCGCGATGCGCGATGAACTCCGGTCGCGTCGGTGTACGGATATAATTCGAAACCGAATTGAGCGTGAGATAGACGATCTTGCGCGGATACGGCGTGATGTTGCCGGACGAACCATGGACAAGGTTGCCATGGAACATCAACATGCCGCCGGGCTTGCCGGTCGGTGCGACAATGCCGCCTTCATTCACGAGGCGCGTGACCGTTTCCTCATCGAGAGTCCACAGCGGATACGACGTTGTCGCAAGATCGTGCGCCGCTTTGAGGTCGCCCGCGTTCTGGCTTTTCGGCACCAGCATCAGCGGGCCGTTGATCGGCAAGACCTCATCAAGAAACACCGCGATGTTCATCGCGCGCGGCAACAGCATGCCGTCGTCGCGCTTCCACGTGCCGTAGTCCTGATGCCACTGCCAGACGTCGCCTGTGAAAGCGGATTTGGCGTTGATCTTGTACTGATGCATGTAAACCTTCTCGCCGAAGATCTGTTCGACGGGATCGATCATGCGCGGATGCGCGCCGAGCAAACGAAAAGCCTCATTATAAAGATGGGCTGCGAACGCCGTGCGCGGCGCTCCACTTTTTTCGCGCCACACTTCGGGGCGCTGCTCATCATAGATCGAGATCGCTTCGCGGCGCAAAACCTCGACTTCTTCCGGGGTGAAAAGCTCCGGCAGAAACAGCCAGCCTTCGGTGTTGAAATTCTCGATCTGTTGCGGGGTCAATCGCATGATGCGTTCCTTTGATTGCCGTTTCTTCCCGATCCGATTTCTTGATCTTCTTTTTCGGGGACGCTCTTAGATGTTTTTGGGCGTCCGCTGGCGTCCATTAATTCAGAACGCCGAAGTTTTGTCATTGGAGTTTTGTGGGAAATGGCGCGCCCGAAGAGATTCGAACTCCTGACCCCTAGATTCGTAGTCTAGTGCTCTATCCAGCTGAGCTACGGGCGCACATTTCGCAGCAAAAACGGTCCTGAAAGCCGCCGCGAAAGAGGGCCATAGCTACCGGCTCCAGACCGCCTTTGCAAGGTCGCAGCGACTGGATATAGCAGCGAAATCGCTTGTTTTACGCGCGCGCGCGCGCGTCGCGCAGGCTCTGCAATTCGACGGCGCGGTCGGGAATGGTGATGCGGAACGTCGCCCCGATGGTACCCTCGACGACTTGAATGTCGCCGCCGTGTGCGCGGACGAGTTCAGCGGCGATCGCAAGACCGAGACCGCTGCCGCCGTCGCGGGAGGATCCCTGAAATGCCTCGAACAAATGTGCCTTGGCCTTCGCCGGAATTCCGGGGCCGGTGTCGGAAATCTCTAAAATTGTAACCGCACCTTCGCGTCGGCCGGTGACACGAATTTGCTTCGCGACGCCGGAATTGGATTTCTCGCTCTCCAGTGCCTGCGCAGCATTGCGGACGAGATTAAGCAGCACGCGAAACAGCTGATCGGGATCGGCATCCACCATCAAGCCGCGCTCGATGGCATTGATCCATTCGATCGACGCATCTGACAACAGTCCAGTCGACTCGCGAACTTCGTTGACAACGGGTTCAATCAAAATCATGCGGCGGTCGGGCGGTGCTTCCTGCGCTTTGCCGTATGAAAGCGTCGACTGACAAAACGCGATTGCGCGCTCCAATGAGCGCATCAGCTTCGGTGCGAATCTTTGAACGCGCGGATCCGGCACGCTGGAAAGTTGGTCGGACAGCAATTGCGACGAGGCAAGAAGATTGCGCAGATCGTGATTGATCTTGGAGACGGCGAGACCTAGCGCCGCAAGCCGGCTCTTCTGATGCAGCATCGAGACAAGGTCGCGCTGCATGTCGGAGAGTTCGCGCTCCGCCACGCCAATCTCGTCGCCCCGCTGCGACGGTTGCATGATGCTCGCAACGCTTTCCGGATTCTCATGAAAATCGGCAAGGTTGACCGTCATGCGACGCATCGGACGGACAAAAAGATAGTGCAAGGCATAATAGACGAGACCCGCCGTGATGATCGCCATCACGAGCGAAAGCAGCAGAAGGTTTCGCGAGAAATGATACATCGCCTCACGCAACGGCCGCTCATCGACGACCACTTCCAGAAATTGACCGCTACCGGGCGCTGGCCCCAGGATGCGCATGACCTCGTCGTCATTGTCGAGCATGATCTGGAACGCATCGACGATGGCCGACCACACATTCATGTCGCGCATATCGACGTCGTGATCGATCTTGGTCGGCATGTCTGCGACCGCAAGCAGGCGCCGTTGTTGTCCGGTTTTGATAGCGACAGCGCGTGCGCCGATGCTGCTGAGAATCTGCCGCGCCAGTTCGTCCGGCACCATGCCGCTCGGTGCGGCGTCGAGCACCAGCGCTGCGGTATTCGCAGCAGCTAAACGATCGTTGAGCCGGTTCATCCGGAAGTTTGCGATCGAGGGAACGTAGATCAGGATTTCCGCAATCAGGATCAGCGGAATGGTCAGCAGCAAAAGTTTACCGGACAGGCCGAAGCGCAATCCGGGCACGGGGCGGGACGCGGTCTGTTGGATCGGCTCAATGATCTGGCTCATGCGGTGTTCGGCCACGTCGGTCCTGTTTGAGACCCCAGAATGCGCCCGTCGGGAACGGGGGTCAAACCCCCGAAAACATTATGGTTTGGATCGTTTCAACGTCCGCTAGGAGAATAAACCCTAAGATTGACGAAAACAGGCCGCTCCCCTATAAACCGCGCCAATTGTCCCAGGTGGCCCGGCTCGACCGGGCCGGTTTATTTTGGCGCTCGATTAGCGCCGTTTTGAACCGGATTCGGCCTCCAGGTCGGCATTTTTGGAAGACCTTCATTCACTCGGCACATTTGCCGGAAAACTGCTCGACTGCGGAGAACGACCCGTGAAGCGGACCTATCAACCCAGCAAATTGGTGCGCAAGCGCCGTCACGGCTTTCGCGCGCGCCTTGCGACCACTGGTGGCCGTAAGGTTCTCGCCGCACGCCGCGCTCGTGGCCGTAAGCGCCTGAGCGCCTGAACAAAAGCCATCCGGAAAATCTCCCCATGCGCCGGTTGAAATCATGGACCGGTTAAGGCAACGCGCGGATTTCGTCGCTGCGTCCGCAGGTCCGCGGACGGCCAGCCCCGCTTTCGTGGTGCAAAGCCGCGCCCGTAACGACGACGGTCCGGTCCGCATCGGATTTACCGTCACTAAAAAGGTCGGAACCGCACCTGAGCGAAACCGCGTCCGCCGCAGGCTTCGCGAATTGGTGAAGCGTCTGGACGTCATATCCGTGCGACCTCACCATGATTATGTGATAGTCGGCCGCAGGGCCGCATTGGATCGCGGCTTCGAGACGATGTTCGACGATCTCCGCTCGGCGCTGAGCCGCCTCGAACGGCAAACTTCAAAATCCGGCGACGCCAAAGCGGTCAAGCCCTCCACTCACGCCCCAACGAATGACGAGATTTGAATGCTGAACGATCGCAACACCATCCTCGCCGTCATCCTGTCCGGCGTCGTGCTGATCGGATGGCAATATTTTTACAACATCCCGACGATGGAAAAGCAGCGCGCCGCCGAACAGGCGCAGCGTCAGGCGCAGACGACAACGCCTGCGCCGACAACGGCCAATCCATCGGGGGCTCCGCAGGCCGGCTCCACGCCCTCGGCCGCCATTCCCGGCGGACCTGCCGTCGCAGCAAACGCCGCTCCCGTTCAGAGCCGCGTCGCTGTGATTGCCGCCTCGCCGCGCATCAAGATCGAGACACCGAGCCTGAGCGGTTCGATCGCATTGAAAGGTGCACGCATCGACGACGTCGCGCTCATTAAATACCGCGAGACCGTCGATCCGAAATCGCCGGCCATCGAACTGTTCTCGCCGTCAGGCACCAAGGAGCCGTTTTATGCGGAATTCGGATTCGTTCCCGCGGCCGGATCGACGATCAAGATGCCGGACAAGGACACCGTCTGGACGCAGGAAGGCGCGAACGCGCTGACGCCATCGAGCCCGATCACGCTGACGTTCAACAACGGTCAGGGCCTCACCTTCAAGCGCGCGATCTCGGTCGACGACAAATATCTCTTCACCATCAAAGATGACGTGTCGAACGTCGGCGACAAGGCGGTCACGCTTTATCCGTTCGGCCTGATCTCGCGTCACGGCACGCCGCAGGTGTCAGGTTATTACATTCTGCATGAAGGACTGATCGGCGTTCTCGGCGATAACGGCCTGCAGGAATACGCCTACAAGAAAATCGACGACGCAAAGTCCGTCGAGTTCAAGGCCACCAATGCGTGGCTCGGCATCACCGATAAATATTGGGCCGCGACGCTGCTGCCTTCGCCGACCGCGTCATTGCAGGCGCGCTATTCGTCGAACCTCGTCGGCACACTTCGCACCTACCAGACCGACTATCTGCTCGACCCGATCACGGTGTCGATCGGCGGCACCACGACAACGACCGTCAATCTGTTCGCTGGTGCCAAAGAGAGCAAGACCGTCGATGCCTACGACCAGCAGCTCAAACTCAACAAATTTGACCGGTTGATCGACTGGGGATGGTTCTATTTCATCACTAAGCCAATGTTCTGGATGATCGACTGGTTCTTCCACATCGTCGGCAATTTCGGCCTCGCCATCCTCGCCGTGACCGTATTGGTGAAAGCGGTGTTCTTCCCGCTCGCCAGCAAATCATACGCTTCAATGGCGAAGATGAAGGCGGTGCAGCCGCAGCTTGCCGCGCTGAAGGAGAAGTATCCTGACGATAAGGTGAAGCAGCAGCAGGAGATGATGGAAATTTACAAGAAGGAGAAGATCAATCCGATCGCGGGCTGTCTTCCGATTCTGATCCAGATTCCAGTTTTCTTCTCTCTGTATAAAGTGCTGTTTGTCACCATCGAAATGCGTCACGCGCCGTTCTTTGGCTGGATCAAGGATCTCTCCGCGCCGGACCCGACCAATCTGTTCAATCTGTTCGGACTCATCAACTTCGATCCCACCACCGTGCCTTTCTTCGGACATTACCTTGCGCTCGGCATCTGGCCGATCATCATGGGCATTACGATGTGGTTCCAGATGAAGCTGAACCCAACGCCGCCCGATCCGACACAGCAGATGATCTTTGCGTGGATGCCGCTGATCTTCACCTTCATGCTGGCGTCGTTCCCGGCTGGTCTCGTGATCTACTGGGCCTGGAACAACACGCTGTCGGTGCTCCAGCAAAGCTACATCATGAAAAAGAACGGCGCCAAGATCGAATTGTTCGATAACCTCAAGGCGACGTTCGGCGGCGCGAAGAAAGCGACGTAGCGATTGCACGCCCGGCAATCGCCGGGCGTTTTCATTTTCGAGAATCTTCGCATGACCGCCGACACCGATGCGGAGCTGATCGAGACCGGCCGCAAGATGTTCGCCGGCGACTGGCAGTTCATCTGGGCCTCGCCATCCATTGAAACTTTGCCGCCGATGCAAGGCATCGAAGTCGCATTCGCCGGACGCTCCAACGTCGGCAAGTCGAGCCTCATCAATGCGCTGACCGGACGCAACGCGCTCGCGCGAACTTCGCACACGCCGGGTCGCACCCAAGAACTGATTTTCTTCGACGGTCCGCTCGATGCGAACGGCGGCAAGGAGAACAGTCTCAGACTGGTCGACATGCCGGGTTACGGCTATGCATCCGCGCCCAAGACTCAAGTCGCCTCATGGACCTTGCTGATCCATAAATTTTTACAGGGCCGCGCCAATCTCGCGCGCGTCTACGTGTTGATCGATTCACGTCACGGCTTCAAGGAACTCGACACCGACGTGCTCAAGACGCTCGACAAATCCGCGGTGAGCTATCAGGTGGTGCTGACCAAGGCGGATCAGGTCAAACAATCCGAGCTTGACGAAACAATTGTCGCAACGAAGGCGGCTCTCGTAAAAAATCCGGCAGCATTTCCCGAAATCCTTGTCACCTCATCGCGCACGGGTGCCGGCATGCCCGAATTGCGCGCGGCGATGGTGAAACTGCTAAAGGAGCGCACGTCGTGACCAATGGATTTGTTCGCCTCGCCACTTTTCTCGCAGCCTTGATGGGTGCGGCGGGTGTGACGCTCGCCGCAGCGGCGGCGCATCAAGGAGACGCTGCACGGCTCGGTCCTGCGTCCAACATGCTGCTGTTTCATGCGCCTGCGATCATCGCGGCTGCCTTGCTGACCGCGCACGGTCTGACGCAGCGGCAGCTTGGCGTCACCGCAACCTTCGCCATGATTGCCGGAGCCTTACTGTTTTCCGGCGATCTCACCTTCAGACATTACATGGGCAGCGCGCTGTTTCCCATGGCAGCACCGACAGGCGGCACACTCCTTATTCTGAGCTGGATCGTGCTTGCAATTGCCGCGATTTGGCCGCGACGCGCAGGTTGAAAAGGACGTGAGGCGCTTTGCGCCGACTGCCCCAATCGGCTAAACCCACCGCCAACATCTGCCATCCCGCGCGAACGAGATTCCCGCAATGATTGATCTTCCCGCCAATATCAGCCCGCTGGATCAGGCCCGCATCCTCTCCGAAGCATTGCCGCATATGCAGCAGTACGACGAGGAAACTATCGTCATTAAGTACGGCGGTCACGCGATGGGCGAGGACTCACTCGCCAAGCAATTCGCACGCGATATTGTTTTGCTGGAGCAGACCGCGATCAATCCTGTCGTCGTGCATGGCGGTGGACCGCAGATCGCGGCGATGCTGACGCGGCTCGGCATCAAATCGGAATTCGCTGCGGGCTTGCGTATTACTGACGCTGCAACTATCGAAATCGTCGAGATGGTCCTCGCCGGATCGATCAATAAGCAGATCGTCAGCAACATCAACGAGGCCGGTGGCAAAGCCGTGGGATTGTCCGGCAAGGACGGCAACATGGTGACGGCCACTAAAGCGACGCGCACCACGGTCGATCCGGGATCGAACATCGAAAAAGTGATCGATCTCGGCTTTGTTGGAGAACCGGACAAAATCGATCTGAAATTGCTCAACCAGCTCATCGGCCACGAATTGATTCCGGTGCTTGCACCGGTCGCGGCGGGCAAAGACGGCAAGACGTATAATGTCAATGCCGACACCTTTGCAGGAGCGGTCGCCGGTGCACTGAAAGCCAAGCGCCTGCTGCTGCTGACCGACGTTCCCGGCGTGCTCGACAAATCCAAGAAGCTTATTACGGAATTGTCGGTGAAGGACGCTCGCAAGCTGATCGCCGATGGCACGATCTCAGGCGGCATGATCCCGAAGGTCGAGACCTGCATCTATTCGCTCGATGCCGGCGTCGAGGGCGTCGTCATCATCGACGGCAAGACGCCGCATGCCGTGTTGCTTGAGTTGTTCACCAATCAGGGCACCGGAACGCTGATCCACAAGTGATGATGCGAGCAACCGCATTGTATAAATCTGTCATGGCCGGACTTGTTCCGGCCATCCCGAATGGAAGGGAATGGTGCCCACATGACCGGGATCACCGGGACATAGGCGAGCGAAGCGACGCCGTCCTTCAGACGGCTATGCCCGGTGATAACAATTATAAAAATCCCACTCGCCTATTTTGTTATACGGCGACGATGTTCGTCGCAGCGATTTTATTCACCTCTCCCGCCCACGCCGATTTGAAAATCTGCAATCGCATGAGCTACGTCGTCGAGGCCGCCATCGGTATCGACGACAAGACAGCGACCGCGACGCGCGGATGGTTTCGTATCGACCCCGCGACCTGCCGCGTCGTTGCAAAAGGTACGCTCAGCACGGATCGTGTTTTGTTTTATGCACGCTCCTTGCCGGTCTATGGCGCATCGCCCATTCCACAAGGCGGCACTGATAGTTTCTGCATCGCGCAGAATGATTTTGTGATTGCCGCCGCACGCCAATGCCGTAGCGGCCAGACTGCCGTGCCCTTTACCGAAGTGGCGCCGACCGCGGATGCCGACGGCAACACGGTTGCTTATCTTGCCGAGGGCGCGGCGTATGACGACGAGCAGGCGCGCTTTGCGGGAATCCAGCGGCTGCTTGTGATCGCGGGCTACGATGCGGCGCCAATCGACGGCGTGGATGGACCGAAGACTCAAAATGCGTTGGCGGCGTTTCTGAAGGCGCGCGGGCTTGCCGCCGACGCAACTCAGGCTCCCAATTTTTTCGAGACCATGATCGCCGCCGTACAGCTTCCGTCCGCAACGGGGCTCACCTGGTGCAACGACACGCCGTATCGCGTGATGGCCTCCATCGGCACCGATGACGGACGCGCGACGACGAGTCGCGGCTGGTATCGTATCGAGTCGGGAAAATGTTTGCATCCCGACATCATCGGAACGCCGCGCAACGTTTTTAGTTTTGCGGAAGCCATCGACACCGACGGACGCATCATCAAGTTCAACAGCCGTCCGGTGAACTGGGGTGGCGCGACGATGCTGTGCAGCCGCGAAACGCAATTCGAATTCACCGAGCATAGCGATTGCGGCACGCGCGGCCTCAACACAACGGGTTACGCGACGGTCGATCTCGTCGCAGGAAGCGGCAAGACGCTGCGGTTCGCAATGCCATGACACAATATGCGAAACGCGGTTTTGCCCACATTGAAACGTGGGTGTTCGATCTCGACAACACGCTCTATCCACACCACGTCAATCTCTGGCAACAAGTCGATGAGCGCATCCGCGATTTCGTTGCGGACTATCTGAAGGTCTCAAAGGACGAGGCTTTTACGATCCAAAAAGA
Organism: Hyphomicrobiales bacterium; assembly: GCA_038230475.1. Taxonomy (GTDB): domain Bacteria; phylum Pseudomonadota; class Alphaproteobacteria; order Rhizobiales; family Xanthobacteraceae; genus Afipia. The sequence continues at coordinate 183,690 of JBBRNE010000003.1, forward strand.
TTATTACAAGCGCTATGGCACCACCATGCGCGGCATGATGACCGAGCATGGCCTGCGCGCAGATGATTTCTTGGCGTATGTCCATGAGATCGACCACTCGCCGCTCGAACCCAATCCTGCGCTCGGCGCTGCGATTGAAAAGCTATCGGGCCGCAAGCTCATCCTCACCAACGGCTCGAAAGCTCATGCGGCGAAAGTCACCGAGCGCCTCGGCATCTCAAACCAGTTCCAGGGCGTGTTCGACATCGTCTCCGCTGAACTCGAACCGAAGCCCGCGCGCCAGACCTATCTGCGCTTCCTCAAGATGCACAATGTCGATGCACACAAGGCTGCGATGTTCGAGGATCTCGCGCGCAATCTGGTGACGCCGCACGATCTCGGAATGACCACCGTGCTGGTGGTGCCCGATGGCACCAAGAATGTGGTGCGCGAAGATTGGGAGCTGGAAGGCCGCGACGCGGCCTATGTCGATCACATCACCGACAATCTCACTGGATTTTTGCAGAACTTGCCGAAGGCATAGACCGCTGATCGTCTTGACTTGGTCGCCTCAAATCCCGACAAAAGCGCATCGCCTATTGCCCGCCGTTTCAAGGAAATACGATGTCCCACGCTGCTCTCGAAAAGACGCTCAATACCGCCTTCGACGCCCGCGACAAGATCAACTCCGCGACCAAAGGCGAAGTGCGCGATGCGGTCGAATTGGCGCTCGACATGCTCGACAAGGGCGAGGTGCGCGTGGCGGAGCGTGAAGCCAGCGGCAAATGGAATGTGCATCAGTGGCTTAAAAAAGCCGTGCTGCTTTCGTTTCGGCTCAACGATATGTCGCCGATCACCGGCGGACCTGGCGGCGCGACTTGGTGGGATAAAGTGCCGTCGAAGTTCGAGGACTGGGGCGAGAACCGTTTTCGCGATGCAGGCTTTCGCGCGGTGCCAGGTGCCATCGTGCGCCGCTCGGCGTTCATTGCAAAGAACGTCGTGCTGATGCCGTCCTTCGTCAACCTCGGCGCCTACGTCGATGAATCGACGATGATCGACACATGGTCGACCGTCGGCTCCTGCGCTCAAATCGGTAAGAACGTGCACATTTCCGGCGGCGTCGGCATTGGCGGCGTGCTCGAACCATTGCAGGCCGGACCTGTGATCATCGAGGACGATTGCTTCGTTGGCGCGCGCTCCGAAGTCGCCGAAGGCGTCATCGTGCGCAAGGGTGCAGTTCTGTCGATGGGCGTGTTTCTCGGCGCATCAACGAAAATCGTCGATCGCGAAACCGGTGAGACATTCATCGGCGAAGTGCCTGAATATTCCGTTGTGGTGCCGGGATCGTTGCCCGGCAAACCATTGAAAAACGGATCGCCGGGCCCGTCACTCGCCTGCGCCGTCATCGTCAAGCGCGTCGATGAGCGAACGCGCGCGAAAACCAGCATCAATGAATTGCTGCGAGACTGACCTTATATGACCGATGCCCTTTCGATTACCCGCGACCTGATTCGCTGTCCGTCGGTGACGCCGGCGGATGCGGGCGCACTGGGCGTGCTTGAGAAGGTTTTGAAGGAAGCCGGATTCGAAACGCATCGCAAGACGTTTTCAGAAGCTGGTGCGGCGGACATCGACAATCTCTATGCGCGCATCGGCACACTCAAACCGCACATTACATTCGCGGGTCATACCGACGTTGTGCCCGCGGGGGACGACGGGCGATGGACGCATGGCGCGTTTTCTGGCGACGTCGCGAATGGATTTCTTTACGGGCGCGGCGCGGTCGATATGAAAGGCGGCATTGCCTGTTCGGTTGCGGCTGTGCTCGACTATCTCAAAGCAAATGACGGCAAGCCGCAAAAATCGGGCGCAGGGTCGATCTCGTTTCTCATCACCGGCGACGAGGAAGCCGATGCCGTGAACGGAACAATCAAACTTCTGAAATGGGCGGCGGATCGCGGTGAAAAATTCGACCATTGCGTGCTCGGTGAACCCAGCAACGTCAACGAACTCGGCGACTGCATCAAGATCGGGCGACGCGGATCGCTGTCGGGCTCAATGATCGTCGAAGGCACGCAGGGCCACGTCGCCTATCCGCATCGCGCGGTCAATCCCGTTCCGCACATGGCGGCACTGATCGCCGAGATCAGCGCGGAGCCGCTCGACAAAGGCACCGAATACTTTCAGCCGTCGAATCTCGAGTTCGTTTCCATCGATGTCGGCAACCCAGCGTGGAATGTGATTCCCGCATCCGCGCGCGCGCGATTCAACATCAGATATAATGACTGCCATACGCAGAAGTCGTTGCGCCAACTGATCGAGCAGCGCATGACGAAAGCCTCCGGCAATACCATTCGCGCGCGGATCGAATGGGAGCCGTCGAATGCCGACGTGTTCCGCACGCAACCGGGGGAATTCACCGATCTCGTCGTCGCAGCCATCGAAGACGTCACCAAGCGCAAGCCTGAACTGAACACCGGCGGCGGCACCTCCGACGCACGCTTCATCACCCATTATTGTCCCGTGCTCGAATTCGGTCTTGTCGGCCAGACCATGCATCAGGTCGACGAGCGCGTTCCTGTCGCAGATTTGGAGAAGCTCACCAAAATCTATCTCCGCGTGCTGGAGCGCTACTTCGCATGAGCACCCGAACATGAGCGACAAAGTTCTCGTCCTCACCGCCATCGACGACGAACTCGACAAGGCACGCGCGCCGAAAAATGTTGAAGTGATTTACACCGGCGTCGGCAAGGTCAACGCCGCGAGCGCTGCGACGCTTTCTCTTTTGGTGCTGCGGCCGAAGCTCGTCATCAATTACGGCACTGCGGGCAAGATTCACAAAATGCACAACGGCCTCGTCGAGGTTGCGCATGTCGTGCAGCGCGACATGATGGCGATGCCGCTCGCGCCGCGAGGTCGTACACCGTTTTCTCCGGAGATCGATAAGCTATCTTCGGGTCACGGTAGCGTCACCTGCGGCACTGGCGACAGCTTCGTGACCTCCATCGATCCGTGGCTGGTCGAGAACAACATCGACATTGTAGATATGGAATTATACGCCATAGCGCATGTCTGCCAGCGGCACAGCCTGCCGTGGCGTTCGTTCAAATTCATCACCGACGACGCAGACGACAATGCCGCCGATCACTGGAACGAGAACGTTGCCAGCGGACAGGAATTGTTTTGGGATGCGATGAAGAGCGTAACGCCGGAGCACTGACGTACCACGTCTTTGCGAGCGCAGCGAAGCAATCCAGAACGCAGTCGGCATGGATTGCTTCGTCGCTCCACTCCTCGCAATGACGGCGCGGATGACTTCAGTAATCCACTTTCACCAGATACAATCCATCCGGCGGCGCGACAGGCCCGCAAGCGGCGCGATCCTTCGCTTCGAGCGCGGCTTTCATGTCCCTCGCCTTCCAGCGGCCATGCCCGACCCATACCAACGAGCCAACTATCGAGCGCACTTGGCTGTGCAAAAACGAACGCGCGTTGGTCGTGATGTTCACGTCGTCGCCGTCGCGGGTGACGTTCAACACATCGAGCGTTTTCTCCGGCGACTTCGCCTGGCATTCGGTGTCACGAAATGTCGTAAAATCATGCTTGCCGATCAGCACTTGTGCGGCCTCATGCATGGCGGCCACATCGAGAGGCCGAGCAATGCGCCACGATTTTCCGATACTAAGCGCCAGATTCGCGCGCCGATTTGAGATTCGATAATAATAATGCCGCCTGATCGCTGAAAACCGCGCGTCGAATGTGTCCGGCACGATCTCCGACGACAGCACGCCAATGGGATTCGGCCGTAAGTGAGCGTTGAGCGCGTCGCGCACGCGATCCGCTGAGTAAGATTTCGTGAAATCCAAATGCGCGACTTGGCCCAGCGCATGAACGCCCGCGTCAGTGCGGCCCGCGCCGTTGACGCGAACACTCTCACCGCACATCGCCTTCGCTGCGTCCTCGAGCGCGCCCTGCACCGAGGGGCCATTGTCCTGATGCTGCCATCCGCAAAAAGGCGCGCCGTCATATTCGATGATGAGTTTGTAGCGCGGCATTAGGGCATGATCCGGAAAAGCAGGAACCGGTTTTCCGAAAAGATCATGACCAGAAAAATAGACAACATGCCGCTTCGCTTCTGGTTTGAGTAACTTCTCACGGATTCACACGCATGCCAGCTTTAAGCGGCGTGCCGTTGAGAAATGCAGCCGATTTCATTGGCGGCTTGCCCGCGCGCTGCAATTCGAGAATTTTTATCGCGCCGTCACCGCAGGCAATCGTGAGCCTATCGTCGAGCAATTCACCTGGCTTGCCTGAGGCTTTCGCAATCTCACATCGCAGCACTTTAATACGCGCAGCATCGCCTTCGATCGCGATTTCAAACCACGCGCCGGGGAAAGGAGACAGCCCGTGAATGTGGCGCAATACATCGTGCGCGGATTTTGTCCAATCGATCTTCGCTTCAGCCTTATGGATTTTCTCGGCGTAAGTGACGCCCTGCTCGCTTTGTTTGGCGAGTTGCAACTTACCGCGCTCCAGCGCGCCCATCGCCCGGACCATTAAATCCGCACCCAAGGGGGCCAATGCGTCATGAAGATCGAGCGCAGACATTTGATCCGTGATCGTAATACGCTCAGCCATCGCAACATCGCCGGTGTCCAATCCCGCATCCATCTTCATCACCATGACGCCGGACTCTTTATCGCCCGACATAATGGCCCGCTGAATCGGAGCCGCGCCACGCCAGCGCGGCAACAACGAGCCATGAAGGTTGAAACAACCGAGCTTTGGAATATCGAGAATGTTCTGCGGCAGGATCATGCCGTAAGCGACGACGACCGCGGCGTCGGCCTTATACAAACGAAATTCCGCTTCGGCCTCCGGCGCGCGTAAAGTCTTTGGCGTGAACACTGGAATGCCGAGCCGCTGCGCCTCGACCTCAATCGGCGTCGGCTGCAATTTCATGCCGCGTCCCGCCGGTTTCGGCGCACGCGTATAGACCGCTGCGATCTCATGGCCATGAGCATGAAGCGCAAGCAATGTCGGCACCGCGAAATCCGGCGTGCCCATGAAAATCAAACGAAGCGGCATGAATCGCTTTCCGCGATGAAAACTATTTTGCCGCGAGCTTGGCGGCCTTCTTGAATTTCTTCACCACCATCTCGCGTTTGAGCTTCGAGATGTAGTCAATGAAAAGCACGCCGTTGAGATGATCGATCTCGTGCTGGATGCAGGTCGCGAACAACCCGTCGGCGTCTTCCTCGTGGGTTTTGCCGTCGATGTCCATGAAACGAAACCGCACCTTCGCGGGCCGCTCGACCTCCTCATAATATTCCGGAATTGAGAGACAGCCTTCTTCATAGACGTTCAATTCTTCGGACGACGACAAAATCTCCGGATTGATAAAGACACGCGGGCTTTTCTCGCCTTCGGTTTTATCCAGATCCATCGTGATCAGGCGAACAGGTTCGGCGACCTGGATCGCGGCAAGCCCAATGCCCGGCGCGTCATACATGCTCTCGAACATGTCGTCGGCCAGCGCGCGAATGTCAGCCGTGATTTTCTCCACGGGCTTGGAGATCAGCCGCAGCCGCTTGTCGTTGAGGTCGATGATTTTGCGAAGTGCCATGTGGGGCGATGTAATGGGCGCGTTCGCCGGGGTCAAACTGCTTGTGGCGCAAGGCTTTCGTGACACTCGGCTTTTTGCGGCCTCTTGCGCTTAAGGAGCCGTTAACCACAAAAATTAAGAGTTGATTAACCATAAATGTTCCCTATTCGTTCGCATCCGGGCGCGAATCCTGTTAGAAGCCGCGCATGAACGAAATTCTCTTTATGGCCGGAGATCTCCCGGTTCGCATGGGTGCGGCGCTGATGGCATGCGGCGCGCTGGCGCTGCTGCTGTTGCTGGCGATTGCCATCGTGATTGCGCGCTCATCGAGCCGCGGCACGGCGGCCGCGACCGCGCAGGCGATTCGCGCCGACGAGCTTGAGGAGCGGCTATCCCAAGTGCTGCGGATGCAGAACGAATCCACCGGCCGCGTCCACGAGATGGGACAGGCGCTGGTCGGCCGACAGGCCGAGATGGCCCGCGCGGTCAATGAACGCCTCGATTCGGTCACGCATAAAGTCGGCCAGTCGATGGAACAGACCACCCGCAACACGATGGATTCGCTTCGTGTGTTGCATGAGAGATTAGGCATTATCGACAATGCCCACAAAAACCTGACCGATCTTACCTCGCAGGTAACGACGCTGCGCGACGTCTTGGCCAACAAGCAGTCGCGTGGTGCGTTCGGTCAGGCCCGTATGGAGGCCATCGTGCAGGATGGCATGCCCAAGGGCGCGTATGAATTCCAGCATACGCTGTCCAACAACAAGCGGCCCGATTGCGTGATCTTCCTGCCCGATCAGCGCCCGCTCTGCATCGACGCGAAATTTCCGCTTGAAGCAATAACGGCGTTACATGACGCGCGCTCCGACGAGGAAAAGAAATCCGCCAACACCCGCCTGCGGCAGGATGTGATGAAACACGTCAACGACATCGCCGAGAAATATCTGATCGCCGGCGAAACCCAGGATACGGCCCTGATGTTCGTACCATCCGAGTCCGTCTATGCGGAAATTCACGACGGTTTCGACGATGTGATCCAGAAGGCCTATCGCGCGCGGATCGTGCTGGTGTCGCCGTCGCTGCTGATGCTCGCGATACAAGTGATGCAACAGATTCTGAAAGACGCGCGGATGCGCGACGCGGCAGATCAAATTCGTACAGAAGTCATGAATATGTCGGACGATCTGGCACGGCTGCGCGAGCGCGTGCTCAAGCTGCAGAATCATTTCGGCCAGGTGAATGAGGACGTGCGCCAAATTCTGGTGTCCGCCGACAAAATCGAAAAGCGTGCCGGACGCATCGAGGAACTTGATTTCACATCGACGGCCGATGCTTCAGAGGCACCACGCGTGGTTGCCTCCAAGCCCGATCTGTTTCCGCCGCAGATCGCGCGCAAACTGCAGGCCGGGGAATAAATCTTCGACCCACGGTCTTTAACCTCTCCCCGTTTACGGGGAGAGGGAGAGACGCGAATCTGCTAACACCATTGCATGATCGCACCCGATAACGCGAAAGAGCCCGCAACTCCCCGCCCAAATTGGCGCGAGGCGATGGCCGTCTATCTGCAGCCGCGCGTGTTGATCGTGCTGTTGCTCGGCTTTTCGTCGGGATTGCCGCTCGCGTTGTCCGGCTCGACGCTTCAGGTGTGGGCAGCGGAAAGCGGCGTCAATCTCAAGACCATCGGTCTTTTCGCAATCATCGGCACGCCCTATACCCTGAAATTCCTATGGGCACCGCTAGTCGATGCGCTCGATGTGCCGATGCTGTCACGATGGCTCGGGCGGCGGCGCGGATGGCTGATTTTCTCGCAACTGCTATTGATCGTCGCGATTGCTCTTCTCAGCCTATGCGACCCGAAAAACGGGCCTGTGCTTTTAATCGCAGCTGCAATCTTGGTCGCGACTGCGTCCGCCACGCAGGACATTGTGATCGATGCGTTCCGCGTCGAAAGTCTGAGCGAGAACGAACAGGCTGCCGGCATGGCGTCCTATGTCGCGGCCTATCGCATCGCCAATCTGATCTCGACGGCGGGAGCGCTGTTTATCGTCAGCGGCTTTGAGGCCGGCGCGGGCTTTGCGCGCGGGACATCGTGGACGCTGGGTTATCTCGCGATGGCCGCACTTGTGGTTGTCGGCATCGTCGCCTCAGTCTTTGCGACTGAGCCGGCGGCGTCGCAAATCGCTGAGACCGCGCGCGTCGCAGGCGAGAGCCGCACGAAGCGCGTATTTGAAGCGGCGCGTCAGGCATTTTCCGATTTCATGACGCGCGATCTCGCAATCGCCACTCTGTTGTTCGTGATTCTGTTCAAATTCACTGACGCGCTCGCTGGCGCGATGACGGCGGCGTTCGTCATCGACATCGGGTTTACGCGCGTCGAATACGCGACCATCATCAAAGGCGTCGGGTTTGCCGCGACAATATTGGGCGGTTTTGCCGGAGGTTTCGTCGCACGCGCGTATCCGCTGGCGACGAGCCTGTGGATCGGTGGAATTTTACAGGCACTCGCTAACTTTGGATTCTCATGGCAAGCGACGGTCGGCCACGATCCATTGTGGCTGGCCTTCGCGATCACGCTTGAAAATTTCACCAGCGCCATCGGCACGGTGATTTATGTCGCGTATCTGTCGGCGCTGTGCAGAAATCCGCTGCACACGGCGACGCAATACGCGCTGCTCACCGCGCTGTCGGCGTTCGGACGCACATATTTGTCGGCGATGGCGGGCTATATCGCAGAGGCAACCGGCTGGGTGTGGTTCTTCGCGATCTGCGCAGCTAGTGCATTACCGGGGTTGGCGCTGCTTGCCATTTTGCAGCGGCGCGGACATTTCAAGAAATTAAGCCAGCCCGGTTGATCGCGCAGCGTTAGTGGACGACGGCCCACTTCGTCACGAGAGCGTCGCTGAATTCTCCCGCCTCCTGCGCGCACGATACTTCATTCACTTTCAGCGAGACGCTCTTGCCGATGAAAGGCTTCAGCGCTTTCGCCTCGGCATCGCTGTTGGTCACGATTTGAAATGTCTCAGGGCCAGTTTCGAGATTACAAAGGCCGCTTGGCGGCGGAAGCCGGCGCGGCTCGCTGGTCAATTGAAAGGTGAGGGTCTTGGTTCTTTTGCTTTTCATCGCCGTCAATTCGCCGGACAAAACTTCGCCGTTGTGAATGGGCTTCGCCTTCTCCGCAAACGCCGGCGAGACGCAAAGCGAGACGGTGCCAACAAGTGAAAGCGAGAAAAGGTATTTTAGGGACGTCATGCCGGTTCCAGAATCAATGCGGGTGATTGTTAGCGCGGATCGTCGCGTCAGAAAAGCGTCCGTTGCCGCATCGCTGCGGACAAGGTTCCCTCGTCAAGGTAATCCAGTTCTCCGCCGACGGGCACGCCGTGTGCGAGCCGTGTGATGCGCACATTCGCATCCTGAAGCAGATCGGTGATGTAATGGGCGGTGGTTTGCCCATCGACCGTTGCATTCAACGCGAGAATAATTTCAGTGACGCGCGGATCGCGCGCGCGTTCGACGAGCGGTCCAATCGTCAGGTCGTCGGGTCCGACACCATCGAGCGGCGACAATGTTCCGCCAAGAACATGATAGAAACCATTTGTCGCATGCGCACGCTCCAATGCCCATAGATCGGCGACATCGGCGACAACGACGATAATCGTGGGATCGCGGCGCGTGTCGGTGCAGATGGTGCAGGGTTCTTTGGTGTCGATATTGCCGCAGGTCGTGCACACCACGATCTTGTCGATCGCCACCTGAAGCGCCGAACTGAGTGGTGCCATCAGCGCTTCGCGCTTTTTGATGAGATGAAGCGCCGCGCGGCGCGCCGAACGCGGACCGAGGCCCGGCAGCCGCGCAAGCAGCTGGATCAAGCGTTCGATTTCGGGACCCGCAACCGCAGTGGCCATCTCAGGCAAATCTCATCAAGTCAGACCCAGACATTAAGAGAGTCCAAGGCACGAGGTAAGTCCAAGACACTTACGTTAGTCCAAGGCCTGGCGGCAAACCAAGACCGCCGGTCAATGCCTGCATCTTATCTTGCATCGCCGCTTCTGCTTTCCGCTTCGCATCGTTCATCGCGGTCACAACAAGGTCTTCGAGAATCTCGACTTCATCCGCCTTGATGAGCGATGGATCGATCTTGAGTACCTTTACATCGCCCTTCGCAGTCATACGAACCGAAACCAGTCCACCGCCGGAGGAGCCTTCGACCTCGACATGATCGAGTTCGTCCTGCAGCGTCTTCATCTTCGATTGAAGTTCAGCCGCCTTCTTCATCATGCCGAGAAAATCAGTCATCGACTTTCCTTGTAATTTTTAGATGTCGTCGTCTTCCGACGTCTCGACCGGTTCGACGGCTCCACCGTCCGACGTGTCATCCGCCGCCAGACGCCGAACGTCGATCACCTGCGCGCCGGGAAATTTCGACATCACGGCCTGCACCCGCGGATCGGCATGAACACCGTCGGTGAGTTTGTCCTTCGCAGCCTGTGCTTGCGAACGCAGCGTCGGCTGACCTTGCTCGTTGGACACGATTACAGTCCAACGTTTGCCGGTCCATTGTTCGAGCTTGCGCGAAAGTTCATTGACGAGCGAGCGTGCCGCACTTCGCTCAAGTGCCACTTCAAGGCGTCCGTCCTCGAAACGCACAAGCCGCATATCGGCCTCTAACGCAGTCTTGATCTGCAGATCGCGCTTTGCAGCAGCAAGCGCCACAAGTTCGGGAAATGCCGCGAGCTTCAGTTGCGGGACAGATGACTCGATGTTCGGCGCAGGCGCACTCATTTGCGGCCGCATTGATGTCTCGCCGGAAGAACGCGTGCCTGACGCAACCGCTCGCACGGACGAGCCTTGATCGAGCGACATCGCGCCCATAGGACCGCCGCGAGGCGCGGCATTACCATTCCCTTGACCACCAAGCGGAGGCGATGCGCCGCCGTTCTGGTCGATCATCCTGATCGCTTCATCCGGTGTCGGCAAATCCGCAGCGTAAGCAATTCTGACAAGCACCATTTCGGCGGCGGCTTGCGGGCGCGTTGCGGCTTGCACTTCCGAAATTCCCTTCAGCAGCATCTGCCACATCCGCGACAACACGCGCATCGACAGCTTCGCCGCAAAATCACGACCACGCGTGCGCTCTGTCTCGCCGAGCGCGAGATTATCGGCCGTTGCAGGCACGACTTTCACCCGCGTGATGAAGTTAACAAATTCGGCCAAGTCGCTCAGCACCACGACAGGATCGGCACCTGTATCGTATTGCTCGCGGAATTCCTTGAAGGCGGCTGCAATGTCGCCGCTCGCCAGCGACTGAAACAGATCGATTACCCGTGCACGATCGGCAAGTCCCAGCATCTGCCGCACATCGTCGGCACGAACGGCGCCCGCGGCATGTGCGATGGCTTGATCCAGCAGCGACAGCGAATCGCGCACCGAGCCTTCCGCTGCGCGCGCAATGAGACCGAGCGCTTCCGGCTCGATCGTCACACCTTCCTTGTCGGAAATACCTTTGAGATGCGTCATCAACACGTCGGCATCGACGCGCTTGAGATCGAAGCGCTGGCAGCGCGACAGCACCGTCACCGGCACTTTGCGAATTTCAGTGGTCGCGAAAACAAATTTGGCGTGCTCAGGTGGCTCCTCAAGCGTCTTGAGGAAAGCGTTGAACGCCTTCTCCGACAGCATGTGAACTTCGTCGATGATGTAAACTTTATAACGCGCGCTCGACGGCGCGTAGCGCACGCCATCGGTAATCTGCCGCACATCGTCGATGCCGGTATGCGAGGCGGCGTCCATCTCCAGCACGTCGATGTGACGGCTCTCCATGATCGCCTGACAATGCACGCCCATCGTCGGCATGTGAATGGTTGGCCCCTTCACCGAGCCGTCCGCCAATTCGTAATTCAGAGCGCGCGCCAGAATACGCGCGGTCGTCGTTTTGCCGACGCCGCGCACGCCGGTCAGAATCCAGGCTTGAGGAACACGTCCCGCCTCGAACGAATTCGAGACGGTGCGAACCATCGCGTCCTGGCCGATCAGATCGTCGAATGTCGAGGGGCGATATTTGCGGGCAAGAACGCGGTAGTCGTGACCCGATGTCGAGGACACTTCTTCCTTCTTGCCCTTTGTCGTTTTGGGATTTCCAGCGTCGCTCATCGATCGATCCGCGGTTGTCCCATCGAGCCGTTGACCGTCAGGCGATACGGCGAATTATCAGCGTGCACGCACACGGCGCGTAACTCGCGCGTCGAAAAAGAGAAGTAGGAGACTGACGAGCGACCCGATCCGGACCTCGTTAGGGCTGCTTCCTTCCGGACCTGACCCGATTGGCGAGTGGCTCGTCCACCGCCAATCTCCCACCCCTATTTGGGGCCAATATCAAAGGAAAGCAAGCGTTCGGTAGGACCATGAAAACGCGTTCTAAACAACAATTTGCGCGATTTACGATCGCAAAACGGGTACTTGTTTTCGCGCGGAACACGCTAGGTTGAATGGCTCGAACACGAACGGATTTCTTATGGCCGACTGGTCGCTGAACAGACAACTCGAACAAGATACCATCAATCTCGGCGACCTTCCGCTGTCGCGCGTTCTCCTGATCAAGGACGCGAATTATCCGTGGCTGCTGCTGGTGCCACGCCGGGCTGGTGTCTCCGAAATCATTGATCTCAATGAAGTCGAGCAGGGTCAATTGATGACAGAGATCAACCGCGTCGCGCGCGCACTTAATGACATCGTGAAACCGGACAAATTGAATATCGCGGCGCTGGGAAATCTAGTGCCTCAGTTGCATGTCCATATCGTCGCGCGCCGCAAAGACGACGCAGCATGGCCGCGTCCGGTGTGGGGCGTGGTGCCGCCGATTCCTCACGACCCGCAGGGCGTCGAGGAAGTCATCAGCGCCCTTCGCAGCAAGATCTGGTTGAGCTGATCGATGGCGGATGATCCGTTTCCCCTCGGCCAGCCGGGGTTTGTCTCGCACCCGATCGAGCGGGCGGCGCATCTGCGCACCGACAATGAAAAACTGTTCGCGCTTGAGGCACACAAGGACGCGCGCGCCTATGTCGTGCACCGCGATTCCATTTTGGTGACGCAAGGCGCGGATGGACCGCGCGCGCTGCTGACGCTCGATGAGGCGCGACGTTTCGGCGCCAATCACGGCACCATTTTTCTCGGTCTCGAAAAAGAGGCCGCAATTTTCGGTATGGGGATCAACGCCACCGCAGCCGAAGATTTGATGGGCCGCAAGGATGTCGTCGTAGAGAACCTGCGCGCCGTCGCCGCATCGGGTGCCATCGCGCCGCGCGAACTCTCGACCATTGCGATGGCGAAATCGCTGGTGAGCTGGCACCAGCGCAACGGCTTTTGCGCGAATTGCGGCACGCGCACATCGATGAAAGAAGGCGGCTGGAAGCGCGAATGCCCGCAATGCAAGGCCGAGCATTTTCCGCGCACCGATCCCGTCGTGATCATGCTGGTCACGCACGGCGACAAATGCCTGCTCGGACGGCAGGCGCAGTTTCCGCCGACGATGTGGTCATGTCTTGCTGGTTTCGTCGAAGCCGCTGAGACCATCGAAAGCGCCGTGCAGCGCGAAATCCTGGAGGAATCCAACATCCAATGTACGGATGTGCGCTACTACATGACGCAGCCTTGGCCCTATCCGTCGTCATTGATGATCGGTTGCACCGCGCGCGCGACAACGACAGACATCATCGTCGATAAAACCGAGTTGGAAGATGCACGCTGGTTCACGCGCGACGAAGCAATTGCGATGCTGAACAAGACGCATCCGCAGGGACTCACAGGCCCTCACCCGGTCGCAATCGCGCATCATCTTCTGGCGAATTGGCTGCAGGAAAAGGCATAACGAAAACGCATCATCAGACGGCATCATCGCCGCAGGGAACCGGATCGCGCACCGCCGGTTGTCTCGTATTAAAGCCGGTGCCAGAATATGAACATGCACAACAGATCGCGCAAAGATAAGCCGCCGAGGATTCTCTGCATCGGCATGCCAGTGCGCGATCTGATTTTCCGTATCGACGGATTGCCGGATCGGGGCAGCAAAGCTCAAGCGACGGAATTCGTCGAAGTCGCAGGCGGCAACTCGCCCAATGGCGGCGTCACGATTGCGCGCCTCGGCGGACGTGTGACGCTGGCAGGCCCCGTCGGCGGCGCACAGGAAAAATCCAGCGCCAATATCTACGATCAATTGGGTGCCGAAGGCATCGATCTCAGCGGACTTGTGAAGGTGCCCGGCGTTGTGACGCCGATCTCCAACGTCATGATCGATCCCTCCGGCGAGCGCACCATCGTCACCTATCGCGATCCGAAGCTGTGGACTGTGAAGCTTCAAGACAACGAGACACTACTCACCGGCTGCGATGCTATTCTGACGGAAAACCGCTGCGCCGAATTTGCAACCGATGTGTGCGCCGAAGCGCACCGGCGCGGCATTCCGGTCGTGGTCGATGCGGATCGCCCGATGTCGCTGCACGAAGGATTGCTTCAGGTCTCATCCCACATCGTGTTCTCGGCAGAGGCGCTGCACGCGACCGCAGGAGAAAGCGACGACATCGCCTCATTGCGGAAAATCTCCAAGCTGACGCCCGCATTTCTTGGCGTGACATCTGGCGCGAAGGGCGTCTCATGGCTCGACGAACATGGCGCGCCGAAACACATGCCGGCGTTCCCGGTTCACACCGTCGATACGCTAGGTGCCGGGGATGCCTTCCACGGCGCGTTCACGCTTGCGATTGCGGAAGGCCAGCCACTGCAGAAGGCAATGCGCTTTGCCTCGGCAACCGCAGCGCTTAAATGCACCCGCTTTGGCGGCGCCTATGGGTCTCCGCAACGTATTGAAGTGGATGCGCTTTTGGCCTCAAGCACGGTAGCATTGGCGGTCTAGACGTTCTCTAAGGGCTGAGATTCCAGCTTGTCTGAGAAGATTTTTCTATATAATAGGGTTCTCAACCTGAAATATAGAAGAAAGTTCTATTCATGTCCGACGCGACTGCCGCCCCGCTCCCCGCCGAACATCATCGCCGGCTCGACGCCATCGACCGCAAAATCCTGACCGTCCTGCAGGATGACGCCTCGCTTTCCGTCGCCGAAATCGGCGACCGTGTGGGCCTGTCCTCGACGCCGTGCTGGAAGCGCATCCAGAAAATGGAGGCCGACGGCATCATCCAGAAACGCGTGGCGCTGGTCGATCAGACCAAGATCGGCCTCGGCATCACTGTGTTTGTGTCGGTCGAGAGCGGCGACCACTCTGAAGCATGGCTGAAAAAATTCGCCGATGCCGTACGCGCAATGCCCGAAGTGATGGAGTTCTACCGCATGGCGGGCGATGTCGATTACATGCTGCGCGTCGTCACCGCCGACATGGCGAGTTATGACGTGTTCTACAAAAAGCTGATTGGCGCGGTGGCGCTGAAGAACGTCACGTCGCGTTTTGCGATGGAGAAAATCAAATCGGTGACGGCGCTGCCGGTGCCGGCGATGGCTGCGGCTTAAGGCCCGAACTGCCAGATCAGAGCGCCACGCAGCGTCTGGGTCTTGAACGCCGCGTTGTAGAAATCGCCCGGCATGATTTCGTAAGTCTTGTTGCCGTAGTCGGTGTAGAGATATTCGATTCGTCCGATCAAGTTCTGCGTGAACCTCTGGTCGATGCCGCCGCCGATTGTGCCGCCGGTATAAATCCCGCCGAAATTCTGTCCGGTCTCACCGCTCTGAAATTCAAAACCCGCGAAGGCAACGCCACCGGCTACGAAAATGAGCGTACCGGGGAAGATGATGTAACCGAAGCGCCCGCGAATATCGCCGGTCGGGCTTACGACATATTGATTAGGCGGGACGACGATAGGCACCGGAATTCCGCTGCCGCGAATAGCCGCAGCCGCGATGTCAGCTTCCAGACCGAACACAAACAAACCGCTCTGCCAACTGTAACCGGCGAGAACGCCGCCAAGCGCGCCGTTGGTCCGCGCGCCCGGTTCCGTGAGCACGCCGTTGTCGAGCACGCGCGTGCGGCCCCAGCCGTAACCCGCATGAACGCCAGCGTAGAATCCCGACCAGTCGGTCGCCGGCGACGGCAGCTTGGCCGCTTTGTAGACGGGCAGTGGAACATCGGCGGCAAACGCCTGCGCGCCGAATAATGCCGCGACGGCAATTCCTGTGAGCAACCTGATTTTCAAGATGTCCTCGCCCCGACGACTGCTTGCAATACGGTTCTATAGCACCGGTATAGGGATTCGGACTATGGCCGGAGAGCAACATTCACCGGCGGTCGCCGCCTGAACGAGAGTCAGCGTCCGAATGCAGACGTAGCCTAAATCTCAATGAAATGAGGGCTCTAACGTCAGATCTTCTGATTATACTCGCCGACTTCTGGATGCGTGCGCAACACAGAGTCCATCGCCTCGAACATATCGCGCATCCGCTTTTCCGAGACCGGACTTTCAACCACGACTACAAGTTCCGGCTTGTTGGATGACGCACGAACCAGCCCCCACGAGCCATCCTCGCAGGTGACGCGCACGCCGTTGACCGTAACCAGATCGCGGATCGGTTGGCCGGCGACTTTCTCGCTCCTCTTCTGTGCGTCCTCGAAATGCTTGACGACGCTTGTGACGATTCCGTATTTGGTCTCGTCCGAACAATGCGGCGACATCGTTGGCGACGACCAGGTTTTCGGCAACGCGTTCTTCAAGTCCGACATCTTCTTGTCGGGCGCACGGTCGAGCATTTCGCAAATCGCAATCGCCGAGATCAGACCGTCGTCATAACCGCGGCCGAGTGGTGCATTGAAAAAGAAATGCCCGGATTTCTCGAAGCCCGCCAGCGCGCCAAGTTCGTTGGTACGGCGCTTCATATAAGAGTGACCCGTTTTCCAATACGTCGTCGTCGCACCCTGCTTCTGCAAAACCGGATCAGTCACGAACAAGCCGGTCGACTTCACATCGACCACGAATTGCGCGTTCTGGTGGATCGCCGACATATCGCGCGCCAGCATCACACCAACTTTGTCCGCGAAAATTTCCTCGCCGGTGTTATCGACCACGCCGCAACGGTCGCCGTCGCCGTCGAACCCTAATCCCACATCGGCTTGATGTTCGAGAACCGCGTCGCGGATCGCGTGCAGCATTTCCATATCTTCGGGATTCGGATTGTATTTCGGAAAAGTATGATCCAGCTCCGTGTCGAGCGGAATCACTTCGCAGCCGATCGCTTCCATCACTTTCGGCGCGAATGCGCCTGCCGTGCCGTTGCCGCAGGCAACCACGACTTTGAGTCTGCGCTTGATCTTCGCCTTCTTGGTGAGGTCGGCGATATAGCGCGCCGGAAAATTCTCATGGAATTGATATTCGCCTGCGGGCTTCAGCCTGAACGCCGAATTGAGAACGATCTCCTTCAAACGATTCATCTCGTCAGGACCGAAAGTGAGAGGACGATTCGCGCCCATCTTCACGCCGGTCCAGCCGTTATCGTTGTGCGAGGCCGTCACCATCGCCACGCACGGCACGTCGAGATCGAACTGCGCGAAATACGCCATCGGGGTCACGGCGAGCCCGATATCGTGAACCTTGCAGCCCGACGCGAGCAGACCGGAAATCAGCGCGTATTTGATCGAGGCCGAGTAGCTACGAAAATCGTGCGCGGTGACGATCTCTTGTTTGACACCCATTTCGCCAATCATGGTGCCGAGCCCCATGCCGAGCGCCTGGATTCCCATCAGATTGATTTCCTTGCCGAACAACCAGCGCGCGTCGTATTCGCGAAAACCCGTCGCCTTCACCATCGGTTCGGATTCGTAAGCATAAGTATTGGGGATCAATTCGGGCTTCGGCTTCGGAAACATTCAAATGGCCTCGTGAGAGAAAATCAGCGAAAGACTCCTGCAGCTTTAGCGAATGCTGTAGACCGAGGAAAGGCGGGAGCCCGCCTTTAGGAACGAATTACGGCAGTTTCACAGCAGCGCGCGAAAGCCGGACAATTTTGGAAAGCCGATGACCGATCGCCTCGAATATCCCGCAACGCTGCGCAACCGCGACGCTATCCTCGACGTGCTGCGCGGCGTTTTACCAGCATCCGGCATCGTGTTGGAAATCGCCAGCGGCTCAGGTGAACATGTCGTTCATTTCGCGCAGGCTCTGCCGAACCTGACATTTCAGCCGACCGACCCCGAACACGCAGCACTAAAAAGCATTGCAGGCTGGATCGACCATGAAGGGCTGAAGAATGTCCGCGCACCTCTGATGCTTGATGCGTCATCGGACAAATGGCCAGTGACGTCTGCCGCCGCCATTCTTTGCATCAACATGATTCACATCGCGCCGTGGCGCGCAGCGGAAGGCTTGATTCGCGGTGCGGCGCGAATCCTTGAGCAGGGATCGCCGCTTTATTTTTATGGGCCATATCGCCGCAACGACGTGCTGACCGCGCCGAGCAACGAGGCGTTCGATGCCAATCTCAAGTCGCGCAACAAGGATTGGGGCCTTCGCAATCTGGAAGACGTGGCCACGCTAGCGAAAACCTACGGCTTCTCGGCCCCCGAAGTAACCGAGATGCCCGCGAACAATCTGAGTGTGGTGTTTCGAAAATCGTAAGTCGCTTACTGCTCAAGCATCAGCTTGCCATCGGCGAATTCGAAGCGTTTGAGCTTCGAGAGAAACGACATACCGAGCAGATTTTCCGACAGTGCTTCGTCGGGCAACACCATCGCGTCGACGTCGCGCACGACAAGTCCGCCGACCTCGATCATTGCAAGGCGCGTGCGTGCGCCCTTGATGGTGCCGTTAGCGGTAGAGACTGTGGAGGTGTAATCGCGAGGCGATGGACGAACGCCGATCTGTGCGGCGGTTTTTTCATTGAGTGCGATGACCGACGCGCCAGTATCCACCATGAAACCGATGCGCTGTCCGTCGATGCGCGCGTCGGCCTGAAAATGCCCGCGGCCGTCGCGTGGAATTTCGACACTGCGGCGGCGTGAAGATTCAGGCTGCATTGCTGCGAACGCGTTGATGTTCTTCGCTTTGGCGAGATTTTGCGCCTGCGCCTTGTCACTCGACATTTTGTCGGCGACCTGTGCCATGAAGGTGCCCGACACGGCCAATGCTGCCGCGATGATGATGATGGTACGCATAACGCCTGACGCCCGTTTCTGGGAATTTCGTTGCCGACTTCAACACACCGTTCTGGAAGTTGAGACTAACGGAGGCAACGAGGCGACGCTTTTCCGCGAAAACGGTGAGCGAAACGTTAATAGCGCGGGCTCTTTATATCGCTATGTGCCACGCGGCTTGACGCGGCGAGTCGGCGGCGCGGATACAGGGTCCTCCGGCCAGGGATGACGCGGATAGCGCCCTCGCAAATCCGTGCGCACAGCGGCGTACGAGCCGCGCCAGAATCCCGGCAGATCTCGCGTCACTTGCACGGGGCGATGCGCAGGCGACAGCAATTCCAGCACCAGTGGGATTTTTCCCTTCGCGATCGACGGATGAACATTCAATCCGAACAATTCCTGCAAACGCACCGCAATGGTCGGGCCCTGCTCCGCTTCGTAATCAATGGGCAGCGACGTTCCGGTCGGCGCCTCGAAATGCGTCGGCGCTTCGCGTTCGAGTCTGCTGCGCAAATCCCACGGCAACAATGACATCAACGCGTCGGAGAAATCGCCTGCAGAAAAACTTGCGAGCGATGTCTTGTCGTGGAGCGCAGGCACCAGCCATATTTCGCGCGTCTCGGCGAGTGCGGTGTCCGACAAATCGGGCCACTCTTCAGGAGACGCCGCGCGCAGAAACATCACACGGTCGCGCCATTGCTTCAGCGGCTTCGACCACGGCAGACGATCGATCCCCACAGCGACCAGCCCCTCGGCAAGAATGCGCGCGGTGTCCGCTGAAGGAGAAACCGGCAGCGTATGCTCCGACAGGGTAATGGCATGCAACTTCTTTCTTCGTCGCGCACGCAACGCCATTGCGGATTTGTCGAAACTGATTTCATCGTCCATTTCAATGTGAGCGGCAAACTGTGTTTCGACTTCGTCTTGCGTGATCGGCGCGGCGAGAAGGATGCGCCCGTTCGCGGCAGTACCTGTCAATTCGGCGACAGCAATGTACGGCGACTTCGCTAGTGCCGAAGTCTGGTCGACACCCGCACCGCGACCGTTCGCAAGCACGAACGATCCGTTGCCGCGATTGCGCGCGACGCGGTCCGGAAATGCCAACGCAAGCATCCGGCCGGTCGAGAGCGAAATATCCTTCGCGGAAATCTTCTCCTCGGCGGCCACCTGTTGCGCCCACCGCTGTGCGAGTTGTTTCGCGCTTTGTGCGCGAGGCGAACGGTCGCGGCGGAAATTATCCAGCCGCGCGTCGAGATCGGCGCTGTCGCCTCCGAGGCCGCGTTCGGTCAGGATAGCCGCAATCATCGCCGCTTCCTCGCCCGCTGCGAGACGGTGCGAATCCACGATCATGCGCGCAAGGCGTGGCGGCAGCGCAAGTGCCCGCAGGCTTTTACCCTCCGGCGTTATACGTCCGGCTTCATCTACCGCATTGAGTTCGCGCAGCAGTCCGCCGGCTTCGGTCAACGCCGGTGTGGGCGGCGCATCCAGAAATGCGAGCTTTGACGGATCGCTGACACCCCATTGCGCAAGGTCGAGGACCATCGATGAAAGATCTGCGGAAAGAATTTCCGGCCTTGTGTACGCCTCGAACGACGCCGTCTGCGGCTCGTCCCACAATCGATAGCAAACGCCGGCCTCCGTTCGGCCCGCGCGGCCACGACGTTGATCGACCGCCGCGCGCGAGGCGCGGATGGTTTCGAGTCGCGTGAGGCCAATGTCAGGCTCGTAACGCGGCACGCGTGCCACGCCGGAATCGACAACAATCCGCACACCATCGATGGTAAGCGACGTTTCAGCAATGGAAGTTGCCAGCACAACCTTGCGCGTGCCTTTCGGCGCGGGCGCGATGGCGCGATCTTGGACTGCGGAATCCAGCGCGCCGAACAATGGCACGATCTCGATACTCGCATCGCTGACGCGTTCGCGCAGCATCGTCTCGGTGCGGCGAATCTCGGCAGCGCCCGGCAGAAATGCGAGAACCGATCCCTCATCGGCGCGCAGCGCCGTCGCAATCGCATCCGCCATCTGGCGTTCAAATTGTATGTCCGGCTTGCGCCCGACATAACGTGTCTCGACAGGATAAGCGCGGCCTTCGCTCGCAATCACAGGTGCGTTGCCAAGCAACTTCGCAACGCGCGCGCCGTCCAGCGTCGCCGACATGACGAGTATTCTTAAATCTTCCCGCAGTCCTTGTTGCGCGTCGCGTGCGAGCGCAAGACCCAAATCTGCATCCAATGAGCGTTCGTGGAATTCATCGAACAGCACTGCAGCAACGCCGGTCATTTCAGGGTCGTCGAGAATCTGCCGCGAGAAAATCCCCTCGGTCACGACTTCGATTCGAGTGCTGCGTGAAATCTTCGAGCCGAAACGCACCCGGTAGCCGACCGTGTCGCCTGCTTTTTCGCCGAGCGTCTGCGCCATGCGATCTGCTGCCGCGCGCGCGGCGATCCGGCGCGGCTCCAGCATGATGATTTTTTTATGTTGCGCCCACGGCTCCTCGAACAGAGCGAGCGGCACGCGCGTGGTCTTGCCCGCACCGGGAGGCGCCACGAGAACTGCAGTGTTGTGCTTCGCAAGAGAATTCGTCAGTTCGTCGAGAACGTCATCGATGGGGAGCGGCGTGTCGAATCTGCGCACAGTCAAATCGCGCCGCGCCCTATGCTCTCATAAACAAAGCCAAGTGCCTCCATGTCTTCGCGGCGATAGATGTTGCGCAAATCCACGATGACGGGCTTTGCCATGTCGCGTTTCAGCCGCGCGAGATCGAGCGCGCGGAATTGCACCCACTCCGTCACGATGACCAGCGCGTCCGCGCCTTTGGCGCAATCGTAAGGATCGCTGGCGTATTCGATGTCCGGCAGTTCGTGTTTTGCGCTGTCCATGCCGACGGGATCGTAAGCGCGCACTTTTGCGCCGAGATCGAGCAGGCCCGTAATGAGCGGGATCGACGGCGCTTCGCGCATGTCGTCGGTGTCCGGCTTGAAAGTCAGACCAAGCACGGCGATTGTCTTGCCACGAATGTTTCCCCCGAGCGCGGCGGCAACCTTGCGTGCCATCGCGCGCTTGCGATTGTCGTTGACCGCAAGCACGGCTTCGACGATGCGCAAGGGGACATCATGATCCAGCGCCGTCTTTACAATGGCGCGGGTGTCCTTCGGAAAACACGACCCACCGAAACCGGGGCCGGCGTTGAGAAATTTTGGGCCGATGCGGTTGTCGAGCCCAATGCCGCGCGCGACTTCCTGTACATCCGCGCCGACTTTCTCCGACAGATCCGCCATCTCGTTGATAAAGGTAATTTTCGTCGCAAGAAATGCGTTGGCTGCATATTTGATCAGTTCGGCGGTGCGACGTTCGGTGAACATGATCGGTGCTTGATTGAGATAAAGCGGCCGGTAGACATCGCGAAGAATTTTCCGCGCGCGTTCGTCGTCTGTGCCAACGACAATACGATCGGGATGCTTAAAGTCGCGGATCGCGGCACCCTCGCGCAGGAATTCCGGATTGGACGCCACCGCGACATCCGCCTTCGGATTGGTCTCGCGAATGATGCGCTCGACCTCATCGCCGGTGCCGACCGGCACGGTCGACTTCGTCACCACGACAGTGAATTTTTTCAGCGCCTTGGCGATGTCGCGTGCGGCAGCGTGAACGTATGTCAGGTCCGCATGGCCGTCGCCGCGCCGCGATGGTGTACCGACCGCAATGAATACCGCATCGGCCTCGCCGACAGGCCCAGCGATATCAGTCGCGAAATCGAGACGGCCCGCTTTCACGGAATCCGCCACCAGCCGGTCAAGGTCCGGCTCGAAGATCGGAATCTCTCCGCGCTTCAGCGCCGCGATCTTGGCAGCGTCCGTGTCAACGCAGGTCACGCGATGGCCGAAATCCGCAAAGCAGGCGCCGGATACCAGCCCCACATAACCCGTGCCGATCATGGCAATTCGCATAAACAGCCTGCCCGAAATGGTTAACGCGCCCGCGTGATTTTCGAGGGTCTATTACCGCGTTTTCAACGAAAGCGGCACAACATTTGTATGAATAAAGGAGAATGAAACGGATGCGCCCGATAATGAGCAGGGCCGCACCAAATCGAGACATCATGAGCAATAGCGAAATATCATTGGCGAGCCGTTTGCCCGCCTCCGAACGCGTCGACTGGGTCGATTACGCCAAGGGCATCTGCATCGTCATGGTGGTGATGATGCATTCGACGCTCGGCGTCGAGATCGCGGCCGGCAAGCATGGCTTCATGCATCTGGCTGTCGAATTTGCGCGGCCTTTCCGGATGCCGGATTTCTTCCTGATCTCGGGTCTGTTCCTGGCGCTTGTCATCAATCGTGACTGGCGCACTTATCTCGACCGCAAGGTCGTGCATTTTTTCTATTTCTATTTTCTGTGGACCGCGATCCAGTTCGCCTTCAAGGCATCGAGCTTCGCCGCGACGGATGGATGGGCCAATGTCGGGATACTCTATCTGCAATCCTTCATCGAGCCGTTCGGTACGCTGTGGTTCATTTACATGCTGCCGATTTTCTTCGTCGTCACCAAACTCACCAAGCACGTTTATCCGCCGGTGATCTGGGGTATCGCGGCGGCGCTGGAGATCATGCACGTCTCGACCGACTGGACCATCATCGATGAATTCGCGTCGCGCTATGTTTATTTCTATACTGGTTACATACTCGCAAGTTATGTGTTTGCGCTAGCGAAGCATTCGCAGGAGAAATCCGGTCAGGCGCTGATCTGTCTTGCGGCATGGGCGGTTACGAACTCCATTCTTGTTTTTGCAGGGCTGGGCGATGCGCCGGGAATGTCGCTGATCCTGGGCTATGCAGGCGCTTGCGCGGTCATCGTCGTCGCTGCGTTGCTTGCAAAGGCGCATTGGCTCGTCTGGCTGCGCTATCTCGGAGAACACTCCATCGTCGTCTATCTCGCCTTCTTTCTGCCGATGGCGATCGTGCGAATTCTGTTGCTCAAGCTCAACATCATCTCGGACATCGGCGTGATTTCGCTGATCGACACGATTGCGGGTGTGACCGGCGCGCTGATGATCTGGTGGTGGGCCAAACGCACCGGGCTCAATTTCCTGTTCGAGCGGCCGCAGCGCTATTGGATTGCGCCGAAACAGCCGCGCCAGACATTGCAGGCGGCGGAATAGCGGAAAATTTGCGTTAGGAACTGCGCGAGAGCGGGTGTCAATTTGGGGAGAAATCCTTAAGTTGCGCCCATGCCGAAAAAGCCCGCCGCAAAATCCGCGCCTAAAAAACCTGCGCCGAAGCCCGCTGCCAAGCCGGCCGCGACTGCGCCTCGGCAGGTCGCCAAGGCCGCGAAGACTTCCGGCAAGGGCGACCATATTTTTCTGGTCGACGGTTCCTCATACATTTTTCGTGCCTATCACGCGCTGCCGCCGCTGAGCCGCAAATCCGACGGCCTTCAGGTCAACGCCGTTCTCGGCTTCTGCAACATGCTGTGGAAGCTTATGCGCGACATGCCGCCGGACAATCGGCCGACACATCTGGCAATCATCTTCGATAAATCCGAAAAAACATTCCGCAACGATTTTTATCCCGAATACAAGGCGCATCGCCCGCCCGCGCCGGACGATCTCATTCCGCAATTCGCGCTGATCCGCCAAGCCGTGCTGGCGTTCGACCTGCCCAGCATCGAACAAATCGGCTTCGAGGCCGACGATCTGATTGCCACTTACGTGCGCGAAGCAGGCGAACGCGGCGCGACGGCGACCATCGTGTCCTCCGACAAAGACCTGATGCAGCTCGTGACGAAGAACGTGTCGATGTACGACACCATGAAGGATCGCCGCATCGGCATTCCGGAAGTGATCGAGAAATTCGGCGTGCCGCCGGAGAAGGTCGTCGAGGTGCAGGCGCTGGCGGGCGACTCGGTCGATAACGTGCCGGGCGTGCCGGGCATCGGTATTAAGACCGCGTCGCAGCTCATTATTGAATATGGCGATCTCGAAACGCTGTTGAAACGTGCCGGTGAAATCAAGCAGCCGAAACGCCGAGAGGCGTTGCTCGAAAATGCCGACAAGGCTCGCATCTCGCGTCGCCTCGTGCAGCTCGACGAGCATGTGAAACTCGACGTGCCGTTGGATGATCTGGCCGTGCATGAACCGGATTCACGCAAGCTGATCGCGTTTTTGAAGGCGATGGAGTTTTCAACGCTGACGCGGCGCGTTGCCGACTATTCCAAGATCGATCCGTCCGATGTCGAACCTGATGCCAAAATGATGAGCGGTTCTTCACCTCTCCCGCTTGCGGGGGAGGTCGGCGCGCAGAGCGCGACGGGTGGGGGCCTTTTCCAAAGCCGAAACACCCCCTCCCTACCCTCCCCCGCAAGCGGGGGAGGAAGCAGAACTGGTGCAAGCGATACATCCGCCGCGACCCCGCAGGCGCTCGCCGCATCGCGCGCAGAAATCGCACGCGCGACAAAAATTGACCGCAGCAAATACGTCACGATCCGCAAACTCGATCAACTCAAGCCATGGATTGCAAAAGCGCATGAGATCGGCCACGTCTGCGTGGACACCGAGACTACCAGTCTTGACCCTATGCAGGCCGAGCTGTGCGGATTGTCGCTGGCGCTGTCGCCGAATGAAGCGTGTTACGTGCCGCTGATCCACAAAGAGGGCGGCGACGGTTCAGGACTGTTTGCGGGGGGCGTCGCGCCGGATCAGATGAAAACCGCGGATGCGATCAAGGCGCTGAAACCTCTGCTCGAAGACGAGAGCATCCTCAAAATCGGTCAGAACCTGAAATTCGACGCGCTTGTGTTCGCACAACATGACATCGACATGCGATGCATCGACGACACCATGCTGATGTCCTACATCCTCGACGCCGGACGCGAATCGCACGGCATGGACGCGATGAGCGAACGCTATCTCGGTCACGTGCCGGTCGCGTTCTCGGAAGTCGCGGGCAGCGGCAAAAATCAGATTACGTTCGATCAGGTCGAAATCGACAAGGCCACGGAATACGCCGCAGAAGACGCCGACGTCACGCTGCGCCTGTGGAATGTGTTGAAGCCGCGCCTCGTTGCCGAGCATATGAACACGCCATACGAGACTCTTGAACGTCCGATGGCGGGAGTCCTCGCGCGCATGGAAGGTCGCGGCATTTCTGTGGATCGTCAGGTGCTATCGCGTCTTTCAGGTGAGTTCGCGCAAACCGCCGCGCGGCTTGAAGCCGACATTCGCGAGATGGCAGGCGAGCCGGTCAATCCCGGCAGCCCCAAGCAACTCGGCGACATTATTTTTGGCAAGATGGGATTACCCGGCGGCACAAAGACAAAAACCGGCGCGTGGTCCACATCGGCGTCAATCCTCGAAGACCTTGCCGAGGAAGGCCATGACTTTCCGCGCCGGATTCTCGACTGGCGCCAAGTGTCGAAACTCAAATCCACCTACACAGATGCGCTGCCGGAATACATCAACCCGCGCACCAAGCGCGTGCACACATCCTACTCGCTGGCGTCAACCACGACCGGACGCCTATCGTCATCCGAGCCGAACCTTCAGAACATTCCGGTGCGCACCGAAGACGGCCGCAAAATCCGCAAGGCCTTCATCGCAATACCCGGTCATAAACTCGTGTCGGCGGATTACTCACAGATCGAACTGCGCCTGCTCGCCGAAATCGCCGACATCAAAACGTTGAAGCAGGCGTTCAGCGACGGCCTCGACATTCACGCGATGACTGCCTCTGAAATGTTCGGCGTGCCCATTAAAGATATGCCGGCGGAAGTTCGTCGGCGCGCGAAAGCGATCAACTTCGGAATCATCTACGGTATCTCGGCGTTTGGGCTTGCCAATCAACTTGGCATTCCGCGCGAGGAAGCCGGCGCTTACATCAAGAAATATTTCGAGCGCTTCCCGGGTATTCGCGCCTACATGGACGAGACGCGTGATTTCTGCCGCGAACATGGTTATGTGGAGACGCTGTTCGGACGGAAATGCCACTACCCCGAGATCAAATCGCCGAACGCTTCGGTGCGCGCCTTCAACGAACGCGCCGCGATCAATGCTCGTCTTCAAGGCACCGCCGCCGACATCATCCGCCGCGCCATGATCCGCATGGAAGGCGCGCTCGCCGCGAAAAAACTAAATGCGCAGATGCTGCTTCAGGTGCACGACGAATTGATCTTCGAAGTCCCCGACAAGGAAGTCGAGAAAACACTTCCCGTCGTGCAGCAGGTGATGAGTGACGCGCCGTTCCCCGCCGTCGCGTTGTCGGTGCCGTTGCAAGTTGACGCCCGCGCCGCCAGCAATTGGGATGAGGCGCACTAACTAGCTGAGCTTCACCTCAAAGCCACGTTTGACCGCAGGCCGCGCCATCAGCCTGTCGTACCAGCGCCCGACATTTGGAAATTGATCGAACGACACCTTGTGCCGCTCGTGTCGCCACGCCCAGCCGAGAATGGCGATATCGGCGACGGAATATTTATCCGCGACGAATTCGCGATCCTTCAAGCGCGCATCGAGCACGCCATAAAGCCGCAGCGTTTCTTTTGAATACCGCTCAAGCCCGTAGCGGCGATCCTGTTCGTTCTCAAGTGCGATGAAGTGATGGACCTGCCCCGGCATCGGCCCAAAACCGCCCATCTGCCACATCAGCCATTCGAGCACGGGAATCCGCTCACCCAAATCCTTCGGCAACAGCTTGCCGGTTTTCTCGCCCAGATAGAGAAGGATCGCGCCGGATTCGAAAATGCTTACCGGTTTTCCGTGTGGGCCTTGCGGATCGACGATGGCAGGAATTTTGGCGTTCGGACTGAGCTTGACGAAATCCGCTGCGTTCTGCTCACCTTTGCCGATGTTGATGGGATGCACTTTATAGGCGAGACCCATTTCCTCCAGCGCAACGCTGATTTTGCGGCCGTTCGGCGTATCCCAGGTGTAGAAGTCGATTGTCATTGCGTGAGCCTCGGTCTGCGTCTCGTTCTTTCGATGATGCGCTGTTGACGGTGCGCGATCCGCTCTGGAATGTCCACGCCGCCGCCGTTAAGTTCGCGAAACCTCATTCTCGCACAAGAGTTCGCCGTGTCCATCTCCGCATCCCGCGCCCGCCTTGCCGACATCATCCGCAGACGCTCGTTCGGACGCGGCGAGATCACGCTCGCGTCGGGCCGCAAAAGCGACTTCTATTTCAATCTCAAGCCGACGATGCTCGATCCGGAGGGCGCGGCGCTGCTCGCGGAGCTGTCGATCGATGCGCTGAAGGACGACAAAATCGACTACATCGGTGGCCTGGAAATGGGCGCTGTGCCGATCGCGGGCGCAATCGCACAATTGTCTTGGCTGAAGGGTCATCCGATCGCCGCGTTCTTCGTGCGCAAGAAGCCGAAGGAACATGGCGCACGGCTCGCGGTCGAAGGGCTTGCCAAGGGCGAGAGTCTTCAGGGCAAGCGCGTCGTCATCGTCGAGGACGTCACGACCACAGGCGGCTCGGCCATCAAGGCGGTCGAGTCGGTAAAAGAGGCCGGCGGCGATGTCGTGATGGTATTCACGATGGTCGACCGCGACGAGGGCGCGACCGAGGCGTTTAGTGCTGCGGGAATTCCTTTCCGCTCGCTCTACAAAGCCGGTGAATTCCTGAAAAGCTAAGCGTTGCCGACGCAAATTTAAGTCAGCGACTTAAAGACGGCGTTTGACTCTCCCGCGCCGATTGACGAATTTGCCACCCAACAAAGAGAGCGCCGCTTATCGGTGCCGGTTATCGGGGGAATCATGGGTCACGCAGCATCGCAGATTTATTTCGGCTTGAACCCGATGTGGGTTTCAACCTGCATCCTGCTCGTGACCTACGCCGTCATCATGACGGAAAAAGTCAACCGCGCCATCATCGCTCTACTCGGCGCAGGCTTGATGGTCCTCGTCGGTGTAATGGACCAGAACGAAGCGCTGAAGGGCGTGGACTGGAACACGCTCGGCCTTCTGGCAGGCATGATGATCCTGGTCTCGGTTTCGCGACGTTCCGGCATGTTTGAATATTTGGCGGTGCGCGCTGCACAATTCGCCAACGCGCATCCAGCTGGAATCCTGTTCCTGCTTCAGATTACAACTGCGACCCTCTCCGCACTGCTCGATAACGTCACGACTGTCCTACTCGTCGTGCCCGTGACGCTGGCAATCTGCAAAGATCTCAAAGTGCCTGCCTATCCGTTTTTGTTCGCGGAAATCTTCGCGTCCAACATCGGAGGCACCGCGACGTTGATCGGCGATCCGCCAAACATCCTGATCGGTTCGCAAGTCGGCCTCACCTTCAACGATTTCATTTATCACCTGACGCCCGTCATCATCGTCGTCATGATCGTGCAGGCGATCATGATTCACATCATATGGGGCCGCGCAATGCACGCGACGCCGCGCGCCAAAGCCATCGTGATGAAGTTGAAGGCTTCGAAATCGATCACCGACTGGACGCTGCTGAAGCAATCCGTCGTGATCCTGACACTGGTGATGGTCGGCTTCGTGTTCGCACGGCAATTGCATCTGGAGCCGGCGACGATTGCCATGATCGGCGCTGCGCTGCTGATGCTGTGCGACAACTGGGAGCATCATTCGGAGAAGGCCGCGCACAATGTGCACCAGACATTCAGCGACGTCGAATGGATCACGATTTTCTTTTTCATCGGATTGTTCATCGTCGTGCACGGCGTCGAAGTGGGCGGACTTCTGTCGTTGCTCGCGGGCAAGCTCGTTGCAGCGACGGGCGGCAACATGGCGACCACCGGCTACGCGATCCTCTGGGCGTCTGCAGTGCTGTCGGCCATCGTCGATAACATTCCGTTCGTCGCCACCATGATCCCACTCATCAAGACGATGGCACCGTCATTCGGCGGCGACGCGGCGATTCAGCCCTTGTGGTGGTGTCTGTCGCTCGGTGCATGTCTCGGCGGCAACGGCACGCTGATCGGCGCATCGGCCAACCTCACCGTGGCCGGTATCGGCGACCGTAACAAAGTGCCGTTCAGGTTTTTGACCTACACGCTCTATGCGTTTCCGATGATGGTGGTCTCGGTCGCGATCGCGAACCTTTACGTCTGGTGGCGATACTTCTGACGCCGCCGCAAAGCCCCGGCTTTAACCCTAACCCCGCGTT
This sequence comes from Hyphomicrobiales bacterium, assembly GCA_038230475.1. Classification (GTDB taxonomy): domain Bacteria; phylum Pseudomonadota; class Alphaproteobacteria; order Rhizobiales; family Xanthobacteraceae; genus Afipia. The sequence goes on from JBBRNE010000003.1 coordinate 213,520, forward strand.
TACCTCCGCCCGCTAAGGTGCCTCTCGTTCGGGCATGTGCGCCCGAACGCGTAAGCGTTGCGTGAGTGGGGTCTTAAGTTTGCGTAAAGATTTGAGTGTTTCGCGCATGCGGCGCCGCATGACGCCTGTGCTTGCAGTGGTCTACGCCGTCGCGCTTGCGCCCGGCATCGCCTCGGCAGGCCTTTTGGATTTTCTGTTCGGCAACGATGAACCTGCGAAGGCCCACGCGCCTGCGCCGCAACCGAACGCTTTCGCCGATCCATCGTCTGGTGCGACCTATCCGGCGACAGCACCCGCACCGATCTCCACCGGCGGCGGACGCTTCACAGCCTATTGCGTGCGCACCTGCGACGGTCGCTATTTCCCAATCAGCGCGCGCGGCGGCGCGACGCCAGCGCAAATGTGTCAGTCGTTCTGCCCCGCGAGTTCGACAAAAATTTTCTCCGGCAATTCGATCGATTACGCCGTCGGCAATATGGGCGAGCGCTATGTCGATTCGCCAAACGCCTTCGCTTACCGCAAGTCGCTGAGAGTGGACTGTACGTGTAATGGCCGCGACTCCGCAGGCCTCGCGCCGGTCGATCTGTCGCTCGACACCACATTACGCCCCGGCGACATCGTTGCGACCTCTAACGGGCTTGTGGCTTACTCCGGCGTCAAGACCGCGTCTGGCCAGACTGCCGAGTTCACGCCTGTTGCAAATTATCCCGGCCTCACCGGCGAGTTGCGCGCGAAACTCGGCGAAATGAAAGTGACGCCCGTCGCCGCCGAAATCACGGATGAGACGCCGTATACCTCGTCGATTTCATCGATGATCGCGCGCGACACCGACACGCAGCATGATGTATCGCGTCCGATCATTCAGCCGGAGTTGGCACCACTGCCGACGGGTGCGTTCCGGACAGTGCCTCAGGCCAAGCGCGCCGGGTTGAACTGAAAATTTTTCAATTTCAATATTTCTGCATTGTCATGCCCGGACTTGTTCGGGGCATCCCGATCATTGACGCTCGGTGCTCAGTTTATCGAGATCACCGGGACACAGGCGAGCGAAGCGACGCCGTCCTTCGGACCGCTATGCCCGGTGATGACAAGAACTGACAATTCGATTTACCGCCCGACGATGACGCCGATCACGTTGGGCGCTGCGAGGAATTTCTCTTCCATCACCATGCGCGACTTGGCGCGGATTTCCGGCGTGAGCAGTCCGCGGATTTCCGCGAGGATCATCCAGCAATAGCCCCACCAGTCGGTGAGAATGCCGTTGTCGTCCACGAGGTCGTAGCCGTGCTTGGCGGCAAAAACGCGCGCCCGCGCCTCGTCCAGCGTGTCGAGAAATTCGTGGTCGTTGTGTGTAAACAGATCGTCGGTGATGTCATCGGTGGTGTAGCCCCACACCGACATGCACACCGCGTTGAACTCGCGGTCGATCTGGTCGTCATCCACCATCCGCGTGCGGGCGGTCGTGTGCAGGCGCGACAGCGTGCGGGCGAAATCCGCGATCCGCGTGAGCACGGTATCGTCGAAGGCGATATTGGACATCTAGTCCTCGAATGCGGTTACAGACCCAAGATATGGTGGCCGAAGGGCACCGAATCGCGATTATATATCAAGGACTTGCTAAAGTGTTCTTAATTTGTTCTTTTTATTTGCCGGACTTTGCAGTCCATCGAGATTTAGCGCGGGTGCAACACGAGGCAGCACTTCCCTTCAGCCCCGAAAATCGATGCCGCGCAGAATGATGCCGGGCGGATTGCCTTCAAACTCGGAATCGAGAAACTTTTTCGCCGCGCGAGTCTCAATAGGTACTCGCAGGCGGAGGAACTGGGCTTCGCGCTGATCGGCCTTTGTCCCTTTGGACTTTTCGATTTCGTCCATGGCCGATGTGCTGATCGCGCAGGGAATGGTTTTGCTGTCGTCCATCATCGTGAACGTCACGACTGAGCGGTCGATGTCGTAGGCTGTGAACGCACCTGCTGTGAGTGACATTGCGACCATCCTTGTTTGAGTCAGCCACGAATAGAGCCTGTAACAAAATAGAGCCTGTAACAAAAAAGGCCGCGAGCGCATGATCCGCCAAAGTGTGCGCGGTTTGGCGGTCAGATCATGCGCATTAAAAAATTAGAGCGCGATCGAACGCAAAACCGGTTTCCACTTTTGCTGATCGCGCTCTGCGAGCGGCCTTTCGCAATTCAGATTTGGCGATCGATCATTCCGCCGCCATCTTCACGTCGGGCGCGGCAGCTTTCACATCCGCATCGACATGGCTCTCATAAGTCTCGAAGTTCTTGGCGAACATGCCGACCAGCTTGCGCGCCGTGACATCGAACTCCGCCTTGTCCTTCCAGGTGTTGACCGGGTCCAAAATCTCGGACGGCACGCCATCGAGCTTGGTCGGCACCGCGAAGCCGAAATACTTGTCGGTGCGGAATTCGGCATTGCGCAGCGAACCGTTCAGCGCCGCGGTTAGAAGCGCGCGCGTGACTTTGATGGGCATACGATGGCCGACACCGTATTTGCCGCCGGTCCAGCCGGTGTTGACCAGCCAGCAATCGACATTGTGCTTGGCGATCAGGTCGCGCAGCAGCGTGCCGTATTCGCTCGGATGCAGCGGTAAAAATGGCGAGCCGAAGCAGGTCGAGAATTCAGGTACAGGCTCATTGCCGAGGCCACGCTCAGTGCCCGCAACCTTCGCGGTATAGCCGGAGATGAAGTGATACATCGCCTGCGCGGGCGTCAGTTTGGCGATCGGCGGCATCACGCCAAACGCGTCGGCAGCGAGCATCACCAGATTCTTCGGATGCCCGGCGCGGCCTGTGCGCGAAGCATTCGGGATGAAATCGAGCGGATAGGCAGAGCGTGTGTTCTCGGTCTTGGAGCCGTTGTCGAAATCGGGCACGCGGGTGTGCGGATCGAGCACGACGTTCTCAAGCACTGCGCCGTAGCGCGTGGAGGCTGCGAAAATCTCCGGCTCGGCTTCCTGCGATAGCTTGATGGTTTTGGCGTAGCAGCCGCCTTCAAAATTGAAGATGCCGTCCCGGCCCCAGCCGGTTTCATCGTCGCCAATGAGCGTGCGGTTCGGATCGGCCGAGAGCGTGGTCTTGCCGGTGCCGGAGAGACCAAAGAAAACTGCGCTGTCGCCGTTCGGTCCGACATTGGCCGAACAATGCATCGACATCACGCCCTTCTTGGGCAGGTAGTAATTCAGCGTCGTGAAGACCGACTTCTTCATCTCGCCGGCATATTGCGAGCCGCCGATCAGCACGATCTTGCGCGCGAAATCGATACCGACGACGTTTTCGGATTTGCAGCCGTGGCGTTTTGGGTCCGCCTTGAACGACACCAGATCGACGATCGTCATTTCCGGCATGTAGGAGGCAAGCTCCTTCAATTCGGGACGGATCAACATGGTGCGAATGAAAAGCGAGTGCCAGGCCAGTTCTGTAAAGACCCGAACCTTGATGCGGTTCTCAGGATCGGCGCCGCCGTAAAGATCCTGCGCGAAAAGAGTTTTGCCTTCGGCGTGTTTCAGGAAGTCCTGATAGAGCGTCTCGAATTGTTCCGGCGTAATCGACTGGTTGTTGGCCCACCACATGGTCTTGTCGGTGCTGGCATCGCGCACCGTGAATTTGTCTTTCGGGGAGCGGCCGGTGAAGACGCCGGTTTCCGCGCACAGCGCGCCGCCATCGGTCAATTCGGCTTCGTTGTTTTTCAGCGCGTGCTCATAGAGCGCCGAGGTGCCGAGATTCCAATTCACCTGCTTCAAATTTTTGAAGCCGAATTTGTCGGCGCCGAAAGCACCGTTGTGCACACCAGTCTCTTTCACGAAGCGTCTCCCTTTAAACCGCGTGTCGTTCGGCGCCCTTTGTCAGGCAGGCCTTTCGCGGGTCCCGGTCGATTATATCGCCGGGCTGTCATCCGGGCGACTTAATAGTGTCCAACGCCCGGAATGCCAAGCGGCTCCATGGGTATTTGGTTTATTCCGGCGGGAAAAAGCAGCGGATTCAGGCGTCTTTGCCCTGCGGCAAAGCAGACCGGCAATATTATTCTCCGCTGCGGGCCGCTTCCGCCAACGCTTTGAGTGTCTGCCGCAACGCAGCAGAGGTGAGAATTGTTTCGGGAAAATCCAGCCGCAGCGTTCGCACGCCATCCGCCACATCTAGTCTCTGCAGATCAAGACCTGCGGGGTCGCAGCCCGTACATCGCCATTCTCCCGGCGCTGCACCCAGCAATTTCGTCGCGTAGAGATTCATAGTGTTGGCGTGATCGTCATTCATATGCGCGACAATCTCAGGCTCCGCCGCGATCAACGCCTCCGCGCCGACAAGATCGGTCAGCACATCCCGCGATTTGAGATCGACGATGCGTCCGAAGCCCGCGACCAGATGCACGCTTTTCACCTCAACGCGAAAAAACGAAAAATCGCCGAATCCAGCGAACATTTCCGCCGACGGATGCACGGCCAAATAGCGCCGCCGCAACAAGTCTTTCTCATTGTCGGCCCGCGCCTCCTCGGCAATGCCACCGACCATGATCCGCGCGCCCTCAAGCGGGTCGCCGGCCGCGCGTTCGTCCAGCATGAGCGACACACGCGCATCGTTGAGAATGTTCTTGGTGTGGATCGCCAGTCTTGAGATCAGCAAAACCGGCGATCCGTCGGGCGCCGAGGCGAGATTCACCAGCGAGCAATAAGGATCGCCCGATCCCGGCATCAGCGTCGCCAGCGCACCCTGCCGGCTTTTGCGCAATAGCGACCGCGCCAGAACCGCAGGCTTAAAGTCGGCTTTTGCGTCCATGGACAGCGCCTTTTTCGATTCATGGAACCGGCATTTTTCCGGCAGAAAGGGGTTATTTTCGCGATTTTCGGCTCTATATGATCGATAACAGCGGGAAATTTGTCACAGTAGGAACTCGGTCACATTTCAGCCCAGCTTGCATTGCTCGTTGGCATTCACGCGCCGCCTTATTTCACGGCATCCCTGTAACCGGCCAGTGCGAAACGTCACTGCATCACAACTCCCGATTTGGAAAGCAGCCTCATGCCCACAATCGCTCTGGTCGATGACGACCGCAACATCCTCACCTCGGTTTCGATCGCGCTGGAAGCCGAAGGCTACCGCATCATGACCTACACGGACGGTGCCTCGGCCCTCGAGGGCTTCAAGACAAGCCCGCCGGACATGGCCATCCTCGACATCAAGATGCCGCGGATGGACGGCATGGAGACGCTGCGCCGTCTTCGCCAGAAATCGGACCTGCCGGTGATCTTCCTCACCTCCAAGGACGAGGAAATCGACGAGCTGTTCGGCCTGAAGATGGGCGCCGACGATTTTATCCGCAAACCATTTTCGCAGCGCCTTCTGGTCGAGCGCGTCAAAGCGGTATTGCGCCGCGCGGTGCCGAAAGATCCGACCGTTTCGCAGAAGGAATTGGACGCCAAGGCGCTGGAACGCGGCCTGCTGCGCATGGACCCGGAGCGTCACACCTGCACCTGGAAGAACGAGCCGGTGACTTTGACGGTGACGGAATTCCTGATCCTGCAGGCGCTGGCGACGCGCCCCGGCGTGGTGAAAAGCCGCAACGCCCTGATGGACGCCGCCTACGACGATCAGGTCTATGTCGATGACCGCACCATCGACAGCCACATCAAGCGACTGCGCAAGAAGTTCAAGGCCGCCGACGACGATTTCGAGATGATCGAAACGCTCTATGGCGTCGGTTATCGCTTTAAGGAAACCTGACGAAGGCGGGCGTTAACGCTCGTTTGCGCGCTGACGGCACGCCGCGACTGAGGTAAGGTACAGCGTTGAAACAACCGGGCGATTTCGCATTGCTTGATCGAACGCAATCTGGTCCCGACGCTGACGCCGAAGGCACCTCGCCGCCTCTCGTTCCGGAGGCGGAAGTCGCGTCGGCGACCGCCATCGACGCCTCTGCCGTTGTTCGCAAGCAACCCGTCGATCTTCTGAAGCGGGCCGGTCGCTATGTCGCGGCACTCACGTTTTCGAGCCTGACGCGCCGGATCGTTTTTCTAAACCTGATCGGCCTTGCAGCGCTCGTCATCGGCATTCTTTATCTCTCGCAGTTTCGCGCCGGCCTGATCGACGCGCGCGCGCAGAGTCTTCTGGTTCAGGCCGAAATTATTTCAGGTGCGATCGCCGCCTCCGCGACCGTCGAGACCAACGCCATCACGGTCGATCCGGATCGTCTGCTCGATCTCAAGCCCGGCCAGAGTTATGGGCCGAACGACGACGCCCTGTCCGGCCTCGACTTTCCGATTAACCCCGAACGCGTGGCGCCCGTCCTGCGCCGGCTGATCTCGCCAACCAAAACGCGCGCGCGCATTTACGACCGCGACGGCGTACTCACGCTCGACAGCCGCAGCCTTTACGGTCGCGGCGACGTGTTGCGTTTCGAGCTGCCGCCACCGACGGTCGAGAAACCCGGCCTCACCGAGCGCGCGATGATCGCGGTTCGTACCTGGCTCAACCGTGGCGATCTTCCGCTGTATCGCGAGTTGGGGCCTGAAAACGGCAACGGCTATCAGGAAGTGCAGCAGGCGCTCGACGGCAAAAAAGACAGCATGGTGCGGATCAACGAGCGCGGCGAAGTCATCGTCTCGGTGGCCGTACCAGTGCAACGCTTCCGCGAAGTCCACGGCGCATTGATGCTGTCCACGCAAGGCGACGACATCGATCAGATGGTGACGGCCGAGCGCCTCGCAATCCTGAAAGTATTCGGCATTGCCGCAGCCGTCATGATCGTATTGTCGCTTCTGCTTGCAAGCACGATCGGCGCACCGTTGCGACGGCTCGCCGACAGCGCCGAACGCGTCCGCCGCCGCATCAAGACGCGCGTTGAGATTCCTGATTTCTCCGCGCGCGGCGATGAGATCGGCCATCTGTCGGGCGCGCTGCGCGACATGACGGATGCGCTGTATAACCGCATCGAAGGCATCGAGCGCTTCGCGGCAGACGTTGCGCACGAACTCAAGAATCCGCTGACGTCGATGCGTTCCGCCGTCGAGACTTTGCCGCTCGCAAAATCCGACGACAGCCGCTCACGATTGCTGGCCGTGATTGAACATGACGTGCGACGACTGGATCGGCTGATCACCGACATTTCCGACGCCAGCCGCCTCGACGCGGAGTTGCAGCGGCAGGATGCGGAGCCCGTCAATATTCGCCGCCTGCTCGAAGCACTGACGACGATTGCGAATGAAACCAATCACGGCACCGATGTGCAAGCCGTGGTGCGCTTCGAGGGCAATCCGTCCGATACATTTTCGGTGCCGGGTCACGACTCGCGGCTCGGTCAGGTCATCTCGAACCTGCTGGCCAATGCGCAATCGTTCTCGCCGCATGGCGGCGAGGTTCGCATGACCTGCCGCAGGGTGCGATCCGACATCGAAATCCTCGTCGATGACAATGGCGCAGGCATTCGTCCCGGTGCGCTGGAGAAAATCTTCGAGCGCTTCTACACGGATCGCCCGGAGCAAGGTTTCGGCCAGAATTCAGGTTTGGGACTTTCGATTTCCCAGCAGATCGTCGAGGCGCATGGCGGACGCATCTGGGCGGAAAATCGTTCCGGCCCGCTCGACACCGAGGGCGATGCGAGAATCGCCGGTGCACGTTTCGTGGTGCGGCTTCCCGCTATATGACACTCGCGAATAACGTCAGCGTGCATGCGTCGGCCGTAATGACGCGCGACTACGCGGTGCTCATTCGAGGCCCATCGGGATCCGGTAAGTCGCGTCTTGCATTCGCATTGCTGCTCGCGGGCCGCGCCGGACAAATTCCCGAAGCAACGCTGATCGGCGATGACCGCATTATTCTTGTCGCGAAGGACCGCACGCTGACCGCGCATGCCGTGCCGGAGCTTGCCGGCAAGATCGAGATACGCGGACTTGGAATCAGACATTGCGGCCACACGCCTCAGGGCACGATCGGCCTCGTCGTCGATCTCGACGCCAGCGACGCGGAGCGCCTGCCGCCGCCGAACGCGCTCAAAACCGTCATTTCGGGCGTCGAAGTGCCTCGAATCCCGGTCGCCAAAGGCCATGACCCCCTGCCTTTAGTCGTAGCCTTCCTTACGACAACTTAACGTAACCAAGCCGAACCGGGGCCGTACCTCTGATTGCTGGAGGGGCTTTCGTAACCATATAGGCCTCATACTCGACAGGACCCCGACAGCACACCCTCAATGATTTCAGGGGGTACGCGTCAACTTCCCCCCTTGTGCCGGGGCCTTAGATGGTCAACATACGGCCCGTTCGTGCGGTGCACCAAAAGCACCCGCGAGGAGTCTTCGATGATTGGTTTAGTACTGGTGACCCACGGGCGTCTTGCCGACGAATTCAAGGCAGCGCTCGAGCACGTGATGGGTCCACAAAAGCAGATCGAGTCGATCACAATCGGCGCCGAAGACGATGCCGATCTATGTCGAAGCGACATTATCGAAGCCGTCAAGCGCGTGGACACTGGTGACGGCGTCGCGATCCTGACCGACATGTTCGGCGGCACCCCCTCCAACCTCGCAATCTCCTGCATGAGCCGACCCAAGGTCGAGGTTCTCGCCGGAATCAATTTGCCGATGCTGGTCAAGCTCGCAAAAGTTCGCGACGACAAGCCATTGCCGGATGCGATCGCGGCGGCTCAAGAAGCCGGGCGCAAATACGTCACCATCGCAAGCCGGGTCCTCGCCGGAAAATGAGCGAAGCGCAGGATTCGGAATCCTCGAAATCCGCGCCGATCGTTCGCGAACTCCCTATCATCAACAAGCGCGGCCTGCATGCGCGGGCATCTGCAAAGTTCGTGCAGATGGCGGAGAAGTTCGACGCCGAACTCACCGTGACTCGTAACGGCGAAAGCGTGGGCGGCACATCGATCATGGGATTGATGATGCTCTCCGCCGGTATCGGTACTACCATCACGGTGTCGGCGACGGGGCGCGAGGCGCAGGCAGCGATGGACGCCATCACCGAACTTCTCGCCAAAAAATTCGGCGAAGAAGAACCGGGCTATTAAACTGGAGAAAATTTCACTGTCATCACCGGGCTTGTCCCGGTGATCTCGATCAGTTGAGCACTCTGCTTAATCATTCGGGATTGCCGGGACGAGCCCGGCAATGACAAAAAGTAAAATCCCGACTCATTCCGCTTTCTTAGCCGGCGCCTTGATCCAGATTTTCCAGCGCACGGCCGGACCCGCACGTCCGTGGAAATAGCGGCGCGACGTGAGATTGAGTTTCTCCGCGTCCGGCGCATTTTCGTTCATCCACTTCTCGCATTCTTCGAGGCGGTTATCGCTGGTGTCACACGCGCCGATAAATCCAAGCCGCGTCGCTTCCTCGAAACTCGTCAATCCCGACGACCAGATTTCGCCCGGCGTAAACGGTGCCGGATGATCGGGGCTGTAGAACGTGACGGGTTCGCCGATTTCTGTCGTGCCAGCAACAACGGCCCAGCGCGTGTTGAAGCGCGCGCGCCAGGCCTCCGTGAGTTGCATCGCAAATTCGGAACGCGGCGAGAACGCCGTGCCGGCTGCACCGTCGCGACGAACAGTCAGCGCCGCATAGATCGGCGAGATAATCAACATGACAAGCGTGAACACAAGCCACATGAACATCAAACGAACCAGCGCCATTTGTGTCACGCGCAACTGAGGAATTGCGATCAACGCCAACGGCACCAGGAAATACAGCGACAATCCCCAGTCGGTTTTCATGTAGATACCGAAGATCAATCCGGCGATCGCGGGAACGATGCCGACGATGGCTTGAATCACCCAGATGTTGCGGGCTTGCGACAGATGCACGCCGGGATTCGGACCCCGCGCCCAAGGACGTTTCAATGAGGCGATGAACTCACGGAAAATTTCGCGGCGCGTCAGCGCCTTCCACCATTGCAGTTTCCACGCCAATGCGATGCAAGCGAACGCAATGGGAATCAAAAGCAATCCGATATTGTGCAAAAGATAAATCGACACCACCCGCGACGTTTGGCTGAACGGTCGCGCACCATAAACATCGTCAGCATAAATCAGCGGCAGGAAGTCGCTCTGCTTCAGCCACCAAAGATGCGGCAGCATCGCCACCACGCAGGCAAGCATGGCGATCCAGGGTGCCGGCGACTTCAGGAACTTCATGCGGTCTGGATGAAGGAGCGCGGCCAAGCCAACCGCACCGATCATCGTCAGCACCCAGTATTTTGTCATCAGCGCGAGCGCCGCCGCAAGACCGAGCCAGATGCCGGAACGCAATGTGCGTTTTTCGAACGCCTCGAGATAAGCGAGCACGAACAGTGGCAATGTCACGAGCTGCAAAAGGTCCGGATTATATTTAAAACCTTTCAGATTGAAGATCGGATAGATCGCCAGCATCGCAACCGTGAACATCGCGCGACGATGATCGACCACGCGAATGGCGATGTGCCAGCAGATCACCAATCCAAATCCGAGCACCGTCATCGCCAGCGCGTAAGTCGCCCAGTCCGTTGCGGGGAAAATTTTAAACCAAACGCCAGCGACCCAGCCGGAGAGCGGCGGATGCTTGCCGTAACCGAGCAGGAATTTTTGTCCCCATGCGTAGGCTTCGGCGACATCCATGTGGACGTCCTGCGCGCTCTTGAACGCCGTCAGAATCATCGTCCACAGCACCGCATGCACGACGGCAAAACCAATCACGAAATTGCCGCTGGTGTGGGTGTCGTGCGCAACGGCCGCGATCCACGCCGCCATGCGCCGCGTGATCGGGACGTGTCGCAGCCGCGCCTTATGCCGCGACCTCAAGCCGGTGCGCGGGCCGGGATTCTTTTTCGAACGGCGCGTCATCGCAGAAGTTGGCACTTGGGACATGCGGCAAACCGGCTCCGGACGGACTGAAAATCCACATGCGTTGCTACCAGCGCGGCAGCATCGCGAAAAGCAGGAAATGCGCGCCATTTCGGTGGAAGTGAGGCATTCGCAGGTCCAATAGTGTTGCCGCACGCAAGCGTGAATGCTATCCCGCGCGGCATGGCGACCATTCCAATCACAAACATCCGCAACTTCTCCATCGTCGCGCATATCGACCATGGAAAATCGACGCTCGCCGACCGGTTGATTCAAACGACGGGCGGACTGGAGCTACGCGAGATGAAGGAACAAGTGCTCGATTCGATGGACATCGAACGCGAGCGCGGCATCACGATCAAAGCGCAGACCGTGCGCCTGAATTACAAAGCCAAGGACGGCAAGGATTACATTTTCAACCTGATGGACACGCCGGGCCATGTCGACTTCGCCTACGAGGTCTCGCGCTCGCTGGCGGCATGTGAAGGCGCGTTGCTGGTGGTCGATGCATCGCAGGGCGTGGAAGCGCAGACGCTCGCCAACGTCTATCACGCGCTCGATGCCGGCCTTGAAATCGTACCCGTCCTGAACAAGATCGATCTTCCTGCTGCCGAGCCCGAACAGGTTCGCCAGCAGATCGAGGACGTCATTGGGATCGACGCTTCGGATGCCGTGATGATCTCCGCAAAAACGGGTCTCGGCATTCCCGACGTGCTGGAAGCCGTCGTGACGCGCCTGCCGCCGCCGAAGGGCGACCGCGACGCGACACTGAAAGCGCTGCTCGTTGACTCGTGGTACGACGTCTATCTCGGCGTTGTGGTTCTCATTCGCGTCGTCGATGGCGTGATGAAAAAACACTCGCGCATTCGCATGATGGGCACGAATGCCGCTTACGATGTCGAGCGCGTCGGATTTTTTACGCCGAAGATGACGCAGGTCGATGAACTCGGCCCCGGCGAAATCGGATTCATTACTGCCGCCATTAAAGAAGTCGCCGATACGCGCGTCGGCGATACCATCACCGATGACCGTAAGCCCGTCACGCAGATGCTGCCGGGCTTCAAGCCTGCCATTCCCGTCGTGTTCTGCGGATTGTTTCCGGTCGACGCCGACGATTTCGAGACGCTGCGCGCCGCGATGGGCAAGTTACGTTTGAACGATGCGAGCTTTTCGTTTGAGATGGAAACCAGCGCGGCATTGGGTTTCGGTTTTCGTTGCGGCTTCCTTGGATTGCTGCATCTCGAAATCATTCAGGAGCGGTTATCGCGCGAGTTCAATCTGAATTTGATCGCGACCGCGCCGTCCGTGATTTACAAGATGCACCTGAACAACGGCAGCGAGATCGAGATTCATAATCCGATCGACATGCCGGAAGTCACACAGATCAAGGAAATCAACGAGCCGTGGATCGAGGCGACGATTCTGACGCCAGACGAATATTTAGGTTCGGTGTTGAAGCTGTGTCAGGAGCGACGCGGCAATCAGAAAGAACTGACTTATGTCGGTTCGCGCGCGATGGTGAAATACGAATTGCCGCTGAACGAAGTGGTGTTCGATTTCTATGATCGCTTAAAGTCTGTCTCGAAGGGCTACGCCTCGTTCGACTATCACCTCACCGACTACAAGCCGGCGGATCTGGTGAAGATGCAGATCCTCGTGAACAACGAGCCGGTGGATGCGCTGTCGATGCTGGTTCATCGCACGCGCGCCGAAGGCCGTGGCCGCGCGATGGTCGAGAAGATGAAGGAACTGATCCCGCCGCACATGTTTGTGATTCCTATACAGGCGGCCATCGGCGGCAAGATCATCGCGCGCGAAACCGTGCGCGCGTTGCGCAAGGACGTCACTGCGAAATGTTACGGCGGCGACATCTCACGCAAACGCAAACTTCTGGAAAAACAGAAGGAAGGCAAAAAGAAAATGCGGCAGTTCGGCAAGGTCGACATTCCGCAGGAAGCTTTTATTGCCGCGTTGAAGGTAGATAGTTGAGCGCGCTAAATTACTTGGTGACAGCAGGATCAGACGTCGTGTTTCGCCGCTCCTGAGTCTTAACGATGTTCACCTCTGCCCACTTCGTCAGCTTCGCCAGATATAAGCTCATGCTGTGATCTGCGATGTTACGCAGCTTCCATGTCCAAGCCAATGCCACCAGTCCGCCCAACGTGCGCCACGTCTTCTGAAAAATATTGGGTGAACGCCGCACCGGAGATACACCGGGCTTTCCGAAATAGCGCGTATCGCCGACATGGCGGTAGCCGAGCAGTGCGGGCGGAATCGCAGGCACGAGGTCAACTCCGTTTGTAATGCGGTAGAGCGGCGCTTTGACGTATTGATCGAACGTACCGTCTCCAGCGCGGGGACAGCCGAAGGTGTAGCAGGCGGCGATGCTGTCGCGAACAGTCGCCTCATCGTGATTCGCCAATTCGGCGGTCGCCATCAACGCCAATGCGCCGCCGAGCGAATGACCCGTAAGATAGACAGGACGCGGTTTTTTTCCGATTGCAGTCGTGATGAACTCGAACATAATCTCGCGGATCGGCCAGTAAGCCTGAAAGAATCCGGTATGAACGCGCGTACCGCCCTGCAGGGTTACAAAACTGAGATTGACGTTCGTCATCCAATCGAGATCGTCCTCTGTGCCGCGAAAGACAACGATGATGAGATCGCTACCCTCTACGACAAAGCCGGCGGTGCCGACATCGCGATCGATCAACCCTTTCGCGCTGTCAAATCCCTGACAGCACAATTCGCCATTGAACTTGGTCCAGGCGGCGTCATCGGCATCGAAGAGCTGATAGGCGCGAAGTGACAGCTTAGCCATCAGCAGCGCGGTACGATCGGAATAGGCCGATCGGAATGTCGGAATATTCTTCAAATCGTCCGGTTCGAAGACGTCGGCGTCAGCCATGAGTACCTCCAGCGGCGTATTTGGAGCGTCTTGGATGCAAGTCCGTCGGAACAATCTTATCGCGTTTGTGCATCGCGCGCTTGACAAATAACGATTTGGATTATATTCCTATCTCTCCTTTCACCCTTCCCGCGCTCATGACGCGGGATGAGTGAACCCACCGCCACCCTTTCATCGAAGGGCGGCACGTGGAGCGCCGGGAGGCGCAGCGTTCGCGCGGTGAGCTTCGCAACCTCATCGATGCCGTAACGCGCGCGCCTCGCAAGCGGGACTCGCAATCCCGCTTGATAAGGCACGCGGACGAACCTCTCGCACAGGTTCGTCATATGGGGTCTCGCAAACCCCTGGCGCCTCCCGGCGCTCCATTTCACGAATGGAAAATGGGAAAGGGTGTCCGCCACCTTGTTCAAGCGGATGCAGGCGTATGGGGTTTCCATAGTATTAGCCTCGTCATTGCGAGCGACAGCGAAGCAATCCAGAATTGAAGGCAAGGACTGGATTGCTTCGTCGCAAAGCTCCTCGCAATGACGACGAGCGAATGTGAGTCGCGTCGCTACGCGACCAGCGCGTCGTCGTTCGAATCAGCTGCGCTGCGTTGCGCCTCTAACAGCTTGACGATGTCGGCATTCGGCCGTGCGCGGCTGAACAGGAAGCCTTGGCCTTCGTTGCAACCTTCCGCACGAAGACAACTCAGCTCCGCTTCGGTCTCGACGCCTTCGGCAGTGATGGTGACGCCGAGTCCTTTGCCGAGACTGATGATCGAACGGACAATCGCTTGGCCGTCGCGATTGGAATCCAGTTCGCGCACGAACGACTGATCGATCTTGATTTTGTCGAACGGAAAACTTCGCAGATAGCTCAACGAAGAATAGCCGGTGCCGAAATCGTCCATCGAGATGCGAACACCAAGCGCGCGCAACGCATGCAACGTCGCCAGCACCTGATCGCTCTTGTCCATCAACAGCGTTTCGGTAATTTCAAGTTCGAGCCGCTTCGGCGACAGTCCCGAATGTTTCAACGCATCCATTACGACCGACAGCAGATTGCCGACACGAAACTGTAGCGGCGACAGGTTCACCGCGACACGCACATCGTCCGGCCATTGCGCGGCATCCATGCAGGCGCGGCGTAACATCAATCCGCCAACGGCGTTGATAAGGCCGGTTTCTTCGGCAACCGGAATGAATTCACCCGGCGAGATCATGCCGCGTTCGGGATGCGGCCAACGCACCAGCGCCTCGAAGCCGGTGATGCGGCCGGATTTCAGATCGATCAGCGGCTGATAATAGGGTTGCAGCACATTGCTCTCGATCGCGTCGCGTAGATCTGTTTCGATGCGCCGGCGCTCCTGCGCGCGTGCATCCATTTCCGATTCGAAGAACGAGAACGTCCCGTTGCCCTCGGACTTAGCGCGCGACAGCGCCATGTCGGCGTTCTTCAAAAGTTTCTCGGCGTCATCGCCGTCGCCCGGCGCAATCGCGATGCCGATGCTGGCGCCGCTGACGATGGTGTGGCCGTCGAACAAATATGGTTCGCTGATCGCATCGATCAGGCGGCGCGCAAGGAACGCAATATCCTCAGGTCGTTGAATGCCCGCCTGCACGACGGCGAATTCGTCGGAACCCAAACGCGCGACGGCATCTTCTTCGCGCAGCGACGATTTCAACCGCTTGGTGACGCCGCGCAATAGTTTATCGCCGATAGCATGACCGAGCGTATCGTTGATCGCCTTGAAATTATCGAGATCGAGAAACAACACTGCGACTTTGTCGCCGGTGCGGCGCGTGCTCACGAGCAGCTCGTCCAGCTTTTGACGAAGCAAAATGCGGTTAGGCAAACCTGTGAGGCCGTCATGCTGCGCCATGAAGGCGAGCCGCGCCTCTGCGCGCTTGCGCTCGGTAATGTCCATCAGCGCCAAAAGCACGGCAGGCTTGTCGTCGAACGTCAGATGACGCGAATAGATCGCGACATCGATCAGCGAACCATCCGCCTTGATGTGCTTCCAGGTGCGGGCGACGCGTTCCTCGTTGGTTTGATCGCCGCTCCACGGCGCTTCGGATTCGAACGCCTGCACATGCGCGATTTTCAGCTTCTGAAAATCCTCACGCGCATAACCATAATGCGAGATCGCAGCATCGTTGACGCCGACAATGCGCTCGTCGTCCTGTGAGCAAACGATCATCGGCACCGGATTGCCGTCGAACAGCAAACGGAACGACGCCTCGCGTTGCTTCAGTTCGGTAATGTCGACGCGCAGGCCGATGACGCCGCCATCTGCGGTCAAACGTTCTTCGATCAGGATGACGCGCCCATCGGACAGCGTCTGCTCGTGACGGTGTCCCGGTTGTTTCAGTTTTGCCAGGCGCTCTGCGATCCATTCTTCTTCGTGGCCTTCGGCTTCGGGATAATCGCCGCGCTCGACGCCGATGCGCAGCGTGTCCCTAATTAACGCGCCGGGCTGAAACAGGTCCGCGCTCTTTGAGTAGATTTCGGAATACTTCTTGTTCCAGAGAATGTAGCGGCCATCAGAATCGAGAAACACAATGCCCTGCGGCAGAATGTCGATAGCCTCGCGCAGACGATCGCTGGATTTCTGCGCATCCGCAATTGCGGCTTCAGCCTCTGCGCGCGTGCGAACGATTTCTTCGATTGCCGCTGTGGCCTTGCGGCCTTTCGGCTGAAGTTTCGGCGCGGCATTGGCCTGCCGCACACGCAGCTTCGCGAAGACCGGCTCATGCTTCTTGGTTTTAATTTTTGGTTTTGGCCGATCCGTCGGCATCGCAACGCGTTCCTTGCATTCTGCAAAGGCAGTTTTCGTACAAGTGTCTGAAAAAAAGGTATCCCTTGAAAGCCTGCTCGACTTTCGGCGGACCGCGCCGATTCATGGAACCCAGAAATGCCCATTTGGCGGGCTCAACTCAGCGATGCGACGACTGCCTTTCGACTGCAAATACCTAGGCATTGCCGCTTAAATTTCATCCACTGAGATTGTCGTGCTTCCACTCGATGGCGATCGCCGAGAATTGCACATCAAACAGGCCAGCAAAAAAGGTTTCGCATCAAATCGCGCCAGTGAATTTCATGGCTAACGAGACGTTAAAATTGGCCGAATTTGCCGTCAGCGCGTACTGTTTCGGCGCGGCTGCGCGGTTGGCAAAACCCGGATATTCGATCCCAGCGCGTCGGACGTTGTGAGCGGAATCGGGTCTTGGCCGTCTCGCAGTGGAAGTGACCATACGATATAGGTCGTCGCCATGACACGCCGTTCTCGGATTCTCGCCTTCGCATTGCTGTCCTGTCTCGTCGCCGCCGTGAGCGCGGTTGACGCGCAGGACAAGGGTACGCTCGATTCCAAACCGCTGCCGCCGCTTGCAAACCCGAAAGATCCCAAGCTTCCCGCGAAAGAATTATTCGGACGCGCGCTGACAGCCGCGAAACTTCCGCCGCATCCTGTCGGCTTCTATGCCAAGGGCTGTCTTGCGGGCGGAGAGGCGCTGCCGATAACGGGCGACACCTGGCAAGTCATGCGGCTATCGCGCAATCGTAACTGGGCGCTCCCGGATATGATCAAACTGGTCGAGCGGCTTTCAGTGAAGGCGAAGAAGGACGCGGGCTGGAACGGCATTCTCGTCGGCGACATGTCGCAGCCGCGCGGCGGGCCGATGCTGACGGGTCACGCCAGTCACCAAGTCGGTCTCGACGCCGACATCTGGCTGACGCCGATGCCCAAGCGCTTGCTGTCGCGCGAGGAGCGTGAGGACATGTCGGCGGTGATGATGGTGCGAGCCGACCGGCTCGACATCGATCCGAAGGTTTGGACGCCGACGCATCTCAATGTCATCCGCGATGCCGCACAAGAGCCGAGCGTCGAGCGCATTTTCGTCAATGCTGCGATCAAGAAGGCGCTTTGTCGCGAAGCGAAGGGCGATCGCAGCTGGCTCTCAAAGATTCGCCCGATGTACGGCCACGATTATCATTTCCACGTCCGCATCAAGTGCCCGCCTGGCAGCATCAATTGCGAAGCGCAGCCGCCGCCAAACGAAAGCGAAGGCTGCGACGTTAAAGACTTGGCGTTCTGGTTCAAGGATTCGATCATCCATCCAAAGCCGCCGGAAAAACCTCCGGAGCCGCGTCGCGGACCGACGCTGGCGCAATTGCCGGCCGAATGTAAGCAGGTCTTGCAGGCGCCTTAAGGCACGGCAAAGTCTTTGCATTCCAACCTCGATCGAGTAGGCTTTTGAAAGATACCCGGCTCGCCGTAAGCAGCCGGTAACGCGGAATGGCGCTTCCGCCTGTTGTCCCAGAAACAACTCACCGCTGAATTTCGCGCGCGTTGCGCCGCGACTTTTCATGGAGCGCCATCATGAAGTCATTCTCTCGTTCTATCGTCGCAATTTCGATGTTGCTGGCCCCTGCCCTGCCGCAGGCTTTCGCGCAAGGCAGCAAGGCGCCCGCCGCCGCGCAGGACAAAGTGTTGACGGTATTCGCCGCCGCATCCATGAAGAATGCGCTGGACGACGTCGACGCCGCCTACACCGCGAAGTCCGGCGTCAAGGTTGTCGTGAGTTACGCAGCCAGCTCAGCGCTTGCCAAGCAGCTCGAGCAAGGTGCGCCTGCGGATATTTTTATCTCCGCCGACACAGACTGGATGGATTATTCGTCTGGCAAGAACACAGTCAATGATGCAACGCGCGTCAATCTGCTTGGCAACAAGATCGTCCTGATCGCGCCCAAGGATTCGAAAATTTCCGACGTACAAATCGGACAAGACTTCGATCTCGCGAAACTCGTGGGCGACGGCAAGATCGCGACCGGCGATGTGAAGGCTGTTCCCGTCGGCAAATACGCCAAGGCGGCACTTGAGAAACTCGGTTCGTGGCAAGCGGCCGAACCGAAATTCGCGATGGCCGAAAGCGTGCGTGCGGCTCTTGCACTCGTCGCGCGCGGCGAAGCGGCACTCGGCATCGTGTATGAGACCGACGCCAAGGTCGAACCCGGCGTGAAGATCGTCGGTGCATTCCCTGAGGATTCTCATCCCGCGATCATCTATCCGGTTGCATCTACTTCAGCTGCGAAAACAGATGCTGCGGGTTATCTCGCATTCCTTCGCACAGCTGCGGCGAAGACAATCTTCGAGAAATACGGCTTCACGTTCCTCATCAAGCCGACGTCCTGAGCAAGATGTTCGAACTGTCGGCCGCAGACTGGACGGCGATCCTGCTGTCGCTACGCGTTGCTACTGTCGCCACGCTTGTGTCCACGCCGCTCGGAATTGGGGTTGCGTGGCTGCTGGCGCGGAAAAACTTCTGGGGCAAAGCGGCACTCGACGCGCTGATCTATCTGCCGTTGGTGCTGCCGCCGGTCGTCACGGGATACTTGCTGCTGCTGACATTCGGGAAAAAAGGTCTCGTCGGCGGCTGGCTCTCCGATCATCTCGGAATCGTATTCGCGTTTCGCTGGACCGGCGCAGCACTTGCCTGCGGCGTGATGGCGTTTCCCTTGCTGGTCCGTCCGATACGACTGTCCATCGAAGCGGTGGATCGCAAACTCGAACAGGCGGCGAGTACGCTTGGCGCAGCGCCTTGGCGAGTGTTTCTCACTGTGACGCTGCCGTTGGCGTTACCCGGCATTGTCGCCGGCATGGTTCTCGGATTCGCCAAGGCCATCGGCGAATTCGGCGCGACCATTACATTCGTGTCCAACATACCGGGCGAGACGCAAACCATTTCGGCGGCGATCTATTCGCTGACGCAGACGCCCAATGGCGATACAGCCGCACTTCGCCTCGTGATCGTGTCGATTGCGATTGCGATGACGGCGCTGATTGCGTCCGAAATTCTGGCGCGACGCGCAACCAACCGCCTGCACGGATACTAAACGTGCTGTCCGTCGATATTACCAAACAACTCGGCGATTTTACGCTGAACGCAAAATTCAAGAGCAAGGGTCTCGTCACGGGACTGTTCGGGAATTCCGGCTCGGGAAAAACCTCGATCGTCAACGCGATTGCAGGACTCGTGCGGCCGGATCGCGGCGCGATTTCGCTCGACGGAATAAAGCTCGACGACACTCACGCAGGCATCCATGTTCGCCCCCATTTGCGACGTATCGGATACGTCTTTCAGGACGCGCGGCTGTTTCCACATCTCAACGTCAGGCAAAATCTCGAATATGGTCGCCGAATGAGCGGACTTGCATCCGATCCCGCGCAGGAAATACGCGCCATCGAACTGCTCGACATCGGTCATCTGATGGGTCGCCGCCCCGCGCAACTTTCGGGTGGCGAGCGCCAGCGCATTGCGCTTGGACGCGCGCTGCTCACCAAACCGAAACTGTTGTTGCTGGACGAACCGCTGGGTTCGCTGGACGAAGAACGTAAAGATGAAATTCTGCCGTACCTGATCCGGCTGCGCGATGAAACCAAAGTGCCGATGGTCTATGTCAGCCACGACGCCGACGAGATGCGCAAGCTCGCGACGGACGTGGTGATGCTGAAAGGCGGTGCGATTGTCGCGCACGGCGGCGTCGACGTTTTGCCAAAAACAATGCCGCCACGACCGTAACTTCAGTCAACGCTTGGTAAGCGCCATCCATCCGCGCACGAGCTTTCGCGTCGCAGCGCCGACACGCGTCGGGCGTTTGCGCATCTCGTCTTCATCCTCAGGAAGCCGCAGGCCAACGACATTGACGCGGTTGCCGCCGATGCTGCGCGCAACGAGCACGATACTATCCAAGGGAAGCGTCGCATTCACGCGCGGGGCACGATCGAGATGAATGTCGAAATAATCCGCCAGAGTGAGTTGCGCGACGCTTTCATCGACCAAGATTCCGTAGACTTCGGCGACAGCGCCAAGCGTCACGTCGCCTGCGACCATGAAGTCACCGAGCAGATGCGGATCCGGTGCGGGTACGACCGGCATGTCGCTGAAGAAACGATCAAGCGCCTCGGCCTTCGAAGGCGGCGCAAGCAGATAGATATAATCATCCTTCACCACCGGTTCGGCTTCGAGGGGCGACAAGATTTTCTTGTCCCGGATCACTAGGGTCGGCTTCGACCAGGACGGAAGCAATCCACGCTTGAGAAACAGGCTGTTGGGGCGAACGGAATAGCCGACCAATTCCTGTTCCAGCTGGCCGGGCAAATCCAAATCGATACGGCGCGGGCCACGATCCGAACGCGGAAGCGCGACATGCAGCCGACGGGCCGCGACGCCCAGCGTCCAGCCTTGAAACAGAAGCGAGATAATGACGACGACGAAGGCCACGTCGAAATAGACAGCGGCATTCGGTAAGCCAACGAGGAACGGAATCGACGCCAAAAAGATCGCGACCGCCCCGCGCAAGCCAACCCAGGCGATGAACGCTTTTTCGCGCCATTTGAATCGAAACGGCGCAAGACAGAGAAATACCGCGAGTGGCCGCGCTACAAACATCAACACCAGCGCGACAGCGACGGCCGGAAGCGCGGTGGCGAGAGTGCGTTCCGGCGACACCAGAAGACCGAGCAACACGAACATCACGATCTGCGCGAGCCACGTTGCCGCGTCGAGAAACGTCACAACCGAATTATGGGCGCGCGTCGGTCGATTGCCGATCACCATGCCCGCGAGATAGACCGCGAGGAATCCCGACGCATGCGATATTTGTGCAATTCCGAATATCACCAGCGCAGCTGTCGCAACGAACGGCGCGTGCAGGCCCTGTGGCAAAGCGACGCGATTAAGTCCAACGACGACAAGCCAGCCACCTGCGATGCCGAAAATCGCACCGAGAACGGTTTCACGAACAAACTGGAGAGCGATATGCGCGGTCGAGCTGTGTCCGATGGACAGGAATTCCACCAACACTAGCGTGAGGAAAATCGCGAAGGGATCGTTGGTGCCGGATTCGACTTCGAGTGTGGCGCCAACGCGAGGGCGAAGGCGCAATCCCTGCGCGTGAACCAATAGAAAGACCGCCGCAGCATCCGTGGACGCAATCACGGCACCGACGAGAAAGGCCTCGGTCCAGCCCAGCGACAGCGCGTATTTCGCGACGGGTGCCGTAATCAAAGCGGTCAGCAATACGCCGACGGTCGCAAGCATGGCTGAAGGTGCCAGCACCGCGCGAATGCTTTGAAAACGCGTCCTGAGGCCGCCGTCGAAAAGAATCAGCGCAAGAGCAATCGATCCAACCAGATAGGTCGTACGAACGTCGTCAAACTTAAGTCCGCCGGGTCCGCTTTCACCCGCCGCGATACCGACGAAGAGAAAGACCAGCAACAATGGCGCGCCGAAGCGCAACGCGAGCAGGCTGGACAGAATGCCTGCCATTACCAGCACCGCGCCCAGCAAAATCGCGATGCTCACCGTGTCCAGAGACGTCATAAATAAGCCGGTCCTTCGGTGCATATTCTTGCGTGTTCATGCTTATCGTCGCCGCCCTCCCCCGCCAACCCACTTTGTCGCCGCACCGCGATTGCGCCGGATTTGCTGGTGTTTAAGTCGCGCCCGGCGAAATTCCGGGAAGCCCACGCCGCGGGAATGTGGGAATCTACCGACGATCCGAATCAGACCATCGACGAATGAGAACCGCATTATGGAATGGGCTGGATTTCAGCAGGCATCGAACGACGCGATCCGGTCGGCGGAAGCGTATGTCACCTCGCCATGGTTTTACATGCAATCTGGGATCATCCTGGCCTCGGCGGGAACAGCGCTCGCAGCGGCAAGCTTCCTGCGCGCGCGCGTGGATCTGACATCGCTGGCAATGGGCCTGCCCGCGCCTTTGCGAACTCTGATCCGCGTGTTGATGAGTCGCGCAGGCACCATCATCTTTGCGCTATTGACCAGTCTTTCACGCGTGATTCTCGTTCAATCGGAGGTTCTGCATCGCGGCTATCTTCTTTCGATCGCCACAAGCTTGGCCACCGCTTGGGTCATCATTCGGCTTGCGACCGGCTTGATACGAAACGATTTCGTCGTCCGCGTGGTTTCAATTGCGGCGTGGACAGTGGCGGCCTTGAGCATCATCGGCAAACTGGACGATGTTGCTGACGCGCTGAATTCCGTTTCCTTCATGGTCGGCTCGCTTAAGTTGACGCCGCTTCTCATTATTAAAGCCTCGGTTCTTCTTGCCGCTGCCCTTTGGCTGGCCGGTGTCGCCGGCAAATATCTCGAGGTGCGGATCTCGCGCTCTCACGATCTCACGCCGTCAGTTCAGGTCTTGCTTATTAAGCTCGTGCGGGTGCTGCTGATTATTATTGCCATCGCGGCGGTGATGGGTTCGGTCGGCATCGATCTTTCAGCTTTTGCGCTGTTTTCGGGCGCGGTAGGTGTCGGCGTCGGGTTCGGCCTGCAGAAAATCATCGCCAATTTCATCAGCGGCGTCATCCTGCTTGCGGACAAATCCGTGAAGCCCGGCGATCTCGTCACAGTAGGCGACAGTTTCGGTCGCATCAGCGCGATGAACACACGCTATATTTCGGTTGCAGCAGGCGACGGCCGCGAATTTCTGATCCCGAACGAAGACCTTATCACGCAGAAGGTGGTGAACTGGACCTACACCGATAAGAATACTCTGGTGAAAGTCAATTTCGCGACCAATTACGACGCCGATCCAAATCTCGTCTGCAAGCTTGCGATAGACACTACGCTCGGCAATTCGCGCGTGACAAAATTGAAGCCGCCGAGCTGCCTACTCTCGGAATTCGCCGAAGCCGGCATGAAGTTTTCGCTGACGTTCTGGATCGATGACCCTTACGCTGGCATGGATAACGTCCGCAGCGACGTCATGCTGGCACTTTGGGAAGCCTTCAAGCGCAAGGACATCAGGGTGCCCTATCCGGTTCGCGAAATCCGCGTGCGCGGCGGCGCATTACCCATCGAGACGATTATCGACGCTCCCGGATAGGTGAATGCCTGCCACGCGGTGTGTGCGGGTTGCGGTGTTGGCGTGAGGCATTAAATCCGCTATTCAGAGACATCATCATTTCAGCGCATAGCCCCACCCCGCAATGAATTACGTCGAAGCCACCGAGACCTCACTCCGCAAGACCGGTCAGATCAAGCTGCACGGTCCCGGGGCCTTTGCAGGAATGCGCAAGGCAGGTGCTGCGGTCGCGCAGTGCCTCGACGAATTGGCCGCCATCGTGCGGCCCGGCATCTTCACGTCGCAGATCGACGATTTCGTCCGCAAATTCGCCTTCGATCGCAAATCGTATCCTGCGACCCTGATGTATCGCGGCTATCGCTATTCGACCTGCACTTCGATCAATCATGTCGTCTGCCATGGCATGCCGGGAGACCGGCAGCTGAAAGAGGGCGACATCGTCAACGTCGATGTCACTGTTATCGTCGATGGCTGGTATGGCGATTCAAGCCGGATGTACGCACTCGGCGAAATCTCGCGCCGCGCCGAACGCCTGATCGATGTCACCTATGAAGCCATGATGCGCGGCATCGCCGCCGTGAAGCCGGGCGCGACCACCGGCGACATCGGCCACGCGATCCAGAGTTTTGTTGAGCCTCAGCAAATGAGCGTGGTTCGCGATTTTTGCGGTCATGGACTAGGCCGCATGTTCCACGACGAGCCAAATATCATCCACGTCGGCCGGCCCGGCGAAGGCGTGGAATTAAAGCCCGGCATGTTCTTCACTATCGAGCCGATGATCAATCTCGGCAAGCCGCATGTGAAAATCCTCTCGGACGGCTGGACAGCCGTGACGCGCGATCGTTCGCTGTCGGCGCAGTTCGAACATTCCGTCGGCGTGACCCCGACCGGCGTTGAGATTTTCACGACTTCGCCGCGCGGCCTGCATAAGCCGCCCTACAAAGGCGCGTGACGCGTCAGAATTGCCGATTGCAAACGTCCCTCCAAACACGGCATGCTTGCAGCGTCATTGAGTACGCATCGCGCCATGCCAGCAAAATCCAACGACCCATCTGAGAAAGCAGGGTTTGCCGAGGCGCCGCACTATCACGGCCATCGCGAAAGATTACGCGACAGATTCCGCGATGCCGGTGCCGATGCACTCAGTGACTACGAACTTCTCGAAATGGTGCTGTTTCGCGCCCTGCCGCGACGAGACGTCAAACCGATTGCCAAGGCTTTAATTGGAAAATTCGGTTCATTCGCGGAAACAGTGCATGCACCTGAGACACTACTTAAAGAAATCAGCGGCCTCGGCGATTCCGCAATTACCGAAATCAAGCTCATCGCTGCAACCGCGAGCCGCGTCGCCAAGGGTCAAGTAAAGCAAAAGACCGTTCTGTCGTCATGGTCGACCGTGATCGAGTATTGCCGCGCGGCGATGGCTTTCGCCGACAAGGAACAGTTTCGGATTCTGTTTCTCGACAAGCGCAATCAACTCATCGCCGACGAGTTGCAACAGGTCGGCACCGTCGATCATACACCGGTCTATCCGCGAGAGGTCGTCAAGCGCGCACTTGAACTGTCAGCGACCGCGATCATCCTGGTGCACAATCATCCGTCTGGCGATCCAACACCGTCGCAAGCGGACATCCAGATGACAAAATCGATCATGGCGATCTCAAGCCCGCTCGGAATCGCGGTTCACGATCACATCATTGTAGGCAAGAATGGCCACGCCAGCTTGAAGGGGTTGCGGTTGATCTAAGCGGCGGATTTACTGCCGGACCAGAAGTAGCGGGTCAGCACTCTCGGGGATACGCCGCCACTGCGCATTGTCATCCGCCTCGAAGCGCCAGATTTCACCTTTCGCCGACTGCAAAAGCAATTCGCCGCGCTCGATTCGCCAGATCGTTGGCGCAAATGCCGCGACGGCGGGGTCGCAACGCGGCTTGAGAAACACCGCGAAATTGTCCGGTGTTGTTTCGGTGTTGGTGAGCGTCAACCCACAAATCGTCTTGCCGCTGTCGCGCACCATTGCCCAGTCGCCGATCAGTTGATCGGTGGATTTCGACAATGAACGCGCAGCCGCAAGATTTTGCAGCAGAAAAATTCCTTCGCTCGGCCGCTGACCCTCGAAGATACCGCTTTCGACTTCGGTCACATCGATGACCGATTGCCCCTTGGCGTCTTGCAGACGCACGATATCAAGTCCCTTCACGCTCCAGGCAGCGATGCTCTTGGTGAACGGGAGTGCATCGGCGCACCCTTTTTCAAGTTCGAGTTTCAAGCCTTGCGGTGTCGCATCGCCCTTCAGCGTAATCACACACGTCTTGTCTCGCCCTGCGGTGGACAATTCCCATTGTCCGATCATGTCGCTCGCCAACGAACGAGCGTCCTGCGCGCACGCCGGGCTCCAAGCTAGCGACGTCATGATCGCGATCACGCCGACCCATCGCCATTTCGGGATATGCAAGAAATCGAATTTCAACTTCAGCGGCCCTTCACCGGAGTCTCTGGGATCGGCGTGAGTGGCGGCTTGCCGGAAAACCAGAGCTTGAGATTGTCGACGACAAGCTGATCCATGGCATTGCGCGTCGTCACGGACGCCGATGCGATATGTGGGAGCAACAAAACGTTCGTCATGATGCGTAATTCTTCCGGCACGTTCGGCTCGTTGGCGAACACATCGAGACCTGCCGCCATAATGGTGCCGTCCTTGAGAGCTTTAATAAGCGCGGGCTCATCGACCACCGACCCCCGCGCCACATTGATGAAAATACCGCGCGATCCGAGGGCTTTCAGAACATCGGCGTTGATCATTTTCGCCGTCGAAGCCCCACCCGGCGTAATCGCGATCATGGTGTCGACCGCCTTCGCCATCTCGATCAAATTTGGATAATGCTTGTACTTGACGCCTTTCGCAGGGTTTCTTGAATGATAGACGACCGGCACGAGCGAAGCTTCTAAACGCCGCGCGATCGCCTGCCCGATGCGTCCCATGCCAACAACGCCGACAGTGCGGTCACGAAGCGAGCCGGCACTTAACGGAAATGCGGCACTCCCCCATTTTCCGGCGCGTAAATATTTATCAGCCTGAATGAACTCGCGCACCGTTGCGATCAGAAGACCCAAAGCGACGTCAGCGACTTCTTCAGTCAACACATCCGGCGTGTTGCAGACAACAATCTTGTGCTCGCTCGCATATTTGGAATCGACATGATCGTAACCCACGCCAAAACTAGAAACGATCTCGACCTTCGGAAAGCGCGCGAGCATCGCTGCATTGGCCTGAACGAGACCAGTGACGGCAATGCCGCGAATACGGCCTGCAGCATCCGCAGCCAGACGTCCGAGATCGTGCTGGTTTTCGAATTTATGCAGAACGAAGTTTGAGGGAAAGCCGTCGTCGACCACGGGCTTCGACGGTCCGTAGACCAACACATCGACTTTATCTTGAGAAGCATTGGCCACCATCAATTGTCCTTTCCGAGAGCGCTTTCGTGCCAGCGTCGTAGCACAAGATGCGACGCCAGCGAGAGGGCCATATAGATCACTATTCCTGCGGCGGACAGCAGCAACAACGCAGCAAACATGCGTGGAATGTTGAGGCGGTAGCCGGATTCCGCAATTCTGTAGGCCAGTCCGGACCCGGCACCTGCGGACCCTGCTGCGATTTCGGCGACCACTGCACCGATCAACGACAGACCGCCCGCGATCCGCAAGCCCCCGAGAATATGCGGCAGCGCCGATGGCAACTTCAGATAGCGCAATTTTTGCGCGCGCGATGCTCCGTACAGATCGAACAGCCCGACGAGGTTGCGATCGACCGAGTTTAGACCAAGCGTCGTATTGGACAGGACCGGAAAGAACGCGACGATCCATGCGCACACCACGACCGCAACATGCTGCGGCAGATAGATCAGCAACAACGGTGCTATCGCGATTACAGGCGTGACTTGAAGAATCACCGCGTAAGGAAAAAAGGAATACTCCAGCCATTTCGAGCGGCTGAACAATAGCGCCATCGCGATTCCGCCGATAGCAGCCGCAACGAAGCCTTCGAGTGTCGTCAGTAAAGTCGTCAAGAGGGAATCGAACAGCACATGCCAATCGCTAACGAGCGTAGCGAACACAACACTCGGCGCAGGCAGCACGTAAGGCGGGATATTCTTGATCCGTACTGCCATCTCCCAAGCTGCGATACCGGCAGCGATCGTCAGCACTGGAAGCAAATACTTCAAGGCATGTATCGGCGTCCGCTCCTGCGCCATTGTCAGATCGCCTTTGAATTGCTTGCTTTCGCAAGCGACGCCGACACGTCACGGCAATAAGCCGCGTACTCAGACGATGTGCGGAAATCCTCCCCGCGTGTCGAAGGAGATTCGATGCGAAACTCGCCGCTGATACGTCCGGGACGCGCCGTCATGACGAGGACACGTTGCGAGAGATAAACCGACTCGAAAACGGAATGAGTGACGAAAACAATCGTCGTGCGCAGATTGCGCCAGAGCATGAGCAAGTCGTTGTTCAGCTTGAACCGCGTGATCTCGTCGAGCGCCGCGAACGGCTCGTCCATCAGCAAAATATCCGGATCGGTGACAAGCGCGCGCGCCAGAGAGACGCGCATCTTCATGCCGCCGGACAATTCATGCGGATAGACCTTTGCAAAATCGGAAAGGCCGACCTGCGCGAGCGCCTGATCGGTCCGCGTATCCGCCTCGCGCCGCGAGACATGCGCCAGATCAAGTGGGAGCCGAACATTGCCGCGCACCGATCTCCACGGCATCAGGGTCGGCTCCTGGAACACAAAACCCACGCTGCGGCTTGATAGGTCGCGACCTTCGCGCGCCGCGACTCGCACGCGACCGGTTGTCGGCGTGCTTAGCCCCGCGATCAACCGCAAGGCCGTCGATTTTCCGCAACCCGACGGTCCTAGCAGTGAAAGGAATTCGCCTGTTCGGACATCGAGATCGAGCGGACCCACAGCCAAAACGCCGTTATCGTAAATTTTGGTGACATTGCGAAGCTGCGCCGCCATTCCGGCAGCCAGATCAAGCGACGGCGATTCGGCCTCAAGAACAATATCTTCGCCCACACCGGCCGCCGTCAATTTTTTGGACGCAGGTCGAGACCGACGCCTTTGTTGATGAAACGCAACGTGTACGCCTTGCGATAGTCGATATCGCGCTTGGTCACGCCGGCACGCACCATCTTGCCAAAAAAATCCGCCACTCGTTCGTCGGTGATCGCGCCGATCCCGTTCTGTTGCGTATCTCCGGAATCGACGATGCCGTATTGCTTCATCTTCTCGATCGAGTATGTGAGCAGCGCGTCGCTCATCTCGGGATTGAGTTTTTTGATCAGATCGTTGCCCGGTTTGCTATCGCCGTAAAGATAGTGGTACCAGCCGATAATCGACGCATCGACGAAGCGCTGCACGATGTCCGGCTTCTTCTCGGCAAAATCAACACGCGTCTCGATCAGCGTCGAATAGGTATTGAAGCCGTAGTCCGCGAGCAGGATCACCGTTGGTTTGAATTTCGCCTGCAGTTCGACCGCAAACGGCTCAGACGTGACGTAACCCTGCATCGCGCTGTTTCTGTCGGCGATAAACGGCTGCGCGTTAAAGGTGTAAGGCTTCACTTTGTCTTCGCCGAACCCGTATTCGGACTTCAGCCATTGAAAATAAGTCGGCATGCCTTCCCTGGAGACGAACAACGTCAGCGGCTTGAGGTCTTCGAGTTTTGTAACCTTGGATTCCGGGTGCGCCAAAAAGACCTGAGGATCTTTCTGAAACATCGCAGCGACAGCTACGACCGGTACATTGTTCGCGACCGCATCGAAAGACTGAAGCGTATTCGCGCTCATGAAAAAATCGAGCTTTCCTGCTATCAGCTGAATGCGGTTGTTGACGTTGGGACCGCCTGGCACAATTGTGACGTCCATGCCGTAGTTTTTGTAGGTGCCATCCGCGACAGCCTGAAAGAAGCCGCCATGTTCCGCCTCCGCGACCCAATTGGTTCCGAAGGAAACCTTGTCGAGTTCATTCGATTTTTGCGCCGTCGCAGACAGTGACGTCACGAAACATGCGAACATAACGGCGCTCAAAGCCTTCAGCAAATATCGAGGCGGCATCATTGGACTCCGTCGCTCATTCTGGCCCATGATAGGAAGAGCAAATCGCCGGGGCTACCCTGCATGCCGGTATTATCACGTCTGCCACACGAAGCATCGAAACAATGACAGCGAGACCTGCCCGCGACTGGGCCGAGATCGAGACGGCTAAGGCGAGTGTAGCAACGAATTGGATTGCCGTGTTGCCGCTTGCCGCGACCGAACAACACGGTCCGCATCTGCCGCTTGAGACCGACATCATGATTGCGCAGGCCTATCTCACGCGCGTTCGTGCGATTCTGCCTGAAAACATCCCCGCTACGTTTTTACCGATCGAGCAAGTTGGAATCTCGACCGAACATACGGCGTATCCCGGAACGCAAACGCTGACGACGGAAGCTGCACTCAAAAAGTGGATGGCACTTGGGGAAGACGTCGCGCGCAAGGGCATTCGCAAGCTCGTCATCGTGACCAGTCACGGCGGCAACAGCGCCGCGATGGCGATGATCGCGCAGGATCTGCGCGCGAAGCATGACATGCTCGCCGTGACAACGAGTTGGAGCCGGTTTGGAATCCCCAACGGATTATTTCCGGATGACGAAATACGCTACGGAATTCACGGCGGCGCGATGGAAACGTCGATCATGCTGGCTGCATTTCCAGAGAGGGTGAAAAAAGACCAGATCGCCAACTTCGCCTCCGCGGAACGCGAGATGTCGAAGGAATTCCGGTGGCTGTCCGCCGGTCGGCCCGCTCCTTTCGCCTGGGCAGCGCAGGATCTCAACCCGCAGGGCGCTGTCGGCGACGCAACGCTTGCGACTGCCGACAAGGGCAACGCGCTCATCGACTACGGCTCGCATTCTTTCTGTGAACTGCTGGCCGATGTTGCCCAATTCGATCTGAAGTGGCTCTCCAACCGCGCTATCCCTTCATCCAGCTGATTTGGTTGAGTGTTCAGGATAGATGCTCCTCCCGCAATCTACCTCTCAGTGGCCCGGGGAGCGCTAGTTGTTGCAAATCACTCGCAATAGTTGTTGACAATCATTCGCAACAACGGCTTTCTGATTTAGAGGGAAATTGCACCTGTTGGGGAATTGTCGTGGCCGCGCGTGACATCGAGATGACGTTTGAAATGACTCTCGGCGGCGTGGCACGAACGTCGCGATCATGGCAAAGGCCGCATCTCGATAAGTGTCCGGACTGCTTACGATGATTCGCAGAACCTTCAACGCAAACATCGTGAAACGCTTTTTGGCTGGCACAATGCTCGGAGTGCTGTCGTTTACAGCGGCTCAGGCGGCAGACGCGCTGATCGTAATTCCGGAGAAGGTGCCGCCCGTCGCAAAATATCTCAACTGGAGCGGCCTCTATGTGGGCGGGCACGTCGGATATGGCAGCGGCAGTTTCGGCCCCGGCACAAACCCGCTGCCGTTGCAAGGCGTGTTCTTTCCGAACAGTCCAACGGGACTGATTGGCGGATATCAAGCCGGCTATAATTTTCAACTTCCAAGCAATTTTGTATTCGGCCTTGAAGCGGACATTTCATTTCCGAGTCCGATTGATCGACCTAGGCTGATGCCGGCGCCATTTAATACAACGTTCGATTATTTTGGCACGCTGCGCGGGCGCGTTGGATACGCCTTCGGATCACTGATGCCTTATGTGACCGGCGGCGGCGCATTTGCGTCAACCCATATCGATCTCAACGATGGTGCGGACAATATCGTCGGCATGAAAGCACGAACCCATTTCGGTTGGGTCGCAGGCGCAGGTGTCGAAGTTGCACTTGGCGGACCGTGGAGCGGCAAGATCGAATACAACTACATCGATCTTGGATCACGCCTTTACAATCTGGCCGATGTGCCGTTGCCTGACTTCACCGCTGATCCAAAAATCCACACCATCAAGCTTGGCGTAAATTACAAATTGTGGGACGCGCCCGTCTCAGTGTCCGGCGATCGCGCGATTAAACTTCCAGCGATTCCAGAATCCTCTGACTGGAATGTTCATGGCCAGACCACCGGGATTTTACAAGGCTATCCATCCTTCCGCTCTCCCTACCAGGGCGCAAACAGCCTTTCCGGATTGGCACAAGGCCGCGAAACATGGACGGTCGATGCGTTTCTCGGGTGGCGCCTCTGGGACGGCGGTGAGTTTTATTTTAATCCAGAAACCGCGCAGGGATTCGGCCTGAACTCTACCTTCGGACTTGCAGGCTTCTCGAATGGCGAAGCACAAAAAGGCGGCGCGGAATATCCGCGCTTTCGCGCGCAACGCTATTACTTCCGCCAGACCTTTGGCCTCGGCGGCGAACAGGAAAGTGTCGCCGACGGACCAATGCAACTCGCTGGCAAACGCGATATCGATCGCGTCACAGTCACAGTCGGGCGCTTCGCCATTGCCGACTTCTTCGACGGCAATTCGTATGCAAAAGATCCCCGCGCGGACTTTATGAATTGGGCGATGTGGTCGTCCGCGGCATACGACATGCCGGCGGATTTACCGGGAATCACGCGCGGCGCGGTTGTCGAACTCAACCGCAAGAACTGGGCGATACGCGCCGGTCTGTTCCAGGTGCCATCCGCGCCCGCAACCGACGTACTCACATTCAAAACCGGTGGCGCTGTTGTCGAACTCGAAGAGCGCTATTCAATTTTCAGCCAGCCCGGCAAACTTAGACTTGGCGTGTTCGCCAACCAAGGCAACATGGCTAGCTATCGCAATGTGCTGGCGATCGAGGCTGCGAACCCCGCGCTCGACATCAATACCGTGCTTGCCACATCGCGCAGCGATCGCACGAAGTACGGATTCTACGCCAACATGGAACAGCAGATCGCGACAGATGTTGGAATTTTCGCGCGAGCAAGCTGGAATGATGGTCAAAGCGAGATTCTGTCATTCACCGATATCGACCGCAGCGTATCGGGCGGCGTTTCAATAAAGGGAAGTCGCTGGGGACGACCGGGCGATACGTTTGCACTTGGCGGAGCCGTCAACGGCCTGTCGGATGCGCACCGTGATTTCCTCGCGGCGGGCGGCAGAGGTCTTCTGATCGGCGACGGACGATTGAACTACAACAACGAACGTATTTTTGAGACTTACTATGCATTCTCCCTCGACAAGAGCTTCACCTTCACGACCGATTACCAACTGATCGTGAACCCCGCCTACAACACGGATCGAGGCCCGGTTTCGATCTTCTCGGGTCGGTTGCACGGTGAATTCTAAACTCTCAAGCGCGCATCGGGATAAAAGACGGCGAAGCTGAAGACGGTGCAAACGTCTCGGCCTGTGCAAGCGCCCATGCGTTGCGAAAGCGTGCGCTTTCGGTTTTTCCATCCAACAGTTCCCCCGGCGCGAGTTCGGGATATAACCGCGCAAACGACAAAACTTCTGTTCCTGACAGTCGATGCGAGAAATGGATCGGCCGGATTTCCTCCGGATGGTTGAGACCTGCGGCCGCGATCAACTCTGCCAAGGCATGAAGCGTCGCGTGATGATAATTGTAAACTCGAGTCGTCTTGTCGGGAACCACGAGCGCGCGATTGCGGGTCGGGTCTTGTGTAGTCACGCCCGTCGGACAACGATCGGTGTGACAACTCAATGATTGGATGCACCCAAGCGCGAACATGAAGCCGCGCGCTGAATTACACCAATCCGCGCCCAGAGCCATCGCGCGTGCAATATCGAAAGCCGTCGCGATCTTGCCCGCAGTGCCTATGCGGATGCGATGGCGCGCATTGATCCCGACGAGTGCATTGTGAACGAAATTGACGCCCTCGCGCATCGGCATGCCAAGATGATCCATAAATTCGGGCGGTGCTGCGCCGGTCCCACCTTCCTTGCCGTCGACAACGATGAAGTCCGGATAGATTCCAGTTTTTACCATCGCCTTGCAGATTGCGAGAAATTCCCAACGATGCCCGATGCACAACTTGAATCCCGCAGGCTTACCGCCGGACAGCCGCCGCATCTCCGCGATGAAATGCATCATTTCGATCGGCGTCGAAAACGCTCGGTGATACGCAGGAGAAATGCAGTCCTCTCCCATTGCGACACCGCGGATTTTTGAAATCTCCTCGGAAACCTTCGCTGCGGGAAGAACGCCTCCATGCCCCGGCTTGGCGCCCTGGCTGATTTTCAATTCCACCATTTTGATCTGGTCGTCACTCGCGGAGGCGGCAAATTTCTCAGGATTGAACGTGCCGTCAGAATTTCGGCATCCGAAATAACCTGAGCCGATTTCCCAGATCAGATCGCCGCCGTTTTCGCGATGATAAGGACTGACACCGCCTTCGCCGGTATCGTGCGCGAAGTTACCCATCTTCGCTCCGGCATTCAGTGCACGAACGGCATTCGGGCTAAGTGCGCCAAAGCTCATGGCCGAAATGTTGAAGACCGATGCGGAATAAGGCTTCGTGCAATCCGGTCCACCGATCTTGATACGAAAATGTTCATCGGCGAGAGGTTTAGGCGCGACGGAATGATGCAACCATTCAAAGCCGCTGGCATAAACATCTTCTTGGGTGCCAAAAGGTCGCTTGTCCAACACCATCTTGGCGCGCTGGTAGATAACCGCGCGCATGTCGCGACTGAACGGCTTGCCGTCTTTTTCGCTCTCGAAAAAATACTGCCGCATCTCCGGACGAATTTCCTCCAGAAGAAACCTGATGTGTGCGGTAATGGGATAGTTGCGCAGGACGGCGTGTGACTTTTGAAGGAGGTCGCGAATTCCGAGAGTCGAAAGCGCAGCGAAGACGGCAAAAGGAATTGCGAAGAAAATTAGGTCTTGGGGATCATAGATTGCTGCGCCCGCCAGCAACAATGAAATGACGATGCAAAGCGTCAGCGCGATGTAACGCGGCGTGAACGGAAGCATGAGTGTTTCCATGAAGCCCTCGGCGACTCATATAAGGCGGTCTTGCAATCACGCATATGATGAACGTGTTTTACAGCCTGGTCGATAGCGGCGCTTTCACAACATCAATAGGCGCAAGATATCTTTCGATGACTCGAAAGGATCGGGTCAACTCCGCGATTCATGGCAACAGTTTTATTGCAGAGCAATATGCTCTGCCGAGCTTCGGGTGATGAGATGGCATTCAATCAATGTTTGTGGGGACGCATTTCGCCCGGAATTCCACCCTTCACAAGCCCGCCGTCGGCAATCCATTTTTCGGTGTTCTTAATGGCTCGTTCGATGTGCTCGTCGGTGCGGGAAAAATCATAAGGTGAACCGACCAACGGACAGAGTGGCGGCACAACATAATATTCGATGGCTGGATCGATATTCTCCAACTCGTATGTCATTTGCCGCGCGATCAATAACGTCAGTGCGTGAAGCACATTCGCGACCGCGCCGACTGGGGGTTCATGGCCTTCGCAAGCAAACCCGGTCGGCATCACGATCAACCGCTGCGCACCTTGCTGAATCGCAACGTTGATTGGTGTGTTGCTCGAAATCGCACCGTCTGCAAGAAACATGTTTTTATATTTCACGGGTGCAAACGCGCCGGGTATCGACGTGCTGGCAACTATTGCCTCCTCGGCGGAGCCTTCAGACAGCGTGACGGAGTGTCCAGACAACATTTCGGTCGCAACAATGTGAACCGGTATCTTGGAGTCTTCCAGATTCTTGTATGGAAGATTATTACGGATCAGTTTGCGAATGCCCATGTGCGAGACAAGAAAATCGCGGCGCCACAGAAAGCCAATGAAGGCGCGGATGGTAACCGGAAACACATCCTGCCGCGTCAGACCGCGCCAGATTTTTGCAAGCTGTTTAACGCCGTCCAAAGTTGGTGTGCCGGCATAGTAAGCGCCATTCAACGCACCGACGCTCGATCCGACCACCATATCAGCTGTCACGCCATGCGCGGCGAGTGCCTGCATCATCCCAACCTGAATGGCACCGAAGCTCCCGCCGCCGGCGAAAACAAACGCCGTCTTCGGTCTAGCCGTTTCGTTTATCGAACTCATGTCGAAAGCATCGCTCGGTTGAAGTGTGGCATGCCGCTCGCTAAATCAATTACGCGCTGGGTATCAACGCCGTTACAATTGTAACAATCAAGTTCGCTTGTTCGGCTGTGCCGATTTTTGGTGATCCCGGGAAGACTCGAACTTCCGACCTGCGGTTTAGGAAACCGCCGCTCTATCCGGCTGAGCTACGGGACCGGATCCTTGACGAGAAACCGCCCTAGATTGCGGCTTCGTAAAATCCATTATCAGAGCAATCGTCGAGCCGCCACCTGCCTTGTAACCGTCATAAGGGAACACTACTCTCTCACGGGGTTAGGCGATTACAGGAGACGACAATGGGTTTGCTCGATGTTCTCAACGGCATGCAGAATGGGCCGCACGGACAAAGCGATCCGAATGCAAAGGGCGGCATGTCACCGATGACAATGGCGATTCTTGCTCTGCTTGCATACAAGGCAGTTAAACATGTTAGCGGCGGGCAACCGGGCACCCCCGCTGGGCCGAAAACGTTGCCGGGAACGACAACTGCGAGCGCTGGAGGTGGTCTCGGCGGCATGCTCGGCGACCTGATGAAAAGTCCGATTGGCAGCGCGCTCGGTGGTGTTCTCGCAGGCGGTGCCGCGGGAAGCGTGTTGAGCGGTGGCCTTGGCGATCTTCTCAAGCAACTTCAGCAAGGCGGGCAAACTGAAACCGCCAATTCTTGGGTCGGCACCGGCCCAAACAAGCAGATTTCGGCGAACGATCTTGCCTCGGCCCTCGGCCCCGATCAGATCAATACGATTAGCGCGCAAACCGGCCTTTCACGCGATGAACTTCTTGCGAACCTTGCAAAGCAACTACCCGAAATCATCAACCAGTTGACGCCGAATGGACGCTTACCGACCGAGCAGGAAGCCTCGCGCTGGGTTTGATCTTTTTGCGGCAAATATTTTATATTCAATAAAAGAAGGATAGCGGTAATGCTTCACGTTCTCTTTGTCGGTCTCGTGGCGGGTTTCGTTGCACGGCTTCTCTCGCCCGGCCCGAATAACCCGACAGGATTTATCCTGACAATCGTTCTTGGAATCGTCGGAGCATTTCTCGCGACGTTCGTCGGCCAAACTATCGGTCACTACAACGCGGATCAGGGTGCCGGATATATTATGGCAACGATCGGTGCGCTGGTCGTCCTGTTTATCTGGAACAGGCTCGTTGCGCGTGGTGCCATTTCCGATCCCGGCAATAAAATCTGATCTATTCCTGCTCGGCTCGGTCGCCTGCTACTTTGGGCGGCCGAGCGAATAGCCGACGAGATGCGTGCCGGCGTCGATCCGGACACACTCGCCCGTCATGTGACCGGAATGCGGTCGCGCGAGAAAACACACCAGTTCGGCAACGTCTTCGGCTTTTGACGCGACCTGAAGCGGCGAGCCTGCAGCGACCGCTTGGCGAATGAGTTTTGTCGCGTCTTCGCCCCGGCCCTTTGTGAACCAGGGCGTGTCGATAAATCCGGGACAAACCGCGTTCACTCTTATTCTGGGCGCAAGCGCACGCGCCAACGACATCGTCATGGTGTTAAGCGCACCTTTGCTTGCCGCGTAAGCAACCGATGAGCCGAAGCCTGAAATTCCGGCTACCGACGACACATTCACGACAGACGACGACCGCCCCGATGCTTTCGCGCCAGCTTCGAGCAACGAACGCGCGGCGCGCACCATTTGAAATGGCCCGATGGTGTTAACGGCATAAAGCCGCTGAAAATCCTCGGCCGAGAGACCATCGAGATTGTCGTGCGCCATATGCTTGGTGATGCCGGCGTTGTTGATCAGCGCATCGAGCTTTCCCCACGAGGCCGCAGCGGCGACAATTTTCTTACAATCCTCATCTTTCGAAACATCACCCTGGACCACTACGACATTGCCGCCGGCGCTTCGGCAAAGGTCCGCCGTCTCCTCAGCTTCCTTCTTGCTCGAAGAATAGTTGATAACGACGTGGGCACCTTCTTTTGCAAGAATGGTCGCGGAGGCAGCGCCAAGTCCCGATGCCGATCCGGTGACAACTACTCGCAAGCCATCTTTCGACATTGTCTCGTTCCTTCCCAGAATTGCAGCGCGGCGGCCGCTCGATTTTGACGCAACCTAGCGGTTGATCGCAAAGCAGAATAGAGAATTTCTGCAAAATACATTTTCGGCCATGGCAGCCATCGCAGGATGAATTCGACCAAAGCCGAATGCCGGTCGTTCCATGCGGAATTGCCTGATCCCAAACATGACTTCGACGCTTGTCAGAGGTGAGGCTTTTGCTCATCATGATTCTTTGCGAACAATATGTCAGGGTGTCATTTTCGCTGTGCGAGACTGAAACGCCCGACCGTGCGGGAGGCTTTGTGGCCGAGAGCGAAAACATCGTCTTGCAGACGGCGGAACGTATCTTCACCGACCTCGCGGACGCACAAACGATAAACAATACAAAAGGCGACGACTGGAAGGGCCCGCTATGGACCGCGCTTGCCGATAACGGCCTACCTTTGTCTTGGGTTACGGAAGAACTTGGCGGCTCAGGAGCTAGCCTCGCAGAAGGATTCGACGTCGTCCTGGCCGCAGGACGTCATGCGATCGCTGTGCCGTTGGTCGAAACAATGCTTGCGGGATGGTTGTTGTCGCAAGCCGGCATCCACTCACCGCAGCTTGGGATGACTGTGGTGCCAGCTTCGCCGCGCGATCGTATAGTGCTCAATGCCGATGGAACACTCAGCGGACGCGCGCGCAGCGTACCGTTCGCGAGTGAAGCAGGGCACCTCGCCATCATCGCAAATTCATCGAAGGAATGTGTCGTGGCACTCGTCGAAGCATCTTTCTGCCGTATCGATAGCGGCGAAAACATCGGTAGCGACGCCTCGAACAACGTCACCTTGAATAATGTAAAGCCAATCGCCGCAATGCCCGCACCGAAGAACTTCTCGATCAATTCACTGATGCTGATGGGAGCAACCGTCCGCAGCCTACAGATCGCAGGCGCGCTTGAGACGATGCTGGACATCAGTGTAAAATACTCCAGCGAACGCGTCGCGTTTGAGAAGAAGATCGCGAAATTTCAAGCGATCCAACACAACCTCGCCAAGCTCGCGGGCGAAGTTGCCGCGGCCGTCACCGCAGCCGGTTCGGCGGCGGATACAATTGCAAGCCAACGCACATCCGAGGATGCTATTTTGCTGGAAGCCGCTTCCGCGAAAATCAGATGTGCGGAAGCCGCCGAAAAAGGAACTGCGATTGCACATCAGGTTCACGGCGCTATCGGCTTTTCGATGGAGCACATCCTGCATCGTTATACATTGCGTGCGCTGGCATGGCGCGACGACTTCGGACATGAAACATACTGGGCAACCGAACTTGGTAAATCGATCGCAGCACATGGAGCTGACGAGTTATGGCCGCTGATTGCATCGCGCTGACCTTCAGGATACTTCGATGACCGCGACTCTTCGTTTCGATCAAATTCGCCTCCCGCCTGAATGCGAAACGTTGCGGCGTGAGGTGCGCGAATTCCTCGCTGAGGAAATCGCTGCGGGAACGTTCAATCCGCATCAACCGCAGCGCGAAGATATCGACGTTCCGGAATTCAGCCATCGCGTCGGCGCGCGTGGCTGGATCGGAATGACGTGGCCGAAGAAGTACGGTGGGCACGAACGAACATTTCTTGAGCGGTTTGTCGTCACCGAGGAAATGCGCGTCGCCAATGCACCGACTCGGCGCTTCTTCGTTGCAGACCGCCAGAGCGGGCCTGTATTGCTGAAGTTCGCAAACGAGCGGATCAAGATGGATATTCTACCGCGTATCTGCCGCGGCGAAGTGTGCTTCTCTATCGGCATGAGCGAACCGAATTCCGGCTCCGACCTTTTCGCAGCCAAAACAAAAGCCACCAAGACCGACAGTGGCTGGCTCATCAACGGCACCAAAATATGGACGACTTCGGCGCATATCGCCGACTACATGCTGGCGATCTTCCGGACATCGCCGC
This sequence comes from Hyphomicrobiales bacterium, assembly GCA_038230475.1. Lineage (GTDB taxonomy): Bacteria > Pseudomonadota > Alphaproteobacteria > Rhizobiales > Xanthobacteraceae > Afipia. The sequence continues at coordinate 253,195 of JBBRNE010000003.1, forward strand.
CGACGAAAGAAAACCGTCGCCACGGCCTGACGCAATTTCTCGTTGATATGAAAACGCCGGGCATCACGGTCAATCCGATCGCACAAATTAGCGGGCTGAAAGAATTCAACGAAGTCGTTTTCTCCGACGCGTTCGTGCCGGACGATCACCTGCTCGGCGAGATCGACGGAGCCTGGAAGCAGGCGACGAGCGAACTTGCTTATGAGCGCAGCGGGCCCGAGCGATTTCTTGAAACGTATTATGTGCTGACCGAACTGGTTCGCGCGTTGGGGAAAGATCCCGATACGCGCGGCGCCGAAGGGATTGGCCGCCTCGTCGCTCAGTTGCACACGATGCGCCGAATGTCGGTTTCGGTGGCAGGCATGCTCCAGGCGGGCAAGGAGCCTGTTGTCGAGGCCTCCATCGTGAAGGATCTCGGTACGATATGGGAGCAGCAGCTTCCGCATCGGGTCCGTGAACTTTCAGCATTCCTTGATCCCGACGCATCCAATCACGATAAACTCGAAGACCAGCTGGCTTTCGCGATCAAGATTGCACCTAAGCTGACAATCCAAGGCGGCACGACAGAAGTTCTGCGGGGCATTATCGCGCGCGGGCTTGGCCTGCGTTAAGCAGAAAACGAAACGAGGAACGTTCAAATGAGTGCTGCTAAGGATATCGGCGTCGAGAAACATGGTCACGTCACACTCATCGAAATTAGGCGGCCGCCGTTGAATTTTTTTGACCTGGATCTCATTCGACAGATCGCCGACGCACTGGAAGGAATCGACAAGGATGGCGACGCGCGCGCAGTCGTACTTGGATCGCAAGGCAAGGCGTTTTGCGCAGGCGCAAATTTTGCACGCCCTGTTGCTGAGGGTGGCGACGCCGCATCAGGTACCGGAACGACCGGGGATCTTTACGTCGAAGCTGTACGCATCTTCCGTAACAAGAAACCAATCGTCGCAGCCGTTCAGGGCGCGGCAATCGGCGGCGGGTTGGGTTTGGCTGTATCTGCTGACTTTCGCGTAACATGCCCAGAGGCGCGCTTCGCAGCGAATTTTACGCGTCTGGGATTTCATCCCGGATTTGGCTTGACGGTGACGCTGCCCGAGGTGATCGGCAAGACGAATGCCGCGCTGATGTTCTATACCAGCCGCCGCGTGACGGGCGAAGACGCCTTCAGTATGGGGCTGGCGAATGTGCTGGTGCCGCAGGACCAAGTCCGTGACGCAGCGTTTAAACTTGCAAACGAGATCGCCGAAAACTCACCGCTCGGTTTGATTTCGACGCGGGCGACCATGCGTTCCGGACTCGCGGATCGCGTCAAGGCACAGACCGAACACGAACTTGCCGAACAGACATGGTTGCGTGAAACCAAGGATTTTAAGGAAGGCGTGCGTTCCACGGAAGAACGCCGCTCAGCGAAGTTCGTCGGGTCGTAAATGATCATTCTCCACCGAGGAGCAATGCCCGCATGATTCCATCACGTGAAATTATGCTGTTGCTGTTCGGAGCATTTTTTGTCGCGGGCGCGGATAGCGCTAGTGCTGCCTGCAGTTTCGCTGCGCAAGGCGAAGGGCATGTGACTACTATTATCGACGGACGAACGTTTCGCCTCGATGACGGACGCGAAGTGCGCCTCGCTGGAATTGAAACAGACGTCGCCGGCGCGCTGGCCGGACAGAGTTTGCACGTTTTGGCATCCCTAATTGGCGGCCGCGACGTCATTTTACAGGCCGATGACGACACGCCGGACCGCTACGGACGCCAGACAGCCACTGTCTTCATTGCCGGTTCACAAAGATCGATCCAAACCGAGCTGCTATCCCAAGGTGGAGCAGTCATATCCGCCGCCATGCTGGACAAAGCGTGTTCGGATGAGTGGGTGGCGGCAGAAGGCAGCGCTCGGATAGACCGCCGGGGGCTTTGGGGCGACCTTTCGGTCACAAAAAACGCAGAAAGTCCCGGCGATATTCTGGCAGGTATCGGGCGGTTCACGCTGGTAGAGGGGAAGGTTCTGTCGGCGCGGCAGGCTGGAACGACGTTTTACGTCAATTTCGGACGGCAATGGACACAGGGCTTTGCCGTGACTATTTCAAGGCGCATGATGCCCTCGTTCGAAGCTGCGGGGCTGGATTTCAAGACGCTGACCGGCAAAACGATCCGGGTGCGCGGCTGGGTTGAGAAGCACGGCGGTCCAAGGATTGATGCAGTCCGGGTCGGCCAAATCGAAATATTAAGTGCCGCAAAAGGGATTGCGGAGAACATTGCGCCTCAGAACGAAGGCAAGTAACGGGTGACGATTTTTCCGGCTTTCGAAAAGATACGACGACAGCGTCGATTGCCTGCTGCCGTGGTGCTTTGCGCCGCACTTAGTCTTGGTGCCTGCGGCGACATGGGCCGCTTTCAGATTGCATCGACGCCCGGTCTGGGGCCGATCAAGCCGAACAAGCCGGCGTCGCAGACACCCGCGACCGAACGCGAGCACGAACGGATTCTCGCGTCCTATGGCGGCGCATATGACGATCCCAAGCTCGAAGCTCTGATCACGAAAACTGTTGACCGGCTTGTAGCCGCGTCCGACCGTCCTGATCTCGCATATAAAGTCACAATCCTCAATTCCGGCGCGGTTAATGCGTTCGCGCTTCCGACTGGTCAGCTCTACGTGACGCGCGGATTGATCGCGCTCGCCAGCGACACATCCGAATTGTCATCCGTGCTGGCGCACGAAATGGCGCACGTCCTCGCCAAGCACGCGTCGATCCGCGAAGAAGAGGCACGCAAGGCTGCGGTCGCAACCCGCGTGGTCGCCGAGTGGGGCAATGACACGAATATGACCGCGCTCGCTTTGGCCAAGACGAAGATAACGCTGGCAAGCTTCTCGCGCGCGCAGGAATTCGAAGCCGACGGCATCGGCGTCGGGATTTCATCGCGCGCGAATTTCGATCCGTACGGGGCGTCGCGATTCCTCTCGGCGATGGAACGCAACGCTGCCCTGAAGGCACCGCGGAACACAGCGGATCCGCGGTCGCTGGATTTCCTTTCATCGCACCCTGCAACGCCCGAGCGCGTGCAGAATGCGCAGGCTAACGCGCGGCAATATTCGTCGCCTGAGGCGGTCGAACGCGATCGCGATACGTACCTGGGCGCCATCGACAATCTGGTTTACGGCGAAGACCCAAGCGAAGGCTTCGTTCGCGGGCGCCGCTTCCTTCATCCGAAACTTGGGTTTACGTTTCAGTCGCCGGATGCGTTCGTGCTTGAAAATACTGCGCAGGCCGTGGTCGGCGTTCGCGAGGGCGGCACGCAAGCGATGCGGTTCGATGTTGTTCGGGTGCCGTCCGAGCAGGCGCTCGGGGACTATCTGAACTCCGGCTGGATGGACAATGTCGACAAGGGCTCGATCGAAGACCTGACAATCAACGGCTTTCCTGCAGCGACCGCAACGGCAACCGGCGATCAATGGCAATTCAGGACCTATGCATTGCGGTTCGGCAGCGACGTCTATCGATTCATTTTTGCAACCAAGAAGCAGACGACGGAATCCGACAAAGCCTTCCGCGATACCGTCAACTCGTTCCGGCGATTGACCCTTGCCGAGATTCAGGCCGCACGGCCACTACGGATCAAGGTCATTACTGTGCAACCCGGTGACACCGTAGAATCGCTGGCCCATCGCATGCAGGGCGTCGATCGTCCGGTAGAGAGGTTCAGAATCTTAAACGGTCTAGACGCAAGAGCATCGGTTAAATTGCGTGAGCGCGTGAAGATCATTGTCGATTGACGAGTTTGCGGAACGGTTCCAACGCACGACGGCGCTACGCAATCGACGCAAAGCAAAACCCGGCCAAACCGGCCGGGTTTTTCTATTCTCAAAACGAAACTAAATATTGGGATCAAGCCGCTTCGTCGGCGGACACGGAATCTTCTCCGTCGCTGTCATCGCCGTCTGCTTCGTCGGTTGCTGCAGCGGCGTCAGCTTCGGTCTTGGCGCCGCGGCGGGGGCTCTTGGCGAGGTTCGCCTCAATTTCCTTGACCGCTTCGGTCTCAGTCACGTGCTGCACGACTGCAATCTCGCGCGACAGACGATCGAGCGCCGCTTCATAAAGCTGACGCTCGGAGTAGGACTGCTCTGGCTGTGATTCCGAGCGGAAAAGATCACGCACGACTTCCGCGATGGCAACGATGTCGCCCGAATTGATCTTCGCTTCGTATTCCTGCGCGCGGCGCGACCACATCGTGCGCTTGACGCGCGCGCGACCTTTAAGGGTTTCGAGCGCGCGCTTGACCAGCGACGGCTCCGACAGCTTGCGCATACCGACATTGGCGACCTTCGCCGTGGGCACGCGAAGCGTCATCTTGTCCTTCATGAAGTTGATGACAAACAGTTCGAGCGTCGCACCGGCGATCTCTTGCTCTTCGATCGCAAGAATCTGACCAACACCGTGGGCCGGATAGACCACGAATTCATTGGTTTTGAACCCCTGACGCTGGGTCAGAACCTTCTTGGGCTCCTCCACACGCGGCGCAACTTTCGCAATCGATTTACCAACAGGCTTGAACGGAGCCTTCGAAGCCGACTTCGCAGCCTTCTTAGCGGGGGCCTTTGAAACCGTCTTGGTTTTGGACGACTTGGTGGATTTTGCAGAAGTTTTCGCAGTCTTTTTGGCCATTGTGCTTCTTTTGCTTGAGGATTTTGCGGACGCGCGAGCGGCCTTTTTGGGGTCCTTGGTCTTGGAACCCTTGTCTTTTTTGGAGTTCTTTTTAAGACGCGATTTGTCTGACACGGCGGCTATGCGTGGACTGCCACGCCCCTGGTTCAATGGTTTGCCGGGAAACCCGTCACGGCCCAACAGGGGCAAGCGCGGGCGTTAAATCGTCTATTGTGGCCATAATAGCACATTTTCCGCAAAAATCAATGAATTAGCGCGGAAGCCGTTCCAATCGACGCCGTTCGCGGCGTGCGATCCCGGCTTACGGTTAAGGCAATTTTCTGCGGCTGAAGGGAGGGACTAATCGCCCGTTCCAGGCTTTGGAGAAAAGTATTTCTCGAACTTACCTTCGACGCCCTCAAATTCCTTGGCGTCGTCAGGCGCGTCTTTCTTCTGGGTAATATTCGGCCAGCTTTTTGCGTACTCGGTATTCACCTCAAGCCACTTTTCGAGACCTGGCTCCGTGTCCGGTTTAATCGCATCCGCAGGACATTCGGGCTCGCACACGCCGCAATCAATGCACTCATCGGGATGGATGACCAGCATGTTGTCCCCCTCGTAGAAGCAATCCACGGGGCATACTTCAACGCAGTCCATGTATTTGCACTTAATACAGTTTTCGGTGACGAGGTAGGTCATCCAAAGCTCCGGAGGGATCTAAAATTTCAGATTTGGCGTAGCGCAGGTCGTGCAGCGCCGCAAGGGAAGCTGCGCTCGTATTTCAATGCAGATAATCATTCCTGCGACGGTTGCAAATCATCGTAAAGCGCACGCCCCTCGGAGGCGTCGCCGCGCCGCTCAGAAAAATCCTTAACCCTTAAAACACGAACGCGGCGATCGAGTGCTATGGTGAGAACGTCGCCGGACTTGATCGCGTGCCCCGGAGATTTTTCGCGGCCTCCGTTGACACGAACATGCCCCTGCTCAATCAGCATCGCCGCGTCAGTTCGGGTTTTGACAACCCGCGCATGCCACAGCCATTTGTCGATACGTTGACTATCCAAGCCCCGACGATCCCAGCCCGGCCTATTCCTTGCGTGTCGCGAGTTGATCCTTCAGCGCCGCAAGTTTCGCGAACGGTGAATTCGGATCTGCTGGACGATCGCGGTCGCGTGGTGCAGCGGTCGTCGCATACGTGCGCAACGCACCTCCGCTACGATCATTCTTGCGACTGTCGCGCGAACCTTTGTCGCGGCCGCCTTTGTCGAGCTTGCCTTTGAACTTCTCGCGACCGCGATTGTTGTCGCCAACTTTATCTCGGTCCCTGCCTTTGAAACGCTCGTGCGGTGCGCGCGCTTGCGCGCCTTCGCTATTCTCAGGCGCGCTGGGGGTATCGCCGGTCGGACGGCGATTTTCGTTGCGATCACGGCGATTGCGGCTATGACGCTCGCGCTTGTTGCCGTCCGCGGGTGTTTCACCTTCAACAGATGCAGCAGTTGAATTTTCCGAAGCGCGTTTGTGATGATGGCGCGGACGGCGATCCTCGGATCGACCGCCGGGCCGCCAGACTTCCACCAGTTCCGGTGCTGCCGCAGAAGTCGCATCTGCGCTCGACCCAGAGATTGCGACGGAGGTCTCAGTTGTTGCAAGTTCTGGAGAAGCAATCTCCGCTATCTCAGCCGAGATATCGGCGCTAGCACCCATAGCCACGTTCTCAACGGGCGCAGCGGAATCGGCGGCATCACTTGCCACATCCGTAACGGAATCCGTTGCCACTACAGCATCGAGTTCGGCTGTCGTTGGCTCAGTCGGCGCACCATCTGTAGCGGCAACTTCCTCGGAAGGTATTGCTTCAATTGGCGGCGCTTCAACTGGCATTGGCGGACGACGGTCCATGCGATAACCAAGCGCGCGCAAAATCGAAGCAAAATCTTCGCCCGCCGACCCGGTCAGGGACGTCATCGCCTGCGTGATTGTAAACGACCGTCCGTCGAACGCTCCTAGTGGTTTAGGGCCCGGCGATGCCTGCCGCCACGATAGCGCCGGACGAATGAGATCCGCGAGCCTCTCCAGAATATCCGCACGCACCGCGCGTTCGCCACACTGCTTGTAACCGAGAACACGATAAGCTTCCTGATTGAGCGCCTTGTCGGCTGCAAACGACGTTCGACCGCTGCCTGCCAAATGCTGCGCGCCCGTCAGCGCGGGCCAATCAACGTTATCTTGCTTTAGCGCCCAGAGCAGTGAAGCCAGTCCGCGCGCAGCGGGTTTGAGAAGTGCGGGAACATAAATGTGATACGCGCCGAATCTCACTCCGTATTTACGCAATGACGCGCGCGACGGTTGATCGAGATCCTTCATTTCAGAGGCTATCTTGGTGCGCTCTATAACGCCGAGCGCTTCGATCAATTGAAACGCGATGCCGCGAGCGATGCCGGTAACATCCTCGGCCTTTTGCAATTCGAACAACGGTCCGAGAATTTTCTCAATGTGCGTCTTCAACCAAAGATCGAGGCGCGCCTGAACAGCGTCGCGCGGTACGCCGGTCAACCGTTCATCGGCGATAATGCGGATACGCGGATTCAAAGTGTCATCGGCAGCGACTAGCTTTGCGACCGCGTCGCCGGTCCAACGCAACATGCCGTCAGTAGCGAGCGCGAACTGATTGTCGGCGGCATTTGAAAGTTTCTCGGCGCGCGCATCGATCTCACCGGCGAGCGCCTTGAGCGCCGTTGCCTGCAAAGCCTTTGCGTCGGAGCCTGCTTCGGCTGACTCCGGTGCGAACATGAATCCGTCGAGCCGGCCAATCACATGGCCCTCGACTGTCACTTCGCCGGTCTTCCCAATCTCAGTATTCAAAATCGTATTTTCCCTTAGGCGCCGCATCAATACACTGGTCCTGCGGTCAACGAAACGCTCAGTTAGCCGTTCATGGAGCGCATCGGACAATTTATCTTCGACGACGCGGGTCTCGTTTTGCCACCGCTCCGGGTCTTTGAGCCAATCCGGCCGATTAGCGGCGTAGGTCCATGTTCTGATTTGGGCGATTCGTGCAGAAAGCGCATCGATGTCGCCATCCATTCGATCCGTGAGCGCTACCTGGGTGCCGAACCAGTTGTCTGGAATGCAGCCTTTTTGCATCAGAAACCCGTACAGCGTTGTGACGAGCTCAGCGTGGGCGGCGGGAGACAGTTTGCGATAATCGGGAACAAGGCACGTATCCCACAATCGCGCGACGGCCTCGGCGCTCGTCGCCATGCCACGCACGTCCGCGTCTCGCGCCGCATGATCAAGTACCCGGATGTCCTCCCCGACCGGTGCACGCGTCAACGCCTCATGATTGGGTGTCACCGCCAATGAGACCTGCAATGCGCCAAGCGACGAGAAGTCGAGCTTTGCGTTGCGCCATTGCAGCATCTTCACGCTGTCGAAGGTGTGGTTCTGCAACGCATTGACGAGCTCGGACTCGAACGGCGAGCAACGCCCCGTCGTGCCGAAAGTCCCATCGCGCGTGGCGCGGCCCGCGCGCCCAGCGATCTGCGCGAACTCCGAGGGAATCAAACGACGGAATTGATATCCGTCATATTTACGATCCGATGCGAATGCGACGTGATCAACATCGAGATTGAGTCCCATGCCCACCGCGTCGGTGGCCACCAGATAATCGACGTCGCCGGACTGAAACATATCGACCTGCGCGTTTCGCGTGCGCGGCGACAACGATCCCATGACGACAGCAGCGCCGCCATGTTGGCGGCGGATCAATTCGGCGATGGCGTAAACCTCATCAGCCGAGAAAGCCACGATGCAGGTGCGCCGCGGTTGGCGTGTGATCTTGCGGTCTCCTGCGAATTCAAGCTGCGACAGCCGAGGGCGCGTGACAATGTTGGCACCCGGCAATAGCCGCTCTATAATTGGCCGCATCGTCGCCGCACCAAGCAAAAGCGTTTCGTCGCGTCCACGACGATTCAAGATGCGATCGGTAAAAACGTGTCCTCGCTCCAGATCCGCAGCGATCTGGATTTCATCGACGGCCAGAAAAGAAACATCGATATCGCGCGGCATGGCTTCGACGGTGGAGACCCAATATTGCGCCCTCGGCGGCTTGATTTTCTCCTCGCCAGTGATCAGCGCCACCGCGTCGATACCGGCGCGTGCAACCATCTTGTTGTAAACTTCGCGGGCAAGGAGCCGGAGCGGCAGACCGATGATGCCGGACGAGTGCGCGAGCATCCGCTCGATTGCGAGGTGCGTTTTACCGGTGTTAGTTGGGCCAAGAACCGCGGTGACGCCCGCGCCGGGCGCACGCTCTCTGGGAAACAATGGCGGTGAATTGGAAAAGGGCATGAACTGACCGATCGTCGCTACGCTCACGACGCAGACGCCGCAGCAAACGACACAAAGTGTCTCACAATGCGACGTATTTCGCGTTGTGATTAGGATTTAGAACGAGCCCGGAACGAAAGCAGCCCGAATCGCTGACTCGCGTAGTGTTTGGGTTCGTTCACCGCAACATCTCGGGTAAGCCAATACGTGCTCCCACTACATCAAGATTCTAACGCTGCGCGACGGATCGCATTCCGTACGATTCCGTTAATACGGGAGTCGAATCGGATCGACGCAAGAGTCAACCGGATTCACGACATTCAGGGGGTGCCGCGTCAGTTCGTCTTCGCTGTCTTTTGTGCCGAGACGAATTTCGTAGCCTCGATCACTCCCGTGCCAATCGGCGTCGGAATCACGATGCGGAACGGCGCGAGCACGCGTGTCCCGGCGATCGGCGCGAACCAGATTTCCATGTCGCGCTGGGCGATCAGATATTTGATGGCATAGCGGTCAGGCACGTAACCGGAAATCGGAGCGAAGGTGACGGCACACGCAATGACCGGTCCTTGGTATCCCAGCGCAGCCTTGACGGTTTCGGTGCGCTTGTAGTCCAACTTCAGATCGTAGCGCATGCGCCCATCGAATATGGAAATCGTTTTGTTGTGGCAGGCGGCGGGCGTCAACGGATCGCCCGGACCGGCGACGCGCAGCAGCGACCCCGTCATCGGGTCGAGCACGTTGCGGCGTTGCGCGTCGGTGAACGGAATTCGGTCCGGGTTCAACGGCGGCTCAGGTTCGATTTTGAACTCTTTCACATTCCCGTTTAAGAGCGCGATACTTATCGTCTCTTTCTTGTGCCCGTAGTTGACGCTCGAAAGATAGTTCGCTGGCACCATCTGACCGGAGACCATACGGCCCTGCGACGTACCCGTGCCGTTGCCGTTGCCGAGCGATTTCATCACGCCCGCCATCCCCGCGGCAACGGTGGCGGTAAACTGATCGTCGCCGATATCGACAACCCAATTGCCTTTGCCGATCACAAGCGCGCCGAGCGATGCCTCGTACTCCGCCTCCAACCGTCCCTGCGCGCTTGCCGGACCAGCCATCAACACAATCGTCGCGCAGACGGCGGCACAGCCAAGCGACTTCATTCCCGAAATATTCACGGCCTGAAAATCCTGTTGGGCGTAGGTGCCGAAAAGGCTGCGAATGGTCCTCGCCGGTCGACCTGAGGCATCGATATCAAGGCGCTCATTCCAAAACCATCCCTTTCATATCTCGACAGGGATTGCGTCGATTATATGTTTCGGAAATGACTGAAATAGCGAAGAAATTCGTCCTGCGGCTGCAGCGAATCCGGGGCGTCAAAAGCGCCAGTTTTGGCAGCAAAAATGGCCCGTTACCTTGACGCTGGACGGCCGGCCCCTTATAGCTCCGCGGTTCCTGAAAATGGACAGTTTCAAACCCTGCGCTACCCCAATGCGGGTTCCGGGGATGCACAAGGATTTCGCCATGTCTCGGCGCTGCGAATTAACGGCCAAGGGGCCGCAGGTCGGCCACAAGGTCAGCCACTCCAACATCAAGACCAAGCGCCGGTTCCTACCGAACCTGTGCAACGTTACCCTAATCTCGGACACGCTCGGTCGCTCGGTGCGTCTGCGTGTTTCGACCAATGCGATCAAGAGCGTCGATCATCGCGGCGGCCTCGATGCATTCCTGCTCAAGGCAAAGGCGGAAAATCTGTCGCCTAAGGCGCGCGCGCTCAAGAGCCAGATCGAAAAGAAAAAAACCGCCAAAGCCAGTTAATCGAACGATCGAGATTGGAATTGAAAAGGCCGGGCTTCTTGCCGGGCCTTTTTCTTTCACTCGTCCACCAGCGTGAACTGAAGCAACAGCGTACGTTGGATCATCGAGAAATTATCGTCGGACACCATCGTCAGCACGGTTTCACCGTCTTGAGTAACGTGCGCGTCGATCCCTTCCATGTTGTCGATTTCGTAAGCCAGATCGACTTCGAAAATCGTTGGACCATCGATCACCGCTTCAGGTTTGACGGATGCGAGCGGCACGCGGCGAATGCGAATACCGACGCCTTTCATGATCGAGAACTTTCGCTCCAGCAAAAGCAATTCGCCAGACGGCAACAGCATTGCATCACTGATGTCGTAATCCTTCGTTCGCCTCACCGTGAACAAGCCGGGCGATGGTCCACCAATTATAAACCCCATCGTGTTTCCGGCAGCATCCAACCCACGCTCCGAGATCGCAATCAGCGTTCCGGCAAGTGGCAGGCCTTTCGGAACAAAGACGAGCGACTCTATTCCTTTGTTGAACGGCAGTTTGCTCAACTCCGGCGGCGTGGCAATCGGTTCGCCACGTGAAAGAATGCCGCCTTTGCTGAAATCGAAACGCAGTATCTGATTGACCCGCTCGATTCCTACATATGCGATCGCGCCGTCGAACGCGAGCGCTTCAGTGTCGAACCAACCGCGTGCGGCAATCCCCTTGCCGTCGCCGCCGAGCATCGGTGCGGACATCACATCCGCGACGCCCTTCAGATTTTTTCCACTGTAAACAAGCCGACCCGTGAACCAGTCGCCCTTGTCGCTAAGCGCAACGAATTGCTCGCCCTGATTATCGAGATGCAGCGCCGACAAGCCGCCAAACCCTTTGAAAGGTGAGGTCAGCACAAGTCCGCTGCGGAATTCCAGCGAGCCGTAACGAACATGCGTCGCATCGCGAGGATCGAACGAAGCGATCTGACGTGCGTTAACCTCGACAGGCGATGACGGGGACGATAGCTGAACCGTTTGCGCCATCGAAGGAGCCGAGCGAAAAACACCCGCGGCAAGCATCGCAGCGGCACCCGTCAGAAACCGCCGGCGGCTCAACTTCATAATATTTTCTCAGGAGTGCAGTTTACGCCGTCGCGATGGTGTGGGCGCATCATGCGTCTCGCTGAAGAGTTCGGCGAGCTTTTCCGTGATCGCACCGCCAAGCTCTTCGGCATCTACGATCGTCACCGCGCGGCGATAATAGCGCGTCACGTCATGGCCAATACCGATGGCAATCAATTCGACCGGCGAGCGCGTCTCAATCTCTTCGATGATATATCGCAGATGCCGCTCGAGATAATTGCCGGGGTTAACCGAGAGCGTCGAATCATCCACCGGTGCGCCGTCCGAAATCATCATCAAAATCTTGCGCTGCTCGGAGCGGCCGAGCAGCCGCTTATGCGCCCAGTCCAGCGCCTCGCCGTCGATATTCTCCTTAAGCAAGCCTTCGCGCATCATCAGGCCAAGATTCTTGCGCGCACGCCGCCACGGCGCGTCCGCTGATTTATAGATGATATGCCGCAAATCGTTGAGACGGCCGGGATTAGCCGGCTTGCCGGCTGCCAACCATGCCTCACGCGACTGGCCGCCCTTCCACGCGCGCGTGGTGAAGCCGAGAATCTCAACCTTGACTCCACACCGCTCAAGCGTGCGCGCAAGAATATCCGCACAGGTCGCAGCCACCGTAATGGGTCGCCCACGCATCGAACCGGAATTGTCCAGCAGCAACGTCACGACCGTGTCGCGGAACGTCGCTTCCTTCTCATGCATGAATGACAATGGATGGTGTGGATCGGTGACAACACGTGACAACCGGGCCGGATCGAGGATCCCTTCCTCGAGATCGAACTCCCACGCGCGATTTTGCTGGGCCATCAATTTACGCTGCAAACGATTGGCCAGTCGCGCGACGATGTGCTGCAAATGCGCGAGTTGCTTGTCGAGATAACTCCGCAGACGCTCCAGTTCGTCGTGTTCGCAGAGGTCTTCAGCCGCGACGACTTCGTCGAATTTCGGAGCAAATGCATGATATTCGGGGCCACGCGGCTCATTCGCGCCGCGACTATTCGGACGCTGGGCTTCGCCGGGCTCATCATCCTCGGAAAATTCACCATCGTCGAACGTATCGCTGGCGGACGCCTGCGCCGAGTCCATCGCGTTCTCGGACATTTCCTCGGTCGAGGCCTGCGCCTGATCGGCGCTCATTTCCTCGGCCGAATCGCTTTCGGGAGAACCATCTTGACCTGACTCATTCTTGTCGCCGTCCCGATTGTCGTCGTGCTGATCGTCTTCGTCTTGATCTGTATTGCGATCGTCGCCGAGTTCGAGCGCTTGTAGAAGGTCATGCACAGCGTCGCCGAATTTCGCCTGATCCTCGGTGTGTGTCTTGAGTTGGTCGAGGCGTTGACCGATCTTGTCTTCCAGAATAGGGCGCCAGAGATCGACCATCTTTCGTGCAGCCGCCGGCGGCGCTAGACCCGTGAGGCGTTCTCGCACCATCATCGCCAATGCGTCCGCCAGCGGCGCGTCGGCCCGGTCGGTGATCTCGTCGAATTTGCCGCGATGGAAATGATCGTCGAGCATCGCCGTCAGATTTTTAGCGACGCCGCTCATGCGTTTCGAGCCGATGGCTTCGACGCGTGCCTGCTCGACCGCGTCGAACACGCCGCGCGCCTGCGGATTGCCCGGCGCGAGTTTACGATGAACCTTGGGATCGTGACAGGCCACGCGCAGCGCAATGGAGTCCGCGTGACCGCGAACGATCGCCGCATCCTTGCGGGTGAGCTTGCGCGCGGGTTCAGGAAGACGCGCCTTGCCCGGCGATAATCCCGGACGTTCGGCGGCAAACGTCACTTCAAGTTCCGGCTGCTTGGCGATAGCCCGCAAGCAGGAGGTCACCGCGCGCTTGAACGGCTCCGTCGGCGATTCCTTCGATCCGGTCTTGAACTTGATGTTCGACGTGGACATCGGCCTCGATCAGCTCAGTGCGACGTTGACCGCAGACTCTGGCAATTCGGCATTGAAGCAGCGTTGATAAAACTCGGCGACCAGAGGCCGTTCGAGTTCGTCGCACTTATTCAGGAATGTGACGCGGAACGCAAAACCGATATCGCCGAAGATCTCGGCGTTCTCAGCCCAAGTAATCACAGTACGCGGGCTCATCACGGTCGATAGATCGCCATTGGCGAACGCGTTACGCGTGAGATCCGCAAGGCGCACCATCTTGTTGACGATGTCGCGGCCAGTATCCGTGCGGTAGTGCTTTGCTTTGGCCAGCACGATTTCAACTTCCTCGTCATGTGGCAAATAATTCAGGGTGGTCACGATCGACCAGCGGTCCATCTGGCCCTGATTGATCTGCTGCGTGCCGTGATAGAGACCTGACGTATCTCCAAGACCGATGGTGTTTGCGGTCGAGAATAACCGGAACGCCGGATGCGGCTTGATGACCTTGTTCTGGTCGAGCAGCGTCAGGCGACCCGAAACTTCAAGCACACGCTGAATCACGAACATCACGTCAGGACGGCCAGCGTCGTATTCGTCGAACACCAGCGCGATATTGTGCTGGAGTGCCCACGGCAGAATACCGTCGCGGAATTCCGTGACCTGCTTGCCATCGCGAATAACGATGGAATCTTTGCCGACCAGATCGATACGGCTGATATGGCTATCGAGATTGACGCGCACGCACGGCCAGTTCAATCGCGCGGCCACTTGCTCGATGTGTGTCGATTTTCCGGTGCCGTGATAGCCTGTCACCATCACGCGGCGGTTCTTCGAAAACCCCGCAAGAATGGCGAGCGTCGTCGCGCGGTCGAACCGATAATCCGAATCGACGTCAGGAACGTGCGGATCGCCATTGGAATAGGCTGGAACTTCAAGATCGCTATCGATCCCGAAGACCTGGCGCACCGACACCTTCATGTCGGGGAGGCCCGCGGGTTCCTGCGAAGTAGTCATTGCGGCGGTCATCAATCCTCCGTGGTTCCGGATGTTCCCGGCACCAGACGTTTGCACAAGACAATCAGCTTGCAGCGGTTGGGGATACGAAACTCAACCTAGCAGACGGATGCGGGCGGCAGAAGCCCGCCCGACGATGAAAGTTTCACTGTAACATCATTGAGATAGGCCATTTCTGCGAGTTTGGTAGGTCTGCCCTGCAGCGGCTCTCGAATTCATTGCCTCAGCTAAAATAGGGTCGGTTTGAGGAAAAAGCGCCCGACAGCGTGCGCGCGCAGTTTCCCGGCTATACTTTGCGCGATTGAGCTTCACGTTCCGGCAACATTGAGCTTCATGTGCAGAGCTATCTAAGCCAACTCATCGAGTTTGTTTCGGTCCACGCATTATCGGCTTACTCGGTGATATTTGCTGCAGCACTTCTCGAGGCTGTGCCGATCTTCGGATCCATTATCCCGGGCTCAACAGTCATTCTGGCTTTAAGTGCGCTGGTGCCTGGCGGCAATTTGAAGCTTGCTCCGGTTCTGGCGTCAGCATTTCTCGGCGCAGTGATCGGTGACGGCGTCGCCTATCTGATCGGCTATCGCGCAAAGGAAAGCGTGCTTCAGAGTTGGCCGATGTCGAAATATCCAACGCTTGTTGCGGAGAGCGAGGCGTTCTTCCATCGCTACGGAACGCTTGCGGTTTTCTTCGCGCGCTTCGTGCCGCCGGTGCGTGCATTCGTGCCTATCACCGCAGGCGCACTCAGCATGCCGCCGATCCAATTCTTTGCCGTGAACGCGCTAGCTGTCGCACTTTGGGCGCCGGCAATGGTGCTGCCCGGTGTGCTCGCAGGGTCTGCCGTCGAACAATGGGGCGTAAAGCTGAAGCACTACGGAATGCCATTGGCGATCAGTGCGGTAGTCATCGGCGCCGCCGCGCTCGCTTACTATCACTGGCGTAAGACGCGAAAATTAGCGATCGTATCCGCGGATAAAAAGCGGACGTGATCTACAAGGAAGTCGTAAACTCAATTGGTGCTGCCAAAGGCGCTACGCGCCACGCACGACCGTCTTGAGATAGTTGTAGGCTTTGATAATCTCGATCAAGCGATCCTCGGTCGAACGGTCGCCACCATTCGCATCGGGATGATGCTGCTTCACAAGCATCTTGTATTTCGCCTTCACAGTTTCCAGCGTCGCATCGGGGCCGAGGCCCATCACGATCAGCGCTTTCTTTTCGGCGTTGAAAATTTTACGCGTCTCAGCCTTCGGCTCGGCCTTCGCGCTGCCAGCGCCCGGACGCCAGCGATTGCGCCCGTTCATCTCGTCAAACATTTTGAACGGGTCAGTTGCACCGTCCATCTCGAGATCGGCGGCTTTGCCCTTCTTTCCGCCGTTCGCACCCATCTTCCATGTCGGCCGATGGCCGGTCAACGCGTCCTTCTGGTAGCTCGCGACTGCGTCAGGTGCCATGCCTTGGAAGAAATTGTAACCTTGATTGTATTCGCGAACGTGGTTCAGACAGAAATGCCAATATTCCCTCTCATTACCACGCGCCTTGGGTGCGCGATGGCCGCCCTTGTTCTTGCAGCCCGGTACTTCGCACATAATCGCTTCTTCGCGCGCGGCGGCCTGCTGCTTCGCGCTCATCTTGTTGGATTTGATGCGGATGCTGTCGAAGAATTTGGATGAGTCGATAGCCATGATGAGGATAACGATGCCTTGCTCAAAGATTCGAAAATCGGCGCGAGTTTTTCGCGGTCGCGGACTATACATCGCCGCGATGGTGAATCGCAATTGGAACAGTCATTGACCTGAGCGAATAACGCGCGATATTGCACAGATCATGACCGCAAAAGATCAGATCATAAAAAAGTTGAGCGAAGCTTTCGTTCCCGAAAGCCTCGATGTGGTGGACGAATCCCATCTACATGAAGGCCACGCGGGTCACAGACCCGGCGGCGAGACGCATTTCAGGGTTTATATCGTGTCAAAAGCGTTCAAAGGGAAGACCCGAATCGACCGCCATCGCATGATAAATTCGCTGTTGGCACCCGAACTTGCGGGCTCCATTCACGCGCTGGCGATCAAAGCGCACGCGCCCGGCGAAATCAAAACCTGAATCCGGTCACAAAAACGCCGTTCCGGCCTTCGGTCTTTTCTCGATCGGCTCCGTTTCGCGCGGCAGCGGGACGATTCTAAGCGCGGTGATGCGATTGCGTTCGCGCTTCAGCACACGAAACCTGAACCCGTGAAATGTAAAACTCTGGCCGCGATCCGGAATCGAGCGCGCCTCATGAATGACGAGGCCGGCAACCGTGGTCGCTTCCTGATCCGGCAAGTGCCAGTCCATCGCGCGATTGAGATCCCGGATCGGTACCGAACCGTCAACCACGACCGAACCATCGGGCTGCGCACGCACGCCTGCGACCTCGATGTCATGCTCATCAGAAATGTCGCCGACAATCTCTTCAAGGATATCTTCCAACGTGACCATGCCTTCGACCTCGCCGTATTCATCCACGACGAGTGCGAAATGGGTCTTACGGCGACGGAAGGCCTTGAGCTGTTCGGACAAAGGCCGCAAATCCGGGACGAACCACGGCGGAAGCATGATCGAACTAACGTCGATCTTTGAAATATCGCCCTCTGCCAAACGAATAGCGCGCAACACATCCTTGGCATGAAGCACGCCGACGATATTCTCCGGCCTGTCGCGCCACAGCGGGAGACGCGTGTATTCGGTATCAAGCATTTCACGCACCAATTCCTCGGCGGGCAAATCGGCGTTGATCATCACCATCTCGGTGCGATGAACCATAACGTCCGAGACCTGCAGATCCTTGAGGTCGAGCAGACCGCCGAGCATGTCGCGATCGTGCTTCTCCACGCCGCCTTCGTGATGGATGAGATCTACGGCGCCACGTAAGCGCTCAGTCGGCGACAGGATCGGCTGATTGGCCCCGATCGGAATTCGCAGAATCTTGAGCAGCACGCGGATAATCACTTCGATGACGTTCAGTACCGGGCTCAACAAAATCACCAGAAATTTCATCGGCTGCGCGACAAGAAGCGAAAGCCGGTCCGGCGCGTTGATTGCGATTGTCTTCGGCAGCACTTCGGCGAAAATCACCACCAGCACGGTCATGACGGCCGTTGCGTACAACACACCGACTTCACCGAACCACGCGGTGAACAGTCCAGTTGCGAGCGCCGATGCTCCGATATTGAAGATATTGTTGCCGAGCAACAGCGCACCGATCATGCGCTCGCGGGCGTTTAGAAGATAAGCGACGACGCCGGCCTGACGACTGCCCTGTTTCTGCAAGCGCAACATGCTTGCGCGCGATGACGCCGTGAGCGCGGTCTCGCTTGCGGAAAAAAACGCCGACACGAACAAGCAAGCAATGACGATGGATAAATAAAACCAGTTCATGGCGCGTTCGATCAGCCTCGCTTGCCGGCAAGCTTACCTGCGATAAAATTGCGAACCGTCAGCCCATCGACATTCTTGACGATGGTCGCTTTGCCAAGCTTTTCCAGCAAAATAAAAGTCAGATGCCCACGCTCAACTTTCTTGTCCTGCGCCATCAGCGTCATCAGCGCATCAGCGTCCGCAAGGCCTTCCTGCTGAAAACCGGCAATGTCCTGCAAACGGGTGGGCAGACCGACCGCAGCCAGATGTCTTTGAATCCGCGCAGCGTCATCTGGCGAGATCATCTTCAGGTGCGCAGAGAACTCAGCAGCTAGCACCATGCCTATCGCGACGCCCTCCCCGTGAAACAACCGGTCGGAAAATCCTGTCGCAGCCTCAAGCGCATGACCGAAGGTATGGCCGAGGTTGAGAAGCGCCCGCTCGCCCGTTTCGCGCTCGTCCCTCGCAACAATCGCCGCCTTCGCGCGGCAACCGGTCGCGATCGCGTGTTCGCGCGCCGCACCGCCTGAGAAAATTTCCGAATGGTTGGATTCCAGCCAAGCAAAGAATGCCTCGTCGCCGAGTACGCCGTATTTCGCAACTTCAGCATAGCCGGCGCGAAATTGACGCGGCGACAGGGTATCTAGCACAGATGTGTCGGCGACGACGAGAACGGGTTGATGGAATGCACCGATCAGGTTCTTGCCGTGAGGCGAATTGATTCCGGTTTTACCGCCAACAGAGGAATCGACTTGCGCGAGTAACGATGTCGGCACCTGCACGAAATCGACGCCACGCCGAACGATGGACGCAGCGAAACCCGCAAGATCGCCAATCACTCCGCCACCAAGAGCAATCACAAGATCGTTGCGCTCGATTTTTGCCACGATCAGGGCTTCGCAGACCTTCTCCAGCACGTCGTAGCTTTTCGATGCTTCGCCTTCGCCGACAACGATACGCGACGACAAAATGCCTGCATCCGAAAGCGACGCTTCAGTCTTCGCTAGCCAATGCTTTGCAACCGTGCCGTCAGTCACGATGGCCGTACGCGCGTCGGGCCGCAGTTCCTTGATGTGACGACCGAGCGAGGTCAACATGTTTCTGCCGATGACAATGTCATAGGCGCGATCGCCGAGCGCGACATCGACCACGACTGGGCCGGAATTTTTGATCGGCGCTGTCATAGGAATTCAGTTGAACGGGGGGTGGCGTTGTTGCCACGCAAATGGGCGTACAGCGCGTCGAGACATTCATCGACGATCTTGTCGTGCGCAACATCACGCGACGCGATCGTCAGATCGGCCAACCGATAAACCGGGCTGCGCTCCACGATCAAACGCTCAATGGTTGCCGCCGGATCTGCGGTTTGCAGCAGGGGGCGATCAGTGCGCCGCTTGACGCGTTTCAAAATGACATCGCCCTCCGCCTCAAGCCAGATGGAGACCCCTTTCTCACGAATTTTGTTGCGGGTCTCTTCGCGCATGAATGCGCCGCCGCCCGTTGCTAGCACACATGGACCGCTCTCAAGCAGGCGCGCGATCACACGCGCTTCGCCATCGCGAAAATATGGCTCCCCGTACACGTCGAAGATTTCCGCGATGGTCATTCCGGCGTGGGCCGCTTCGGTTTCGTGGTCCGCGTCTAGAAACGGAATATGCAGCCGAGCTGCAAGCCTACGTCCTATCGTCGATTTTCCAGCGCCCATCATGCCCACGAGCACAACGCTGCGCGGCCCGAGGGCGGCGGCGATGGCTACGTCCAGACTATCGCCATGATGATGTTTGGCTGCTATTTCGGTCATGGGCACATCATATACTACTGAGGCGGATCGTACCGCCAGTGCCACGGGTTTCGCTTGCCCAAACAGTCCGAACATGTTGATTCTTTGCTCAGATTCCGCGCAGCGGTCAGTTGGTTAATGTCGCGCCGGAATGCCGCCTTTCGCCGAGATTGCTCAGATGCCCAGCCTGTTTCGCTTTCTGACCGTCATCGCCGTCATCGGTGGAATCATCTATGGCGGCATTTTTGCGCTGGCCAATTTCGTTAATCCGAAGCCGCGCGAAATGACGATCAGCGTGCCGCCCGACAAATTTCTCAAAAAGTAGTCAGGCCCGCGAATCATGGCGCGCGATAAATCCACCAACGCCAAGCTGATCGACCTTTTCCTGGACATGCTTGCCGCCGAACAGGGCGCGGGAGAAAACACCCTCCAAGCCTATCGCTGCGATCTCGACGACCTCTGCAATTTCCTAGAGCGCGCGGACGCCACTTGCTTGTCCGTGGACACGCAGACGCTGCGTGACTATCTCGCCGATCTCGACGCGCGCGACTTTAAATCATCGAGCGTCGCACGCAAGATTTCATCGATGCGGCATCTGTTTCGTTTTCTACTAAACGAAAAAAAGCGTGGCGACGATCCCGCAGCGATCCTGAGTGGACCGAAGCGGGGCCGCAATCTCCCGAAAGTTTTGTCAATCCCCGATGTCGATCGCCTTCTGGTGCAAGCTAACACACTTGCCGACGCCCCCGATCAATCGCCTGTTCAGAAAGTTCGAGCGTTACGGTTGTCATGTCTGCTCGAGGTTTTATATGCAACCGGACTTCGCGTATCGGAGCTTGTGGCGCTTCCGTTGTCGGCAGCCCGACGTGACGCTCGTATGATCGTGGTGCGAGGCAAAGGCAGCAAGGAACGGCTCGTCCCGCTCAACGAAACGTCCAAGCGAGCGATGACTGACTATCTTGCCGCGCTGGAAGGGCTTCGCCGTGAACGGAAGAACGCATCATCATCGAAGTGGCTTTTCCCCTCATCTGGAGAGAGTGGACATCTGACGCGTCAACATTTCGCCCGCGACCTTAAAGAGCTTGCGCAAGCAGCAGGAATTGCGCCGCGGTTGGTCAGCCCGCACGTTTTGCGTCACGCTTTCGCAAGTCATCTGCTGCACAACGGCGCGGATTTACGCATTGTACAAACGCTGCTCGGCCACACAGATATTTCGACAACGCAGATTTATACCCATGTGGTCGAGGAGCGATTGAAAAGTCTGGTGCGCGACCTGCATCCTCTTGCCGATAAATAGGCCAATAAAATGAGGCATTATCGGCACTTTTGCCGGTCGATCTTGACTTGAGGGGCCTTCTTGACTTGAAAGGCACTCGGAATCGCTCTGACCGCACTTCGTTTGAAGCACGTTACGCCCTATATGCAAGACATGCCGGATTT
This sequence comes from Hyphomicrobiales bacterium, assembly GCA_038230475.1. Lineage (GTDB taxonomy): Bacteria > Pseudomonadota > Alphaproteobacteria > Rhizobiales > Xanthobacteraceae > Afipia. The sequence goes on from JBBRNE010000003.1 coordinate 274,563, forward strand.
GATGCGCAGCTATCTAGATTTTGAAAAGCCCGTTGCGGAACTCGATTCCAAGATCGATGAATTGCGCGCACTTGCATCGACGGGAAGCAACATCGGCGAGGAAGTCTCAAGGATCGAAGATAAAGCCAACCTAACTCTGAAAGATATCTACGCAAACTTAACGCCGTGGCAGAAGACGCAAGTCGCACGCCATCCGATGCGCCCGCACTGCGTCGACTACATTAAGTCGCTTATTACGGAATTCACGCCTCTCGCGGGCGACCGAAAATTCGGCGATGACGAAGCGCTCATCGGCGGCTTCGGACGTTTCAGAGGCGAGAGTATTTGCGTGATCGGTCAGGAAAAGGGATCGACGACCGAGACGCGGCTCAAACACAATTTCGGAATGGCGAAGCCGGAAGGTTACCGGAAAGCGGTGCGCCTGATGGAAATGGCGGACCGGTTTGACATTCCGGTGTTGTCACTGGTGGATACAGCGGGTGCATATCCGGGCATCGGCGCGGAAGAGCGCGGACAGGCTGAGGCGATCGCACGCTCGACCGATGCTTGTCTCAGTCTTAAAGTACCGAATGTTGCCGTGATCCTCGGCGAAGGCGGTTCCGGCGGTGCCATCGCAATTGCAACTGCGAACCGCGTACTTATGCTTGAGCACGCGGTGTACAGCGTCATCTCTCCCGAAGGGGCTGCGTCCATTCTCTGGCGCGATCCGGCGAAAGCGCAGGAGGCCGCAACCAATCTCAAGATCACGGCTCAGGATTTACAGCGCTTCGGTGTTGTCGATGCCATTCTGAAGGAGCCAACCGGAGGCGCTCATCGCGACCCCGAAGGAATGATCGCGATCGCCGGTCACGCTATCGCACAGGCGTTCAACGACCTGCGAAGCTTCGACAGGATCGCCATCCGCGATCAGCGCCGAAAGAAATTTCTGGAGATCGGCCGAAAACTCGGCTGAAGCTGCGCATTCCTGCAACACCGCAAATTTCGGTTTCAAACTCAGCGCGCGCTCAACGGCCCGGCGTATCGTAACGGTTCCGCGATTCACATCGTGGCTTTTTTCTGGCGGCATCTGCATGTGGTTGGTTTACAATCACAATATGGCTTTACGGCACGTTCACCAACAACTGCTGGAATGGTGTCACGGGGGAGCCTTCAGGTTGCGACGAGGGGGCCTTAAGGCTAATAATTGCTCAACCGCCGAGGCGATGAACCATTAAAAATAGCCGGAGTTTGGGATTGCCCATCTGCCGAGGAGTTTTGCGTTGATCGGCCGTACGCACTTTCGCGCACTGGTAACCTCGGCTGCCTTGGCGGCGGGCGTTGTGCTGTCCGGATGCAACGGCGAAAGCATCATGGTCGGCGAGAAAGCGACCCGTCCGATCCCTGAAAAATTGCTCGCCGAAATTGAAACAAAAAACATGGACAAGGGATCGCCGATGCTTGTCCGGGTGTTCAAGCAGGAAGCTGAACTTGAAGTTTGGAAACAGGACCGCACCGGGAGCTACGTCCTTCTCAAAACGTACCCGATTTGCCGCTGGTCCGGCGATCTTGGACCGAAATTCAAGGAAGGCGACCGCCAAGCGCCCGAGGGTTTCTACTCGATCACGCCGGGGCAGATGAATCCGAACTCCGGATACTATCTGTCGTTTAACACCGGCTATCCAAATGCCTATGACCGAGCGTGGGGTAGGACCGGCGCGCAGTTGATGGTGCATGGCGACTGCTCATCGCGCGGCTGTTATGCGATGACCGACGAGCAGATTTCGGAAATTTATTCGCTCGGCCGCGAAGCCTTCTTCGGTGGACAAACAGCGTTCCAGTTTCAAGCCTATCCATTCCGCATGACGCCGCAGAACATGGCTCGTCACCGTAACAATCCGAATATGGCGTTCTGGAAGATGATCAAGGAAGGCAACGATGCTTTCGAGATCACAAAGCAGGAACCTAAGGTTTCCTACTGTGAAAAGAAGTATGTCTTCAACGCCGAGAAGCCACCGAACGCGACGCGGGCGCCGTTGTTTAGCGCCTCTGCCAAATGTCCGACCTATGTCGTGCCTGATGAAGTTGCGGAAGCCATTCGCAACAAGCAGCGCGAGGACGAGCTGAAAACGGCACAGCTGATTTCGAAGGGTACTCCGATCGCAAGGTCTCGCGCTGGTATCGACGGCGGCATGCATCCGGTATTCGCATCGAAACTTCCCGAAGGCGATCAGGCCATCGACAAGGATGTCACCGACTACACGGTCGCGTCGTATCTGCCCGCCCCAGGTACCGTGCCGTCCTACGCAACGCTCCCTCTACCGAAAGCACCTGCCGAGACGCCAGCACAGACTGCAGCGGCTTTAGCCGCATCCAACAACACGCCGACCATCGCCGCGACAACGCCTTCGACGTCTGAATCGCGGACCGCATCGGCCAACGCCAGCGCCGCTCCATCCAATGGATTCTTCGGTAGGCTAAAGCAGTCCATCGGATTGCGCGGTTCGGAAACTAAACAGGCCGACGCAACGCCTGAGCCTACAAAGCCGGTGGACACGCAAAAGCCAAAGGCGGGCGGCAAGTCCTCCGTGGAGAAATCGACTGCCGCGAAAAGCACCGACACAAAGCCGGTCGATTCCAAAGCCGTTCCGACGCGCGTAATCTCTCTGGACAAGTCGCAACAAGGCCAGTCCAAGACGAGCGCGCCGCAGACTGCGACAGCTCCCGCCCAGCCGACTGTCGCTGGAGCCGCACCGACTGTATCTGCAAATTCATTCGACACGCGATGGTCGAGCTTCCGCTAGAAGCACCGGAACAAAAATAAAAAAGGCCGGTCCTTGGGGCCGGTCTTTTTCTGCTAAATTAAGTCGCTCGAATTTTCGCTCAGGTGAATTTGCCGTGGCAATGTTTGTACTTCTTTCCCGAACCGCACGGACAATCCTCGTTGCGACCGATCTTGCCCCACGTCGCTGAATTGTTCGGATCGCGACTCGCAGGATCCACAGGAGCAAGGGCAGCCTGCGCAAACGCCATCTCGTCCTCGCCCGTGTTCGGATTGAGCTTATGGGCTTCCATCTGAGGAAGTTGCGGTTGCTGCTCCTCGGGCGGCACGATCTCGACGCGCACCAGTTGCGCCGTCACTGTTTCCCTCAGATTCGAAATCAATCCCTCAAACAGCGCGAACGCTTCGGATTTGTATTCTTGCAACGGGTCGCGCTGACCATAACCGCGAAGCCCGATGACCTGTCGCAGATGATCGAGCATCACGAGATGTTCACGCCACAGATGGTCCAGGGTTTGCAGCAGGATCGACTTCTCGACATAGCGCATCACGTCTGGACCCCATTGCGCGGATTTCGCCGCCATGAGTTCATCGACACGCTTTTCGATACGCGACAACATCTCCTCGTCGGCGATGCCTTCTTCCTTGGCCCAGTCTTGAACCGGCAGATCGAGATTGACCACCCGCTTGAGTTCTTCGTGCAACCCCGCGACATCCCATTGCTCTGCATAGGCATGTTCAGGAATGTGCTTGGCGACGAGGTCGTCGACCAGAACGTGACGCATGTCGGATACGGTTTCCGCGACGTTCTGATCGCGTAATAGTTCTATGCGCTGATCGAAAATGACTTTGCGCTGATCGTTCTGCACGTCGTCGAATTTCAGCAAGTTCTTGCGGATGTCGAAGTTACGCGCCTCGACTTTCTGTTGCGCTTTTTCGAGCGCCTTGTTGATCCACGGATGGATAATCGCCTCACCTTCCTTAAGGCCGAGACGAGTCAGCATCGTGTCGAGCCGGTCCGACCCGAAAATGCGCATCAAATCGTCTTCCAGCGACAGAAAGAATTTGGTGCGACCGGGATCACCCTGACGGCCGGATCGGCCCCGCAACTGGTTGTCGATACGGCGAGACTCGTGGCGTTCGGAACCAATAATGTAAAGACCACCCGGCTTCTGCACTGTCTTATTGCCGGGTTTGGTAGGGTCCAGGTCGACCGTTTCCTCGGCTTTCAAAACTATGGTACGGAATTTTTCGATGTCGGCTTTGATGCCGTCAGCGATCTTCTGCTTCTCGCCCTCGTCGGTGACGCCTGCGGTCGCTGCGGCGACACGCATCTCAAGCGACCCCCCGAGCTTAATGTCAGTGCCGCGGCCTGCCATGTTGGTCGCAATCGTGATTGCGCCCGGCACGCCAGCTTCCGCTACGATGTAGGCTTCTTGTTCGTGGAAGCGCGCATTGAGCACCGCGAACAATTTCGACGGCTTGCCTGAACGCGCAGCATCATAGAGCTTTTCCATCGACTTCGGGTTAGCGAAGTCGATTTGCTTGTAGCCGTGTTCCCTCAGATATTCGCCAAGCGTCTCGGATTTTTCGATCGAAGCCGTACCTACCAGCACCGGCTGCATCCGCGCATTGGCGCGCTCGATTTCGACAAGAATCGCGGCGAGCTTTTCCTTGGAGGTGCGATAAACTTCGTCGTCCTCGTCAAGGCGCGCCACCGGCACGTTGGTCGGCACCTCAATAACTTCGAGCTTGTAGATATCAAAAAGCTCGTCCGCTTCGGTTGCGGCCGTGCCGGTCATACCAGCCAGTTTTTCGTACATCCGGAAGTAATTCTGGAAGGTAATCGAGGCCAGCGTCTGATTTTCCGGCTGAACCGGCTGGTGCTCCTTGGCTTCCAGCGCTTGATGCAGACCTTCCGAGTACCGGCGGCCGGGCATCATGCGGCCCGAGAACTCGTCGATGATGATCACTTCGCCGTCGCGGACGATGTAATCCTTGTCGCGCGTAAACAGCGAGTGAGCGCGCAGCGCCTGATTAATGTGGTGTACGACCGAGACGTTCTCGACGTCGTAGAGCGAATCGCCCTTGAGCTGACCCGCGTCGCGCAACAGCGTCTCGATCTTCTCCATGCCCGCTTCGGTCAATGCCACCGTGCGCTGCTTTTCGTCGACTTCGTAGTCGGCGATTTTTTCGAGCTTCGGCAGATAAGTATCGATGGTGTTATAAAATTCCGATCGGTCGTCGAGCGGGCCGGAGATAATCAGCGGCGTGCGCGCCTCGTCGATCAGAATTGAGTCCACTTCGTCGACAATCGCGTAAAAGTGGCCGCGCTGGACTATGTCCTCCAGACGATACTTCATGTTGTCGCGCAGATAGTCGAAACCATACTCGTTGTTGGTGCCGTAGGTGATGTCGCAGCGATATGCCGCTTGACGTTGCGCTTCGTCCAGTCCGTGCACGATGACGCCCGTCGTCATGCCGAGGAAGCTGTAGATCTGCCCCATCCATTCAGCGTCGCGTTTGGCGAGATAGTCGTTCACGGTGACGACGTGAACGCCCTTGCCGGCAAGCGCGTTGAGATAAACCGCGAGTGTTGCAACCAGCGTTTTGCCTTCGCCGGTTTTCATTTCGGCAATATCGCCTTCGTGCAGCACCATGCCGCCGACCAGTTGCACGTCGAAGTGGCGCTGACCGAGCGTTCGTTTGGCAACCTCGCGCACAGTTGCGAATGCGGGAATCAATAATTCATCGAGCGTGTCGCCATCCGCGACCAACTGACGGAATTCGACGGTGCGGGCCTTCAATTCTTCGTCGGAGAGCGCTTCAAGTTCCGGCTCCAGCGCATTGATGGCATCGACGCGAGATTTGTATCCCTTGACACGGCGGTCGTTGGCAGAGCCGAAAAACTTGCGGGCGAGCGCGCCGATCATAACGAATTCCTGTCTAGCGGTTCTCTTGCAGTCCGGCGTTGCGGCCGCGAGATCGTTTCACTGCGGTTGACCGTCCCCGTCAGAAATTTGCGTGGAGACAGATGACGAAAATTAAGGAACGAGGCAGGCGAGTCGGGGTCTACCAACTCGATCCAAGCCACCAAAAAATGCCCTAGATACCGAGCCAACCTTGCGAGAGAGATATGGCCCGCTCTAAGCCTTGTCAACGCGCGAACCTGTCAGGGATTTCATGATTTTGGCGGCTTTTTCGCGTTGCCAATCCAGGGTGATTGGGCGAGTGTCCGCCTCATCCCGAACCCCCTGAATTGACCCAAACAGGATTGTCCATGACCGCACCATCTGTTCGCGCGAGCCGCTCCCGCCTAGTGACTTCAATTGCCGCGACGTGCCTCGGCGCGGCTCTGATGGCGGGCCAACCCGCATGGGCGGAGGACGCCGTTGTCGCGAAAGTGAACGGGCAGGAAATCCGTCAAAGCGACGTCGCAGCGGCGGAGGAAGAACTCGCCTCCTCATTGCAGCAGATGGACCCGGCGACCCGCCGCGAAAACATCATCACGTTTTTGATCGATATGAAGGTTGTCGCTAAGGCCGCTGAAGACAAGAAGGTCGCCGACAGCACCGACTTCAAGCAGAAGATGGCCTTCGCGCGTAGTCGTCTTCTGATGGACAGCCTGCTTGCAACTGAAGGCAAAGCCGCACTCACGGACGATGCTATGAAGAAGGTTTATGAGGACGCGACCAAGCAGGTCGTCGGTGAGAAAGAAGTACACGCCCGTCACATTCTGCTACCGACCGAAGAAGAGGCCAAGGCGGTCAAAGCTGAACTCGACAAGGGCGCAGACTTCGCCGAGCTTGCAAAGAAGAAATCGAAGGACCCCGGCGCCGCCGATGGCGGCGATCTTGGCTTCTTCACAAAGGAGCAGATGGTGCCGGAGTTCTCCGCTGTCGCATTCGCGCTCGAGCCCGGCAAGATTTCAGATCCGGTGAAGTCGCAGTTCGGCTGGCACATCATCAAGGTCGAAGAAAAGCGCGACCGCAAGCCGCCGACGTTCGATCAGGTAAAAGCCCAGGTCCAGAACTTCGTGGTGCGCAAGGCGCAAGCCGACTACGTGACCAAGCTGCGTACGGCTGCAAAAATCGAACGCATCGAAAAGCCAGGCGATTCTGCCGCGACTCCCGACGCGAAGGCCGCTCCGGCCAAAAAGAAATAGCGTCACGACTTCGTCATTCGAGATGATCGAAAACATGAAACGCCCGGCTCATTGCCGGGCATTTTCGTCTGACACCGCGATTCAGCCTTGCGATTTGCCAAAGCGTTGCGTTTGATGCGGCTCACTTGAAAACAGGATTTCTTTATGTCGACCGCCATTTCGCCACTCGCACCTTTGAACGTCCCCGATATGCCTCGCATTGCGGGCGTCCGGCTTGCGACAGCGGCCGCCGGCATTCGCTATAAAAACCGCACCGACGTGCTGCTGGCGCTGTTCGACAAAGGCACGACCGTGGCGGGCGTTTTCACCAAATCGAAATGCCCAAGCGCCGCGGTTGACTGGTGCCGCTCCAAGCTCAAGGGCGGCGAGGCGCGCGCGCTTGTCGTCAATTCAGGAAACGCCAACGCATTTACAGGCAAAACGGGTAAGCAAGCTACGACGTTGACGGCGGCGATCGCTGCGAAGGCAGTCGATAGCAACGCGAACAAGATTTTTCTTGCTTCGACCGGCGTCATCGGCGAACCGCTCGATGCAACAAAATTCGACGGCGTTCTGGACAAGCTAGCGAAAAACGCCGTGCCGGATGGCTGGCATAACGCCGCACGCGCCATCATGACCACCGACACATTCGCAAAAGTTGCGACTGCCACCGTCAAGCTCGGCAAAGCAAAAGTTCGCATCAACGGCATGGCCAAGGGTGCCGGCATGATCGCGCCGGACATGGCGACAATGCTGGCCTTTATTTTTACCGACGCGTCACTTTCAGCTGGCGTGTTGCAGTCATTACTCAAGTCGGGTGTCGAAGATAGTTTCAACGCCGTCACGATCGATGGCGATACATCGACGTCGGACACATTGCTCGCATTTGCGACCGGGGCGGCCGCAATGAAAGGTGCGCCAACAATCAAGCGCGTGAACGACCCGCAATTGAAAGAGTTTGCGAAAGCTTTTCACGGCGTACTGGCGGACTTGGCCGAACAGGTCGCCCGCGACGGCGAAGGCGCGCGCAAGCTGGTCGAGATTCTTATCGAAGGCGCAGTATCGAAAAAATCCGCACGGCGGATTGCAATGTCGATTGCCAATTCTCCGCTCGTTAAGACTGCGATCGCTGGCGAAGACGCCAATTGGGGTCGCGTCGTGATGGCCGTCGGTAAGGCGGGCGAACCAGCCGACCGCGACAAGCTTGCGATCCACTTCAACGGCATTCGTGTCGCAACGAAAGGCGCACGCGATCCAGCCTACAACGAGACCGAAGTCTCCGCCCTGATGAAGCAGCCAAAAATCCAGATCAAGGTCGGCCTCGGGCTCGGCAAAGGTAGCGACCGCGTCCTCACCTGCGATCTCACTAAGGAATACGTAGCAATCAACGGCGATTATCGCTCGTGAAACTCACGCTCGTTGTCGCCTGCGCTTTGATCGACACCGACAACCGCGTGCTGATCGCGCAGCGTCCTGAAGGCAAAACACTTGCGGGTCTATGGGAATTTCCGGGCGGCAAGATTGATCCTGGTGAGCGGCCCGAGGCCGCACTGATTCGCGAACTCAAGGAAGAACTTGGCATCATCGTCGAGGAGCCGTGTCTGGCGCCACTCACATTCGCCAGCCATGCTTATGATGATTTCCACCTTTTGATGCCGCTGTACGTTTGTCGCAAATGGGAAGGCGTTGTCGCTGCGCGCGAAGGTCAGCAACTCGCATGGGTGCGCTCGAATAAATTGCGCGATTATTCGATGCCGCCAGCGGATGTTCCGCTGATCGCGCATCTGAACGATCTGCTGCTGTAGTTATTTCTGCACGCGCTTGACGGCATCGGCGAGCGACGTCTTGGCCGAACCCGGCCTGAGCGGTTTTTGCTGGCTCTCATGCGGCGCCCATCCGGACATCCAAACCACATCGAACGTCGCACGGATTCGTCCATCGAAATCGGAAAATCTTTCGCGGTAGATATCGGCCATTCGGAGCATTGTCGCGCGGCGCGTCAGTTTGCGCCTGCGCTCGACCAGAATGTTCGTCGCGCCCATACGCCGTAAATCGCGCATGAGTGCGAAAGCGTTGTCATATCGCACCATGATGCGATCCACATCCGTCACCGGAAGCGCAAAGCCCGCTCGTTGCAACAAGGCACCGGCGTCGCGCAGATCGACAAACGGCGCGACGCGGGGCGAAACACCCCCTTCGATTTCGGATTCTGCGGCGGCGAAGGATTGTCGTAACTCGGTGAGCGTGTCGCCGCCGATCATAGCTGCGAGAAATAGGCCGTCAGGTTTCAAGGCCCGTATGATCTGAGCGAGCATGCCAGGCAGATCGTTGACGAATTGCAAGGCGAGCGACGACACAACGAGATCAAGCGAAGCGGGTTCGAGCGGTAGTGGCTCGTTATCAGACTTGGGCAGATCATAATGAGTTCGCGTCCCGTCGAATTTTTCTCGCGATGGCTTCCTGAACGCGGCTCCCGGACTGCCGATATCGGCGACGCCAAAAAACTTCCGCGTCACGGCGTTGAGACGATCCGCGATATCTTCCGCTGCGCGGTCTGCGAGAAAAGTCTCGACGCCGAGTTTGATGGCACGGCCCTGCCGCACGGATAGCAAAGCAAGATCAAACAGTCGCGGCGCGGCATTGCTCGGGGATGGAACCATACGCGTTGGTACTCTCCTCACCTGTATTTTGGCAATCGCCGGCACAGCGCGCTTGAGCATCGCGAATGGCGGGACTAGCGTAACTGTGGAGGCTCGAATGTCCGAACTGGACGCAGGCCAATTGCGCTCTGCAGGCTCGCGGTTTCGAAAACCGCTGCGCCGCGCGGTCGATCTGTTCCGCGCCGCATCAGCATCGATCCCGCGCTTCGCTTTGGACATCGCGCTTCCAACACTCTGTGTGTCGTGCCGAGAACCCGTCTCCGGCGAAGGCGTCTGCCCAGCCTGCTGGTCGAAGCTGTCGTTCATCGCGCCGCCCTATTGTCCGCGTCTCGGCATCCCGTTCGTCTACGACCCGGGCCCTGACCTGCTGTCGATGGAAGCAATTGCCAATCCGCCGGCCTATAGGCGCGCGCGCGCGGCGGTGCGCTACGACGGTGTCGCGCGGACGATGGTACATGCGCTGAAATATCAGGATCGAACGGATCTGGCGCCGACGATGGGCCGGTGGATGGTTCGCGCCGGACACGAGTTGCTGAACGAGACCGACGCGTTGATTCCCGTACCGTTGCACTGGAAACGGAGCTGGAGCCGGCGCTACAACCAATCGGGCGCATTGGCCCGCATCATAGGCCGCCTCGCAAACGTCCCCGTGGAAAGCGATGTATTGCGACGCATACGCTCCACTGAGCAACAAGTCGGACTGTCGAGATCGGAACGCGCGCTGAACGTACAAGGAGCGTTCAAGGTACCCGTGGAGAAGAAATCAGCCATCCAAGGGCGCAAAATCATCCTGATCGACGATGTTTTGACGTCCGGCGCTACAGTGGACGCCTGCGCCCGCGCGTTGTTGCGGGCCAAGGCTGCGTCAGTGGATGTGCTGGTGTTCTCGCGGGTTGTGGACACAATCAAGTCACCCATATAATTTAGCGTCTTCTCCGTCACCGAGGCGCGTCATGGCTGCGAATGTCGAGATTTTCACCAGACCGGGCTGTGGCTATTGCAGCGCCGCCAAGTCGTTACTGACACGAAAAAACGCAACCTTCAGCGAATTCGACGTCGCGGCTGATCCGAAGTTCCGCGATCAGATGGTGGCGCGCTCGAATGGAGGCACGACTTTTCCGCAAATCTTCATCGATCAGGTTCATGTCGGCGGCTGCGATGAACTCTATGCGCTGGATCGCGAAGGCAAACTCGATGACATGCTCGCTGGACAAAAGGTTTCATCATGACCACGGCCACCAACACCGGCACGCCATTCACTGCAGCGCTCGTGACGATGCGCAGCGGCTTGTTTCCCGAGACCAGCCTGAAGCAAGGGATTGAACTGGTCCGCGAAGCGAAAAAAAAGGGCGCTGATTATGTGCTGACGCCTGAAGTCAGCAACATCATGCAGGAGAACCGCAAGGCGCTGTTCGAACTGCTAGCAACCGAAGAAGATGACAAGTCGCTTCAAGCCTATCGCGAACTGGCGAAGGAATTAAAAATTCATGTGCACATCGGATCGCTTGCGCTGCGCGCGACACCGGAGCGCGCGGTCAACCGCTCGTTCCTGATAGCGCCGACAGGCGATGTGCTCGCAAGCTATGACAAGATCCACATGTTCGACATCGACCTTGGCGGCGGCGAAAGCTATCGCGAGTCGGCGAACTACCAGCCGGGCGAAACCGCGGTCATTTCCGATCTGCCGTGGGGTCGCATCGGTCTCACCATCTGTTACGACGTGCGCTTCCCTGCACTTTATCGCGCATTGGCGGAAGCGGGGGCGTCGTTCATCACTGTGCCAGCAGCATTCACGCGCAAAACTGGCGAGGCGCATTGGCACACGCTATTACGTGCCCGCGCCATCGAGAACGGCTGTTTTATCTTCGCAGCGGCGCAGGGCGGCACGCACGAGAACAGGCGCGAGACCTTCGGTCATTCGCTCATCATCGACCCGTGGGGCGAAATTCTTGCCGAAGGCGGCACGGAGCCCGGCGTCGTGCTGGCGAAGATCGATCCTGCGCGAGTCGATGCGGTCCGTAAAAGCATTCCGTCGCTCCAGCACGGCCGGCGCTTCACAGTTGCCGACCCCAATGCCGGCCCGGAGCACCTGCATCTGGTCCGAGGATCGGCATGATTCGCTATGCGCTGCGCTGCGAGCGCGGCCACGAATTCGAAAGCTGGTTTCAAAGCTCATCGGCCTATGACAGCCAGCACAAGCGCGGACTTGTTGCATGTCCCCGATGCGAATCCACGAAGGTAGACAAAGCGATCATGGCACCGCGCATCGCGGGCAAGCGTAAGTCGAAAGCCGCCGAAGCGCCCGTCGCCCCAATCGGGAACGCGCCCAATCGGCTCGTGATGTCTCCGCAAGAGCGTGAACTCGTCACGAAGCTTCGTGAACTGCGCGACCATGTCACAAAGAACGCCGACAATGTCGGCAAGAAATTCCCCGATGAAGCGCGCAAAATGCATTACGGCGATATCGAGCAACGCGCGATTTACGGCGAGGCAACATCCGACGAGGCCGGCGCACTGATCGATGAGGGCATTGACGTCGCGCCGCTGCCGGTTCTGCCCGGCGATCGCAACTAGTGGCACAGGAGACACTGACGTCGTGGCAAAGCTCATGGCTGTCCTGGGCGCTGCTCTCTGCGGGCTTTGCGGCCCTCACAGCGATCTTTGCCAAGGTCGGCGTCGAGAACATCGATTCCGATTTAGCCACCTTCATCCGCACCGGTATCGTGCTGATGAGTTTCGCCCTTCTTCTTTTCACCACGGGGAAATTTAGCGCCGTTGAACCGATCGCGCCGCGGACGTGGATATTCCTGACGCTCTCCGGGCTTGCGACCGGTGCCTCGTGGCTGTGTTACTTCCGCGCCTTGAAACTCGGTCCCGCAACGCTGGTCGCGCCGATCGACAAACTAAGCGTGGTGCTGGTCGCGCTGTTCGCCTTCGTATTTCTCGGCGAGCGCCCCTCCGCCACCGGTTGGTTCGGCATCGCCTTGATAGGCGCGGGCGCAATCCTGCTCGCGCTCAAAAAATAATTCAACCCGCCACCAGCATCGCCACGCCGATCAAAATAAGCCCAATACCGGAAAGCTCACGCAGCGATACGGCCTGCTTCATCGAGTAATACGCAATACCCTGTGCGAATAGCACTTCGACCAGCGCCAAAGTCCGCACGTTCGCAGCAGCTGTCAGCGCAAACGCCAGAAACCAGAACAATGATGCGAACGCCCCCATGAAGCCTGCGAACATCGACGGTTTCCACTCCCGGAAGATCGCCGTCATTGTTCCGGGGTTACGCATAACCAACCATGCCGACAGCAGAATTGATTGCATCAGCAAAGTTGCGACAAGCGTCAAGCTCGCCGCCGTGACGAAGCTCGTGCCACTGACGTTGAGAATCGCGCCGCGATACCCTACGGCCGACAGCGCGAAGAACGATGCGGCCAGCAAGCCGAGCAAAGTCGGGCGCAAGCCGCCAAATCCCTTTGCCCCGCCGGGGCGCAGCGCCGTGACCACAACGCCGATGGTCGCGATGACAATGGCGATGACTTTCAACACCGTGAGACGGTCGGCCAGAAAGACGAAACCGAAAATCGCCGCCTGAATGGCTTCGGTCTTGAGATACGCCGTCGTCACCACGAACGACCGCTCGTTCATTGCCGCCAACATCAATGCGGTCGCGAGAATCTGCGACATGCCGCCGGTGACAAGCCACGGCGCAAAACCATTCTCGGGCCAAGACAGCTTATCGCCGGTCGCGACAAGAATGCCCGCGAGGAACATCAGCGAGAACGGAAAGCCAAACAGAAAACGGATATGCGTCGCGCCAAGCGTGCCGAGTTTCGCCGTCAGACCACGCTGCATCGCGTTGCGCACGACCTGCCCTGCCGCGCCCATGACGGTGAAGGGAATCCAGAGCCATGTGAATGGAGTCATAGGTAGCCGAAGCGGTGGGACATTGGAAATTGCAAAGGCCACTGCCATGCTGTGTCCGTCAACCGGCACGGCGTTATGTCAGCATTGCACTGCATGTTAGAGTGTGGCTTCCGCGACCACCATGTAGTTCACGTCCATGTCGGAAGACAAAGCCCACTTGTCCGCCAGAGGATTGTAGACGACACCTGCCTGATCGCTGATCGACAGCTTATTGCGCGCCAAATGATACGTGACTTCGGCAGGCATGACGAACTTGTTCCACTCATGCGTTCCGCGCGGTAGCCAGCGCAGCACATATTCCGCGCCGACAATAGCAAGCGCAAAACTTTTCCACGTGCGGTTGATGGTTGAGACCAGCATCAGGCCCGATGGTTTTAACAACGCCGCGCAGCGATCCAGAAACGCGCCGACGTCAGAAACGTGCTCGACAACTTCCATCGCCAGAACGATCTCGAACTGTTCTTTCCCCATCTCTTCAATGGTCGTGCAGCGATAGTCGATCGAAAGATGCGATTTCTCAGCATGCAATTTTGCAACAGAAATGTTGGTCGCGGACGGATCGACACCGACGACCTGCGCGCCGAGGCGCGTCAGCGGTTCGCAGAGCAATCCGGCGCCACAACCAATGTCGAGAATCCTCAGACCTGAAAGGCAATCTAGTTTGCGCGGATCGCGGTCGAATTTCCTGCAAGTTGCGTCACGGATGTAAGCCAGTCGCAGCGGATTGATCGCATGCAGCGGTTTCATCTTGCCGTTGGGATCCCACCATGTCTCCGAGAGCTTCGAGAATTTCGCGATCTCGGCTGGGTCGACGGTGGATGAAATTATTTCGCTCATGCGTGTATCGTTTTCTATTGCGCGGTGATGTGATTGCGAAAATCGATAGGCGAGCCGATCATCTTGATGACTTCTTTGCCCTCGCCGACGCCGCGAATCGTCACGTCGCCCCAACCGAAGATACGTCCTGGAATGCTTTGATCGACATCGACACTCTCGACCTTGTCGAGGCTCATCTCAAATGTACGGCGCTGAATGAACCCTTCCTTGTGCACGACCCGCATGTTGGTGACGTCGGTTTCGGTCGTCCAACGGCGAAACCAGCCTCGAAACACCAGTACCGCGCCAATCAAGGCAAATACGCCGCTGACAATAATCAAAGGCGGCATAAGACCCGCCCCAACCACACAGGCAGCTGCCATCAGCCAGAACATCATGCCCGGCAAATAGATGATGCCGTGAATTGTGGTTGAATACAGCAACTTCTCGCCCGGCTGCAGAATACTATCGATATAACGTGCCATTTTCGTCCTCTGCGCGACCGAGGAACCGTGTTGCTTGCCCGCGACCGCGTCGGTATGTATAGCCGCCTTTTCCGGGCCGCGCTGCCGTTTTGCGAGGAACCGGAATCTTGGAAAACATGTCGAACAGGACAGCGCCATTCTTATGGGCCGCTTGGTTATGAAATTCGGCGGCACCTCCGTCGCCAACATCGAACGCATCCGAAACGTCGCACATCACGTGAAGCGTGAAGTCGATGCAGGCCATGACGTGGCTGTCGTAGTGTCAGCAATGTCGGGCAAGACCAATGAACTGGTTGGATGGGCGCGCGAAGCCTCTCCCCTTCATGACGCACGCGAATACGACGCTATCCTCGCTAGCGGCGAACAGGTTACGGCGGGATTGCTGGCGATCACATTGCAATCGCTCGGTATCCAGGCGCGCTCCTGGCAAGGCTGGCAAATTCCAATCCACACTAGCGAAGCGCACGCGTCCGCTCGTATCACTGGCATCAACGGCGACGAGATCATCAAGCGCTTCAAGGAGCGCAAGGAAGTCGCTGTCATCGCCGGCTTCCAAGGCATTCACGAGTCAACCGGGCGCATCACAACGCTTGGACGCGGTGGCTCGGATACATCTGCGGTCGCAATTGCGTCAGCTATTCACGCCGACCGCTGCGATATTTACACCGATGTCGACGGCGTCTACACAACCGACCCGCGCGTGGTGCCGAAGGCAAAGCGATTGGAGAAAGTCGCGTTCGAGGAGATGCTAGAAATGGCATCTCAGGGTGCCAAGGTGCTTCAGGTGCGCTCCGTCGAACTCGGCATGGTTCACAATGTGCCGGTATTCGTGCGTTCGAGTTTCGACAAGCCGGAAGATATTGATCCGTACGGCACCCCGCCGGGGACGCTCATTTGTAGCGAGGAGGAAATTATGGAAAACCAAGTCGTCACCGGCATCGCCTTCTCGAAGGATGAAGCACAGATTTCCGTTCGCAAGATTCAAGACAAGCCCGGCGTCGCTGCCGCGATCTTTGGGCCATTGGCCGAAGGCAACATCAACGTCGATATGATCGTGCAGAACGTTTCAGAGGACGGCACTACGGATCTCACCTTCACCGTGCCTGCGTCCGAGTTCGCGCGCGCCAAGGAAACAATAACTAACGCAAAGTCGAAGATTGGCTACACCAAGCTCGATACTGCAACGGATGTCGCTAAGGTTTCCGTGATCGGAATCGGCATGCGCAGCCACGCCGGTGTCGCCGCCCAGGCCTTTGCCGCTTTGGCAGCGCGAAACATCAATATTCGCGCGATCACCACATCCGAGATCAAATTCTCGTTGCTGATCGATGCGGCTTACACCGAGTTAGCGGTGCGGGCGCTTCATACCCTTTACGGGCTCGATCAGACCTGACACTCAGACGAGGCTTGCATTGGACGGTGCCATCAACGCATTTCTGCTGGTCTATGCCGCGCTGTTTCCAATCGTCAATCCGGTTGGAAGTGCACCGATCTTTCTGCGACTAACATCGCCTTATAGTGTCGTTGAACGCTCCTCGTTAGCCATGGGCGTCGCTCGTAACAGCTTCCTTCTGCTGCTGGGATCGTTGCTCATCGGCTCGCATGTGCTGGTTTTCTTCGGCATCACTCTGCCGGTGGTCCGTATAGCAGGCGGCCTCGTCGTCGCAGCGTTCGGCTGGCAATTGCTTCATGCGGGTGAAGATCCGGAGGACAGGCGGAGCGCGGCTGCCGCATCACCGGGTGCATCGACCGATTCGTTTTACCCGCTAACAATGCCGCTGACTGTCGGCCCCGGTTCGATTTCAGTAGCCGTCACACTCGGCAGCCAACGACCGTTAACGCCAATTGACTTTACCGATCTCGCGCTTCTAGGTGGCGGTGCAATTGTCGGTCTCTCGGCCATCGCTGTCACGATTTATGTCTGTTATCGCTTCGCCGGAAACTTGGTTGCGGCGCTTGGCGAGCGAGGATCCAGCGTCCTGATGCGGCTATCGGCCTTCATCCTGTTATGCATCGGCATTCAGATTGTATGGAACGGCTATAGTACGCTCATTCATACGGCGAGCTGACGGCAAGCCGCCTTGCAGCAACACTTTCACATTGAATAATCTTCCAATTCCAGGCCGACGACTGGCAGGTCTTTTGCTTGGCAAAATGAGCGTCAATTCGATATAGCCTCAGGAAGAGGCAGCTTAAGGATGTCAACGGATGCGGAGCGCGCTGGGCGGCCCCCGCGTCTTGCTGAGACGGCTCCGCGAAACGATGGCCGAGCAGGTCAGCGCGCAGGAGCGCCTCGACAAGATCGTGGTACTGATAGCCGCCAATATGGTGGCGGAGGTTTGCTCGACCTATGTGCTGCGCGTCGATAACACGCTCGAACTTTATGCCACCGAGGGTCTAAACCGCGACGCTGTCCACCAAACAGTCCTGAGCGCGCATGAGGGCCTTGTCGGCCTCGTCGCCTCGGAGGCGACGCCGCTGAATCTCTCGAACGCACAATCGCATCCAGCGTTCTCATATCGCCCGGAAACCGGCGAAGAAATCTATCACTCCTTCCTCGGCGTGCCGATTTTGCGCTCGGGCAATACACTTGGCGTCCTCGTCGTGCAAAACCGCGCGCATCGAACTTACGTTGAAGAAGAAGTCGAGGCGCTGCAGACCACCGCGATGGTTTTGGCGGAAATGATTGCGTCCGGCGAATTGTCGTCGATCGCTAAGCCCGGCGCTGAACCTGCAGCGCGGCATTCATTGCATAAAACCGGGGCCGTTCTCTCCGAAGGCATCGCGCTGGGCCATGTCGTGCTGCACGAGCCGCGCGTGGTCATTACGAATTATATCGCCGAAGACCTTCCGAAAGAATTGAAGCGACTCGATACGGCCGTACTCAAATTGCGCGCCGATCTGGACCGCATGCTGGAACGCGGCGACGTCGCGGACGGTGGTGAACATCGCGACGTTCTCGAAGCTTATCGGATGTTCGCCAACGACCAAGGCTGGCAGCACAAGCTTCATGAGGCCGTCGCAACCGGTCTCACTGCTGAAGCCGCTGTTGAGCGCGTGCAATCGGACACCCGCGCGCGCATGTTGCGTTCGACAGATCCGTATTTGCGCGACCGCTTGCACGACCTCGAAGATCTCGGCCACCGGTTGATGCGCCAGCTCGTTGGACAGGATCACGCACCCTCGCGTGAACAGTTGCCTGACAATGCCATCCTGATTGCGCGCTCGATGGGACCGGCGGCGTTGCTCGATTACGACAAGAAGCGACTGCGCGGCCTCGTGCTGGAGGAAGGTACAGCGAACTCACATGTTTCGATCGTCGCGCGCGCTCTCGGCATTCCGGCGGTCGGCGAAGTGCCGAACGCAGCCGGCATCGCCGATCCCGGTGACGCGATTATTGTCGATGGCACCTCGGGTTCAATTTACATTCGACCCTCGCAGGAAATCCAATCGGCCTATGCAGAGCGCGTTCGCTTTCGCGCGCGACGTCAGGAGCAATACCGCGAACTGCGCGACAAGCCTTGTATGACGAAGGACGGACAAGCCGTCGATCTCATGATCAACGCAGGTCTCGTCATCGACCTGCCGCATATCGACGACACGGGCTCGTCCGGGATCGGGCTTTTTCGCACCGAATTGCAGTTCATGGTTGGTCAAAGCCTGCCGCGCACAAGTGAGCAACTCGCGCTCTATCGTGCCGTGCTTGATGCTGCGGGCGAAAAGCCCGTCACTTTCCGAACGCTCGATATCGGTGGCGACAAGGCGTTGCCCTATATGGACACGATCATCGAGGAAAACCCAGCGCTCGGCTGGCGTGCCATTCGCCTCGGTCTTGACCGGCCTGGGTTATTGCGTGGCCAAATCCGGGCGCTGCTGCGCGCGGCTTCTGGTCGCTATCTGCGAGTGATGTTTCCAATGATCTCGCAGGTCGATGAGTTCGATCAGGCGAAGCTGGTGATCGAGCGCGAACTGACATATCTGCGTCAGCACGGACATACATTGCCGGAACGCATCGACGTTGGGACGATGGTCGAAGTACCGGCCTTGCTTTACCAAATGGACGAGTTGCTCAAGCGCGTGGATTTCATTTCAGTCGGCTCGAACGACCTCTTTCAGTTTCTGTTTGCGGTCGATCGCGGCAATTCACGCGTGACGGACCGCTTCGATACTCTGTCGACTCCGATTCTTCGAGCGCTGCGCGACATCGTCACGAAGGCGAACGCCGCCAAGAAGAGCGTGTCATTATGCGGCGAGATGGCATCGCAGCCGCTTGGAGCACTCGCTCTCATCGCGCTCGGCTATCGCTCACTGTCGTTGTCGGCAACAGCGCATGGACCGGTGAAAGCGTTGATCCTCGACCTCAACGCCAATAAAGCCGAGGCAATGATGGCGCCGCTCTTGGAAGCGCCGGCCGGCAGTGTATCGGTTCGCGCAAAATTGATGGAATTCGCCGAAGCCGAAGGGCTTCCGCTTTAGCGGGTCAACATCGAGTTTCTCCGCGATTTAGCTTTTTCCTGATCAAACCGACATTCGAGATTCTGCAGATGCTCCCCGAAGCCAAGCTTGACACTCTCCTGGCGCGACACGCCTCACTGGAATCCGAGCTTCTCGGCCAGGTAAATTCCGAGACATATGTTCGCATCACGCGCGAACTTAGCGAACTTAGGCCTGTTGTCGACGCTGTGAAGGCGTATTGCTTCACGAAACGTGAGATCGCCGATCTCGATGTGATGATTGCCGATTCTAAAACCGATCCCGACATGCGCGCGATGGCAAATAGCGAGCGTCTGCAGCTCGAAGCAAAGCGCGATGAACTCGCGCAAGACATTCGCCTCGCGCTGCTGCCGAAAGACGCGATGGATGAACGCAGCGTTGTGCTCGAAATACGTGCCGGTACCGGTGGGGATGAAGCCTCACTGTTCGCTGGCGATTTGTTCCGAATGTATGAACGCTTTGCGGCCTTACGAAATTGGAAGGTCGAGGTGATTTCCGAAAGCGAAGGCACCATGGGTGGCTACAAGGAAATCGTCGCCGAAGTACAGGGCCGCGGCGCATATGCAAAGCTAAAATTCGAATCCGGCACGCATCGCGTACAACGTGTTCCGGATACCGAGACGCAAGGACGCATTCATACATCGGCGGCGACCGTCGCCGTCCTTCCGGAATTGGAAGAGATCGACGTTGCAATCAAGAACGACGATTTGCGCATCGAGACCATGCGCGCGCAGGGCGCAGGTGGCCAGCACGTCAACAAGACGGAATCGGCGATCCGCATTACGCACATCCCGACCGGCATTGTCGTCAACATGCAAGACAGCCGCTCGCAGCACAAAAATCGCGCGTCGGCGATGAACATTCTTCGGTCGCGCATCTATGACGCGGAACGTCAGCGTATCGATGCTGCGCGTTCGGCTGAACGAAAAGGTCAGGTCGGATCGGGCGATCGCTCGGAACGAATCCGAACTTATAATTTCCCACAAGGCCGTGTGACCGACCACCGCATCAACCTCACCCTGTACAAACTGCCGCAAGTCATCGCCGGTGAAGCCTTGAGCGAGTTGATTGATGCGCTGACGACCGAACATCAGGCGGCGCAACTTGCCGAACAAGGCGCCTCGGAGTGAGTGCCGACGATGCCTTGAGTGCACTAAGTATCGAGGCTGCGCGGCGGTTGGTTGCCGGAAAATTTAAGACCGCTGGAATTGAATCGCCCGATCTCGATGCACGTCTGTTGATCGGCGCTGCACTCAATCTTGATCACACCGGCCTCGCCGTTCAGGCTGCGCGCATCGTTACGTCCGAGGAAAGCCGGAGGATCCAAGATTTTACGTCACGCAGGATTGCTCGCGAACCAATCGCGCGAATTCTCGGCCGAAAAGAGTTTTGGGGATTAGACCTCAAACTCTCGGACGAAACTCTCGTTCCCAGACCCGATACTGAAACCGTTGTTATCGCGGCACTCGAATTTCTCCGAACCCGTCATGAAGCCGACGCGCGCATTCGCATCGCCGATATCGGCACTGGCTCCGGCGCGATCCTGCTCGCAATTCTCTCCGAATGCCCAAATGCAATCGGGGTGGGAACGGACATCAGCATCGGTGCGCTCACAACATCGCAATTCAACGCGAGGAATCTCAATCTAGCCGAGCAAGCGACATTCCTCCGGTCCGACTACACGACCGCACTCACCGGCTATTTCGATCTCATCGTATCGAACCCGCCTTACATTCGTTCGAGCGACATCAAAAATCTTGAGATTGACGTACGCGAGCACGACCCATTGATTGCGCTGGATGGCGGCAAGGATGGTCTCGACGCCTACCGCGCTATTGCTCCCCACGCGACCGCACTGTTGTCATCAAATGGAGCATTGATCGTCGAAGTCGGGCACGATCAGGCTGCCCATGTAAGCCAAATCATGCGCACCGCCGGTTTAACAGTTCAAGGGCCGCCTAGGGTCGATCTGGCCGGTCTTGATCGGGTTATTACCGGCGTAAAACCAGCATTTTAATGGGCTTTATGAGCCTAAAAAACCACTTGGAATATCGCCTCGGAGCGACTACGTTCCGGCCACAACATCGGTCTAGGGTCTTGGCTCCCGTTAAGGAATACGGGCTGAAGCCAGAAGTCTCGAAAGAGCGGTCTCGTAAGAGATCCCCGCCGGATGAGAGGTTCCGACAAGGCAGTTATTCGAGCGCGAAGGCTTAACAAAGCTGCGCAGCTTGAGACCGCGATGCGAACGAAAGCTAGATATTACACTTGAACAATCACTTCAGAACGTCACGCTTGCCATCGCTTGATTAGTGGCGAGTTGATTCGATCCGACCCTGAGGGCGATTTGCCTGCGGGCATTTGGAGAACGCGTCCTTGCTGAACGCGACTAACGCAAAACCTGAATTGAAACTGGACTACGCCGCTCCTCGCACGCGTGCGACGACCGGCGTATCAATGCCCACGATCCAAAATCGATAATCGATAGAAGGCACGAGATGAGAAACGGTCCGAATAACAACAAGCGTATGCGCGGTCGAAACAACAACAGTAACAATAGTAATAACAACAATAGTAATAACCGCCGTGGTCAGAATCCGATGACGCGGGTTTTCGAATCTAACGGGCCCGATATCAAGATTCGCGGCACCGCCTCGCACGTTGCCGAAAAATATGTGCAGCTCGCGCGTGATGCCCGCACATCGGGTGATCCGGTCGCAGCGGAAAACTATTACCAGCACGCCGAACATTACTTCCGTCTGATCGCCGCAGCGCAGGAGCAGTTCCGCCAGAGCCAGCCTCAGCAGACGCCGCGTCCAGAGGGCGAGAGCAATAACGCGCAAACCGACGAAGGCGACGAGGGTGAGAGTTATTCCAACTTCGGTGCCGAGCCGGGATTCGCCCCTACGCCGCCACAACAGCAGCAACCGCAATTCGCGCCCCGTGAATCGCAGCCCTATCAACAGCGCGAGCACCAGCAGTCGCGCGAGCAGCGAGAGCATCGTCCTCAACCGCAACCCTCAATTCAATCCGCAGCAAGCGACGATGTCGATCGCCTGCCCTCGTTCATCACTGGCGGTACTCAACCGAACGGAAACGGAATTGAAGCTAATGGCGGCCAGAACGGCGACCGATTCAACAATCGCCGCCGCCGTAGGCCGCCAGGGCCGCGCCCTGAAGGACAAGGCGCGCCAGACGGTGATGAATTTGAACCTACCGGCGAATAATTGATCGGCGTCCGCGAACCCTTCGTTGCGGATCGCTATCGCTTCGTGGGCTCTTCGTTGTATTGCGACGTTGTCGGGACAAGCACGGGTTCCATCGAAGGTATGAGCCGTGTGCGTTCACGGTGCGCGGGAATTGCGCGGTAGACCTGCTTTGTAGCCTCAACGATATGCACGCCAGCAAATGGCGACGACACTGCAGCACTTAGTCGTTCCCACGCAACCGCCGATCGAAGTATCCATCCACCTTGAATCGGCGGCATGAACAACGCTTCGCCCCAAGCGGACGGCGTGAACCATGTTTGGCGCAGCAGCTGCGTGATCTGGGAGCGCGAGTAAGGACGGCCGTGGCCAAACGGTGTCGTATCGGTTCGTGACCACACGCCGCGCCTATTCGGGATAACCGCCATCACGCGCCCCGACGGCGCCAGCACGCGCCAGACTTCGCGCAGCAATCCTTCCGGATCGTCGGCGATTTCCAGTGCATGAACCAGAAGAACGCGATCAACCACCGCGTCGGGGAGCGGCAGCAGGTATTGATCGACAAGTGCTGCGAGCGTCGGTCGCGCTGTCGGCCATTTCAACACACCCTGCGCAGCCGGCATCAACGCGATGCAACGTTCCGCGTCCTCGCGGAACAATCCAAGATAGGGCGTGGGATACCCCAACCCAAGCACGCGCATGCCATCGGCGTGGGGCCAATGCCTGCGGATGCCATGATTGATCAGCCGCCGCGCCACGGTGCCAAGACGTTGCGAATAGAAATTTCGCAGATCGATCACGTCGATTGTCATGCAGCAACCCTATCATGCTTGTGCACGTTCATGCAGCCCAGATGGCAGCAACGCTGTGTCGTGTGAAATACGACGTTAGCGCTTGTTTCGCTTGCGATTGGAGCCATGTTAGCTTCAATAGATATTACCCAGATGGAGATGTTATGGCCGCCGAGATCAGATTATTTCCCTGCCTGTCCGATAATTTCGGCTACCTGATACATGATCCAGCCACGAAGGCGACCGCATCTATCGACGCGCCGGAAGCCGGCCCAATTATAAAAGCTCTTGAAAAAGAAGGCTGGACACTCACCGATATCCTCGTGACGCATCATCACGCCGATCACGTCGGCGGAATTGCGGAATTGAAGACGAAATACAAATGCCGCGTCGTCGCGCCCGATGACAAGAAAGTTGCAATTGCGCAAGTCGATCATCGAGTGAAGGAAGGCTCGACCGTCAAGGTCGGTAATCTCACGGCACGTGTTCTGGAAACTCCGGGCCATACGCTCGACCATATCAGCTACGTGTTCGACGCCGAGCGCGCGCTGTTTTGCGCCGACACGTTGTTTTCGATCGGTTGCGGGCGCGTCTTCGAAGGCACCTATCCCATGATGTGGGAGTCGCTGCTGAAACTTCGTGCACTACCGAACGACATGCGAGTTTATTGCGGACACGAATACACGGCGTCCAACGTCAAGTTCGCACTGGGAATCGAACCGAACAATCCGGCGCTGAAAGTGCGGGCCGAGGAAGTAGCCAAACTGCGCGCAGACAACAAGCCAACAATCCCGACGCTAATCCGCGACGAGAAGGAAGCCAACGTATTCCTTCGCGCAGATGTTCCGTCGGTCGCGGCAGCTGTCGGTCTCGAAGGCAAAAGCGCCGCCGACGTGTTCGGCGAATTGCGCGAGCGTAAGAATAAGTCGTGAGCGAATTCCTGACCGCTGCTGAGATTATCGCAAGGCTCGATCTAAAACCGCATCCGGAAGGCGGTCATTACCGTGAGACCTTTCGCGACTCGCGTATCGTTGATAGAAACCGTGCAGCATCGACCTCGATCTATTTCCTGCTCGCGCGCGGCGAACGATCGCATTGGCACCGTGTCGATGCCGCCGAGACCTGGCATTACTATGCGGGCAGTTCGCTGACGCTCCGTATCGCTGACGACAAAGGCCGGCGCACGATCAAGCTTGGGGCTGATCTAAAAGCTGGCGAATTTCCGCAAGCCCTTGTCTCTGCATTGGCGTGGCAAGCTGCAGAAAGCAGCGGAGACTGGACGCTGGTTGGGTGCACGGTCGCACCGGGCTTCGAATTTGCAAAATTTGAACTTGCTCCTCCGGGCTTTGAACCGCCGCTCTAACTCTTCCGCATACCGAAGATCATATCTTTGGCCGCAATCAAGCCGCCGCCTGCAATCAATGCGGCCGCGATGGCAAGTGCTGCCGTCGGTTTTGCGAAGCCAGCTAAAATGAGAAACGCCGTCGAGAGCAATGGCGTCGCATAGGATGCCACTGCAAGCACGCGAATGTCGCCACGCTTCACGCCGATGTCCCAAACAAAAAATGCGATGCCGACCGGGCCAATGCCAAGCGCGGCGATCGCGAGCCATTGTTGGGGCGTCTCGGGCCTGATTGTCTGTTCAAACACCAAGTGAACGAGAGTCGCAAGCAATGCTGTAATTGCGCAAAAGCCGGCGACGGCGTCAGTCGGAACTCCCGCGAACTTGCGTGACATCACGGAATATCCGGCCCAAACGAAGGCCGCGACGAATGCCGCGGCGAAACCTGGAACGTAAGCTATGTCGAACTGCGAACCGTTGTTTCCGGCAAACAGCAAAATGGTTCCGGCAAAGCCCAGAAAGGCTCCGACAATATGATGAGGCAATAATCGCTCGTTAGGCAAAAGCGATGACAGCAAAACAATCAACAGAGGCCAAAGGTAATTCAGCAATCCGGCTTCCGCTGGTGGCGCAAGCCTCAACGCAAGAAAATACAGTGCGTGATAGCCGAACAATCCCGTGACGCCGACACCCCACACTTCAAGCGGCTGGCGCAACGCGCGCCAGGCATCGCGTCGCCAAATCCATGTCAGAGGACCGATGCAGGCACCGATTGCGAATGTCATCGCCAGCAACTGAAATGCAGGTATGCGTCCAGTCGCGACCGTCAGCACGGCGAGCAGCGACCACATGGCAATGGCGGTCAGGCCGATAAGAGTGGCGACGGACTTAGTCATCGCGACACAATAAACGTTCGTTTGCGACGACGCCTCAACGCATCAATGCAGATATTGTCCGCCGTTGATGGTCATGGTCGATCCGGTGATAAATCCCGAATCGTCAGATGCCAGAAACACCACAGCTCGTGCGATTTCTTCTGGCTCACCGAGACGGTTTGTTGGAATTTGCGGAATGACGTTCTTCTCCAACACATCCTTCGGCACAGCCTGAACCATCTCGGTGTTGATGTAGCCGGGGCAAATTGCGTTGACGGTGATGCCGCCCTTCGCATTCTCCATGGCGAGTGCTTTTGTGAACCCGATGTCGCCGGCCTTCGCGGCGGAATAATTGACTTGGCCGAACTGGCCTTTCTGACCGTTGATCGACGAGATGCTGATGACCCGTCCGAATTTGCGCGCGCGCATGCCTTCGATGACCGGGCGCGTCATGTTGAACAGTGAGCCAAGGTTGGTGTTGATGACGGCATTCCATTGATCGAGCGACATCTTGTGGAACGGCACGTCCTTGGTGATGCCCGCATTGTTGATGAGCACGTCAATGGGGCCGATGTCGGCCTCAACCTTCTTCACGCCCTCTGCGCAGGCGTCGAATTTGGAAACATCCCATTTGTAAACGGGTATGCCGGTTTCGGCTTTGAATTTTGCCGCAGCCTCGTCGTTGCCGGCGTATGTCGCAGCGACTTTGTAGCCTGCCGCTTTTAGCGCCTTGCTGATTGCCGCGCCGATGCCGCGTGTTCCGCCGGTAACCAATGCCACTCGTGCCATCACGTGTCCTCACTCAATTACTGACATTTCTTTTGCAAGATAACTATTCAGGTCAATTGTAAAGACCGCAAGAAAAAATGCCCGGCAAATTGCCGGGCATTCTGTTTTTGCATTGTGCAGTGCGCTGGGACGTTACGAACGCTCGACGCACATAGCGATGCCCATGCCGCCACCAATGCAAAGTGTCGCGAGCCCCTTCTTGGCGTCGCGCTTCTGCATTTCGTGCAGCAAAGTCACCAGCACGCGCGCACCTGATGCACCGATCGGATGGCCAATCGCAATCGCGCCGCCATTGACGTTGACCTTCGACACGTCCCAGCCAAGTTCCTTGTTCACGGCCGATGCCTGAGCCGCAAAAGCTTCATTGGCTTCGATCAGGTCAAGATCGCTCGGCTTCCAGCCCGCCTTTTTTAAAGCTGCACGCGCGGCAGGAATCGGCCCGGTGCCCATGATCGAGGGATCGACGCCCGCTTGAGCCCACGACACGATCTTGGCCAGGGGCTTCTTGCCTTCCTTCTCGGCTTGTTTGGCCGTCATTAACACAAGCGCAGCTGCGCCGTCGTTGATGCCCGACGCGTTCCCGGCAGTCACGGTGCCTTCCTTGTCGAAGGCCGGCTTGAGCTTCGTCATCCCGTCCATCGAAGCGCCGTGACGCGGACCTTCGTCGGTATCGACAACAATGTCGCCCTTGCGGGTTTTCACAGTGAACGGCACGATCTCGTCCTTGAACTTGCCGGCCTTCTGCGCAGCTTCAGCCTTGTTCTGCGAACCGACGGCGAATTCATCCTGCTGCTTGCGCGTGATCTGGAATTGCTTCGCGACGTTCTCAGCCGTGTTGCCCATGTGATAGCCATTGAAGGCATCCCAAAGCCCGTCCTTGATCATGGTATCGACGAAATCGACCGGACCCATTTTCACGCCGCCACGCAAATGCTGCGCATGCGGCGACATGCTCATCGATTCCTGCCCACCTGCGACCACGATTTCGGAGTCGCCGTTCTTCAGGGCCTGATAGCCGAGCGCGACCGCGCGAAGACCAGAGCCACAGAGCATGTTGACGCCCCATGCCGGACTCTCGAACGGAATGCCTGCTTTTGCCGCGGCCTGACGCGCGGGGTTTTGGCCCTGACCTGCGGTCAGAATCTGACCCATGATGATTTCGGAGACGCGTCCCGGTTCGACGCCGGCGCGGTCCAATGCCGCCTTGATGGCGACCGCTCCGAGTTCGTGGGCGGGGGTGTTGGCGAACGCGCCATTGAATGTACCTATTGCAGTGCGCGCTGCGCTGACGATGACGACATCGTCGGACATGGACATCTCCTAAGCTTGAGGTCTGGAGCGGGAAAGCCGCCGGATGGCGGGACAAGCTCTTCAAGTACCTTCGTAGCCTAGCCTTTTCTAGTCAACCGGCCAAAGGCATTCTGGGCAATGGCTGGGCGTTTGCCTGTTCCGCCCTGCCCGTACATTAACCGTGCTGCACAAAACGGTAGCCGTACCCGTCTGAAAGTGCTTATTTTATTGCAATGCATTGTTTGCGCCGCCCTCGGGAATGACCGGCGGTTCCATCCCTCGGTATGTATGTGTGAGTTTATGGCAAAAAGCGATCAACCCATTACGATCAAGAAGTACGCCAATCGGCGTCTCTACAATACCGGCACCAGCACGTATGTGACGCTCGAGGATCTCGCGGCGATGGTGAAGGAAGGCGAGGACTTTCTCGTCTATGACGCCAAAACCGGCGACGACATCACGCGCTCGGTTCTGGCACAGATCATCTTCGAGCAGGAGAATAAGGCCGGCCAGAACCTGCTGCCGACCACGTTCCTGCGTCAGCTCATCCGCTTTTACGGCGACAGTATGCAGATGGTCGTGCCGAAATATCTCGAGCAGTCGATCGATACCTTGACGCGCGAGCAGGAAAAATTCCGTAAGCAAATGACGAATACTTTCAGCAACACGCCATTCGCGCCGCTGGAAGAACACGTTCGTCGCAACATGGAGATGTTCGAGAAGACATTCTCGATGTTCAAGCCATTCGGAGCGCCTGTGCGCGCTGCTCATACGACTGACGCACCTCCGACCAGCAGCGAGCCGCCGGAAGGCGACGACATCGACGAACTCAAGCGTCAGATGAAGGAAATGCAGGGGAGGCTGGAGCGCATGGCGAAGGAGCCAGAAAGCAAAAGCTGACCGCTACACTTTCGAACTGAGAAGAAATCAGCCCGCGGCCGTTATAGGCTGCGGGTTTTTTACTTCCAAAGATTTGTCGTCCCAAGGTTTTGCAAGCGACGCCAGCCCAGTTAACCGACCTTGAATATAATCGCAGCCCCAACCCTGAAGCAGCGCTGCAGATTCCTCGTCCTGAACCCATTCGGCAACGGTCTTGATCCCAAGTCGGTGCGCGAGATCAATCAGCGTTTGAACGAATGCGCGATCGTCGGACGAACGGGTGATGTTTTGCACAAACGCGCCGTCAATCTTCACAATGTCGACGCCGAGCTTGCGCAGATTTCGAAACGATGTGTATCCGGCGCCAAAATCGTCGATTGCAATTCGGCTACCGAAATTCTTCAGCCGCGTGACGAAGCCGCGAACGTCATCGAGGTCTTGAATCGCAACTGTTTCGGTAATTTCTACGATCATTCTCTCGGCAACGCCGGGATGCGCGCGCATCAGCGATTCGATGCTGGCCCACCAGTCCGGGTCCATTGTGGTGTCCGGCGAAATGTTCAAGCTGAGTTCGACGTAAGGCGCGGCGGCCAATTCCGCAACAACCAGTTCAAGCACGCGGTGATCGACGAGCCTGATTAAGCCGAGCTTTTCAGCAACAGGCACGATATCCGGCGACAACGAATACTGACCGTCTTCCTGTCTCATGCGGACCAGACACTCGTGAAACGCGGTCTGTCGCGACGTCGCTGTGACGACGGGTTCATACGCCATGACGATGCGACGCTCGTTCAAGGCCGTGACGATCTCGTCGGTGACGCGGATGTTGACGCGACGCTGCGTATCGCGTTCGACATTGGGGCGCCAAACCATCATCGAGCCGCGGCGGCGGTTCTTGGCGAAATCGAGCGCTTCCTGCGTGCGGTTCATCGCCTCGTCGGCGGTACGCGCATGGCGCGGGGCATTGGTCGCGCCGATCGTCGCTGTGACCGCAACTGGCCCCGATTTGGTGGGCACGACCTCATCGCGAATGCCTGCGAGAAAACGTTCTGCCGCAATGTTCATGTCGTCCACGGTGCAATTCTTCAGGATCAAACCGAATTTGTTGCCCGAAAAACGCCCCAGCACGTCGCCGCCACGCAAGCGTGCCCGAATGCGCTTTGAGATCTCAAGAATAACTTCGTCCGCAACATCAAATCCGAAAGCATCGTTGAGACGCGCCAGATGGTCGACGCCGATCAGCATGAACGCAAATGATGAGCGGAAGCGAGCGGTGTCTTCAATCGCTTCGGCTAGCGCCGCGATTAGGCTCGGCCGATTAAGCTCGCCAGTCAACGCGTCGTTCTGTGAAAGTTTTAGAAGTTGTTGTTCGCGGACGCGCCGCTCATTGTTGACGCGAACGATGCCCTGCACTCGCGCCGGTTTTCCATCCTCGCCGGCAAACCAGCATCCCGCCTCCTCGATCCACAGCACATCGGCGGAAGTGCTCGTGCGCAGCCCGTACTCGATCTGATAGATGACACCATGTCCGGCATCCTTCGCGGTCCCGTTCGCCAATGCATCCGAACGAATACTGCGCGATGGCTCTATCAGTTTGGCGAACTCGGCTGCATTCGATATGGCGGCAACCGGGATGCCGTCGAAAACACTTGCGGCGTTTTCACTCCAGGTAATCACATCGGTTGCGACGTCCCAGATGAAGGTGGCGTGCCCCAAAGCGGCAAGAATATCGAATGCGGCCGATTGGCCTATGGCACGTTCTGAAAAGCCCGAGGTTTGATCGTTAGCGGATGTCAAAGTCGCCTCGTTGTGGGACGTCGGCAGGTGATTCGCAGCTTCAAGGATAAAGCGTCCAGTGATCCTCAACCTAGGCTAAGTTCCTGAATAATGTGCCAAACCGGCACGGACAGAATGACTCAGTGCGGGTAAATCGCTGCCAACCATGTCCGGCACAGCCTTTGCGATGCTCAGTTATGGAGACGCGTTGCGTCCCAAAACGAGACAGGGCGATGGTCATGACAGACACGGCGAAAATCGAGACATGCACCTCGCTTGTTCGCATAGAGCCGCCGGTCGCGACCTCTACGAGTATGTCGCAACAGACCAGACCGGATGCATCGTTTGTCACGCAGTTGATTGCAACGGCTTCCGGCGTAGCGCAGACGCGAGCCCTGCGGCGGGGAACTCCGGCTGATGCCCGCAACCGCTATCGCGTCGCATTAACCCCGCGTGAAGAGTCGACAAGGAAAAGCGGCTCATACTTTTCGAAAGTCGCCTAGGCGAAATCAGGATTTCGACGGCGTATCGGTTGGATTGGCTTTCGCGACCGGCGTTTCCGCCTTCGATCCAGCCTCTTTTTCACCGATCAGATCCGACATGCTCCAGTCGGACAATTTTCGTTCGGCAGGCGCAGCTGCTGGCGGCACTTTGGGCGTTTCCGGCGCAGGAGATATCGTCGTCATCTCAGGCGGCCTTTGCTCCGATGATGTTACGCCGAAGCGCTGAGGCTCGGAATATTTTGGTGCGGCTGGCTCCGGAGCCGATGATGGCTCCTCGCGATCCGGTTCGGGAGCAGCGCGGATCGCCCCGCGAGATCTGCTGCGGATGGCGATCGAAGCACCGGCGACGAACTCGACGGCGGTCAGCACGGTAAGAAGAAAAAACGTCGATGTGCCAAACGGCGTAAGCAGCAGAAATTCCGCCATGGCACCGCTACTGACAATCAACGACAGCAGATGGTCGGTGAGAAATCGCGCGCCGGGGCGCGATGCCTTGATGATCTCGAACAACAGAAGCGTCATTGCGACCGCGAGCAGCGCGTCGCCGAACGTCGGTGCCCACACAACGCCCGACCATAGACCGACGCTCACGATCGGCGTGGTGAAAGCCACGCCCGGCATCAAGAACACAAAGATATTGTAGATCGCGAGCGGAATGAGAAGCAGCGGAAAACCGATCATCGACATCGGCGGGCTTTCTCTGGCGGTTTTACCGTGACGATTTCCGCAATCGGGCGACGAAGTGCTGCAGCCCGCGTCTGGTCTTAAAACCAAGAGCGCCGCGCCACAGGCGGCGATCTCCAACGATCAGTCTTTCTTGACCTTGAGGACCTGACGGCCCTTGTACATGCCAGTCTTCAGATCGAGGTGATGCGGACGGCGCAACTCACCTGAGTCCTTGTCTTCGACATAAGTCGGCTTCTTGAGCGCGTCCGCCGAGCGGCGCATACCGCGGCGTGACGGCGATGTTTTCCTGCGTGGAACGGCCATGGGGTCGTCTTCCTATAAATCAAAGGCACACCCGCCGGGCGGGGGCACTCCAGAATTCGGATTGAGGTCGCGCTTATAGAGGATGGAGGTGGTGAAAGCTAGACCGAGAGGCCGCGGAAAATAGGCAGAAATGGCTCAAAACCGGCGATTTCGGGCCCAACAATTCGAGGCTTCAGCGCTCTGCGCCCGCGCCATATAGATGCCAGCCATGCGACGCACACCCGGACCGGGATTGCGGGCGCTACGGGTCGCTGGATTGGGCAGGATAGAGGCCAGCAACGCGGCATCCTGAAGCGACAATGACGATGCTGGAAGGTTGAAGGCGTATTTCGCACCAGCCTCCGCGCCAAATTGTCCGGCTGGGCCAAGTTCCGCGACGTTCAGATAAAGCTCCAATATGCGCTTCTTCGACAAAACCAGATCAAGCCAAAGCGCAAGTGGAAATTCCAGCGCCTTGCGGATCACGCTGCGACCCGGCCAGAGGAACAGATTTTTCGCGACCTGCTGTGTAATCGTCGAGCCGCCCCTCACAACCTCGCCATCCTGCGCGTCTTCAATAACGTCGCGGACGGAATCCCAGTCAATCCCGTGATGCGTGCAAAACTTGGCGTCTTCCGCGCCAACCACGGCAGCCGGCAAAGCTGGTGACATCACGTCGAGATCGACCCATTTCCGTGTCACGGATTCGCCGATCAAAAAACGTCCGATCATCAGCGTCGAAAGCGGATGTCCGACTGAATAAAGCGGCGCCAGACCATAAGGCAGCACGACCAACGCGATAATGAACGTCACCAACACGCGGACCGCTGGTCGCATCTAACCTGGCCTCTCGCCGCCAAAAAGAACGTGTGCCCTAGCTAGCAGAAATTACTCATGCGGCTCTAGCAAAATCCCGTTCGATCAGGCTTATGCGGAATTGACGAATGCAAAACCATGACCGATTGTCGCGCCGATTTCGCCGATGAATTTCTGGAGCTTTCGATGACCCCCGGCCTCTCGCCACAAGATTTCGCCAAACGGCTTGATGCGACAGCTACCGATACCGAGACGCTGTTGGTGCGCCTCCTGTCGGATGCGGCACTCCCCGGCGAGATCACGCGCCCGCATCGTCTGATTGAGGCGATGCGCTATTCAAGCTTGAATGGCGGCAAACGGTTACGTCCGTTTCTCGCTGTGGAAAGTGCCGCGGTGTTCGGTGTTCCTCGTGACGGAGCGCTAATGGCGGGCGCGGCACTGGAATGTATCCATTGCTATTCGCTGATCCATGACGACCTTCCCTCGATGGACAACAGCGACCTGCGGCGGGGGCGCGCCACCGCGCACAAGAAATTTGACAACGCTACGGCCATTCTCGCAGGTGACGCTTTGCTGACGATGGCGTTCGACATCATCACCCGTGACGAAGTGCACAAGGATGCAGGCGTCCGACTTACGCTCACGAGAGAACTTGCGCGCGCATCCGGCATCGGCGGCATGGCAGGCGGGCAAATGATGGACCTCGCCGGTGAGGGACGCTTCGGCGATCCCGAAATACCTGACGTGGCGAAGCTTCAACAGATGAAGACCGGCGCGTTATTGAAATATGGATGCATTGCGGGAGCAATCTTGGGGCAAGCGCCGAAGGCGCAATACGATGCGCTCAATACCTATGGACACGCGTTCGGCGAAGCATTTCAGATCGCTGATGATCTTCTCGATGTCGAAGGCGACGCAGCCGCACTCGGCAAACCTGCGGGGCAGGATGCTGCATTGGGTAAGACGACTTTTGTTACTCAGCTTGGTATCGACGGCGCGAAAAAACGCTTGCAAGACCTTTTGAAGCAGGCAGATGCGGCGCTCGCTCCGTTCGGGGCCAAGGGCGATGTGCTGCGCGCCGCCGCGCGCTTCGTTGCCGAGAGGCAAAACTAGGAAATTATGAAAACCAAAAAGATCGTCAGCGCGAGGCAAGTCTTGAAGATAAAGGAAGGCGAATTCTTCCTTCGTTTTCAGCGTATGCCGAGGGCGGTTCGTATCGTTTACGCGAGACCTCGGCTTTTCATTTCGATCGCAATCGGTTTAACGTCACTCTTGTTCATGCCAACTGCATGGAGCCTGACCAGCCGCTTTTTGATTGGATGGGATGTTTCGCTCTTCCTTTATCTGTGTCTGGCATATTCAACCGTCATCGCATGCGACAATGATTACATCCGCCGACAAGCCGCCCGGCAGGACGACGGTCGCTTTCTGATCCTGATTTTGACTTCGACCGCTGCCTTCGCGAGCATCGTAGCGATTGTCATGGAGTTAGGCGCTTCACATCGCGGGCCCATTCAACTGGGCCTTGCTGTCACGACGATTACGTTGTCTTGGGCCGCAATCCACACAACCTTCGCACTTCACTATGCTCATGACTACTATCGCGGGAAGGGCGCCGGCGGACTGAAATTTCCCGGCGGCGGCGATCCGGACTATTGGGATTTCGTCTATTTCTCCTTCGTCATCGGAATGACGGCGCAAGTGTCAGATGTGGGTATTACGGACAAGGTCATCCGCCGCACCGCTGCAGCGCACGGCGTGATATCGTTCATCTTCAATACCGCACTCGTGGCTTTGATGGTGAACATCGCCGCCAGCGCGATTTGAGGCAACGGTCGCCATGGTCGAGACTTTCCTGACATTCCTTTTGGTGCTGACCGTCCTCGCCGCCTCGGCGACCTTGTCACGACGGCTGCAAATCGCGCCTGCCATTGTGTTCACAATTGTCGGCCTTGTGCTTGCGTTCGTACCGGGATTCCCGCGTATCGAGATGAAGCCGGAGGGTGTGCTTCTTCTGGTGTTGCCGCCGCTGATCTATTCAGCAGGCGTTGCCATGAGCTGGCGCGAATTCAAATCGAATCTGCGCCCGATCGCCCTTCTCGCCATCGGCTGCGTAATATTTACGACATGTCTGGTCGCAGCGGCCGCGCATTGGGTGCTGGGGTTGCCGTGGGGCGTCGGCTTCGTACTCGGCGCAATCGTGTCGCCGCCGGATGTTGTGGCACCGCTTGCGATCGCGCGACGTCTCAAGCTGCAACATCGCATTCTGGTCATTCTGGAAGGTGAAGGCCTCGCCAACGATGCGACCGCGCTGATTCTCTATCGATTTGCGGTGCTTGCCGTGAGTACCGGCACGTTTTCATTTACGACCGCCGCCGGCACGTTCGTCGGAATTCTGGTTGGCGAAGTGATCTTCGGCCTCGCAGTGGGCTGGCTCAGTCTTCGCCTGCGGCAGTGGGCGCGCGATCCTCGCGTCGAAATCTCGCTTTCCTTGCTGACACCATATCTCGCCTTCTGGATACCTGAGCATTTCGGCGGTTCGGGCGTGATCGCGACCGTCGTGGCGGGCCTTTACGTCAGTTGGAACGGGCCGTTGCTGATTCCAGCCGCGACCCGACTTCAGGGCATATTCTTCTGGGATGTCGTGATCTGGTTGATCGAAGGCGTGCTGTTTCTCATGATCGGATTCCAGACGCGCATTCTTCTCGACAAAACGAAGGGCGTTCCCCTTCACGATATTCTGACGGCGATTGCGCTCACGTCAGCGATTGTCATCATCGCGCGTTTCATCTGGGTTTTTCCGGGCACGTATTTGACGCGACTCTTAAGTAAGCGCCTCGCTGCGCGCGATCCTGTACCGTCTTGGAAATCCGTTGTCGTGATCGGATATACCGGCATCCGCGGCGTGGTCTCGCTCGCCGTGGCGCTCGCGTTACCTCTGACGCTGCCGAACGGTCAGGAATTCCCGGATCGCGATTTGATTTTGTTTGCGAGCTTCGGCGTCATCTTCGTGACGCTGGTGGGAATAGGATTAACGCTTCCCCTTCTGGTGAAGCTGCTTGGCCTGTCGCATCACGGTCATGCCGAGGAACGTCACGAGCGCGAGGCTGAGATCGCAGCGCGGCGAGAAGTCATCAAGGCGGGACGCAAGCACTTGGACAAGTTGATCGAAGGCGGCAAGCTATCGGATAGCCTCGCTGGATTCCTGATGGCGCGCCACGAAACCCGCGTGCGCGCGATTCCCGATCCGCCTAAAGAAGGCGAGCAGCATTCACCGGCGACGCAAGGCGGCGCTATCATCAAGGAAATCATCGGCGCCGAACGGCAGGAGCTGCACAAGCTTCTGCGCGATGGAAAGATCACCGACGAAACGCGGCGGCGTCTCGAGCGTAATCTTGATCTCGAGGAAGCTGTGATCAGCAACAGCGAAAAAAATACGCCGCTGTAAACAGCGGCGTATTTTATATTCCAATCGACTGAAATTTATTCGGCGGCGTTGACAGGCACTTTGCGGTTCGCGCCGTAGCGCTGCTCGATATAGTCGATCACCAGCGCCTTAAAGTCCTGCGCGATGTGTTCGCCGCGCAATGTGCGGAATTTCTGGCCGTCGACAAACACAGGTGCCGCCGGGGTTTCGCCGGTGCCGGGAAGCGAAATGCCGATATCGGCATGCTTGGATTCGCCTGGACCGTTAACGATACAACCCATGACCGCAACGTTGAGCTGTTCGACGCCAGGGTATTGCGTTTTCCATCCCGGCATTTCGTCGCGAATGAATGACTGAATGTCGCGTGCCAGTTCCTGGAACACCGTCGATGTGGTGCGTCCGCAACCCGGACATGCGGCGACAAGCGGCACGAACGTGCGGAAGCCCATCGTCTGGAGAATTTCCTGACCCACTTTGACTTCAACCGTTCGATCGCCATTAGGCTCCGGGGTCAGCGAGACACGAATGGTGTCGCCGATACCTTCCTGAAGCAAAATTCCAAGCGCAGCCGAAGATGCAACAATGCCCTTCGATCCCATGCCGGCTTCTGTCAAACCCAGATGGATTGCATAGTCTGAGCGGCGCGCCACTTCGCGATAGACCGAGATCAGATCCTGTACGTTCGATACTTTCGCCGAAAGGATCATACGATTTTTCGGCAGGCCGATTTCCTCGGCCCGAGCTGCCGACAACAACGCAGACTGCACCATCGCTTCGCGCGTCACCGCACGCGCATCGATCGGATTTGGAGACTTGGCGTTATCTTCCATCAAGCGCGTCAGCAATTCCTGATCGAGCGAACCCCAGTTGGCACCGATACGAATCGTCTTGTCGTATTTGATCGCCATCTCGACGATGTCGGTAAATTGCGTGTCGCGCTTGTTCTTGAAGCCGACATTGCCGGGGTTGATGCGGTACTTCGACAGCGCCTTAGCGCAATCAGGATAATCCGCGAGCAACTTATGTCCGATGTAATGGAAGTCGCCGATCAGCGGAACATCGACGTCCATCTTGTCGAGCTTCTCGCGAATGTGCGGAACAGCTGCCGCAGCTTCGTCGCGATCAACCGTGATGCGGACCATTTCGGAGCCGGCTCGCGCGAGCGCTGCAACCTGCTTCACGGTTCCGTCGATATCGGCCGTGTCAGTGTTGGTCATCGACTGCACGACAATCGGTGCACCACCGCCAACCTTGACGTTGCCGACCGTGACCTGAACGGTCTTGTGCCGTCCACTAGGGCCAGCCGGGATTTCCTTCGTCCGTTCTTTCAGATCGCTCATGATGCTCGATTATCAGGTTTTTGTGACAGGCAGCAGCGGATCGCACGCGGCTTCATTGGGGCGGTTTACCAGATATAGGCCCGCCATGACCAGAAGTGCAGCCCCCGCGAAAGCGAAAGTCAGGCTGTCATGCATAATGAAATAGCCGCCGATCACGCCAAATAGGGGCGTTATGAACGTAAATGACGACAATTTGCTGGCTGAAAACGTCCTGATCAAAAAGAACCAGATCAGGAATGTAATCCCAACTACCCAGAACGTCTGGTAAGCCATCGACAGCATAGCGATCATTCCCGGAGCATGTGTGATGCGCTCGCCGGTGACCAGCGCGCCGATTGCTAAAATCGGCACCGAGACGGCAACCTGATAGGCCAGCGTTTTCTCTGCCGGCGCCTGCAACAGTTTCGTCGATTTCACGATCAGCGTCGTTGCGGCCCACAAAACACCGCCTCCGACGACAAGAAGGTCGCCGAGAATGACCTTCGCATCGACGAATGGTTGCGGCACGCCAATCGCGAGCGCGACACCCGCGAACGACAGTGCCATCCCGCTCCATTGCACCGAACTTAGCCGCTCGCCTAGGAAACGTTTCGAGCCCAAGGCCACTACAAACGGCGCGACATACAGAAATACGACGGCGCGCGACGCAGTGGTCATTGTCAGGCCGGTGTAGATCAGAACGAACTCCAGGCCGAACAATGTGCCAGCGCAGACGCCTGGCCATAGCGTTTCGTCACGCTTGAAAATTTCGACGCCGCGAATCCGCGCAATCGCGAGAATAACCAGCAAACCGCCGAACGAACGAAAAGCCGCTTGCGTCAGCGGTGGAATATCGGGGAGCGCAAGCTTGACGGAAATCTGATTGAAGCCCCAGCTCAGGCAAAGCATCAGCATGAGAGCAATGGCGGTCGCGTTCAGGGGCCGCCCGGCACGCGTAACGATTGTCGTCATCATTCCTCGTTGCGGCTTTGCGCCGATTTATTGTTTTAAGTTTTACCGGGTGGCTTTCTGACAATGCACGCAGGTACCGGTGATTTCGACCACCGAGAGTTTCGGCGAGAAGCCAGTGCCGCGAACCGCATCGCTGAATGTCTGTGCGAGCGCCGTCGACGGAATTTCGCCGACCGATCCACAGGCATCGCAAATCAGAAACGCACCCACTGCCGTCTCGTCGTGATTGTGCGAGCATGCAAGAAATGCGTTGCGGCTTTCGATGCGGTGAACGAGGCCGTTCTCCATCAAAAAGTCGAGTGCACGATAAACGGTGATCGGTGCCGGCCGCGTGGAATTCTTAGCCAATTCCTCGATGACTTCGTAGGCACCCAGCGGACGATGACTTGAGAGCAATGCGCCTAGAACCTGCCTGCGGATTGGGGTGAACTTCTGCCCGCGCCCCGTACAAATCCGCTCGGCGTGCAAAAAAGCGTCCTCGGCACAGCGGCCGTGGTCGTGATCCGGTGCGGGAAAGGCGGCAGTCGATATTGTCATCCGAAGAGCATTTAACCCCGATAGACTTATTCCGCTCGTAATTTTAGAGGCGGGAACGGCCGATCACGCCATTGCCATATCTCATGTTGCAATGCACCATGAAGATACCCAGATCATTGGCAGACGACAGATCATCGGCGCTCCAGGCCGGTCTAGGATGGCCGTGCCCGAGAGAAGGAACCGCAAACTTGGCGACCAATCTCAAATCCTATCTCGACAGCCTCGCGCCGTGGAACTTTACCGGCACGCGCAAAGAAGGTACCGCGAAAAAAATCAATCTGGCGCTTCAAGGCGGCGGCTCACACGGTGCATTTACGTGGGGCGTACTCGATCAGTTGCTCACGGATGGGCGGCTTGAGATCACAGGAATTTCCGGTGCATCTGCTGGCGCGCTCAACGCCGTCATGCTTGCTGATGGTCTCACACGCGGCGGCCCCGAGGAAGCACGTAAACGTCTTGCGGATTTCTGGCGAGCAACGAGTGCGGGCGGTGACTTACCGCCGATCCAGCGCGCGCTGACCGATCGTTTGTTCTCGATGATGCCGTTTGCATCCACGCCGGTACAGAACTGGTTCGAGGCGATGTCGCATTATTTCTCGCCCTACGAACTCAATCCGCTCAACATCAATCCGCTCAGCAGTTTAATCGAGCGCTTCGTCGATTTTGACGCGCTCGGAAAGAACAAGGACCTCGCGCTTTATATTTCGACCACCAACGTCCACACCGGACGCCTGCACATTTTCGCCGGCGACAAGATCACCGCGGATGTGATCATGGCGTCGGCGGCCCTGCCATTTATGTTCCGCGCCGTCGAAATTGACGGCGTGCCCTTCTGGGACGGCGGCTACATGGGCAATCCCGCAATCTTCCCGTTTCTCCAGACGACCGAATCCGAAGATGTGCTTGTTGTTCAAATCAACCCGGTGTCGCGTACAACTACGCCGCGTACATCTGCAGAGATCATCAACCGTCTCAATGAAATCACTTTCAACTCAGCCTTGATTTCAGAATTGCGTACGATGGATTTTGTCAATCAGCTGATCGACGACGGACGGCTGCCGCGCGGAACCGGCAAGGACCAGTATCGTAGGCTCAACATCCACCGCATCGATCTCGGAGGGCTCGGCACGCGCCTTGCGGCATCGAGCAAGATGAAAACCGACTTCGACTTTTTCGAACTTTTACATCGCGCCGGTGTGCGCGCGGCCAAGAAATTCTTGGACAATCATTTCGACGCTATCGGAAAGCAGAGCACGATCGATCTTGCCGCCGAATCCAGCGTCGAGTGGACTTGACGGCCCAAGTCAAACGTCGAAAAACACCGTTTCCTTGTCACCCTGTAAATGGATGTCGAACTTATAAGTCGTGACATTCCCAGCCTCACGCGTCGCTATAATTGTGTCGCGACGGTCTTTCGGCACCAGCGCGAGAATGGCATCGGCCGCATTGCTCAATGCGCCTTCAAAATAGATCCGCGTCATCGCCTGTTGCGTCATGCCGCGCGCATAGACGGCGACTACGATATGCGGCGCCTGCGGTTTGCCGCCCGGACCAGGCACTGCTCCTGGCATAATTGTATGAAATGAATATTTGCCTTCAGCGTCTGTGCCGCAGCGGCCGAATCCGTTGAACGCCGAATTCGGAATGGCGCGGATATCCTGCGGATCGGCGAAACGTCCCTGTGCATCGGCTTGCCAGATTTCGAGCATCGAATCCGTCATGGACTTGCCGTCACCGTCGAACACTTGGCCAACAATACGAATTCGTTCGCCCGACACATCCGGCGTGACGAGGTCATTGCCGAATGCATCGTTCCATTGATAGCTGTCGCCCGGCGTGAGGCCATACTTAAAGTAGGGACCGACGGTCTGCGAGGGAGTGATGCCGCTCATCAATCGTTGTCCAGCGGGGTGGCGTTGCGTCCGCGCAGCACGATGTCAAAGCGATAGCACAGCGCCCAGTCCGGCTTCGCATTGTCGAGATCGAAACTCGACACCATCCGCATCCGCGCCTTCTCGTCCGTCACAGAATTGAAGATCGGGTCGTAGGCGAACAAGGGATCTCCCGGAAAATACATCTGCGTCACGATGCGCGCGATAAAAGCGTGGCCGAAAACGGAGAAATGAATGTGCGCGGGCCGCCACGCATTCGGGTGGTTGCCCCAAGGATATGCGCCCGGTTTGATCGTAATGAAACTATAATGACCCTCGCCATCAGTCTGCGCGCGTCCGGCCCCGGTAAAATTCGGATCGAGCGGGGCGGGATGCTGATCGACAACATGGATATATCGTCCGCAGGCATTTGCCTGCCATATCTCCAGCAACGTGTTCGGCACGCCGCGGCCGTCTTCATCTCGGACATGACCATGGACAATAATCCGCTCCCCTAGCGGTTTGCCCTTGTGCTGGATCGTCAGATCGTTGTCATTTTCCCGCACAGCCTCATGGCCGTACACCGGGCCCGTCAATTCCGAGAGCGTATGAGGTATCACGATCAGCGGCTTGGTCGGCGAGCGCTTGATTGTGCTCTTGTAGGCCGACGACAACGGCGGCGCGTTCGCTGACTTGCTCTCGCGCGGATAAATGAGCGTCATCGTCCGTCTCCGCTGCTCAGCCTTCAATTAATTCCGAGAACTCAATTAAACTTCTCGATTGCAACCGCAACGCCTTGTCCAACGCCGACACACATGGTCGCGATCGCAAATTTGCCGCCGCGCTTTTCCATGCCGTGAACTGCCGTCAGTGCAAGCCGCGCGCCGCTCATGCCGAGCGGATGGCCAAGTGCAATCGCTCCCCCGTGAGGATTGACGAAGTCCGCATCCTCTTTGACGCCGAGCTGGCGCAGGACGGCGATGCCCTGCGACGCGAAAGCTTCGTTGAGTTCGATCAAATCGATATCGCCAATTTTCATTCCGAGGCGCTCAAGGAGCTTCCGCACGGCGGGCACCGGACCGATACCCATGACGCGTGGAGCAACGGCAGCGGATGCAAGACCGAGTATTTTTGCGCGCGGTGTCAGTCTATGCTTTTTCACTGCATCTTCGGAGGCGAGAATCATTGCCGCGGCGCCGTCATTCACACCCGACGCGTTGCCGGCGGTGACCGTACCCGGATTGCGGACGATCGGCTTGAGTTTCGACAAGCCCTCAAGCGTGGTTTCAGGACGTGGATGCTCATCCTTGTCTACCAGAACCGGACCAGCCTTGCCGCCCGCCAATGTCACCGGCGTGATCTCTTCGGCAAAATATCCAGCCGCAATTGCCCTGCCCGCGCGCTGTTGTGAGCGGATGGCGAACGCGTCCTGATCCGCCCGCGAAATTTGATAATCTTCGGCAACGTTTTCGCCGGTTTCAGGCATCGCATCGACACCATATTGCGCCTTCATGATCGGATTGACGAAGCGCCAACCAATCGTCGTGTCGAAGGTTTCGACCGTGCGTTGATAGGGTTCGGATGCCTTGCCGGTGACAAACGGCGCGCGTGTCATGGATTCGACACCGCCCGCAATTGCCATTTCGATTTCTCCCGCGCGGATCGCGCGCGCCATGCCGCCGACCGCATCCAGGCCCGACGCACACAGACGGTTGATGGTCACGCCCGGAACAGTTTCCGGCAACCCTGCCAGTAACAATGCCATTCGCGCGACGTTGCGGTTGTCCTCGCCGGCCTGGTTGGCGCAACCGAACGCAACTTCATCGAGCGCTTCCCAATCAACCTTCGGATTGCGTGCCATGAGCGCCTTGAGCGGCACAGCCGCA
The DNA here is from genome assembly GCA_038230475.1 of Hyphomicrobiales bacterium. Lineage (GTDB taxonomy): Bacteria > Pseudomonadota > Alphaproteobacteria > Rhizobiales > Xanthobacteraceae > Afipia. Next base: position 317,092 of record JBBRNE010000003.1, read on the forward strand.
AGATCGTCGGTTCTCACCTTCGCGAGAGCCCCGCCAAAACGGCCGATCGGTGTGCGAACTGCGTCGCAAACGAAAACGTCACGCATATCCACGCTCCTTAAAAGTCCGCAGAGGTTGGGCGACCGCGCATTGATTACATTGGGTTTTAGAAAAGGCTTCCTCGAACGTCAAACGATGGATACGAAATGAAAGCTGGGCTTTCGGCAGAGCCGCTATGCCAAAATCATTTCAGGAGCGGGGGAAAACACGATTCTCGGCGTCCAATGCAGCTGAAATCTTTGCTAGCGTCCAAGCATGTCTATTCATTCGACCCCTCCTGCTTTCCCCGACATTGAGGTGGCGTCGCAGGACGCGCCCGGTCGCGTCACGCCGATGATGGAACAGTATCTCGAATTGAAGGCAGCCAATCCCGGCTTGCTGATGTTCTATCGCATGGGCGATTTCTACGAATTGTTCTTCGAAGACGCGGAAATCGCCTCCCGCGCTCTCGGCATCATGCTCACCAAGCGCGGCAAGCATCTCGGCCAAGACATTCCGATGTGCGGTGTTCCGATCGAGCGTTCCGACGATTATCTGCATCGGCTCATCGCGCTCGGCCACCGCGTCGCTGTCTGCGAGCAGATGGAAGATCCCGCCGAGGCCCGCAAGCGCGGCAACAAGAGCGTCGTGCGGCGGGACGTGGTGCGGTTGGTCACACCGGGTACGTTGACCGAAGACACGCTGCTGGACGCCAAGGCCAACAATTATCTGCTCGCTCTTGCGCGAGCGCGCGCGTCATCATCCGCGGACGATCAATTGGGCCTCGCATGGATCGATATTTCGACATCTGAATTTATCGTCACCGAGTGCGCGACCTCAGGGCTCGGAGCAGCGCTGGCGCGGATCAATCCCAATGAAGTGATTGCCACGGACGCGCTCTACAACGATCCGGATTTTGCGATCTTGCTGCGTACCTTGCCGGCGGTCACGCCAGTTACGCGTGACATATTCGACGCCGCTACGGCCGAACGTCGGCTGTGCGAATACTTCGCGGTCGCGACGATGGATGGTTTCGGCGCGATGTCACGCCTTGAATCGACAGCAGCGGCGGCGGCTGTGACCTATATCGATCGTACCCAACTCGGAAAACGTCCACCGCTGTCGCCGCCTACGCGTGAAGCAACCGGTGCCACGATGGCCATCGATTCGGCAACGCGCGCCAATCTCGAACTAACGAGAACATTGTCAGGCGAACGCCGGGGCTCGCTTCTCGACGCGATCGACTGCACCGTCACCGCTGCCGGATCGCGGCTGCTGGCACAAAGACTTGCCGCCCCACTCACGGACAGCGCGTCGCTTTCCCATCGTCTCGACGCCGTTACAATTTTCGCGGAGGACAGCGCGTTACGCGACGATATCCGCATCATTCTTCGCAGTGCACCGGATATGTCGCGCGCCCTGGCACGTCTATCGGTCGGGCGCGGCGGCCCGCGCGATCTCGCGGCATTGCGCGACGGCGTTTTGGCTTCTGACGAAGTCATTTCTCGGCTGGCGAGCCTGGAGAAACCTCCACGCGATGTCAGCATCGCCGTGGAAGCGTTACGTCGCCCGTCACGCAAATTGGAGCAGGAATACTCACGAGGATTGGCTGACGAGTTGCCGTTGTTCAAGCGCGACGGCGGATTTGTCCGCGAGGGATATGACAGCGCGCTCGACGAGACGCGTAGCCTCCGCGACGCATCACGTTTGGTCGTCGCCGCGATGCAAGCGCGCTACGCCAACGAAACTGGCGTCAAGGGTTTAAAGATTCGCCACAATAACGTTCTTGGCTATTTCGTCGAAGTGACGGCACAGCACGGCGATAAGCTCATGTCCGCGCCACTCAACGCGAAGTTCATACATCGCCAAACGCTCGCGGGACAGATTCGCTTCACGACGACAGAACTTGGCGAAATCGAAGCCAAGATTGCCAATGCCGGCGACCGCGCACTTGGCATTGAGCTTGAAATCTTCGACCGGCTTTGCGCGAAGGCGATTGCGGCCAGTGACGATCTGCGCGCCGCAGCACATGCGTTTGCACTGCTCGATGTAGCCTCATCGCTTGCCAAACTCGCCGTCAATGAAAATTACGTCCGACCAGTCGTCGACAATTCCCTGAAATTCTTCATTGAGAATGGTCGGCATCCAGTCGTTGAACAGGCGCTTAAAAAAGACGGGCAACCATTCATTGCCAACGCTTGCGATCTGTCGCCCGGGCCGTCGCAAACTTCAGGTCAGATCTGGCTTCTCACCGGCCCGAACATGGCAGGCAAATCGACGTTTCTGCGCCAGAACGCTCTGATCGCCTTGATGGCGCAAATCGGCAGTTACGTGCCGGCGAAACTCGCGCATATCGGCATCGTCGACCGGTTGTTTTCGCGCGTCGGTGCCGCGGATGATCTCGCGCGCGGACGATCGACCTTCATGGTCGAGATGGTCGAGACAGCGGCCATTCTTAATCAGGCCACCGAACGCGCACTGGTTATCCTGGACGAAATCGGACGCGGCACATCGACCTTCGACGGCCTCTCTATCGCGTGGGCCTCGATCGAGCATTTGCACGAAACGAATAGATGTCGCGCACTGTTCGCCACGCACTATCACGAACTCACCGCGCTCTCGGCAAATCTGCCGCGTCTGTTCAATGCGACCGTGCGCGTGAAGGAATGGCAAGGCGACGTCGTGTTCCTGCACGAGGTACTGCCCGGATCGGCGGATCGTTCCTACGGCATTCAGGTGGCGAAGCTCGCAGGACTTCCGGCGGCGGTCGTCGCCCGCGCTAAATCCGTCCTTGCCAAGCTGGAGGCACAAGATCGCGGCGCGAACGCAAGGGCGCTGGCGGATGACTTGCCGCTGTTCGCGACGCCAGCCCGCGCCACTGGCGAGGCGCAGCCTCCAAGCGCCGCGGATCAATTGATCCACGCGTTGACGGCGCTGCATCCCGACGAAATGTCGCCGCGCGATGCGCTGGAAGCATTGTACGCGCTGAAAGCGAAGCTCCCCAAGTGCTAGTGTATTGCTGGCTTTGCCGCGGGCAATGATGGAACGCAATCACTCAGCCGTACGGGATAAACAATCTCTGATGACACTGCGGCCCGTGTCGGATATTCCATGAATATGGATACTTTAACGGCAAAAACGTCTTCGGAAGCTAAGTCCGGCTTCGACGCTGTGCGCATATCCGGGGAAATCGATCTGCTCGCGGAGAAGCACGCTGGCAACAATGACGTTTTCCGGTCGGCGATAGCGCAGTTGCTGAAGGGGGAACTCGCCCGCGCGCGCGACGAAGCACAGGCCGGTCTTTTAAAAGACCGACAAGGCCGCCGATGCGCAGAACGCCTGTGCGAAGTTCAGGACGACATTATTCGCATCCTGTTCGATGCTGCCACGCGTCATGTCTACCGTTCCTCGACGCCTTCGGATTCGGAACGAATGGCAGTGATCGCCACCGGCGGCTATGGTCGTGGATTGATGGCGCCGGAATCCGACATCGATCTACTCTTTATCCTTCCCTACAAGCAAACCGCGTGGGGTGAACAAGTCGCCGAAGCCATCCTTTATTGTCTTTGGGATATGGATTTGAAAGTCGGCCATGCGACGCGCTCCATCAACGAGTCTATCCGTCAGGCCCGCGCCGACATGACGATCCGGACGTCGGTGCTCGAAACGCGATTCCTCACTGGCGATCAGGCGCTGTACGACGAGTTGGTCACGCGCTTCGACAAGGAAGTCGTCCAGGGGACCGCCGCGGAATTCGTTACAGCAAAGCTTGCGGAGCGCGAGGAGCGCCACCGCAAGGCTGGGCAATCGCGCTATCTCGTCGAACCGAATGTGAAGGAAGGCAAAGGCGGCCTTCGCGATTTACATACGCTGTTCTGGATCGCGAAATACGTTTATCGCGTCCGCGGCACCGACGAACTAGTGGCGAAGGGCGTGTTCGATACGCAGGAATATCGCTTATTCCGGCGCTGCGAGGATTTCCTTTGGTCCGTTCGCTGCAACATGCACTTCTTCACTGGACGCGCCGAAGAGAGGTTATCTTTTGAGATGCAACGCGAGATCGCGCAGCGTCTTGGCTACACCTCGCATCCCGGTATGCAGGATGTCGAACGCTTCATGAAGCACTACTTCTTGATTGCGAAGGATGTCGGCGATCTAACAGCAATTCTGTGCGCAAAACTGGAAGACCAGGAAGCCAAGCCTGCGCCTGTACTCAGCCGGATGATGGGCAAGCTGCGTCCGGGCCGAAAGCGTGGCCGCGTTCCCGGCAGTGACGATTTCATCATCGACAACAACCGTATCACGCTGGCCGCGCCGGACGTTTTCAAGTCTGATCCTGTCAACTTCATTCGGTTTTTCCGGCTTGCGCAAAAAAACAACCTTGCGTTTCATCCTGACGCGATGCGGGTCATCACACGTTCGCTTGGCCTGATCACGCAGAAACTTCGCGAGAATCCTGACGCCAACAAGCTCTTCATCGAAATTCTGACATCGAACGATGCCGAAGTCGTGCTGCGAAGAATGAATGAGACCGGCGTTCTCGGTCGCTTCATTCGAGCGTTCGGCAAGATCGTGTCGATGATGCAATTCAATATGTATCATCACTACACGGTCGATGAGCATTTATTGCGCTGCGTCGGAATCCTTCAAGACATCGAGCGCGGCGGCAATGATGAGTTCATCGTCGCCAGTGACCTGATGCGCAAAATTCGTCCTGAACATCGCGCAGTAATTTATATGACGACGTTGCTGCACGATATCGCCAAGGGACGCCCCGAGGACCATTCGATCGCGGGCGCAAAAATTGCGCGCAGGCTATGCCCCCGGTTCGGCTTCAATGCTGCCGACACCGAATTGATTGCATGGCTTATCCAAGAACATCTGACAATGTCCACTGTGGCACAATCCCGCGATCTATCAGACCGCAAAACCATCGAGAATTTTGCCGCCGTCGTAGAATCCGTCGAGCAAATGAAGCTGCTGACGATCCTCACCACCGCAGATATCCGGGGCGTTGGTCCCGGTGTCTGGAACGGATGGAAAGCGCAGCTGATCCGCACGCTTTATTACGAGACCGAACCGGTGTTGACCGGCGGATTCTCGGAGGTCAACCGCGCGCAGCGTATTCAAGTCGCGCAGCAGGAATTCCGAGCCGCGTTCACCGAATGGCCGGCAGTTGAGCTCGATGCCTATATCGCTCGACAGTATCCGGCGTATTGGCTCAAGGTCGAACTGCAACGGAAAATTCGTCACGCGCGCTTCATCAAGGCGAGCGAAAGCAAGGCGAGCGAAAGCGGTGGCCATAAGCTTGCGGTCAATGTCGGCTTCGACGAGGGTCGCGGCGTGACAGAATTGACAATACTCGCACCTGATCACCCGTGGCTGCTGTCGATCATCGCCGGAGCTTGTGCATCGACCGGCGCCAATATCGTGGACGCGCAGATCTACACCACGACCGATGGGCTCGCGCTCGATACAGTCGCGATCTCGCGCGAATACGAGCGCGACGAAGACGAAGGGCGTCGCGCAACGCGCATCGGCGATCTAATCGAGGAAGTTCTTGAAGGCAAAGTACGCCTGCCGGAAGTCGTCGCGAAGCGAACCACCTCGAAGGCGCGGTTGAAACCTTTCAGTGTCGAGCCGGAAATTATCATCAACAATCAGTGGTCCGACCGTTACACAGTCATTGAGGTCTCGGGTCTCGATCGCACGGGGCTTCTCTATCAACTCACGACCGCCATTTCGAAACTCAATCTCAACATTGCCTCCGCGCATGTCGCGACGTTCGGCGAACGCGCACGCGACGTGTTTTATGTCACAGATTTGCTGGGCGCACAGATTACAGCGCCGACGCGACAGGCAGCAATCAAACGGGCACTCATCCATTTGCTTGCCAATGGTGAGGCCGCCGAGCGGCCTGCTGCATAACTCATCGCTATGCCTTTCAGGCGACGAACGTGCTAGCCTTCGCAGATCAAATCTGGGGGCAACCATGATTTACGTCGCAAATTGTCTGACCGCACTGGTTGCGGCGCTGCATCTGTATTTTCTTACGCTTGAGATGTTTCTCTGGACCAAGCCGATGGGCCTGAAGACCTTCGGAAATACGTTGGCGAAGGCGCAGGACTCCGCTGTCCTTGCCGCCAACCAGGGTCTCTACAACGGGTTTCTCGCTGCAGGATTGATCTGGGGACTCGTGCATCCGTCCGCCGCTTTCGGCTTCCAGATCAAGGTGTTCTTTCTGGTTTGCGTGATCGTCGCAGGCCTTTATGGCGGCTACTCGGTCAGCAAGCGCATCATCATGGTGCAGGCGCTTCCCGCGGCAGTGGCGTTATTGCTGCTGTTCATCGCCTAGGTCATTCGCGTTTATTCGATAATCTCGCCGAACGTCTTGCCGATCTTGGTCGGGGCCGTGCGGATCAGACGTGAAGTTTCCACCGCCGCCTGACGATGCTTGACGGCTTCGCGATAGATCGGGTCGCGGATCATTTCAGCGAACGCCGCGACGCTCGGATATTCGGCGATAAAGCAATGATCCCATCGCTCTTCTAGCGGCCCGATCAGCATCAGTTCGAATTTGCCCTGCCAGATAATCCGCCCGCCGAGACGCGTGAACACCGGCCCGCTTTCACGGCCATAGCTGGCATAAGCCTCCGCGCCGCTCGCCTTGCGGCCATCGGCGTATTTCGCCTGAGCGTGAAGCCGCACAAGGTTCAGCATATTGATGGGACCGGGGCGATCGTTGGCGCGAAACTGCGCAAAGACGTCTTTGGTGGGATCGAGATATCCGGTCATTTCACAGCCTTCCCTGAACCAGCCGGGAAACGTCCTCTCCCCTTGGACGTCAGTCAAGGCGTCGCGGTCTAATCCCTCGTTAAGCTCCGCTTAACCCGCCCTTAAACTGCCACCGATAGCCTGCACCTCTATCGACAGAACGGTCGAGGCGGGCGCGCGGGCGTATGGTTTTTGGGCGGAAAAAGAGCGGCGGTCGCAGCGAGCCGAAGTTCGAGCGCGCATCGCTAAACGGCCTGCGCCTCAACGCGCGCGATCGTGTTGGCAATTCCGACGATGATGACGTCGCGGACGACGACAAGCCGCCGCGCGAGCGCAAGCCTCGCAAATCACGCAATCAAGCTTCCCGGGAAAAACGAAAATCGGGTGCGCGTTCGCGATCAGGCTTAGGCCGCCTCGTTTATTGGGGCGCGGTGCTTGGTCTGTGGGGCGTCATCGCAGGTGTCGGCGTCGTGATTTGGGTCGGCGCGCATCTGCCATCGATCCAATCATTGGGGATTCCAAAGCGACCTCCGACCATCGAAATAGCGGGCATGGACGGCAGTATCATCGCAACGCGCGGCGAGATGCCTGGCGCGAATGTGCAGATCAAGGAACTGCCGCCTTATTTGCCCAAGGCGTTCATCGCCATCGAAGATAAACGTTTCTATTCGCACTTCGGTATCGACCCGATCGGCATTGCGCGCGCGGCCGTGACGAACATTCTACATCGCGGTGTGTCGCAAGGCGGCTCGACACTGACCCAACAACTCGCGAAAAACCTATTTTTGACGCAAGAGCGTACGCTTCGACGCAAATTGCAGGAAGCAGAACTCGCACTTTGGCTGGAGCGGAAGTATTCCAAGGCGGAAATTCTCGAACTGTATCTGAACCGCGTTTACTTTGGTTCCGGTGCCTACGGTGTCGAGGCCGCAGCGAAACGCTATTTCGGAAAATCCGCGCACAACGTCACATTGCCCGAAGCTGCAATGTTGGCGGGTCTTGTGAAATCTCCGTCGCGGCTTGCGCCCAACCGCAATCCCGAAGGCGCAGAGAAACGTGCGCAGATCGTGCTCACCGCGATGGCGGACAGCAAGTTCATCACGGATGCGCAGGCGCAAGCAGCCATTGTGAAGCCGTCCTATGCCGTCAAACCCGTGGGTGCGGGCACCATCAATTACGTCGCCGACTGGATCGGCGAAGTGCTCGACGATCTCGTCGGACAGATTGACCAAAATATTGTCGTCGAAACCACAATCGATCCCAAATTGCAGAGCGTGGCCGAGACCGCGATCATCGATGAACTCGCCGCAAAAAGCGTAAAGTTCAATGTCTCGCAAGGTGCGCTGGTTGCGATGACGCCCGACGGGGCGGTGCGCGCCATGGTCGGCGGACGAAATTATGCAGAGAGCCAGTTCAATCGTGCCGTTACAGCGAAGCGTCAGCCAGGGTCGGCGTTCAAGCCGTTTGTCTATCTCACCGCTCTCGAAGCAGGCATGACGACCGACACGGTGAGGCAGGACGCGCCGCTCGACGTCAAAGGCTGGAAGCCCGAGAACTACAGTCACGAGTATTTCGGTGCCGTGACGCTGACGCAGGCACTGGCGATGTCGCTCAACACGGTCGCGGTGAGACTCGGCATCGAAGTAGGGCCTGCCAACGTCGTGCGCACCGCGCATCGTCTCGGAATTGCTTCCAAACTCGAACCGAATGCATCGATTGCGCTCGGCACATCGGAAGTCTCGCTGACGGAATTGGTCAGCGCGTATGCACCTTTCGCCAACGGCGGAATGACGGCCGCACCGCATGTCGTGACCAAAATCCGCACCCCGGCAGGTAAAATTCTTTTTGCCCGCGCGCCCGATCCGCAAACCCAAGTCATCGATCCGCGTTACGTCAGCATGATGAACGCGATGATGCATGAGACCCTTGTGACCGGCACCGCGCGCAAGGCTGACATTCCCGGCTGGGCCGCTGCAGGTAAAACCGGCACCAGTCAAGATTTCCGAGACGCCTGGTTCGTTGGATACACCGCGCATCTGGTGACGGGTGTGTGGCTGGGAAATGACGACAATTCGCCGACACGCAAGGCAACGGGCGGCGGCCTGCCGGTCGAAGTCTGGACACGCTTTATGAAAGTCGCACATCAAAATGTGCCCGTCGCGGCACTACCCGGATCGCAGACGGCCGGCGGCTTCTTATCGGGGCTGTTCGGAGGAAATTCGCGAACACAGATGCAGCAAACAAGGCCGCAGGTCAGCGACGCCAATCCGGGTTACATCCCGCCTGCAACAAGTCAGCAAAACCCTTATCCGCAGGCGCGGCCGCAGGTGACGTCGCCGTCCGCGCGACCGGAAGCCTCTGCCGGCCTCGACGGTTGGTTGATCGATCGTGTGTTCGGCGGAAGGCGCTAGGGCATTATCCCGAAGAGTGGGCACCTGTTTTCGGACATGATCATGGCCGAGAAAGCAATTCTTATTCGCTGATGCCGTAGCGGTGCAGATCGTTGCCACGCTGATCGAGCCATTTTTTTGCGCGCTCGGTTTGTGGACAGATGCGTCCGACCACCTTCCAGAAACGCGGCGAATGATTCATCTCGACGAGATGCGCAACTTCGTGGGCGGCAAGATAATCGAGCACGTAATGCGGCGCGAGGATGAGCCGCCACGAGAACGACAAAGCACCTGCCGACGTGCACGACCCCCAGCGGCTCGACTGGTCGCGAATGGTCAAGCGCTTGACCTTGACGTTGAGCAAATCGGCATAGCGATGGGCCGCCTCGGTCAATTCGCGGCGAGCCTCGCGCTTGAGATAATCGTGCACGCGGCGGTCAATATGTTCGACGCCACCGGCGACGCAGAGAATCTTCTCGCCGCTCTCGCGCGTATCCGGCCAGACCGTGCCGCGCTCGCCCGCGCGGTGGACGATCTTGTGCGGTTGATCGCGCAGCGGAACCGATGTGCCGGGGGAAAACGGCGCCGCTTTCGGCAGGCCGCCAAGGCGGGCTGCAATCCAGGCACCGTGACGTTGTGCGAAGTCTCTCGCATCCGCGAGATTGCCGCGCGGCGGCATCGTTAGAATCGCCTGCCGCGCGCTCGGATGAATGCGGAGTGTGTAACGACGGGCTCTGCGGTGCCTTCTGAGCTGAACCGAATAGATCGCAGAGCCGATTTTGACCGCGAGAGTGCGCGGCTCGGCGGGGCGGCGGTAAAGAAGGGCACGAAACGCCATGTCAGATGGTCCGGACTGAAGGAATTCGCCGGGATTCTGCCATAACCGCTGCCAATGAAATTTAGCGGCGCAAAAACAAATCATTTGCCCAATATATCGGAGATCATTGGACCAATCCTACAATATCAGGGGTCTTGAAACATGAATTTCAGTTCATTCTTATGACCCTTCCGGCTCACGCCAAAGGCCAAGGACTTCCACTGAAGACCAGAAATCAAAGGTCAAAAATAACTGATTAAATAGAACAGCTTACAGCCAAATATGACAAGAATCGCGCGCTCAAATCGAAGAACTGCCCGCCAAATCTGGCTTTCCCGAATTGTGACCGCACGAAACGGCTATTCGGCCGCAGCCAAAGTCAGCTTGCTGTAGGCCGATGACCTCATGAAATCCGAGATCCGGGGCACGATTTCCGATCGGAAACGGGAGCCGTTGAAAACACCGTAGTGGCCGACACCCTTCTGCACGTAGTGCACGCGACGCTCATCAGGGATCGACGTACAGAGGCCATGCGTTGCTTCGGTCTGACCCAATCCTGAAATGTCGTCGTTTTCGCCTTCCACGGTCATCAGCGCTACGCGCTGGATCTTCGATGGATCGACCGGCTTGCCGCGATGTTTCATCTCGCCTTTCGGCAGCGCGTGTTTGACGAACACGACATCGACTGTCTGGAGATAGAATTCTGCCGTGAGATCCATCACCGCGAGATATTCATCGTAGAATTCACGATGCTTATCGACGAGATCGCCGTCGCCCTTAACGAGATCCTCAAAAAGCTTGCGATGCGCATCAACGTGGCGATCGAGGTTCATGCTCATGAAGCCGGTGAGCTGAAGGAATCCCGGATAAACGTCGCGCATGAAGCCGGGCTGAGGAAACGGCACCTTGGTGATGACGTTGTTGCGAAACCAGTCGATACCTTTTTCCGCCGCCAAATTATTCACGCCGGTCGGATTTTTGCGGGTATCGATCGGGCCTCCCATCAGCGTCATCGACGTTGGGAAATATGGGTCTTTCTCGGCCTCCATGACGGAGACCGCGGCCAAAACAGGCACCGAGGGCTGGCAGACAGCCACAATATGGATATTGCCGCCGAGCGCATGCATCATCTCGATAAGATAATCGACATAGTCGTCGAGATCGAACCGCCCTTCGGACATCGGCACCATACGGGCGTCCGACCAGTCGGTGATGTAGACTTCATGACTTGGCAGAAAGGCTTCGACCGTTCCGCGCAATAGTGTCGCGTAATGGCCGGACATCGGCGCCACGATCAGAACGCGAGGCTGCGGTGCGCGTAGCGGCTGCGTCAGCGTGCGCTCGAAATGAAGCAGCCTGCAAAACGGCTTCTCCCAGACGCTTTTGACCACGACCGGCACGCGCATGCCGTTCACTTCGGTGGTATCGAGATTCCATTCAGGCTTGCCGTAGCGGCGCGTGGAGCGTTCAAACAGTTCGCAGCCCGCAGCGATCGACTTTCCGAATTCTGTATTGGCGAACGGGTTGAGCGGATTCTCGAACATGATCTTGGTGAAATCGGCGACCGCGCGCGCAGGAGAAAGCGACGCTTTCCCCATTTCGTACATCCAGTACATCGGCGTCGTCAGCGCAGGGCTGACTTCAGACGGCAACGCTGCTGGCTTGCCAAATTCACCTATCGGCATAGTGATCCCCGGTCCCGGTTTCGCGGCGCAGCATACTGTCGAGAGTGCGACAAAGCGTCAATGCGGAGACAAGCTAGAGGGCATGGTTATTAAGGCGTATGGAACCGGCCAGCCGGTTGCCAACGCTGTATTGAATATAAGTATCAATTCAAGGGTATAGACGACCCACCATGAGCGATATCGCCGCCATCGACTTTCGATCATCGCGCCGGGATGTACGGCTCGACACCGTGCTGCGGCTGAGATGGCTCGCCGTGCTCGGGCAGCTCACGACGATATTCGTGGTGTCCCAGGGGCTCGATTTCGATGTTCCGGTGATCCCTTGCCTTGCCATCATCGGATTCTCGGCGCTTCTCAATCTCGCGCTGCAACTGGCGTTTAATCCAGTTCATCGGCTTGAACCCGGTTACGCTGCGGCGCTTCTTGCCATCAACATTGGCGAGCTTGCGGCGTTGCTGTCGTTCACAGGCGGCCTGCAAAACCCATTCTCCTTCCTCTTTCTCGCGCCGGTGCTGATCGCGGCGACAGCTTTGACGACACGTCTCACGCTGGCACTCGGATTCTTCGCCGTCGTTTGCGCAACTATTCTTGGGTTCTACCATTTGCCGTTGCCGTGGAACGGGGATGAACCGCTGGTGCTGCCGCGTACCTACATGATCGGCGTCTGGCTCTCGATCGTACTGGCGATCGGCGTCACCAGTCTGTATGCGTTTCAAGTCACGGAAGAAGCGCGCAAACTGTCCGACGCGCTCGCAGCAACCGAACTGGTATTGACGCGCGAACAGCATCTCACTCAGATCGACGGCCTTGCCGCTGCCGCCGCGCATGAACTCGGTACGCCGCTTTCGACGATTTTTCTGATTTCACGCGAGCTTGAAAAAGCGATCCAGACCGACGCGCCGCTCGACGATCACGCACGGGGCGATCTCAAGACGCTGCGCGAGCAAGCGCAACGCTGCCGCGACATTCTCGCCAAGATCACGCAATTGTCGTCGCAAGGCGCGCCGTTCGACCGAATGCCTCTTTCGACCTTGATTGAAGAAGCCGTCGCGCCACATCGCGACTTTGGCATCGACATCAAGGTGCGAGTTGCAATTTCACCAACAACCGAACCCGTCGGCATGCGCAATCCCGCGATCCTTTACGGTGTCGGAAATATTCTCGAGAATGCCGTCGACTTTGCGCGTGAGCGTGTAGAGGTCAACGCGTGGTGGAATGAAAAAACGGTCGAGCTTATTATTTCGGATGACGGGCCGGGCATTTCGCCTGACATTCTCAAACGGATCGGGGAGCCTTATTTGACGCGCCGTCGCAACGCAGACGAGGCGTCGGCGGATCACAGCGGGCTTGGTCTTGGTGTCTTCATTGCCCGCACATTGCTTGAACGCACCGGCGCAAAGGTTTCTTTCACAAACCGCGTTTTCCCCGACCACGGAGCTGTCGTTACCATCGTCTGGGCCCGAGAGAACTTCGAGTCTGCGGAAATCCCGGCTCCCGCTTTGTCCTAGTCGACAACCGCCCTAAAAGACCTTTTAGCCATAAGCAGCCTTGGCAGCGCCCGCATGCCGCGCCATATCAAGATGACAGGTTCAGGAGGCTCAAAACCGTGACCGCAACAGCTCAAATCGCCGAAATGGCCGACAAATCGCTGCTGATTGTCGAGGACGACAAGGCGTTTCTGGAACGCCTAGCGCGCGCAATGGAGATGCGAGGCTTCGACGTGACCACCTGCGACAATGTGTCCGAGGGGATCAGTCACATCGGAAAAGCCGCTCCAGCATTCGCGGTGGTCGATCTTCGTCTCGGTGACGGCAACGGTCTCGATGTGGTGTCGGCGCTGAAGCTGCAACGGCCTGATGCGCGGGCAATCGTGCTCACAGGTTACGGCAATATCGCGACCGCTGTCACCGCGGTGAAGATGGGCGCCATCGACTATCTGTCGAAACCTGCGGACGCCGACGATGTTGTGGCAGCGCTTCTCGCGAGTGGCACCGATAAATCGCAGCTTCCTGCGAATCCGATGTCGGCGGATCGGGTGCGGTGGGAACATATCCAGCGCATCTATGAAATGTGCAGCCGAAACGTCTCTGAAACGGCACGCCGGCTCAACATGCACCGTCGAACTTTGCAGCGAATTCTCGCAAAGCGGGCGCCCCGCTAACCCGAAGCGGTTGGAACCTTTTCTATCCTGGTCGCGTTAGCTGCGCGAATTGGTTTCGGAAAGGGAGCGCGGCAAGCCTGCGTTCAACACATGCGGAAATCACGGCATATCGATATTTCCTCGCGGCTTGAGGCGACCAAACGCCTTGGTCTTGTTGAAGATTATCGAATTGATTGGCGAGAAAAGCGGCTCTGCGCGCCTCAAGTTACCATCCTCGGGCGGGCGGCCTTCCCTGCTCAAGTCACCAAGAATTATGTGACTATCTTGCTTGCCCATCTTGTTCCCACCCGAGAGATCGTGGTGACACGGAACTATTAGAGCGATGACAGTTTTGTGGCGTCGCGTTTGAACTGAATTTTGCTCAGGGCAAATCGATTATGGGCCTTCTAATTCGCGACATTTTGAGCGAGGCAACGCAGTCCTCCCATCGCCGTCTCGACCTTGCTCTGTCATGGCTCGATCTCGGAAGCCCCCGGTATTACGCGGGTTTCCTGCGTGGCCAGGCGGAAGCTCTTTTCCCGCTGGAAGCCGCCCTCGATCAACATGACATTTCAAACATCATGAGCGACTGGCCGCAGCGTGTGCGAACACCGTCGCTTGAACACGATCTCGCGGCAATGGATGTGTCCTGTGACCCATTGCCCGCGCCCAACTTCAAAAACGCTGCCGATATGCTCGGCGCGGTTTATGTGCTCGAAGCCTCCCGCATGGGCGCGCGCGTGATGCTCGCGCGGCTCGCGCAACACCCCGAATCCAATTCGATAGGAGCTACCGCCTATCTGCGACACGGCTTTGGCAAAAGGTTCTGGCCGTCGTTCCTGACACTGCTGGAAAATCACCCCGCCGCGCAGGCCGATACTGCGAGCGTCGTTCAGGGCGCAGAAGTTGCCTTTGGCATGTTTGAGAGCGCGCTCATTCCGGTGGCGAGTGTGGCTGCGGAATAATTCGCGCACTGCCCGTTCAAGTAATCTCGGGATACCCCTGGGGATCGATCAGAGCGTTCATCCGGCGCGCCGCGCATAACCCGAAACTCACGATCATCGACTTGCGTGTCGCGGCGGCAAGCCGATGCTCCGGCGCGTCGAGATGCAGATGCGCGCCGTAAGCGTCGGCAATAATCAGCCCGGTGTCCGCAGGGAAAATCTCGCAGGGCAAATCCTGCGTGAACGCGAAAAACAACCGGTCGCAATGCATCCGGTAGTCTTCCCATTTCTGATCTGCGCGCAAATCTTCGACGGATGATTTGATTTCCACGATCCAGATGTCGCCGCGCGCGTTCATAGCCACCAAATCGGCTCTGCGGCCAGAAGGAAGCGACAATTCGGCAACGCAGGAAAACCCAAGCGACCTCAATAGCCTGGCTGTACCACGCGCGACCACAATCGCTGTGTCCGATTGACGGCGATCTGGTGACGGACTTGGAATCGAGTGGCCGAATTGTGAATTCATGATGCGCTCCACTTTACCAGATTGTGCAGCGCTCTCAGTGAAAAAATTTACGTCAGCCAAGACGAAAATCCGCTCTCATTTGCACTTGGCTGCATGGGAAAAATCGGCAATGTGGTCGTATGACAAATGAAGCTGAAAATTCTCAAGAGGCCGCTGCGAAAGCCGGCGCGTTGATCGTGCCAGTCTCGCCGTTCCAGCAAAACTGTACGCTGCTGTGGTGCACGGCGACGAAAAAAGCGGTGGTCATAGACCCCGGCGGCGACGTCCCGAAAATTCTAGCAGCGATCAAACAGGCCGACGTGACAGTCGATCAAATCTGGATCACGCATGGCCACATCGACCACGTCGGCGGCGCAGCGGAATTGCGCGACGCGCTTAAAGTGCCGATTGAGGGTCCGCATCTTGCCGACAAATATTTATTGGATCACGTCGTCGAAAGCGGCAGAAATTTCGGCATGGCTGGCGTGCAGAATTTTGCGCCGGACCGCTGGCTTGAAGAAGGCGATCAGGTGAAAGTCGGCGAATTATCTTTCGATGTTTTCTTCTGTCCCGGACATTCACCGGGCAGCGTGGTGTTCTTCAACAAGGACATGCGTTTCGCCATCGTCGGCGATGTGTTGTTCAACGGCTCTGTCGGCCGCACGGATTTGCCGGGCGGCGATCACGCCACACTGATCCGCTCCATCACCGAAAAGCTTCTGCCGCTCGGCGACGATGTCGGATTCATCTGCGGCCACGGACCCGGATCGAGCATTGGCCATGAACGCATGACCAATCCATTCCTCAATGGCGCGATGGGATAAGACTGCGCCGGTTCAATCCGCGAGGATAAATGTCACCTTCAAATTGACGCGGTATTCCGTAATCTTTCCGTTCTTGACGACGCATTTCTGATTGGCAACCCAGACGCCTTCGACATTCTTCAGCGTTTTCACGGCGCGTGAAACGCCGCTCTGGACGGCGTCTTCAAAACTCTTCGGGGATGCGGCAATAAGCTCGGTTACGCGTGCGACTGACATTGTTCTCTCCCGACTATGATCAAGACATAAATTTCTTCGACAGATGAGCGGCCGCAGCTTACGCGCGTCACTTGGAGCGTCAAGTTGACGCCTTCAGATCAACGAGATGACGCAACCGCAACTTCGCAATGCGAAAAAACATGGCGCTGCAAAAAAAGTGTGACGCTGTTCAATTCAGCGTCGCTTTGAGCGCGGTCGCAGCAGCCGCGTAGCCGCCGCCCGCGCCGTCGACAAAATGAAAATGGTCGGGCTGCGACGCAGCGAGCGTAAAGCACGTCATCATGCATGCGGCTTGACGATGCAACCCATAACGCACGAAGCCTTCGGATGCCGCATCCGAAAGACGCTGCTCGATTGCGTCGGCTAGATCGGCTTTGCAGTCGATCACCATGCGCAGGCCGTCGTCAAATTTACGGAAATCGGAATTTTCGATGACCTGCTGCATGTAAGCTTGCGGCACGAAGCCTCCGGCGGAAATGTTGAAACGCAGCAGTACGTAAGCGAACAACGACCACGCATGCACGCTCAACCGCCGACGCCAAAGCGCCTTGCCGCTTGCGTCCGCGAGCGCCTCGAATTCCGCGCCCGCAGTGGGCCATCGCAAGGGCGGGCCGTTCGACGGAATTGGACGACCCGAACCGGGGCTTTTTTCGACGAGCGCGACGATTTCCTCGATCACATCTCGGAATTTCGTTTGAACGCGATCTCCACCCGGCACGATCAGTACCGACAGGATCAATCCACGCTCGGCTGGCATTTCAGCGAAACGACACGAAAGGCCGGTCAGGTCGGGATGCGCTCCAGACGGCGCGGGAGCGACAGCGAATTCGCCGCGCTTCATCGCAGCGTCCGCCCATGCAAGACCGCCGCCCGAAAACATCGCGTAGGACACGTTCGGCGACGGCGCGTAACGCGCCACCCGCACATCAAGGCCCTGTGCACGGATCTTCTCCATCGGCACCATCGCCACGCGCATTTGCAGTTCGAGATCTTCGCTCACCCATGTCGCGGTTGCCGCGAGTGCTGCGCGCGCAAGATCTGCATCTTCCGGCGAGACTGCAAAACTCGCGCCGTCGCCGCCGAACGCAAACGGGAAGTCGCGATTTTCGAGTACGTTGGTCACGGACGCGATGACGGCTGCACCCGCCATGTTCACCGCCTTGTAGCGATTCTCGGCGATGGCCTTGGTCGATTGCACGATGTCGGCAACACCGACAAACCAGCCCTCCGGCAGTGGCTGATAAAGCACCGGGTCCATCAACTTGTCGAAGCCGCGAAACAGCGGAACGTCGGTATAAAATTCGTCTCGTCCGACGCTGGGCATGATTACAATTTCTTCCAAAAAAAATTTACGGAACTTCCTCATTATAGGCGGAACGGCAGCTTTTCTTGAACAGCAATCTTGCCACGCGAACCGCCAGAGGCCGCTTGCAAAGGCAAGTCGGAGGGAGGACGCTGGCCATGAAATAACAGCCGCAAAGACGGCAAGACTTGGCCGTCACATGAATAGAGGGAACGACATGTCGATGCAGGGCGTCACATCATCCGGCTCCGCCAGTTCCGTTCGCCGGTCGAGCCGCGCGGCCCTTGCCCATATTCCCGGCGATGAAGGCTGGCCGGTGATCGGACGAACGCTGAACGTGCTCGCCGATCCCAAGGGCGAAGTCGAGCGCATGTCGCAAAAATTTGGCCACGTCTATCGCTCGCGCATTCTGGGCGAAACCAGCGTTTCTTTGCTGGGGCCGGACGCCAATGAAATGATCCTGATGGATCAGACCAAGCTGTTCTCTTCAACCAACGGCTGGGAAACAATTTTGGGCCGACTATTTCCGCGCGGGCTGATGTTGCTCGATTTCGACGAGCACCGGCTGCATCGCCGCGCGATGTCGTTCGCGTTCAAATCGGGGTCGATGAGATCCTATCTCGCACAGCTCGACGAAGGAATTGCCGCGCGCATTGCAAAGTGGCGCGCAAAGCCCGGCCCGATGCTGTTTTATCCGGCGATGAAGCAACTTACGCTCGATCTTGCCGCAACGTCGTTCCTCGGCACGAGCCTCGGACCTGATGTCGATAAAGTCACACGCGCCTTCATCGACATGGTTGCAGCGTCGGTCGCACCCATTCGCCAGCCGTGGCCCGGCACGCAGATGGCGCGCGGCGTCAAGGGCCGCGAGGTCATCGTCAAATACTTCTCCGAACAGATTCCGATCCGCCGCGCGAACGGAGGAGACGATTTATTCTCGCAACTGTGCCAGGCGACGCACGAAGACGGCGCATTATTATCGACACAAGATATCGTCGATCACATGAGCTTCCTCGTGATGGCGGCACATGACACGCTGACTTCGTCGCTCACATCATTCGTATCGATGCTGGCGGCACATCCGCAGTGGCAGAGCAAATTGCGCGACGAAGTCGCGGCACTCGGATTGCGGCCGGGCGAACCGATGCCGTTTGAGAAACTGGATGCGATGCCGCTCACTGAGATGGCATTCAAGGAAGCGATGCGGATGAAGCCGCCGGTGCCATCTATTCCGCGCCGCGCGACGCGCGATTTCACGTTCAAGGGTTACGACATTCCGGCGGGAACACTGGTCGGCATGAATCCGCTTTTCACACATCACATGAAAGAGCACTGGAACGACCCGGACGCATTCGATCCCCTGCGCTTCACCGACGAGGCTACTCGCGCACGGCATCGTTTTGCGTGGGTTCCGTTCTCCGGCGGCGCGCATATGTGTTTGGGATTGCACTTCGCCTACATGCAGGCGAAATGCTTCACGCTGCATTTCCTGCGCAACCTCGACGTCTCAGTCGCGCCGGGTTACGTGCCGGATTGGCAAATGTGGCCAATCCCGAAACCGAAAGACGGTTTGCGGGTCACGCTGTCGGCAATTTAATGTCCATCAGTAATTTGGACGCCGCGGCTGCGAGGAATATCGCGGCGCGTCTTCATTATACGCGTACCAAGGATTGCGTTCGCAACTGCCGTTGACGCCTTGTTGCGTTGCCAAACACTGTGCGTAGGTGTCGAAATCGCAAATCTTGCCTACCCCGTAATCCCCAGCGCTATTGAAACAGTATGCCCGCTGTGGCCGGTTATCGAATAGCTGCGCATGAGCCGGTACGGAGTTCATCGCCGCAACAGCGAGTGCCGCAAACGCGACTGCGGGAACCGCTCGGGAAAAGGCAAAGTTCTTTAACATCCGTACTCTCCGTCCTGCTGTCGCTTTCATTGTTCGATATACTATAAAACCGGCCGCGCACGCTGCAAATCGACGCCGCTTTTCACAAACGCGGCAACTCAAAACAGGAAACTCCGAAGGTCTTGGCACGTTAGGATGTGATATTCTCCGCCTAACGGCTTCAGCGCGAAGGCAGTGTCCATGTCCCCGGTTTCCCTTTTTCTGAATATCCTCTGGATCGTTCTCGGCGGTTTCTGGATGGCCATCGGCTGGGCGGTCGCCGCAGTCATTATGGCCGTTACCATCATCGGAATTCCGTGGGCGCGCGCCGCTTGGAATATCGCGGCTTATACCTTATTTCCGTTTGGCCAAAAAGCTGTGTCGCGTGAAGCGCATTTCGGTCGCGAAGACTTCGGCACCGGCATCTTCGGATTTCTCGGCAACTTGATCTGGCTGATCCTTGCCGGATGGTGGCTGGCGATCGGCCATCTCATAACCGCGTTTCTTTTGGCGATCACGATCGTTGGAATTCCGTTCGCCTGGGCCCATTTGAAACTCGCCGGCGTTGCGCTGTGGCCGATCGGCAAGGTCATTGTTCCTGCGTAGCGACGCTATTCCGCGGCGGGCGCTGACGCGAGCGTTGTCGGTTTGGTCGAATATTGCATCGCTGCAATTGAGGCAGCGATGGCTGCGCCGATCAGGTCGCTGACAAGGCCCGGTTCGATCAGCAGCAATCCCGCGACGACAAGCGCCGCACTTTGCCAAAGCTGCGAATGCCTCAGGAAATAACCGTGCAGGCCCGCGCCGAACAACACGACGCCAGCAGACGCCGTGATACTGCTCCAAATGATCGTCGGCCAGTCGCCGATCATCAGCAAGGCTGGCTCATACACGAACATGAATGGGACGATGAAGCTGGTCGCCGCGATTCTGACGGCCGCAAGTCCGGTCTTCCAAAGATCCGAGTGGGCGATACCAGCGGCCGCAAATACCGCAAGCGCAACCGGCGGCGTGATCGCTGAAAGAACGGCGAAATAAAACGCAAACATATGCGCGGCCGGAACGGCGATACCGAACTTGACGATCGCAGGAACCAGCAGCGCCGTCATAATGATGTAGGCAGGCGTCGTCGGCATGCCCATACCGAGAACGATACCTGCGATCATCGTGAAAACCAGCGCGAGCAGCAGATAGCTCTGCGACAGATGCACGACGAACTGGGTGAACACGATTCCGAGGCCCGACAGCGTTACGATCGCGATGACGACTCCGGCAGCCGCGCATGCGAGCGCGACCGGAAGCGCGTTTCGTGCGCCATCGACGCACGCGCCGATCAGGTTTTCGAAAGTCACATAATGGCGCGTGGACTTCCTCAACGCTGCGACAGGAAAACAGGCAAGCGTGCCGGCGAGCGCGGCAAGCGGCGAGCTGTAGCCGCTATACATCACCGCCAGAATGGCCAGCACGGGAATGAACAAATGCCCCTGCACGCGCATCACGTTACCCAGTTTGGGCAATTCGCTGCGCGGCACGCCGACCAGTCCGCGCCGCTTGGCCTCGAAATGCACGGCGGAAAAGCAGGCGATGTAATAAAGAATGGCCGGAATGATCGCCCAGATCACAACCTGGCCGTAGGACACGCCGAGAAATTCGGCCATCACGAACGCAGCGGCGCCCATGATCGGCGGCATGATCTGACCGCCGGTCGACGCGACAGCCTCAACGCCGGCCGCGAAATGCGGCGGGAATCCCGATCGCTTCATCAGCGGAATCGTGATCGGACCGTCCACCATCACATTGGCAACAGCGCTTCCCGAAATCGTTCCGAACAGTGCCGAGCTGACGCAGGAGACTTTTCCGGGACCGCCTGCGGTGTGTCCCGTCAGGCTCATCGCGAAATCCATGAACAGCTGACCGGTCCCGGTGCGTTCCATAAAGCTTCCGAACAAGACGAAAATCAAAACATAGGACGCCGAGACTGAGAGCGGGATGCCGAAGATGCCTTCGGTCGTCATGTAAAGCTGATCGAGAATGCGCATCGGATCGAGCTTTGCAATGAAGAGGCCATAGACAATAAACACTGTGGCCGTGATCGGCAGCGCGAGACCGATGACGCGGCGCGCGGCCTCCAGCACCATCACCGTCATGATCGTCCCCATGATCATGTCGAGCGTTGTCAGGTCGTCGACGTAGAAGATGCGATTGACGACATAATTATAGTTGGCGAACAGATAGAGGATTGGCGCAATCGCCAGAACCAAGAGAATCAAGTCGAAGACAGTCGGCGTTCCTTCAGCCTCACCCGAACTGCGATAGATCAGAAACAAAAGCGTCATCGCAAACATCAGATGCGTGCCGCGAAACAAAACGGCTTCCGGTGCCCCGACGATGATCGCCCAGACGTGATAAATCACCATCGCAACGGAAATGACGGTGGTGGCGAGCCGCACGACTCCGCGATAACTGAAATCCAGCGTCATGTGACGACCCGCCCTGCCCCGAGTAATTTTTAAAATTGTTGATACAGCAAAAACGCCGGCAGCGAATGACGCTGTCGGCGTGTGAAATCAGTTCGTCTTCACGGTGATTCCGGCTTCCTTGTAGAACTTCGCCGCGCCCGGATGAAACGGAATGCCGATGTCCGTCGCCATTCCAGCCGGCGTGAGCGTAGCGATATCCTTGGCAACGGTTGCGAGCGTCTTGGTGTTTGCGGCAAGCGTCTTGATCATCGTATAGACGTCGGCCTCCGGCAGTTTGCACGAGACCACGATGTGCGTTGCATATCCGATGACCTTCACGTCGCTGTCCTGCTTCGGATAAGTCGCCTTTGGAATCGTCATCAAGGTGTAGCCCGGATTGAGCGCCTTCATCTTGTCGTAGCTGTCCGACTGATCGATCATCTTGATGTCGCGAGCCGCAGCGAGGTCCATGATCGAACCGGCGGGAATCTGCGTGCCAAGACCGAACGCAGTCGCATTGCCGTCCTTCATCTGATTGACCGAGTCGGTGTAGCCGACGAACGAAACCTTGACGTCATTATATGTGATGCCGTTGACCTCAAGCAGCTGCTTGGTGATCAGCTCTCCGGTATTGCCGCGCTGCTGCGTCGTCACCGCCTTGCCCTTGAGATCCGCTATCTTGCTGACGCCTGAGTCTGCGTTGACTGCAAGCTGATAATATTGCGGATAAAGCGTCGCGAGATTGCAGACATTGGTGGTGGCCTTCGTGAACGGAGGTCGGCCGGCCAAGCCATCGACCGTCGAGATCGAATTTCCGAATCCGACATCAGCCTTGCCTTCGTCGACGCCGCGCACATTTGCGATGCCTGCGCCCGGCAGCGCCTGTACGTCGAGACCCGGAATCGCCTTTTCCCACATGTCCTTGAGCTGGCCGCCGAGAGGAATCCACGATCCTCCCTGGGGACCCGTCATCATCTTGATCTCGACAGCGTTCGCGAGACCTGCAAACGCGCAGCCGAACCCAAATGCCAAACCGAGTATCTTCGATTGGGTCTTCATGATTGTCCTCCCGTTGTGAAGGCCGTTTGCCGGCTTCATTATTTGGTGGGCGCAGTAGAACTTTGAACGGACGCGATTGCCAGCATTTTTCTGCGGAAAAAAATGCATCGGCGTCACAGGTTGACGCATCCAAAGCATTTGACCGCAACGCACAATGATCTCCGTTGCCCGTCTCCTGCCAATCAGTTAAATTAGAGATCAAGCACCCGTAGCTCAGCTGGATAGAGCGTTGCCCTCCGAAGGCAAAGGTCACTGGTTCGACTCCAGTCGGGTGCGCCAGGAATTTCAGGAAGTTACGTTGAGCTTGCTTGAGGAGAAAATTGGCCTAGCTCGCGCGTATCAAGCAAAATCAAGACGTGGCCAGAGATCAAGACGTGGCCAGGCAGCAGCTAGACCTTCGTCCCGCAAGATCGGGTTATTTACAATCAGCTTTCGGTTCTCCCAACCCGATACCCAATACCTGGCTCCGTCACAATAATCCTCGGATCATCTGCCTTCACTTCGATCTTTTGTCGGAGTTGACCGATATATACGCGCAGATATTGCGTGTCTTCCGTGTGAGCGGGCCCCCATACAGCCGTTAAAATGTGCCGATGCGTGAGAACTTTTCCCGCATGGCGCGCTAAGAACGAAAGTAGATCGAACTCCTTCGGTGTCAACTTCACCTCAGCACCAGCGCGAAGGATGCGATGTCGAACGTTGTCAATCTCAAGATCGGCGACAGTAAAAACGGCAGTCTCACTTTTGCGTTGCATGCGGTGGCGCGTTGCCGTTCGCATTCGGGCTAGTAACTCGCCGACGCTAAACGGCTTATTGACATAATCGTCGGCGCCGAGATCGAGCGCGTCGATCTTTTCGGTTTCGCGGTCGCGTGCGGATAGTACGATAATAGGAACATCCGACCACTCACGAACGCTCTTGATGACTTCCTTTCCATCGCCGTCCGGCAGCCCGAGATCGAGCACCACAATATCTGGCGACTTCGATGCAATCAGTCGCTTCGCTTCCGCGACGCTTCCCGCAACATCAATATCATAGTCGTTGGCCTCCAGCGCCGGGCGCAAGAACTTTAGAATTGCGGGCTCATCGTCGACAATCAGCACCCGTGTATTTGCCGTCATACGGGAGTCTCGTTACGCGCGAATTTCAGGATAATGCGTGTCCCTCGTTCATTGGTTGCAGGACTTTGAGCTAACGCGTCACCGCCGTGCGCGGTCATAATACCTTTCGTTATGGCAAGCCCCAACCCGGTGCCTTCGCCCTTGTTCGCGCTTGCGTCGGATTCAGGTCGCACGCTTACGAATTTGTCGAATACGCGTGGCAAGATATCCGACGCGATGCCCGGCCCGCTGTCCTCGATGAAAAGTTCCAAATAGCTCGACGAGACTTTCGCCGTTAAAAAGATGTCGGAATTTTCCGGCGTATGCTGGATTGCGTTTCCGACCACGTTCGTAATAGCTTGCTCAATAAGGAGAGCATCCGCCCGTATCAGCGGCAAATCATGCGGCAAGCGAACTTCAAACCGCTGTTTAGCGCCGTGACGCCGTGCAGCATTGATGACGCGGTCCACGACCTCGCGAAGATCGAGCCAATCTTCGCGCAGCTCAAGCGCACCGGCGTCGATGCGCGTCATCGACAACAGATTGCGCACCATGCCATCAAGATGTTCGGCTTCTTGCTTGATGTCGCCGAGCAGGTTGCGGCGAGAATCAGCGTCGATCTTGTCACCATATTCTAGAAGACTCGTTGCAGAACCGAGAATCGACGCGAGCGGCGTACGGAAGTCATGCGAGATTGAGGCAAGAACCGTATTACGCACCCGCTCTACCTCGATAGTCGATTGAACTGTGATCATATCCTTCGACAGCATCGCGCGTTCCAATGCTGCAGCGGCTTGTTCAGCAAGCGTCTCGAACAGCGCGCGCGTCTCGGAATCCATCGCGTGTGACTTGTCTAGAGCGATACCAACGACCCCAAGCGTGCGTTGCGAGGCACGAAGCGGCAGAAAAAGCCACGGCACAAGCGGCAAGGTCGAGGTGCGATATCCGGCAGGCTCGCATCGTTCGAATGCCCAGCGCGCGGCTGAAAGCGATGCGGTATCGACCGTATCTTCCGGCGGCCAGGCCGCTTCCAATTTCAACTCGCTGTTCTGATCGAGCAGAAGAATCGACGGATTCCCCAAACTGTTATGAATTTCACTGACGACGCCTTCGGCGACGTCGCCAACACTGGCAAGCCCCGACAATCGGCGTGTGAACTCATAAAGCCGCCGCGTCGCACGAACACGATCAGCCGAATAACGAGCCTGTGTTCTTACGCGGCCCGCAAGTGCCGATGTGATGACAGCAACGGCAAGGAAAATAGTCAGAGCGAGAAGTTCGTAAGGCTCGGCAATCGTAAATTTATAAAGCGGCTCAATGAAAAAGAAATTATATGAAAGAAAAGACAGGATCGATGCGAAAATCGCTGGCCATATGCCGAAAGTGACGGCTGGCAAAAGAACGGCAAGCAGAAAAATCATGGACAGGTTCGGTAACGGCGTCACCGACATCAACCCCCGTCCGATCACCACGGCCAACGCGACACCTGCAGTCGACAATGCATAGTGCGAGCCATTGAACGACAACATTGGGTCGAAGCGCCATCGCGTCACCGATCCTGAGGCGCTGCCTGTCACGACATGCACAGCAATATCTTCTGCGCGCCGGATAATTTCATTTTGCAGAGACGGTCGCAGAAATTCCGGCAAGAGACGCCGCGTTGCGCGTCCGATCACGATTTGCGTAACATTCTCGAAGCGACAGAAGCGCAGAATTTCATCCGGCAGATCGTTGCCGACGAGCGTCTTCGTCTCGCCGCCAAGTGTCTGCGTCAGTTTGACAGCGACGTCGATGCGCGTGCGAGCCCTCTCGCCGAGCTGCTGTCCTGGCCGCTCGACTGTGACTGCAATCCATGGCGCGTCCATCAGGTCGGCGAGACGCTTGGCAGTGCGCACGATGGCTTCCGATCCCTCTTCTGGACCTATGCACGCAACGATGCGTTCGCCCGCCGCCCATGGTCCCTCGATAGCCTGCGCCTGCATGCGAGAGATGAGATGGGCATCGATGCGCTCCGCCGCGCGGCGCAACGCGAGTTCGCGCAGGGCTGTCAGATTTTGCGGTTTGAAAAAATTATCGACCGCGCGCGCCGCGGTATCCTGAATGTAGATTTTTCCTTCAGCCAAACGCTTGAGGAGCTCATCCGGCGGAAAATCGACCAGCACCAATTCGTCGGCCTTGTCGAACACCGTATCGGGCACGGTTTCCCGTATGCGTACCTTGGTAATTTTCTGGATAACGTCGTTGAGACCTTCAAGGTGCTGAATGTTCAGCGTCGTCCAGACATCGATTCCGTCATCGAGTAGTTCATCGATGTCCTGCCATCGCTTTGGGTGGCGACTGCCCGGCACGTTGGTATGAGCATACTCATCGACGAGCAAGAGTTTTGGCCGTCGCGCAAGGGCCGCATCGAGATCGAACTCTTTGACGACCTGGTTACGATACACAACCGCCTTGCGAGGAAGAACGTCGAGTCCGCTTACAAGGGCCTCGGTTTCGCGGCGACCATGCGTCTCGACCAGACCGGCTACGACATCGCGCCCGTCTTCGATTGCGCTGCGCGCAGCAGTCAGCATGGCGTAAGTTTTGCCGACGCCCGGAGCTGCCCCCAGAAATATTTTCAGACGGCCGCGAGCTTCCTTGTTGGCCAATGCCAGCAATGCGTCCGGCGAAGCTCGCGTGTTTTTCTGAACGGGCATGCAAATCCTTATGCCCAGAATATTAGGGCTGAATTGCCTCGAGCGCGAGATTTAAGGCGAGCACATTCACGCGTGGTTCTCCGAATATACCGATCGTGCGGCCTTCAATTTGCTTGGCCACTTCAGCTTTGACCTTGTCTTTGCTCAGGCCGCGCGCTTTGGCGACGCGCGCAACCTGGCTGAATGCATTCTCAGGCGAGATATGCGGATCGAGACCGCTGGCCGATGTGGTGACGCTATCGGCTGGCAATGCGCCTTCCGCTCCGTCGTTACGCAGCGTCTCGACATCGCCTTTAACGCGATCAATGAGCTTCTGCGATAACGGACCGAGATTGGAGCCGCTGGAATTATCGGCGTTGTAGGGAGCGTCGATGGTCTTGGTGGCGTCGGCGGGATCTGTCGCGCTGGTGGCTGAGGGGCGAGAATGGAAATATTTAGCATCCGCAAAATTCTGACCGATCAAGTCCGATCCGATGACCTTGCCATCTTTTTCGATGAGGCTACCGCCCGCCAATCGCGGCATGGTTGCTTGTGCAACGCCGGTGACGGCGAGAGGATAAGCGAGGCCCGTGAGTGCAACAAACAGAGCCAGCATAACGATTGCAGGGCGAAGATGTGACGACATGGGACTTCTCCTCAAGCCAGATGAAGCGCATTGACCACAAGATCCACGATCTTGATGCCGACGAATGGAACGATCAGGCCGCCTAGGCCATAGATCACGAGATTCCGGCGAAGCAGCGCAGCAGCGCCAACGGGCCTGTAAGCTACGCCTTTGAGCGCAAGCGGAATCAGTGCAACGATAATCAGCGCGTTGAAGATCACAGCCGACAGAATGGCGCTCTGCGGCGTGCCGAGATGCATAATGTTAATGGCATTCAACTCAGGATACGTCGCGATAAACAGCGCAGGAATGATCGCGAAATATTTAGCAACGTCGTTGGCGATTGAGAATGTCGTCAGAGATCCGCGGGTCATCAGCAACTGTTTGCCGATGCCGACCACTTCGATGAGCTTCGTCGGATCGGAATCGAGATCGACCATGTTGCCGGCTTCGCGCGCTGCCTGCGTGCCGGTCTGCATCGCGACACCGACATCGGCCTGTGCGAGCGCAGGCGCGTCATTGGTACCGTCGCCGCACATCGCGATAAGGCGGCCTTTAGATTGTTCCTCACGGATATAACGCAGCTTGTCTTCGGGTGTTGCCTCGGCGATGAAATCATCGACACCGGCTTCCGACGCAATCGCAGCTGCTGTGACTGGATTGTCGCCCGTCACCATCACAGTGCGGATACCCATGCGGCGCAGTTCAGCGAAACGCTCCTTGATGTCAGGCTTCACCACGTCCTTGAGATGAATGACGCCGAGCAGACGATCTCCATCCACAAGACCAAGCGGCGTGCCGCCAGAGCGCGCGATACGCTCATAGGCACTTTTGAAAGCCGGAGGCTCGGGCTGGTCACGCCCGCCGCACTCGCGTGCGAACTTCAACACGGCGTCGATCGCGCCCTTGCGCAAACGGCGTGTGCCAGTATCGACACCCGACAAACGCGTCATCGCAGAGAACTCGATGAACTTCGCATCGGCTGGCGTCTGCCGAGAAGCGATGCCGTATTTGTCTTTCGTGAGCGCAATGATGGAGCGGCCTTCTGCCGTTTGATCGGCAAGGCTTGCCATCATGGCAGCCTCAGCGACGTCACGCTCAGTCACGCCGGCAACCGGCACGATCTCGCTGGCAAGACGATTGCCGAACGTGATGGTGCCGGTCTTATCGAGGAGCAACGTATCAACGTCTCCCGCTGCTTCAACGGCACGTCCCGACATCGCCAGCACGTTGAATTTAAGCAGGCGATCCATGCCGGCGATGCCGATGGCTGACAACAAACCACCAATCGTTGTGGGGATAAGCGTCACCAGCAGCGCAGTCAAAACTGTGATCGACAGAACTGCACCGGAGTAGCTCGCCAACGGCCACAGCGTCACCACCGCGATCAGAAATATGAGTGTCATACCTGACAGCAGGATCGACAGCGCCAATTCGTTCGGCGTTTTCTGGCGTTCTGCACCTTCGACGAGAGCGATCATGCGGTCGAGGAAAGACGAGCCGGGTGCCGAGGTGACGCGAATGATGAGCCAGTCGGAAATCACTGTGGTGCCACCTGTCACAGCGGACCGGTCACCACCGGACTCACGAATGACAGGGGCGGATTCGCCAGTGACAGCGGCCTCGTTGACCGACGCAATGCCCTCGACTATCTCGCCGTCGATGGGAATGATCTCTCCGGCATCAACGCGAACAAGGTCGCCGACTTCAAGGTCCGACGCCGTCACGCCTTCGTACAACTCGATGTTGTCTTCCATCAGGAGTTTCTTGGCACGCGTCTCTGTGCGCGTCTGGCGAAGCGTGTCGGCTTGCGCGCGGCCACGGCCTTCGGCGATAGCTTCGGCGAAGTTTGCAAACAGCACAGTGAACCACAGCCACACGGCAATCTGACCGCTGAACCAGCCGGAATGGCTATGCGTCACATCGGCAATAAATGCGATCGTGACAACGACGGCGACAACCTCGGTCACGAATATCACCGGGTTCTTCATCAGGTGCCGTGGATTGAGTTTACGGAATGAGTCGCCTGTCGCGCGCAGAAGCAGTGCAGGATCGACGATAGAGGTTTTGTTAGCTGTGCGTGCCATGACGGTTCGCTTTCAATCGCTGTGAATGTTCGATGTCAAAATTTCTTGGTCAGAAGGTTTTCCCGGCGAGCATCTGGAAGTGCTCGACGATGGGTCCGAGCGCGAGTGCAGGGAAGAACTCGAGACCTGTCACGATCAGGATGGTTCCGACCAGCAAAGCTACGAACAGCGCGGTATGGGTCGGGAACGTGCCTTCGGATGCCTGGGCGCGAATCTTTCCGACCAGCGATCCGGCAATCGCCATCACGGGGACGACGTAAGCAAAGCGGCCGAGCAACATTCCAAGACCGAGCGTGACGTTGTACCAGGGCGTGTTGGCGTTGAGGCCAGCGAAAGCCGAGCCGTTATTGCCGGTTGCTGACGAGTAGGCATAAAGGATTTCCGAGAGACCGTGCGGCCCTGCGTTGTTGAGACTTGCCAAGGCCGTTGGCAAGACAGCGGCGGCGGCGGCAAAGCCTAGGATCGAGAGCGGCAGGATCAGCAGCGCCAGCATGGCGAGCTTCATTTCCTTGGCTTCGATTTTCTTGCCGAGATATTCCGGCGTGCGGCCCACCATCAGCCCCGCAATGAAGACGGCAACAACCGCGAACACGAGCATGCCGTAAAGTCCGGAACCCGTGCCGCCGGGAAGCACTTCGCCGAGTTGAATCATCACCAGCGGCACAAGACCGCCGAGCGGCGTAAAGGAATCATGCATCGCATTCACAGCGCCGCATGACAGACCCGTGGTGACCACCGCATAGAGCGCCGACATCGCCGTGCCGAAGCGAACCTCCTTGCCTTCCATATTGCCCATCGAAGGATCGACGCCGAGCGAAGTGAGCAATGGATTGCCAGCGGCTTCCGCCCAATAGGCAACGCCGACACCCGCGATGAGGATGACCAGCATCGCGGTGAGCAGCGACCAGCCTTGGCGTGTGTCGCCAACCATGCGACCGAACGTGTAGGGAAGCGCTGCGGAGACCATCAACATCGCCCAGATCGAGATCACATTGCTGATCGCGTTCGCGTTTTCAAATGGATGCGAAGCGTTGACATTGAAGAAGCCACCGCCATTGGTGCCGAATTGCTTGATGGCTTCCTGGCTCGCAACGGGACCGAGCGCGATGGTCTGCTTGACGCCTTCAAGCGTGATGGCATCGACTGAACTCAGAAGCGTCTGCGGCAAGCCCGTTGCGATATAAGCGAACGCAATAACGATCGAGAACGGCAGCAGAATATAAAGCGTGCAGCGTGTCAGGTCGGTCCAGAAATTTCCGACCGTAGATGCACCTGAACGGCCCAGCGCGCGCACAAACACGAGCGCAAGCGCAATACCTGTTGCGGCCGACATGAAGTTTTGAACGGTGAGGCCTGCCATCTGCACGAGATGGCTCATCGTGGTCTCACCGCCATATGCCTGCCAGTTGGTGTTGGTCACAAAGCTCGTCGCCGTGTTGAAGGCAAGATCCGGCGGGACAGCGGAAAATTCCTGCGGGTTCAGCGGCAGCACGGCCTGCAAACGCAGAAGTGCGTACAGAAAGACGAAGCCTGCGGCGTTGAACACAAGCATGGCCACCGTATAGCTGCGCCAGGTCTGTTCGCGCGATGGATCGACGCCGGCCAGAAAATAGAAGCCACGTTCAACTGGAGCGAGGACCGGCGACATTAATGTGCGCTTACCCTCGAAGACATCCGCCATGAAGGTGCCAAGTGGCTTCACGCAAATCAAAACGAGAGCAAAGATAACGGCGATTTGAATCCAGCCGATGGTAGTCATGACAAACGTCTCCGCAAATGATGCGTGTTCAGAAACGCTCCGGATGGAGCAATGTGACGATGAGATAAATACCGAGCGCGACAGCGACGGCGAGACCGAGCAGGGGTTCCATGATGCGCGCTCCTACATTCGCTCGGTGGCGGCTGCGTAGAAGATCATCGATGCGAAGAATGCGAGGCCGAGTGCGAGGCAAATAAAATCCAGCATGGTCGTCTCCCGATTGTGTGGAGCAGACCAACAACTAGGACCATCGGCATAAAGGATCGATTGGGAAGGCGGCCTTGCGGTATAAAGAGGTTATAAAGAACAGCCGACAATTAGCCTTCTGCGCCCAAACATAACCCAACCCTATCATTTGCAAATCAAAACAAACATGCGCAAAATAAAAGTTAGGCTCTCCGAAGGCAAAGGCCACCAGTTCCACGCCAGTCGGGTGCGTCGGCAGATTGGCCCGTGTCACATTCCGTAAAGTCGAAGCCATCATGCTGGCCCCGTCCAACACCGGCCCCGTCCTGATCACAGGCTGTTCGACTGGTGTCGGCCACGCAGTCGCAAAACTTTTTCGCGCCGCAGGCTTTGAAACCTTTGCCACGGCGCGCGATCCTGCGGTGCTTGATGATTTGCGCGCGCTCGGCTGCCGCACACTCGCGCTCAACGTGACGGACGAGGCCGCGCGGCGCGGCGCCATCGCAACGGTCGAGAACGAATTCGGCGCGCTTGGCATTCTCGTCAACAATGCCGGCTATGGCCAATACGGTCCACTCGAAGAAATCTCGCTGGATGCGATGCGTCTGCAGTTCGAGACTAATGTGTTCGGCGGATTGCGACTGTCGCAATTGGCGCTGCCCGCGATGCGGCGCAAAGGCTTCGGCCGTATCGTCAATGTCAGTTCAGTTGCGGGCCGCGTCAGTGTTCTGGGCGGCGGCCCATATCATGCCACGAAGTTCGCCATGGAAGCATTGGCCGATGCGATGCGGCCTGAAGTAAAGCCTTTCGGCATCGATGTGGTCAACGTGCTGCCCGGGCCCATCGCTACTCACTTCGAAGCGACGTTGTTGAATACTATTCCTGACACGGGGCCTGACAGTTCCTATGCCTATTTCAAGACACGTCTGGCGAAACGCATGCGGCAGTTTCTCGATCCGAGCGCATTTGGCGTCATGAGTGCCGAAACGGTCGCACGCGTCATCCTGACCGCTGCAACCGCACAGCATCCGCGCTCGCGTTACGACGTGGGAATCATCGCCAAGCTCGGCTATATCGGCCGCGCAATGACGCCGGACCGCGTGGTGGATTTCATGACTGGCAAAGCCATTCCAGTGAAAAGAAAATAGTTCGCAATCGCGTCGCAGAGGGATATGGAGATGCTCGATCCAAGGCGCTTCCGTCATTTGTGATATTCACCGGCCTTGCGTTGGCGACCAAAGCGGCGAAATATCAGCGACATGAAAATGAAACTTAAAAGCTGTATTTTAAAATCCGTTGTCGCCATCGCGGCGCTTGCCGCTTGTGGTCCGATTGAAACCGCAGCGCAACAAACATCTCCAAGACCTTTCACGACGACGCTGTCCAACACTACGCCGCTGGTATTCGGCATGACGCTGGACGATGCGAACGCGGCGCTCGGAACTCCACTCGTCTACGTCGAAGGACCGCCGGGGGGCGAAATTTTCCTGACGATCCGCGATATCGGCGGCAGCGGCTGGTCGTTCCGACACGATCCGCTGTATCTGCAATTTCGCAACGGACGGCTCACTGGCTGGAAGGCCGACTGGAGCCGCAACTGGATGTGGAAGTAGCCTCCTTTCGATTTCGCTTCATTCAAACGGAGGCCTCATGGGACAGACGATGATGTTGACTGCATCCGATGGATTCAAGTTGGGTGCCTATCTCGCGCCCCTCACCGATCCCACCGCGAAACCGAAAGGCGCAATTGTCGTCATCCAGGAAATTTTCGGGGTGAACTCGCATATCCGAAACGTTTGCGACCGCTTCGCCAAGGAAGGCTACGTCGCCATCGCGCCAGCGATCTTTGATCGCATCGAGCCTCATTTCCAGTCCGGCTATTCACCGGATGAAGTCGCTGTCGCGCGAAAGTTTGTCGCCAATCCGGATTGGCCGGCGATGCTGCGCGACACGCAGGCCGCCATCGACGCAGTGAAGGATGTCGGCACCGTCGGTATCGTCGGATTTTGCCTTGGTGGCAGCGTTGCCTATGCGGCGGCCACGAAAGCGACGGGCCTGAGCGCCGCTGTCGGTTACTATGGGGGCGCTATCGTGCGTTTCGCCGGTGACAAGCCGAACGTGCCGACGCTGCTGCATTTCGGCGAGAAAGACACCGGCATTCCCATGACCGATGTCGAGACGATCAAATCGAAACGTCCTGACGTCGAGGTGTTGATCTATCCCGGCGCGCAGCACGGCTTTAACTGCGACGAGCGCGCGAGCTATGACAAGCCGAGTTCGAATCTCGCCTGGCAACGCACGCTGGCGTTTTTCGGCAAGCATTTGAAATAGCGCTCCCAACCGCACACAAGAAAACACCGCCGAGCAAACCCGGCGGTGTTTTTAATTTTAGAACATAAGATAAAATTACGCGGTGACGCCCACGCCAATGGGGCACGACACGCCGGTGCCGCCGAGACCGCAATAACCGGCGGGATTTTTCGCCAGATACTGCTGGTGATAGTCTTCGGCAAAGTAGAACTCGCCGGCGGCCTTGATCTCGGTCGTGATCGCGCCGAGCCCCTTTGCCTTCAGCGCCTTCTCATAGGCGGCTTTCGATGCCTGCGCCGCTTTAAGCTGCGCATCGCCATAGGTGTAGATCGCGGAACGATACTGCGTGCCGACATCGTTGCCCTGACGCATGCCGTGCGTCGGGTTGTGACTTTCCCAGAACGTTTTGAGCAGTTCGTCGTAGGACACTTTTTTCGGGTCGAACACAACGAGCACAGCTTCGGTGTGTCCCGTGCGACCCGAGCAGGTTTCTTCATAAGTCGGATTCGGTGTGCTGCCACCGGCATAACCGACCGCGGTGACGTAGACACCTTGCGGCAATTCCCAGAATTTGCGCTCCGCGCCCCAAAAACAACCAAGACCGAACACCGCCATCTCGAGTCCTTCCGGACACGGTCCCTTCAGCGGATTGCCGTTGACGAAATGCGTCTTGGCGGTGGGAAGCGGCGCGGCGCGGCCGGGCAGTGCATCGGCAGCACTCGGTATTTCGAGAGATTTGCGCGCGAACAACATGGCTTACTCCTGTGTTGGGGCACTCAACTATCGGTAACCCGTTATATAAGTTCGTTACGCAGGATATGTGAGGGCGTTACGCCCGATCGCTCCATCATATATGCGTCAACCTATCTTGAAATATCTCCGGCGCAGTCCGTTGTGCCGAAATCTCAGTGGCGCGAATAACCGATCAATGGCTTACCCGGCCGGAACAACAGCAGCAGCAAAATGCCAATAATTCCAACCACCGCCCAGGCCGGCTGATTGAGCATCAACTTCACAACGCCGTTCCACAGAAGCGGCGAAAATCCCTCCACCGCGCTCTGGAAAGACTGCTGACTGGTTTGGTTGATGTCGTTCCACAATTCGCCGAGCCGTGTCAGCCTCAGCGTCTGATCGGCGATGGTTCGCGCGCCGTCATAAACCAGCGACAGAAAGGCGATCACCATCAAAAGCATGCCGACCAGCCGAAAAAAACCGCGGATCATCGTCCACCCCTCATTCTCGAGCGCTCAATATATATAGTCGGGTGTATAGACCAGCGGCAGCGGTCCGCTCCAGCGTTCCGAAATCGCCGATTCAGCGACAACTTCGGCTTCTTACACGTCAAAACGCCTTCAAAATGGCCCGGAAATCGTTGACGCTACAAACCGGTGTGCCTATAAGAACCCCGACTGGCGGTGGGCGCAATCATGCCGCCGCTGTTCTTTGAGAGCTTATTTGGATTTTTGACCAAAGCAGCTCCAAGAGCACCCGATTTCCACCCAAGTCGGCCAACGCGGTCGATGACGATCAGTTCGGCGGCGCGCAAAATCGCTTGGCCGCGGCCCGATCGAACGAAAGCCGTCTGAAGGACGAAACGAAATGGCCAATACGACCTCTGCCAAGAAGGCGGCGCGCAAAATTGCCCGCCGTACCATCGTCAATAAGGGACGCCGCACCCAGATGCGCGGTGCAGTCCGTACCGTCGAGGAAGCTATTAAGAATGGTGACCGCAAGGCAGCGATCGAAGCGATGAAGAGCGCCGAGCCTGAACTGATGCAGGCAGCGCAGCGCAACATCGTTCACAAGAACAATGCGAGCCGTAAGGTCTCGCGCCTTACGCATCAGATCGCAAAGCTCGCAAAATAGAGCAACGATTGAAGATTTTGATGGAACCAGCCCGGTAACGCCGGGCTTTTTTCTTTTTCATGACCGCACAGCGAATTTTCCCGCGCATATTTCATGCATAGGCGGCAGCTTCGCGGCCAAAATTGGTTCGGTAGAACCTATCGTGGAAATTTTGCGTCACGCAACATCAATTTTCAGAATGCAAGAGCGCGCCCGAGAGACAAGCTCAGCACTCGAAAAGCTGCCCTGTTTCACTGCGCAAAAAAAATGGCGCGTTAGGAGCCACTTATCAGCATAGCGCCGTGCAGCGGTTCGAATATGGCTCAGCACGCGCGTCATAAGTTACAAAATGACGAATTTATTTTAGGCAATTGATCGGTTTGTGACAACGTCACGACAATTCGAATCTATGCGCAGATTCAAAACCTTGTCGTTTCGTCATAATCGCCGCGATGTTTCCTTACGCGCGCAAGTACAAAACTGCGACAGCTTTGCCCAATCAAATGCGTTGCGATGAATGTGGCGTCTGTTATCTCTAATTCATCGCGGTGCTCGCGGTTCTTCAGATCAGGGCGGTCTGAGAACCTCGGACAGGCGGACATATCGGCGACGGTTTGTACGTTAGCGGTGTTTTCCTAGCGATGAGAGGGTTCGGACTCACTCGATTGGTGAGATCGGTGTTCTGTGTCTAAATTTCTCTGGCCTTGTTTCACGGTTTTCGTGGGCGATGTAACAAAAGAGATGGATGCAGCTGGAGAAATTCTCGCTGGCGAAGACGGAATATTGAAGGTGCGGGATTAGAGACGGGCAGGACGTGCAAAGGCCGAACGATTCATCTTTCGGCTGACGCAGGACGAACTTGAACAAATCATAAGACAGCAGCTCGCCGCGATCATAGCGCAGCGAGAGGGGGAGCATTCATGCCTTTTAGTCAGAACTTGCAGCAGTATTCCGCAGCGGTTTCGATCGGCGACCCGATATTTGTTCATGCGGACGCGTCCTTCGCGTCGAGCAGCTCTCCTCCGTATTCAAGTACGCGCTGACCTCGCAAAGCGCTTCCCCGACATTGGTAACGATGCCCGCGGCTGTGAGTGCCGATAGAGGGCGCGTCTGTCGGTGCAGGTGAAGACGTCCGCGACGGTCACTGAGCTCCATTGGCGACCACGGTCGCTGCATCAAAAACGAACCAGAAAAGTCAAATGCAAATGGCAACTTCTACGCAAACCATTCCTCTGGCGGGCACAGATCAGGACAATTGGAGCCGGGTCAAAGGACGAATTCGCACCAGTGTCGGTGAAGATGTCTATTCGAGTTGGTTCGCGCGCATGGACCTGGAAAGCGTCAATGGGGACTGCGTGCGCATGTCTGTGCCCACCAAATTCCTCAAAAGCTGGATTCAGGCACACTATTCGGATCGTGTGCTGACCTGTTGGCAGGCTGAAATTCCGCAGATGAACCGAGTCGATCTTACCGTGCGCAGCGCCATGCGCTGTCCGACACCGGTCAAGGACGCCAAAACCCAACTCGACGAGCGCCGAACTGAATTGCGCGACAGCCGTCCCGCGCCTGAGTTGCGCGTTGCCGCGACCGCGCCGGTATCCGCCAGTCACGATGCGCTCGGCGGCTCGCCGCTCGATCCGCGCCTGACATTCGGAAGCTTTGTCATGGGCCGCTCAAATACATTGGCGCACGCGGCCGCGAGGCAAGTTGCCGAAGGACGCCGCGGCGACAGCGTGATGTTCAACCCGCTCTATATTCACGCCGGCGTCGGTCTCGGCAAAACCCATCTGCTGCAGGCGGTGACGTGGGCCGGCAATTCCGGTGCCGAGCGCAAGGTGCTTTATCTGACTGTCGAGAAATTCATGTACGGCTTCGTCGCCGCGCTGAAATCCCAGACCGCATTGGCATTCAAGGAAGCCCTGCGCGGCATTGACGTGCTGGTGATCGACGATCTGCAATTTCTTCAGGGTAAATCTACCCAGGCCGAATTTTGCCACACGCTGAACGCGCTGATCGACGCCGGGCGTCAGGTTGTGATCGCAGCCGATCGCCCGCCGTCCGATCTCGAAGCGCTTGATGAGCGCGTACGTTCGCGCCTCGCCGGCGGCTTGGTTGTCGAAATGGCGTCGCTCGGCGAAGAATTGCGTCTCGAAATCCTGAAATCGCGCGTTGCTGCTGCGCGCGTGCATCACGCAACTTTCGAAGTGCCGCAGCCGGTACTCGAATATCTGGCAAAGACCATCACGCATAACGGGCGCGATCTTGAAGGTGCGATCAATCGTCTGCTCGCGCACTCCAAACTCAACGCCACCGCCGTGACGCTGGAAATGGCGGAGCGCGAAGTGCGCGATCTCATTCGCCCGCAGGAACCCAAACGCGTCAAGATCGAGGACATCCAGCGCGTGGTCGCGCGGCAATATAACGTCAGCCGCTCGGATCTTCTGTCTTCACGCCGCACGGCGAACGTAGTGCGCCCACGTCAGGTCGCGATGTATCTTGCCAAGACCCTGACGCTGCGTTCATTGCCGGAAATCGGGCGTCGCTTCGGCGGCCGCGATCACACCACGGTATTGCACGCGGTTCGCAAGATCGAAGGGCTCGTCGCCAAGGATATTTCGTTGTCCGAAGAGGTCGAACTTCTGAAACGTCAATTGCAGGAATAGACGGCAAAACATCAACGGGGATAGCCGCCGTGCGGCTTTCCTTGCCCTTGCATCCCAAGGCCAACCACGCCACTTTACGCTCCCCCGCAGACCCGGCCTGACCTCAAGTCTTGCCGGTTGCGGGTGTCCGTCGCCGTGGTGCGCTTTTTCTTGCTGCGCCCGGCGCATTCAATAAAGCAGTGGTTTGGGATCGGGCGGAATTGTCATGAAAGTCACAGTCGAGCGCGCGCAACTCCTCAAATCGCTGGGTCACGTCCATCGCGTGGTCGAACGCCGCAATACGATTCCGATATTGGGCAACGTGCTGATCCGCGCGGAAAAATCCCGCCTCAGCCTGAAGGCGACCGACCTCGATCTCGAAGTCACCGAGACGCTGGCCGGTGAAACTGGAAGCGGCGGATCGACGACCGTTCCAGCCCACATGTTCTACGACATCGTTCGCAAATTGCCGGATGGCTCACAGATCGTGCTCGAAGGTGACAGCGATCGCTCGGTGCTCGCCATTCGCGCGGGCCGCTCGCGTTTTACGCTGCAAACTTTGCCGGAAAGCGATTTCCCGGATTTGGCTGCCGGCGACATGACGCACTCCTTCACGCTTGCGGCCAGCGACATGAAGCGGCTGATCGACCGCACGCAATTTGCGATTTCAACCGAAGAGACGCGCTATTATCTCAACGGCATCTATCTGCACGCAGCAGGCAGCGCGAAGTCTGCGACGTTACGCGCGGTCGCGACTGACGGCCATCGGCTTGCACAAGTCGATCTGCCGTTGCCGAAAAGTGCCGCGGGCATGCCCGGCGTCATCGTGCCGCGCAAGACCGTCGGCGAAGTGCAACGTCTGATCGAAGACAACGATGCTGAAGTGAAGATCGAACTTTCGACGGGCAAGATCCGTTTCACCATCGGCGACGTGGTTTTGACCTCGAAACTGATCGACGGCACTTTCCCTGATTATGGTCGCGTCATTCCGCAGAATAATGACAAGGAGCTGATCGTCGACAAGAAGGATTTCGAAGCGGCCGTGGATCGCGTCTCAACGATTTCAAGCGAACGCGGTCGGGCCGTGAAACTTGCTCTGTCGGCGGGCAAGCTCGTTCTATCTGTGACAAATCCTGACTCGGGAAGCGCCACCGAAGAACTCGAAGTTGAATACGCCTCCGACGCACTCGATATTGGATTCAACTCGCGCTATCTGCTCGACATTGCGGCGCAGATCGAAGGCGAAGTCGCGGTGTTGCGCCTCGCCGATCCTGGCTCACCGACTCTGGTGCAGGACAAGGAATCCAAGGGCGCGCTTTACGTGCTGATGCCGATGCGGGTGTAGTGGCACCCAATCTGCGGTAAGACGGTGGCCATGACCGTCTCACGCATCCTGCGCCTTAGCCTCAATCACTTCCGCAACTACCGCTCGGCGAGCGTGGAGACGCAGCGCGACCTTGTCGTGCTGGTCGGGCCGAACGGCGCGGGCAAAACCAATTGCCTTGAGGCGATATCGTTCCTGTCGCCGGGCAGGGGCTTGCGCCGCGCCACACTGGACGACGTCGCCGACATTCAGGGCGATGGGTCGTGGGCCGTGTCGGCGGAGGTTGAAGGGGAAGTCGGCCTTGCGACATTGGGCACCGGCATCGATCCGCCAAGCGCAGACGGAGCTTCCAATCCGCGTCGCAATCGCATCGACCGCGAGCCGGTTCAATCTGCCGCCGCATTCGGCGATCACCTGCGCATGGTGTGGCTGACACCCGCAATGGACGGGCTGTTCATGGGTCCCGCATCTGAGCGGCGGCGATTTTTCGACCGCCTCGTGCTTGCGATCGACAGCGAGCATTCCGGCCGCGTCTCGGCACTGGATCGTTCCTTAAGATCGCGCAACCGCTTGCTGGAAGATCGCAACTTCAACCCGCATTGGTGCGATGCCATCGAACGCGAAACGGCAGAGCTTGCCGTTGCGGTCGCAGCGCTGCGTGGACACACCTTGCACAGACTTGCCGCGACACTTGAAGCGCGTGGCAGCCGATCGGCATTTCCGTCGGCGACCATCGCGCTCGATGGCTGGATGGAGAACGCGCTGATGACCGAAACGGCGACCGGCGTCGAGGATCGTTACCGTGAAATTCTGCGCGAGAGCAGACCCAAGGACGCCGCTGCGGGCCGCACACTCAGCGGTCCCCACCTCACGGATTTGCAGGTGATATATACGCCGAAGAATATGCCCGCGAAGGACGCCTCCACCGGCGAGCAAAAGGCGCTGCTGATCGGCCTTGTGCTGGCGCATGCCAATCTCGTCGCCGAGATGACGGGCATCACGCCGTTGTTGTTGCTCGACGAGGTCATCGCGCATCTCGACCCGTCACGGCGCCGCGCGCTGTTCGATGAGTTGGCTAAGTTAGGCGCGCAGGTCTGGATGACCGGCGCGGATCCCGCAGCGTTCGCAGACGTCGGCGCGGCGAGCGAAATTTTCGATGTGGAGAGCGGCCGCGTGACACGCCGATCTTAGGCGCATACCGCAGCCCGCTTCACCGATCAATGGGTCATCGGGCGATATTCGTTGCGCGAGGCACTGTTACCCTGGAAGCGCGTCTCGCTCTTGATCTCATTGCCGGAACGCTGGATCTGGGTCGTGTAGACGCCTCTCGGAGTCGTGGTGACGATGGTATTGCCCTGCCGAACCGACGTCGCAACAACCGAATCCGCGCACGCTGGTGCGGCAAACGCAACGAGGGCAAACAATCCGACCAGTACCTTCATCTCAAACTCCCTTGGTGAGACGTTCTGGATAAACTGCGCAGGTTAGATCGTTGTGAAAACAGTCATTCAATTTTGAACGATGTGCTGTCTAGCCGCGCGGTTTACGGCCCGGGCGGGAGATGCGGTTTGTCGACGTATTTCGCAGCCCGAAGAGCTCAAAAAGCACGTGCAAGAAGACTCCAGAATCAGACTTTTCCACAGGGTCGAAAATGCGGTTTTCAGGTCTTGAAAAACTGCCGGAAAACCCCATTTTTTCAAGAGCTTGAGGCTGCCTAAATTGTCCTAGGCGACGCCTTGTTTTCATGTCACAAATTGACATCGGAGCCGCAATTTCGGCGGCCTGATTCGATAGTCCCACGAAGGCCTCTTCATGACCGAACCAGCACGCCAATCGGGTGCCAAATCCACGCCGCCATCAAGCGGCGAATACGGCGCTGAATCGATCCGCGTGCTCAAGGGTCTGGATGCCGTTCGGAAACGTCCGGGCATGTATATCGGCGACACCGATGACGGCTCGGGTCTCCATCACATGGTTTACGAAGTCGTCGATAACGCCATCGATGAGGCGCTCGCCGGTCACGCCACCCGCGTCGACGTCATTCTCAATCCCGACAATTCGGTCACGGTGCGCGACGATGGACGCGGCATTCCGGTCGACATCCACAAGGGCGAAGGTATCTCGGCCGCGGAAGTCATCATGACGCAGCTTCATGCTGGCGGAAAATTCGACCAGAATTCCTACAAAGTGTCCGGCGGTCTGCACGGCGTGGGTGTCTCTGTTGTCAATGCGTTGTCGAGCAAGCTCGTGCTACGCGTCTGGAGAGGCGACAAAGAACACCTCATCGAATTCAAGCATGGCGACGCTGTCGCGCCACTGAAAGTTGTCGGCGAATCCAAGGGCAAACGCGGCACAGAGGTGACGTTCCTCGCCTCGACTGACACTTTCACCAATGTCGAGTACGATTTCGCAACGCTTGAACATCGCCTGCGCGAACTCGCGTTCCTGAACTCAGGTGTCAATATTCTGCTGTCAGACATGCGCCACGCGGTCGAGAAGCGCGAAGAGCTGCATTACGACGGTGGCGTCGAGGAGTTCGTCAAATATCTCGACCGCAACAAGAAGCCGATGGTGCCCGCGCCGATCATGATCCGCGCCGAGCATAACGGCATCGGCGTCGAGGCGGCGCTGTGGTGGAACGACAGCTACCACGAGAACGTTCTTTGCTTCACCAACAACATCCCGCAACGCGATGGCGGCACGCATCTGGCGGGCTTCCGCGGCGCGCTGACGCGCCAGGTCACGAGTTATGCCGATGCGATGGCGAAGAAGGAAAAGATTGCGTTGACCGGCGACGATTGCCGCGAAGGACTAACTGCGGTTCTGTCGGTGAAAGTGCCCGACCCGAAATTCTCGTCGCAAACAAAAGATAAATTGGTTTCGTCAGAAGTGCGGCCTGTCGTGGAGAACGTTCTCAATCAAGCGCTATCAGCATGGTTCGAGGAGCATCCGGCCGAAGCGAAAACCATTGTCGGCAAAGTGATCGAGGCTGCTGCCGCACGCGAAGCCGCACGCAAGGCGCGCGATCTCACCCGCCGCAAGGGCGCGCTCGATGTGGCGTCATTGCCCGGCAAACTTGCAGACTGTCAGGAGCGCGACCCGGCGAAGTCCGAACTCTTCATCGTCGAGGGCGATTCCGCAGGAGGCTCCGCCAAGCAAGGCCGCAACCGCGAATTCCAGGCTGTGCTGCCGCTGCGCGGAAAGATTCTCAATGTCGAGCGCGCACGTTTCGACAAGATGCTCTCGTCGGAACAGATCGGCACGTTAATCACGGCGCTCGGCACCGGCATCGGACGCGACGATTTCGATATTTCAAAACTGCGCTATCACAAAATCATCGTGATGACCGACGCCGACGTCGATGGTGCACATATCCGCACGCTTTTGCTGACCTTCTTTTTCCGCCAGATGCCGACTCTGATCGACGGCGGCTTTCTCTACATCGCGCAGCCGCCGCTTTACAAAGTAAACCGCGGAAAGTCCGAGCAGTATCTCAAGGACGAACGCGCGCTGGAAGATTATCTGATCGAGACCGGCCTCGATGATTGTGTTCTGAAACTTGCATCCGGCGAAGATCGCAAGGGACGCGATTTGCAGGCGCTCCTCGAAGACGCGCGCGTCATTCGCGGCATCCTCAACAACCTCCACAGTCGCTACAACCGCAGTGTCGTCGAGCAAGCCGC
Organism: Hyphomicrobiales bacterium; assembly: GCA_038230475.1. Taxonomy (GTDB): domain Bacteria; phylum Pseudomonadota; class Alphaproteobacteria; order Rhizobiales; family Xanthobacteraceae; genus Afipia. The sequence continues at coordinate 360,344 of JBBRNE010000003.1, forward strand.
CATCGCTGGCGTACTTTCGCCGCATGTGATTGGCGACGTCGCCAAAGCCAATCAGGCCGCCGACTACATCGCCAAGCGCCTCGATGCGCTTGCAGATGAAGTCGAACGCGGCTGGGTTGGTTCGTTCAAGGAAGGCGAAGGCTATTTCTTCGAGCGCACCGTGCGCGGCGTGAAAGATGTTGCGATCATCGACGATGCGCTGCTCGGCTCTGCAGATGCGCGCAAGCTCGACGAGTATGCCGGTAAGCTGCAGGAGGCCTACCCGCGCAGTTCGGTGCTTCGCCGCAAGGACACCGAGACGCAGATCCACGGGCCGGTCAGTCTGTTTGAAGCCGTGACTGACGCCGGTCGCAAGGGCGTCGCGCTCCAGCGCTATAAAGGCCTCGGCGAAATGAACCCGTCGCAATTGTGGGAAACAACGCTCGACACCAACGCGCGTTCGCTCCTGCAAGTGAAGGTCAAGGAAGTCGACGCCGCTGACGACATTTTCACCAAGCTGATGGGCGATGTCGTGGAGCCGCGCCGCGAATTCATCCAGGACAATTCGCTCGACGCGAATGTGGATGTGTAAGGTTCATGCTGTCGAGCCCGACGCTGCGTTGAGAAAACTTCTTCCCGGCGCAGAATTCTCCGACGCCTTTTCAATTTCCACCGATGAGCCGATCGATGCCCGCCGCGCCGCCGAGCGCATGATGACGCGCGCTCCGGGATGGGTCGATGTTCTTCTGATATTGCGAAATATCATTGTCGCGCCGTTCGGTCTGAAGGGCGGACCTCACCGGAGCGACGGTGCGGACATCATCGGCATCTTTCCGGTGCTGAGTCAGACGCACGAGCGTCTCGTGGCAGGCTTCGACGACAAGCATCTCGACTTCCGGGTCATTGTTGACGTGTTCGGAGATGGCAATTCGCGCCGCGTCACAGCGACCACAGTCGTGCAGACGCACAATTTGCTTGGGCGCGTTTATCTTGCAACCATCAAGCCAATTCACCGCATTGTCGTGCAATCGATGCTGCGGCAAGTTTCTCGTTAAGAGAAATCACGGCGTCATCCGCTCCAGTGCTTGTTGCATCGGAACCGGAGACACCTTAATGAATCCGCGAAACGGATGATCCATATCGACGATCAAATTCACCGCCACCGAGAGTGAAATCGCCGCCACGAAAAGAGCGCCGACATATATCGCGTTCGCCGGCGCAAATAACGCATAGCTGAGAAACAGCATGCTGAGCCAGAATACCATTACCATCAGAAATGCGCGCGGCGTGCGGCTGACTTCCTGAACGGCCAACAGGCGGCTATTCTGTTTCAATTCATCGACGTAATGCAGCGCGGTCGAGCGCGCCTCACGATGAACTTCATTCTGCGACGTCAACATTCGCAACCGGCTTTGGATATCGTCCAGTAGGGCGACGGTGCGCGAATGATCGACCGGAACGCTCTGGCCCCAAATCTGCGCGAACTTTTCTTCTGTGAAGCCACGCAGCAAATCGCGGATCGGTTTCGCGTCCTGTCCGAAATTCATGATCTCGCGGTCAAGCAATATAAGGCTGGCGCTGAACTGCTCGACTTCCTTGTTGCTGGTGTCGAAATTGTTTTTGGCGCTAGCCACCAACAGTCCAAGTACGAGGGCCGCTAGAAGGCCGACCGACCCCATCGTCAGCTGGACAGCTTTGTGCGTTGGCTCCGTCCGGTAGCTTTCCGGTAGAATCTTTCCCAGCAACAATCCGGCGACGCCGCCGCCGAAGATGAAACAAAATGCTATGAAGCCGATCCCGGTGAACATCAAATGTCTCAAACTCTGCTTACGAAGTCCGCACGTTCAGCGGCAGCCGGGATGCTGTCAAGCAGGCCACTATCTCTATAGCATGAGGGATACCTCTTTTTCTCGCGCGGCAAAGTACCTTCAATTATCCTGGAATGCTGCGTGATATCCCGACGCCGGTCACGATTTTGTCGGGCTACCATGTTAGCGAACGCCCATGACGTTATTCACTCTCAACAAACCCGGTCGCGTGCCCGGAGCCGTCGCCTCGTCCGGTGAACTCGGCGTCGAGATTACCGAAACGCTGAAGCTCGCGATTCCGATCGCGCTGACGCAACTCGGGCAGATTGCTATGATGACGACCGATCTGGCGCTGATCGGACGGCTGGGAGATCGTGCCGTCGCGGCAGCAGCGCTGGCGCATACGATCTTCTTCATCGCCTTCACGATCGGAATGGGATTGGTGTCGGCGGTCGCGCCGCTTGCCGCGCAGGCGCTTGGTGCGCGCAAACCACGCGGCGTTCGTAGGTCGCTGAGGGTTGGCCTCCTCGCTGCGCTGCTACTGTCGTTACCTCTGATGACCCTTCCGCTATTCGGAGAACGAATTTTAACATCCCTGGGCCAGGCACCAGAAAATGCGCGTCTCGCGCAAACATATCTGTTCGGCCTGACGCCCGGTATTTTGCCGGCGCTATGGTTTATGGCGATCCGAAATTTCATGGGCGCCGTCAATAAACCGCAGCCGGGTTTATGGATCACCGCTGTCGCCATCCCCGCCAATGCGCTGCTCGGCTATTCGCTGATTTACGGAGAGTTTGGATTGCCGCGACTGGAACTGCTCGGCGCAGGAACCGCGACCACGCTCGTCAACATCGGCATGTGTGTCGCAGCTCTTTGGGTGGCGCATACGCAGCAGCCGTTTCGGAAATACCATGTGCTCGGACGACTCTGGCGCATCGACTGGACGCTGATGCGGAACCTCGTTGCGATCGGCGCGCCAATCTCCATATCGTTTTTGCTCGAATACGGCGTATTCGGCGCGGCCGGTCTGTTGATGGGTGCAATCAGCACGACCGCATTGGCGGCGCACCAAATCGCATTACAGATTGCGGCGATTCTTTTCATGGTGCCGTTCGGAATCGGCATGGCGGCCACCGTGCGCGTCGGCCAAGCGGCGGGTCGCGGCGACGCATCGGGAATCAGGCGCGCGGGTTTGGTCGCGACGTGTTTAGGGATTGTCTTTATGGCGACGATGACACTCGCAGTCGTCTACGGACGCATCGAACTTGCCCACTCTTTCTTCGGCGAAGCGTCGCAAGGTTCTGCCGCGACCATCGCCCTGATCGCCACGCTGCTGCTGGTCGGCTCGACGTTCTTCATCGCGGACGGCATTCAGACCGTGGTTGCGGGAGCATTGCGCGGGCTGAACGACACCCGCGTACCGCTGGCGATGGCGGCAATCAGCTATTGGCTCGTCGGATTCCCGGCGTGCTGGGGTCTGGCCTTTTGGGCGGGCTACGGAGAAATCGGCGTTTGGATTGGTCTGTCATGCGGCACAGCAGTCTATGCTGGCTTGCTCGTTTTCAGGTTTCTCTCGCTGGCGCGACGCGCCCACCCGGTTTTAGGGTTAGCGGTACAATAGCAACACCACTCGAAAGAACCGCAATGGTTCGGTATGATCTTCCAACGACACTTTGAACATTCGTCCGGAGAACAACACCGATGCCGACATCCAGTCTTGACCGCGCGTCCGGCTTTCTCGGCGGCCTGCTCAATACGCTCACTGAGCGGGGACGCAGCCTGCTTGGACTTTCAGCCTCGCCCGCAATGTCAAAGGCCGAATTGATCTCGCTTGGGGAAACTTTGCTCTCGCGACGTGGCGAAGCGACCGGCGTCGCGCTGGCCAATTCGCTGCTTGCCGGTTACGCGGCAGCAACTGAAGAAAACAAGCTCGCATTTCTTACCTCGCTCGCGGACATGTTCGGACCCGATATGCTGCAACTGACAAAAGCACTCGACGCGGTACGCGACACCAACGCCTCGCCGGACGCGGTAAGTCAGTTGTTGAAGGCAGCCGAACCGCGGCGTCAGGAATTAATCCGGCGGTTGAACCTTGCGCCGGGCGGGACAGCGTCGCTGGTGAGGATGCGCGAGGCACTCCTCGCGCATGCCGCCGACCATCCGCAACTGAAATATGTCGACAGCGATTTCGTGCATTTGTTTGCGTCTTGGTTCAATCGCGGCTTTCTCGTGCTGCAAAAAATCGACTGGACCACCCCCGCGAACATTCTTGAAAAAATTATCCGCTACGAGCAAGTGCACGCCATCGGTAACTGGGACGATTTGCGCGCGCGCCTCGCCCCACCCGACCGGCGCTGCTATGGCTTTTTCCATCCGCAACTGGTCGATGAACCTTTGATCTTCGTCGAAGTCGCTCTCACGCGCGAGAGCCCGGCCGCGATAGCGCCGCTGTTGGATCTTACGCGCGAGCCGATTGCTGCAACGGATGCGACGACGGCTGTATTTTATTCAATCTCGAATACGCAGAAGGGCCTCGGCGGAATTTCCTTTGGCAATTTCCTGATCAAGCAGGTGGTCGAGGAGATTAAACGCGAGCTTCCGAATGTGCATACGTTCGTCACGCTGTCGCCGGTGCCGAATTTTGCGTCATGGCTCAAGCGTGAATGCGCATTGGAGAATTCCTCGTTGATCGATGAAGCCTTTCGCAAGACATTGGAGGCGCTCGATACTCCGAACTGGTTCGACGACACGAATATGGCAGAGCGTATGAAGTCAGCGCTTCTGCCGCTCGCCGCCTATTATTTTCTTGAGGCAAAAAATTCACGCGGCCAGCCCATGGATTCGGTCGCGCGGTTTCATCTCGGTAACGGTGCGCGGCTGGAGCGGCTGAATTTTCTCGGAGACAAGTCTCCGAACGGTATGCGCCAATCTCACGGCCTGATGGTGAACTATCTCTATGCGCTCGGCGACATCGAGAGCAATCACGAGGCATTCGCTGAAAAAGGGCAAATTGCCGCGTCTTCAGCGATTCGCAAGATTGTCCCCGCCCGATTGATGGCGAGCGAGCAGTCCGCAGCGAGCTAAAAGCAGCGGCTGCAACGGTGCAGTCGCATATTGGTAAAGGGGACGCGCCATGAGCTGGATGCCCTCGAACGATCCGATCCTTGGCGATGCGCCGTCATGCGACGCGCTCGAACTCATGATAGTACCGCGCACGCGCGATCTCGGCGACGGCTTTGCCGTGCGACGGGCGCTGCCACACGGCAAGCGCCAGATGGTCGGACCGTTTATCTTCTTCGATCATTTCGGTCCGGTGCAGTTCATTCCCGGCAAGGGCATGGACGTGCGCCCGCATCCGCATATCGGTCTTGCCACCGTGACCTATCTCTTCGATGGCTCGATCATGCATCGCGACAGCGAAGGCAACATTCAGGAAATTCAACCCGGTGCCATGAACCTGATGACGGCCGGACGCGGAATCTCTTACTCGGAGAGAACGCCTGATATGCAGCGCGCAAACGGGCAAAGCATGATGGGCTTGCAAAGCTGGATCGCGCTTCCTGCCGGAAGGGAAGAAATCCCGCCCTCGTTCCAGCATTACGGCGCGGCAAATCTTCCGACCGTACAGGACAACGGATTCAGCGCGCGCATCATCGCCGGCAAATCGTTCGGCGTATCGTCGCAAGTCGAGATGGTATCCGATTGGTTCTATGTCGAGGTCGCACTCGATGCGGGCAAGAACGTTCCGCTCGACGCCGATCACGAGGAACGCGCGATCTATGTGGTCGATGGCGAAATCGAGATTGCAGGCGACAAGTTCGAGGGGCCGCGGCTTCTGGTGTTTCGTCCAGGCGATCGCATCACGGTGAAAGCTTTGCGCAAGACGCGCATGATGTTTCTCGGCGGTAGCGCTATGGAAGGGCCGCGGCACATTTGGTGGAATTTCGTCTCATCGAGCAAAGACAGAATCGAACAAGCCAAAGCCGACTGGAAAGCTGGCCGCTTCGGACTTGTTCCGAACGAGCACGAATTCATCCCGCTGCCGGAATAGAATTTTCACTGTGCATCACACTGGATGTCATTCATGAACGAGAACATCACCCGCATCCACGCTCATATCAAATCGCTGCAAACCGAACTCGACGCCGAACTCGCAATCCTTCAGACCAAGCTGCATTATAAACTTGAGGGCAAGCGGGCAGTGTTCGAGGCGGAAATCCTCAAAGCACACCGAGCCCTTCGCGTCGGCGTTGCGAAGTACGTTGTTAATGCCAATCCTCTCATTATCCTGACAGCACCAATAATCTACTCGGTGATCATTCCCTTCGTGCTGCTCGACATTTTCATCACCACCTATCAGTGGATTTGCTTTCCGATCTATGGAATGAAGCGAGTGAAACGTAGCGACTATTTTATTTATGATCGCGCGCATCTTGCCTATTTGAATATCGTCGAGAAGATCAACTGCGCCTATTGCTCTTACGGCAACGGCCTCATGGCCTATGCGAGTGAAATTTCCGGACGCACCGAACAATATTGGTGCCCGATCAAACATGCGCGCAAAGCGATATCGGCGCATGAACACTACAACGCTTTCGCGGAATTCGGCGACGCGGAAAAATTTCGAAAAAAATACGGCCACGTTGAATGAGGTCGTGACTTTATTTCCGCCATGCGAAACAGCTTTCCCGCCGCATGGCTGATGCGACTCTTAGCCTCGCGGACCCGCTGCCGTTTACAGCCCGTTTGGATTGCCGGATAGTCGCGCGCGAAATGACGCTTCAAGCGTCTCATAATGCGAGGATACGCTGATGCAGTTTAAACATTGCAAACTCGAATTTGACGGCAACGTCGCCACGCTGGTGATGGATCATCAGGAGGTGATGAACGCGGTCTCCGTTGAAATGCTTGCCGGCATGAGCGAGGCGCTCGACGTCGTGAGCGACAAGCGCGATGAAGTGCGATGTCTGGTGCTGACCGGCGCAGGCAAGGCGTTCTGCACCGGCGCAAATCTTCAGGGTCGCAACAACGAACAGAACCCCGTGCGACGAAACGCCGGAGCGGCGCTTGAAACCGCGTTTCATCCATTCCTGCGGCGGTTGCGCAACATGCATTGTCCTGTCGTGACGTCCGTCAATGGCCCCGCTGCCGGTGCAGGCATGAGCTTCGCGCTGATGGGCGACATCGTTGTGTGTGCGCGGTCGTCATATTTTCTCCAGGCATTTCGCCGCATCGGCCTCGTGCCGGATTGCGGATCGACCTGGATACTGCCGCGCTTGATCGGTAAAGCGCGCGCCATCGAACTGTCGCTACTCGGCGAGCGTCTTCCTGCAGAAAAGGCGCTGGAGTGGGGTCTGGTAAATCGCGTGGTGGACGATGCGGCCTTGGCTGAGGAAACCAAAAAACTCGCGCACGACCTGGCCAACGGGCCGACGGTCGCACTGTCGCTAATCCGCCGGCTCTACTGGGAAAGCCCGCACAATTCGTTCGAAGAACAAATCGACCTGGAAAAGCAATTCCAAGGAACGGCGGGCGGCGCGGAAGATTTCAAGGAAGGCGTCGCAGCGTTTCTCGAAAAGCGTCCAGCGAAATTCACAGGGCGATAGAATTAGAGCGAAGCGTCGTCTATTACGCGACGATGCTCATGTATGCTTCGCGGCGACCGATGACGCGCTCGGCTGCGATTTTAGCTTGAGCGGCGGTCGTCGTTGATAAGGTGCGATATTCGAGATCGGGCAAGGACAATGGCGTGCGCTTGCCGAACCAAGACAAAAAAGACTTTGAACCGAAAGCAAGATTTGAAAGCGCCTCCGCAAGATTGTCGGACGCGTCGAAAGCGAATAGTGCGCCGGACGAAACGTGACGGACTTCAAAAATCCCGGGACCAATCGGTGCCTGCAACGTCTCGCCACGGCCGACCTTTGGATATCGCTTCCAGTCGCTCCAACTCGCAATCATCGCGTCCTTCTGTGGCGCTTTAGCGCCATCATATTGAAAAATATGTCATTTTTGGCAAGAAGTTAAAGAGATACGTAGAGTCTTAGCGGGCCGTTTCAACCGACCAAACGGTTATTTGTTCCGGCGTGATCACGATGCATTGGTCGAAGCCGACGCACCGGCGGTTCAGGCCGGAAGGCCGTTCTCCTGAGCGAGTTTCTTCAAAGAAGTCTGCGGGCGCGCGCCGATATGCTGGATCACCTCAGCAGCAGCGAGTGCGCCGAGTTGCCCTGATTGCTCATGCGTGAAACCGCGCACGACGCCAAACAGAAAACCTGCGGCAAACAAATCGCCCGCACCCGTCGTGTCTACAACTCGTTTCACAGGAAACGCCGGAACTGCGGTCGTTTTATCGTTGCTTACGACAACGCATCCCTTCTCGCTGCGGGTCACGACGGCGAGGGTCGCATCGTTGCGCAATTGCGCGAGCGCTTTGTCGAAATCCGAAATTTCATAGAGCGATGTTAATTCGGTTTCGTTTGCAAAAACGAGATCGACCGTCTTGGATTTAATGAGATCGAGAAACTCCGCGCGATAACGTCCCACGCAGAACGCGTCGGATAATGTCAACGCGACTTTGCGCTTGTTGTCGTGCGCGATCTTCGAGGCTTTCAGAAACGCTTCCTTCGCGTCCTTCGGATCCCACAGATATCCTTCGAGGTAGACGATGAGCGATGACGCGATCTGGGATGCATCGATGTCGCGAGGCGATAAATCCTGCGCTGCGCCGAGAAACGTATTCATCGTGCGCTCGCCGTCCGGCGAAACGAGAATATAAGACCGTGCCGTTGCTGCTCCTGCCGACGCCGGAGGCGTCGCGAAAGCAACGCCGGACGCTTTGATGTCGTGTCCGAAAACCTGACCCAGTTGATCGTCACGAACCTTGCCGACGAAAGCCGCACGCGCGCCGAAGCTCGCAATGCCGGCAATGGTGTTAGCGGCCGATCCGCCTGAAATTTCCGTCGCGGGACCCATCGCCTTATAAATCGCTGTCGCCCGTTCCTCGTCGATCAGCGCCATCGCGCCCTTGGTCATGCCCTGCTGGACCAGAAAACTGTCCTCGGCCTTCGCCAAAATATCGACGATAGCGTTGCCGATGCCGAGAACGTCGTATGTCGCTGCGCTCATTAATGATAATCCTGACGGAACGGCACATATTGGCCGATAGCTGATATTTAACGGGATGAAGGTCCGGCGACCTATCACGACAAAGCGTCCGCCAGCAAGCGTACGGTTTCAAAAATGACCCGCTCTATTGCTCCGATAACGGCTTCATGATCCGCCACATCCTCACAGTTTCGACCGGAACACTCAGCTCCCGTGTGCTCGGGTTCGGACGCGATTCGATGATCGCGGCCTTACTTGGCGCGGGTCCCATTGCGGATGCTTTTTTAGTCGCGTTCCAGTTCATCAACGTCGCCCGCCGCTCTATCTCCGAAGGTGCACTGAATGCGGCCTTGATCCCGGGTTATCTTCGCGTGCGCGAGACAGAAGGCCAAGTTGCCGCCGCCGCCTTTGCCGGCCGCGTGCTTGGCAGCATCAGTCTTATCCTGATCGCTATAGCCGTCGTCCTGACCTTGCTGATGCCTCTGGTCATCGCCATTCTTGCGCCGGGTTTCGCCGGACGGGATACACTTCAAATCGCCGTCAACGACGCGCGCCTGATGATGCCATATTTTGCGTTCGTCGGCCCGGTCACGGTGATGATGGGCGTGCTGAATGCGGAGCATCGGTTTGTGCTCACTGCATTCTCACCTGTTCTGTTCAACATTACATTGATCGTCGTGCTCGCCGTGCTGCTGATCTGGCGGCACGATCCATTGATTTCGGCAACAATCATCGCGGGCGCCGTCGGCATCGCGGGCTGCCTGCAAATGTTGATCCTGATTCAGCGTAGACCTTGGCGAGATGGCCTCGCGAGGCCGATCAGGATTTCATTCGATCCGCAAATTCGCGGATTCTTTCGCAAAGGTATTCCCGGCATGATCGCCAATGCCGGGCCGCAATTTCTCATTGTCGGCGGCGCGATCGTCGCCTCCGCTTCGCCTGCTGCCGTCTCATGGCTTTATTTTGCCAATCGTCTGATCGAATTACCGCTCGGCATGGTCGGTGTTGCGATGAGCACTGTGCTGATGCCGGAACTGACGCGCGCCATTCAGAGCGGCGATCGCGAAGCATTGATGCAAGCCGAATCGCGCGGGTTCGAGTTGGCCGTGGCACTCGTGATGCCGGCGATGCTCGGCCTGATCGTGTTGAGCACGCCGGTCATTCGCATCTTGTTCGAACACGGCGCGTTTACGGCCAGCGACACCGCCGCCACCGCACAAGCGCTGTCGATATTGGCGATCGGTCTTCCGGCACACGTTCTCGTCAAAGTGCTGGCACCAGCATTTTTCGCGCGCGACGACACGCGCACGCCGCTGTATGCGACTTTGTCTGGAATAGTGGTCGCGGTGATCGCTGGCTTGCTGTTTGGCAGGTTATTGGGAGCAAGCGGTGTGGCAGCCAGTATCTCGCTCGGCGCGTGGTCCTGCGCCGCCGTTCTCGGCTGGCGCCTCGTCACGACATTCGGATTCTCAATCGATCCCATTGCGCTGCGCAGACTGCCGCGCATCGCAATCAGCGCCACCGCAATGGGAACGATGCTGTTAACGTCGAATTACTTCGTCGCCCCCGTCGTGGCCAATGCAGGATTCATGGCGCAGTTGACAATTCTCGGCGGCCTTGTGGCCGCTGGCATCTCATTTTATGGCCTGCTGCTCGATCTGCTTGGCGTCGTAAACTGGAGCCAGGCCATCGGCGACTTGCGCGGGCAGGACGCGCGTGGCAAGTGACGCCTCGGTAAATCCAGCCTCTCCACCGGGCTGAGGGACAGCGACCATGGCGAAAGAACTGGTTTTCTCCGGCGTGCAGCCAACGGGAAATTTGCATCTCGGCAATTATCTCGGTGCCATCGTCAATTTCGTCAAACTGCAGGACACGCATAACTGCATCTACTGCGTGGTCGATCTGCACGCCATCACCGTGTGGCAAGACCCTGCCGAACTGACGCGCAACATTCGCGAAGTGACGGCGGCTTTTATCGCCAGCGGCATCGATCCAAAGAAGCATATCGTATTCAACCAGAGTCAGGTGTCCGAGCATGCGGAGCTGGCTTGGGTGTTCAATTGCGTCGCGCGACTCGGCTGGCTCAATCGTATGACGCAGTTCAAGGAAAAGGCCGGTAAGGATCGCGAGAATGCTTCGGTCGGGCTCTACGCCTACCCGAACCTGATGGCGGCCGACATTCTCGTCTATCGCGCGACGCATGTTCCGGTTGGCGAAGACCAGAAGCAACATCTGGAGCTGTCGCGCGACATCGCGCAGAAATTCAACAACGATTTCTCCGACTCCATCAAAGCGCACAACCTCGACGCAACGTTCTTTCCGTTGCCGGAGCCACTCATCACTGGACCCGCGACGCGGGTGATGTCGCTGCGCGACGGCTCGAAGAAAATGTCGAAGTCCGATCCCTCGGACTATTCGCGCATCAACTTGTCCGACGACGCAGACTCCATCGCGCAGAAAGTCCGCAAGGCGAAAACCGACCCCGAACCGCTGCCGAGCGAAGAAGAAGGCCTCAAGAGTCGCCCCGAAGCAGACAATCTTGTCGGTATCTTTGCGGCCTTGGCCGGCAAGTCGAAATCCGACGTCCTCAAGGAATTCGGCGGTGGACAGTTCTCCGGCTTCAAGACGGCGCTGGTCGATTTGTCTGTCGAAAAGCTCGGCCCCATCGGCGCGGAGATGAAGAAGCTGACGCATGACTCGGCTTACATCGATTCCGTGCTGGTCGATGGCGCTAACCGCGCGCGCGCCATCGCGGCTGAAACGATGAACCACGTCAAGGACATCGTCGGATTCATCCGCAGGCCTTAGCGATTCGCCGCACGCGCGTTGCTCGGGTCAACCGTTCCGCCGCCACAATCTGAAAACTTGCGGATCGAGTCGCCATTCGTCCGCCTTGTCCCCTCGCCCCGCCGCGTGGCAGCATGAACGCAATGTCGGTTCATCATCCGGGACACGCATGAGCAGCCAACGCCGAAGTTACGAGCAAGGTCACAAGCCAAAATGCTTGGTGATCGTCGATGATTCTGCGGAGTGCGATCGCGCGGTATATTACGCCAGCCGCTGGGCAGTTCGCGTCGGAGGCGGTGTGGTGATGCTACGCGTTATCGACACCGAAGACCGCAACCAGCAATGGCTCGGCGTGGCCGAAGTCATGCGTGCGGAAGCTGAAGAAGGGGCCAACGCTGCATTGGATCGCGCCTCGGGTCGGGCGAACGGCATTGCTGCGATTACACCCGAACGCGTCATCCGCGAAGGCGACCCCGGCGAGCAAATTCTCGACGTGATCGACAAGGATGTCGATATTGCGTTGCTGGTATTGGCCGCCAGCGTCGGGGCCGAAGGGCCGGGACCGATCATCAGCATGCTCGCCCATACGGCCGGCAATTTTCCAATTCCGATGGCAATTGTGCCCGGCAACCTCAGCGACATCGATATCGACGCGTTGTCCTGAGGTCGGGCTTTTCGACAGCGCGGCTGCGCCCTCTTGATCGTGCCTTTTGCGGCTTTATCTGTTATGGGTACGATCCTTGAAACCCGTTCGCGCCGGCCTTGAACCGGCGATGCGCCGGAGACACCCATGTTTATCCAGACCGAAGCGACCCCAAATCCCGCCACTTTGAAATTCATTCCCGGACGAACCGTGCTCGACAGCGGCACGATGGAATTCGTCAACCGCGAGGCAGCCACCCGCTCGCCGCTGGCAAATCGCCTGTTCGACGTTCCCGGTGTCACCGGCGTCTTTTATGGTTCCGATTTCGTCACCGTGACCAAGGACAGCAGCGACTGGCAGCATCTGAAGCCAGCGATCCTCGGCGTCATCATGGAACACTATATGTCCGGCGCGCCGCTGCTCGCCGACGGCGACAAGCCTGAAGAAGCGCATGCGGAAGAGTTCTTCAACGAGGCCGACACAGAAACGGTCGCCGCTATTAAAGATCTGCTCGATACCCGGATTCGTCCGGCGGTCGCCAGCGACGGCGGCGACATCACCTTCCGGGGTTTCAAGGACGGCATTGTCTATCTCGATATGAAGGGTTCATGCGCCGGCTGCCCGTCGTCGACGGCGACCCTGAAGCACGGCATCCAGAATCTGCTCAAGCACTTCCTGCCGGATGTGGTTGAAGTCCGGCCGATGTAATTTAAGCAAATCGTCCAAAAGACTAGAGGGGCAAGCGCCGAACCGCTTGCCCCTTTGCTTTTTCGGCGGCACGTTGCCTGCGTTGCTGCGTGCTCTTTGATTTATTGGTTCTAAATGCTCGTTCTGGCCATCGACACAGCCCTCGACAGTTGCTCCTCCGCCGTACTCGACACCCAGGCGAAGAACGTGCTCGCGCGCGAGTCACTGCCGATGAAGCGCGGTCACGCCGAGGCGCTGATGCCGCTGATCGAACGTGTCGTGACAAAATCTCGCGTCGCTTTTCTCGATCTGGATCGCATCGCCGTCACGACGGGCCCCGGCAGTTTTACCGGACTGCGCGTCGGGATTTCAGCCGCGCGAGGTATCGCGCTCGCCGCTAATAAGGAGATCGTCGGCCTGACAACGCTATCGGCCTATGTCGCGCCACTCGTCGCACAAAAGAGTTCATTGCCGATCATCGTCGCAATCGACGCGCGGCACGACAATGTTTACTTCCAGACCGTGGCGGGCAACGGCGCAACACTGATCCGGCCGGGTCTCGTGCCCATCGGCGATACATTTCGCGCGGCGCGTTTTGGCGCAGTTCGCATTGTCGGCAACGCCGCAAAAATGCTGGCCGAGCGCTGGCCCCCGCAGATGCAGGCACCATCGTTGGTCGATCCGCAACCGGGACCTGACATTGCATGGGTGGCGTGGGTTGGAGCTGCGACCGATCCTGCCAAGTCTCCCGCAAAACCCTTCTATCTTCGCGCACCCGACGCAAAGCTGAAGTCTGATCAGGAGCGGGGCGTGTTGGGATCGCCACAGCAATGACCGTTTTATGATGACCATTCCATGATGTCATGGTTCAGAGGACTTCTGGCGCGAATGCTTCCGAAATTTTTCGCGAGTAGCCCCGCCATAGTAGAGCCTGCAAACCTGCGTGACGCGGCACGGCTATCTCAGTTGCATCGCGCGTCATTCCACCGTGGATGGGCTACAGATGAATTTGAACAGATTCTGATCGAGAGAAATTCGCTGGCACATCGTTTGCGGTTAGAGCAAAAAACCATCGGCTTCATTGTCTCGCGTATTGCGGCAGATGAAGCAGAAATTCTCTCTGTCGCCGTAGCTTCAGCCTACCGCGGGCGCGGATATTCGCGCGAACTTCTGCGCACGCATCTCGGCCATCTGGCGGGGCGCGGCCTAAGAACGGTTTTCCTCGAAGTGGAAGAAAACAACCGGCCCGCCCGCTCATTATATCAGCGGGCTGGATTTCGCGTCGTCGGCCGCCGCGAACGCTATTACAAGGATGCCGGGGGTCAACAATTGAACGCAGTCGTAATGCAACGAGACTTGTCGTAGACTGCTGCTGGTGGCAAAACATGACACGTTTAACGGGCTTGAAATCATGACTGCCCTCAAATCCGTCCCCGCTGGGTCTCTTACCGATATTGAGAAACGCTGTGCGGGAACCGGTATGCGCATGACCGAGCAGCGTCGCGTCATCGCACGCGTGTTGGCGGAAGCGCACGATCATCCGGACGTCGAGGAACTCTATCGACGCTGCGTTGCGGTCGACGACAAGATTTCGATTTCGACTGTCTATCGCACCGTCAAGCTGTTCGAGGACGCCGGTATTATTGAGCGGCACGATTTCCGCGAGGGCCGCGCGCGCTACGAGCAGATGCGCGACAATCATCATGATCACCTCATCAATTTACGTGACGGTAAGGTGATCGAATTCACGTCTGAGGAAATCGAAAAGCTGCAGACGGAAATTGCGCGCAAGCTCGGTTTCAAACTCGTCGATCACCGACTCGAACTCTATTGCGTCCCGCTGAAGAACGATACAAGCGATAATTCCTGATCTATTTCGTGACAATCCGGGCAGCGCGGCTGGATTCAGACGCCGTTGCGCTATATCTGAGCGGCGTGGCCAACAGCCTCACCGACAAAGACAGATGACCGAACTGCGCAAGGTGCACATCAAGTCCTACGGCTGCCAGATGAACGTCTACGATGCTCAGCGCATGGTGGACACGCTGGCCCCGGAGGGATTCGTTGAAACGAATTCCGTCGACGATGCGGACCTCGTCATTCTCAACACCTGCCACATTCGCGAAAAAGCATCCGAGAAAGTCTTTTCGGAGTTGGGCCGGTTTCGTGTCGCTAAGGTTAAGGCTGCGCGCAACGGACGGCAAATGCAAATTGCGGTCGCGGGCTGTGTCGCACAGGCCGAAGGCGACGAAATTATCCGACGCGAGCGCGCGGTGGATATCGTGGTCGGCCCGCAGAGCTATCATCATCTTCCGCAATTGCTGAGGCAAGCCGCGCAAAAAGGCCGTGTCACCGAAACTGAATTTCCGGTCCAAGACAAATTCATGTCACTACCGCAACCAAGACTCTCCGCAATTCGCGCGCGCGGCGTCTCGTCATTCGTCACCGTGCAGGAAGGCTGCGACAAGTTCTGCACCTTCTGTGTCGTGCCGTATACGCGCGGAATGGAAATTTCACGTCCAATTGCCCGTATCGTCGAAGACGTGCAGCGCCTTGCTGACAATGGCGTGCGCGAAATCACGCTGATAGGACAAAATGTCAACGCCTTTCACGGCGAAGGCGAGAACGGAAAGCCATCGACGCTGGGTGCGTTGCTGCATCGTCTTGCAAAAATTCCAGCCCTCGTGCGGCTGCGTTATTCCACCAGCCATCCGCGTGACGTCGACGACTCACTTGTAGAAGCTCATCGCGATATTCCCGCCGTGATGCCGCTCGTGCATCTGCCGGTGCAATCCGGCTCGGACCGCATTCTCGAGGCCATGAACCGCAAACATACCGCCGCCGATTATGTCCGCACTGTCGAGAAATTCCGCAAAGCACGTGAAGACATTGCATTTTCATCAGATTTCATCCTCGGATTTCCTTCAGAGACTGACGAAGACTTTTCGGCCACACTCGCACTGGTGGAGCAAATCGGTTACGTTGGTGGCTATTCGTTCAAGTATTCGCCCCGACCGGGAACTCCGGCGGCGGACATGAAGGAGACGGTCACGACAAGCGTGATGGACGAGCGATTGGCGCGGCTTCAGGAGCTGATCGACAGCCAACAAGCTGCATTCAATGCGGCGGCGATCGGCAAGACGGTCGATGTGCTGTTCGAGCGCGATGCACGCAATCCCGGTCAGATCGTCGGCCGCACTGCTTATCTGCAACCCGCACATGTCTTCGCGTCGCCCGACATTATCGGCGACATTCTGCCGGTACACATCGAAAGCCTTGACCGCTACAGCCTGATCGGCACGCTCGCGACGCCTCAAACAGCACCGCGTGCACATTCCATCCCATCCGTTATGACCTCTGGAGCCTGAACCCTTGCCAAAAAGCGCATCGGATTCGCCAACCCTCGCCCCAGCGCGCAAGCACGATCATGACATTTCCAAACCGCACGAAACGCAAATCGTCGTCGCCTTCGACGACAATGGTGCAACGTCCGCGGTGGTCGGACCCTACGGACAAAATCTAGCGCTGATCGAACGGCGACTCGGTGTTGTCGCCGACTCGCGCGGCAATCACATCACTATCGCGGGATCGCGGGATACCTGCGACGCGGCGCGGCGCGTTCTAGAAATGCTTTACGAACAGGCGGTTCGCAGACAGGACATCGCGCAGGGCGATGTTGAGGGCGCCATCCGTGCAGTCATCGCGCAAGGTTCACTGTTTGAGTTAGACCCCAAGGCTGCAAAATCGCAATTCGAGGAGATTAATCTACGCAAGCGTCCTGTGCGTGCGCGTACCGCCGCGCAGGACTCCTACATTCGCGCACTCAAACGGAGCGAGATGGTATTTGGAATCGGACCTGCTGGTACCGGAAAGACATGGCTTGCCGTCGCGCAAGCGTGTCAGTTGTTCGAGCGCAAGGAAGTCGATCGCATCATTCTCACGCGGCCTGCAGTCGAAGCGGGCGAACGTCTCGGCTTTCTGCCTGGTGACATGCGGGAAAAGGTCGATCCATATTTGAGGCCGATTTACGACGCGCTTTACGATCTCATGGATTCACGCATCGTCGAACGCGCGCTTCAAAGCGGCGAAATCGAAATCGCGCCATTGGCCTTCATGCGCGGCCGTACGCTGACAAATGCGGCGATCATCCTCGACGAAGCGCAGAACACGACAACGATGCAGATGAAAATGTTTCTGACACGCCTCGGCGAGAACAGCCGCATGATCGTGACGGGCGATCCAAGTCAGGTCGATTTGCCGAACGGTCAACCCTCGGGTTTGGCGGAAGCCGCGAAACTACTTGATGGCGTCGAGGGCATCACGCAAGTCAAATTTACCGCCGAGGACGTGATACGGCATGAACTCGTGGCGCGCATCGTCGCTGCGTATGAAGGTGCGCCCAAGCAGGCCGGTCCCGGCAAGTCCTGACACGTGAAAAACTCCGAGCCACTCCGAACCCACCGAAAACAATTGCGACCGATGCCTTTGACCAATTCACCAGAGACTGAAGTCCTCGTGACCGCCACTTGCTGGGCGCGCGTGATCGATGCCGAGGCGGTTATTCATCGCGCGATCGAGGCTGCTGCCGCATTGGTCGATGCCGATACCTTCGATGCCGAACTTGCGATCATGCTGACCGACGACGATGGCATTCGCACTCTCAACAAGAACTGGCGCGGCATTGACAAGCCGACAAACGTGCTTTCGTTTCCCGCATTGCAGCCGACGGGGCCGCGCGACGACGATGCGCCGCGCATGCTGGGCGACATCGCGATTGCCTATGAGACGACGCGCGCAGAAGCGGATACCGAGCACAAGCCCTTCGATCATCATCTCAGTCATCTCGCCGTCCATGGCTTCCTGCATCTAATTGGCTACGATCACGAGAAGGACGGCGACGCGGAGATCATGGAAGAACTCGAGCGCAAAATTCTCATGCAACTCGGAATTCCGGACCCTTACGCCATCGAAGGTCAGGTGAACTAGGTGCCTGAAGACGACACCAAAATAACCGACACGGCGGGGCAGCTCGTACCTGTGCAGCAAGGCGAAGTTTTGCGCCCGTCATCTGAACTCTGGTTAATGCGCGCGCTGCGCACGCTGTTCGGATGGAAACCAGGCTCCGCACGCGCGGATCTACAGGTCGTGCTCGATGCCACCACACCGGACGAGACAAGTTTCTCGACCATAGAGCGCACTATGTTGCGCAATATTCTGGGCCTTCACGACCGGCGTATCGCCGACGTGATGGTGCCGCGCGGCGACATCGTTGCCGTCAAGCGCGATATCTCGCTAGGCGAATTGATAAGTCTTTTCGAGAGCGCCGCACATTCTCGCCTCGTCGTCTACAACGACACGCTCGACGATCCCGAAGGCTTCGTGCACATCCGCGATTTGCTTGGATTCATAACTTCCAAGGCGAAAGTCGATCCTGCCGTCAACGAAAAGCGCAAAAAGCCATTTCCGGCTGGGCTCGATCTGCGCACGGTCAATCTTAAAATTCCGCTGGCCGATGCTAAAATCATGCGCAAGCCGCTTTACGTTCCTCCGTCGATGCCGGCGATCGATCTGCTTGCGCAAATGCAAGCGACCCGCGTTCACATTGCACTCGTGATCGATGAGTATGGCGGCACCGACGGCCTTGTCTCCATTGAAGACATTGTCGAACAGATCGTCGGCGAGATCGATGACGAGCACGACAACGACGAGGCACCGTCTGTCGTGCGTCAACCGGACGGGTCATTCATTGCGGACGCACGCGCAAATCTCGACGACGTCAAATCCGTGGTCGGCGAAGAATTCGACACCGGCGATGCCGGCGAAGAAGTCGATACGTTAGGCGGCTACCTCGTCACGCAAGTCGGCCGACTGCCGGTGCGCGGCGAAGTTATTTCCGGACCCGGCGATTTCGAGATCGAAGTGCTCGATTCCGATCCGCGTCGCGTTAAGCGCGTTCGTATCGGCACGCGCAAGGAGCGTTCTAACCTGAGACATCGCGAAACGCGGCGGCGCGAAGCTGCGGCCGACGCGACGAACTCACCATCCGACAGCAAAAATGCCCCCGGCGGAACTGCGGACGGTCGATGACATCACTGCGTTCCCTGATATCCGAGATCGTTCTTGCCTGGGGCTGGAAGCGCGCTGGCATTGCGTTTCTCGCAGGACTTTTATCGGCGCTCGCGATGGCACCGTTCAACGCATGGCCGATTCTGTTCGTGACTTTACCCGCGATGGTGTGGCTGATCGATGGCGCGGGTGCCGGACGTCTCGGCGGCATCCCCGCCGCCGCAATCAGCGGCTGGTGGTTCGGCTTCGGCTATTTCATCGCCGGACTATATTGGATCGGCTACGCGTTCCTCGTCGACGCGCAGACATTCGCGTGGCTGCTGCCCATCGCCATTATGGGCCTGCCCGCATTTCTCGCGATTTTTACGGCGTTCGGCTTCGGACTCGCTCGCAGCATTTGGACAAAGGATTCATCGCGAGTCCTTGCGCTCGCTGCGTCTCTCACCATCAGCGAATGGTTGCGCGGACACGTTTTGACAGGATTTCCGTGGAACGCGTTCGGCTACGCGCTGACTGAGCCGCTTGCACTGGCGCAGAGTGCATCGCTGGTCGGATTGTGGGGCCTGACTTTTATTGCTGTCGCAATATTCGCAAGTCCAGCCACTCTGATCGACGACCGCGCGATGAGTCGCCGGCCGTGGGTGGCTTTTTCCCTATCGATTCTGTTGCTGATCGCGATGGCTGCTTATGGAACGTTTCGACTTGATAAAAAACCGACGCAGTTCGTCGAAAGTGTAAAGCTGCGTTTGATGCAACCGAATTTGCAACAGGACGTGAGATTCAACTACAGCGCCAAGCAGGACGTGATGAATAAATACATCGCGCTCTCCGATCGCGCGACAGGACCACAATCCACCGGCGTGCGTGACGCGACCATTTTGATCTGGCCGGAATCGGCATTCCCGTTTTTCCTTGTGCGTGAGGCCGATGCGATGGCTCAGGTGGCAAGCTTGTTGCCGAATGGTACGGTTCTGATCACGGGCGCAATTCGACCGCCCGACCAGCAGCCGCCGAACACGCCGATCACACGCGCCTATAATTCGATCTACGTCATCGACCATGACGGCACCATTTTGTCGGTCTACGACAAGATGCATTTGGTGCCCGGCGGCGAATATCTTCCGTTTCAATCCGTGATGGAGAAGCTCGGCCTGGTTCAGTTAACTAAGGTGGTTGGCGGGTTCATTCCCGGAAAGATTCGGCAAACGATGTCTCTGCCGAAAGCGCCTCGCGTTCTACCCTTGATCTGTTACGAGGCCATTTTTCCGGGCGATATTGTTTCAGGTAACGACCGACCCGGTTGGATCGTAAACCTTACCAACGATGGCTGGTTCGGCATCAGCACCGGCCCTTATCAGCACCTCCAGCAAACGCGCGTGCGCGCGATCGAGGAGGGCTTGCCGATAGTACGCTCGGCGAACACGGGAATTTCGGCTGTGATCGATTCGGTCGGGCGTATTGTCGCACGCCTCGATCTGGGGACCGAGGGTGTGCTCGATTCAGGGCTACCGACGGTCGGCGAAAAAACGCTTTACGTTCGTTTTAGGGATATTCCTGTCTCATTGGTTGTAACGCTGACAATACTTTTTGTGCTCCGGCGACGGATGACGAAACCCAATCTTTGAGCCGCCGTAGTTGCCCTGATAGTTCAATTATGAAACCTTGGATATGAACAAGGTTCGTTGGTATTTGAATGCAGAGGCAGGACTCGGACTTAACTCAAATAATTCATTCAACCGCGGACATCCGTTTGACGCCCGCGAACCAAACGGCGTATTCCCGCCGCAATGGTCGAACCGCCGTAGTCGCGCTTTTAGTAGCTGCCCAAGGAGACTGCAGATGATGGCCAAGGCGCCCAACCCTGTTGACAAATATGTCGGCAGTCGTGTGCGCATGCGCCGGATCATGCTTGGCATGAGCCAAGAAAAATTGGGTGATTCCCTTGGGCTAACGTTTCAGCAAGTTCAGAAATACGAAAAAGGCACCAACCGCATCGGCGCCAGCCGACTGCAACAGATTTCGGAAATTCTTCAGGTGTCGGTGTCTTTTCTGTTCGAGGGCGGCCCGTCAGCGCCAAATTTGGTCAGCGGATTGAGCGAAGCGCCATCGCCGGCCTACGTGTCGGACTTTCTGGCGACCTCGGAAGGGCTGGCGCTGACCAGAGCCTTTACGCGCATCACCGACCCCAAACTTCGACGCAGCATCGTCGATCTCGTCGAACAGATGGCGTCGCGCGAGCAGCCTGACCGCCGTTGATTTTTTCGCGTGCGCTCGCTTTATAATTGCAGCACACGGATCACCGATGTCGGAAAACAAACCCCTAGCAAAACGCTGGCCCCAACCCATGACCGCGCACGGCGAACACTTTCACGGTTCGTTTTTCGGTCGCCGCAAGGGGCACAAGTTGCGCGACCATCAGGCCGCTCTGATCGAAACTCTCTTGCCGCGCCTTGCGCTGGACGTCGAAAGGACGACTGAAAACAGCCTCGACGCGCTTTTCAATTCGCCGGTGCAAACGGTTAGACTCGAAATCGGCTTCGGTGGCGGCGAACATCTTGTCGCGGAGGCGCGCGCGTTTCCGAACATCGGCTTCATTGGATGCGAACCTTACATCAATGGCATGGCGAAAATTCTTACGCAGATTGAAGCGCACGACATTTCCAATATTCGACTGTTTGCCGGCGACGCCGCCGAACTTCTGACGTGGTTGCCGGCGTCTAGTCTTTCGCGCATTGACCTAATCCATCCCGACCCGTGGCCGAAAAAGAGACATTGGAAACGCCGCTTCGTGCAGGACGCGACCATTGCCGCGATGGCGCGGCTTTTAAAGCCGGGCGGTGAATTTCGTTTCGTCAGCGATATCGACAATTACTGCACGTGGGCGCTAATCCATCTGAGGCGTGCAAAGGATTTCGTCTGGACTGCAGAACGCGCCAACGATTGGCGAATGCCGTGGGCGGCTTACACCATGACGCGCTATGGCAGCAAAGCCGACCGAGAAGCGCGGCGCGCCTCGTATCTCATCTTCCGGAAATTATAGGGATCAGGCTGACTTGGTCTTGTCGCGCGTGCGCCAGAACGTTAGCACGCGCTGCGCAGTTGCCTGCGACAGACGCTCGAAATTAACGCGCGCTTCTTCGATGTCCGGCCCGGACGGAATTTTTCCCGGGCCCAGGCGCAGAACAATCAGAGCGCGCACCGTCGCCCATTCAAGGCCAGTCGACTTGCCGAGAATCAAAATCGGGTCATAACGGTCGCCAAGCACAAGCTGATTGACGGTGGACAAACGCATACCCGAAATCGCGGAGAGCGCTGCGATGGCTTCTTCATATTTATGCTCTTTGGCAAATCCCAGCAGCGCTGCTTCGTTGAGATTACTTTCCCTATGCAAAGCAAGGATTGCACGTTGTGCCGGCGCAAAATCGCGCGTGATCAGTTGTGCCTTCGGCGCACCGGAAATTTCAACCATCGCCTTGTTGATCGCAGCCTTCTGTTTAGGTTTGGCCACGTCGAACAATTTACGGCGAACCATGTCGACCGACTTCGACAACAGCTCTTTCAGGGAATTAGGAGAAATATCGTCGCGCTGCCCGACTGCCAGCGCCAGCATGCCGTCGTCGGTTGCCCGCTTGATCAATCCCGAATAACCGCTCTCGGAGAATTGCGCGCCGGCGTTAGCGGCGACCGTGCGGACGACGTCGCGATCGCCCCGGCGAAGAATGACGTCGGTCACGGATGGCGATAGCGTCGGACGCTCCGATATCGCAGCCAGATGCGACTGGCCCTTCATGCGCGCGATGTCGATCAACGTCGGCTCATCGATCAATGGCGAATTGCTAAGAATGGGCCCGGAGATTCTGATCTCGTCTTCGCGCGCGAGTTGCTTCACCAGGGTTGGCGGCGCGTTGTCCAGAGTCGACAACCGTTCTGCGAGTTCGGCGCGCGTATCGATTTCGGTCGCAGGAACGAGTCCGATCAGAATGTCGTCGAACAACTCAATATGTTGAGTTTCGAAATGCTCCGCACCCTGCAGGAAGAGGTCGGAAATCCGCTCAATCGCCGCCGCACGCTTTTTCGGCGTGCCGTTTTTGACGATTTCGTCCAGTTCCGGGATCAGGGAGAAGGCTGCTGCCATGATTGTCTCAGTCACCACGCGCGTATGATCCGCCGAAGTGTGAGCGGTTCGGCGGTAAGGTCATGCGCCGCATCATTCGTAGAGCGCGATCGAACGCAAAACTGGACTCCATTTTTGCTGATCGCGCTCGATGTCAGGAGCTTAGAGGCCAATCTAGAGCGCTGAAGTGAAAGAAGAGTTAGTCTGAACCACCACAAAATGGGCCTGTATCAGACGGTTAACCGCATGGAATCCCTTGCTGGAACTGGCAAAAAGGGCTATATGCCCACCAACATCAAATTCTCATACGATCGCGTAGGAGAGTGGGACCCTCGGGACCCGCTCTTTTTTATTACCTGAACGGCCTTGGCTTAGCGCCCGGGCTTGGCAACCGACAGAGCGACTTTGACCTTGAACATGAACGATCCGGCCGACACTTCATTCGGAACCGATCAACTCAACGAGCTTCTGGCCGAACCACGCCTTGTGGTGGAGCCGGGGGTCGGCGCGCGTGTCGCAACGGTTGCGGCGCCCGTTCTTGAAGGCATGGGCTACCGTCTGGTCCGCATCAAAGTCTCCGGCGACGCCGGCTGCACGGTTCAGATCATGGCCGAGCGCCCCGAGGGAACGATGCAAATCGAGGATTGCGAGGCGATCTCGAAGGCGCTGTCTCCGGTGATGGATATCGCCGATCCAGTCCAGCGCGCCTATCGTTTGGAAATTTCTTCGCCCGGTATCGACCGACCTCTGGTCCGCCGCACGGATTTCGAGCGGTATGCAGGACATCTGGTTAGGGTCGAAATGGCCGTGGCGCATGACGGACGCAAGCGCTTTCGCGGCAAGCTCGATGCCGTCGAAGGTAACGGCATCCGCATCGCGCGCGACGATGTTCGCGGCGATAAGGACGCAACCGTGTTGCTCGCGATGGAAGACATTTCCGACGCGCGTCTGATTCTGACGGACGAGTTGATCGCGGAGTCGATGCGTCGCGGAAAATCAGCGGCACGTGAGTTGCGGGAGAATCTTGGAGTCGCACCGGCTCCGCCTGAACACGCAAAAAAGGCCCGCGCCGAATTGCCGATTTCTAAAAGTTACAAACCAAAGCAAAAAGCAAAACCCGCACCAAAGAATACCAAGGAACATCGCCTCGCGGCCGAAGCCAAAAAGCGCGCAGGTCATATCGACATCCACGAAGGAGATTGAGCCATGGCAGCTGTCAGCGCCAACAAACTTGAACTGCTGCAGATCGCGGACGCCGTCGCGCGCGAAAAATCGATCGACCGCTCGATCGTGATTTCCGCGATGGAAGACGCCATCGCGAAAGCAGCCCGCGCCCGCTATGGCTCAGAGACCGACGTGCACGCCGAAATTGACTCCAAGAAGGGCGAGTTGCGGCTGTCGCGCCACATGCTGGTTGTCGATGAGGTCGAGAATTCGGCAAACCAGATTTCTCTAAAGGACGCGCAGAAGGCCAATCCCGGTGCGCAAGTCGGAGACACCATCGCGGACACCTTGCCCCCGCTGGAATACGGCCGCATTGCCGCGCAGTCCGCGAAGCAAGTCATTGTGCAGAAGGTGCGCGAGGCCGAACGCGACCGCCAGTATCAGGAATTCAAGGATCGTATCGGCGAGATCGTCAACGGCATCGTCAAGCGTGTTGAGTACGGCAGCGTGATTGTCGATCTCGGCCGTGGCGAGGCCATCATTCGCCGCGACGAAATGCTGCCGCGCGAAGTTTTCCGCAATGGCGATCGCGTTCGTTCCTACATCTTCGACGTGCGGCGAGAAACCCGTGGCCCGCAGATCTTTCTGTCGCGCACCCATCCACAGTTCATGGCAAAATTGTTCGCGCAGGAAGTGCCTGAAATTTACGACGGCATCGTTGAGATCAAGGCTGTTGCGCGCGATCCCGGCTCACGCGCGAAGATTGGTGTGATCTCGCGCGATTCTTCGGTCGACCCGGTCGGCGCCTGCGTCGGCATGCGCGGCTCGCGCGTGCAGGCGGTCGTGAACGAATTGCAGGGTGAGAAGATCGACATCATTCCGTGGTCGCCTGATATCGCAACCTTCGTCGTCAACGCGCTGGCTCCTGCCGAAGTCGCCAAGGTCGTGATCGACGAAGAGCGTGAACGTATTGAAGTCGTGGTGCCTGATACCCAATTGTCTCTTGCTATCGGACGGCGCGGCCAGAATGTGCGGCTGGCATCGCAGCTGACAGGATGGGACATCGACATTCTGACCGAGCAGGAAGAATCCGAGCGTCGTCAGGCTGATTTCGAAAATTCCACCCGCGTGTTCGTGGAAGCACTCAACGTCGACGAGGTCGTTGGACAATTACTCGCCTCCGAAGGCTTCTCGTCGGTCGAAGACTTGGCGATGGTCGATCCGCGCGAATTGACCAGCATCGAAGGCTTCGACGAAGACACCGCGAACGAGTTGCAGAGCCGTGCGCGCGAATATCTTGAAACGCTCGAGGCAGAGCTTGAAACAAAGCGAAAGGAACTTGGCGTGGAAGACGCTTTGACGACAGTGCCGGGGGTGACCTCAAAGATGCTGGTGAAGTTCGGCGAGAACGACATCAAGTCAGTAGAGGATCTTGCCGGTTGCGCCACCGACGACCTTGTCGGCTGGGTCGAGCGCAAGGACGGCGAGACCACAAAACATCCGGGCATTTTCGATGCCAACGATATTTCGCGCGAGGACGCCGAGGCTCTTATCATGCAGGCGCGCGTTGCCGCGGGATGGATAACCGAAGCTGACCTCGCAAAGCCATCCGAGGAGGCCGAGGCCTCCGAAGAAAATCCGGCGCAAGTATGATGCCGAAAAGTGTGAAGCAGTTTTCGGGCACCGTCATGCTCCGTAAGAGTTGAAGGAGATGCCCAGCGCATGTTCGCAATCGCCGATCCAACCGATCTCGATGACGGGCCCCGGACAAAATCCGGGACCGAGCGGATGTGCGCCGTTACGCGGCAAATCGCGGCCATCGACGACCTGATACGGTTCGTCGCCTCACCATCAGGCGAGGTGATTCCTGATCTGAAGCGCAAGCTGCCGGGCCGGGGGTTATGGGTTTCGCTCTCGCATTCAGCTGTCAGCGATGCGGTCCGGCGAAATGTTTTCGCCAAGAGCTTCAAACGTGAGCTTCAAGTCTCAAAAACGCTGCCGGACGACGTCGATGGTCTGATGGTCAGCGGCCTGACGGACGCGTTGGCGATGACCGCAAAAGCCGGTCAGGTCGTCTCCGGATTTGCCAAGGTTGAAGCCGCAATCGAGGGTCGGCAGGCGATTGCATTCATCCACGCCAAAGACGGCGCGGCGGACGGAATTCGCAAGCTTAACGCCAAATTGGACGCGGTATCGCTGAGAAATGCCGCGGATTCGGCCGATTTTCCCGTTGTCAGTATGCTGACCACGGATGAATTGGATTTGGCACTGGGGCGGGCAAATGTGGTACATGCTGCCCTGCTCGCGGGCCCGGCAAGCAAGACTTTCTTAGCTCGTTACCAATTGCTCATTCGATACCGCGTGAGCGGAAGCGACAAGATGAGCAGCACGATACGGCGAGAAGCTTAAGGGCCGCGTTGACGCAACTGTCATGCGAGCAAAACGAACGGGATTGGGATTGTTGAATGGCTAAAGACCCTGGCGATAAGAAACTGAGCGTCGGTTCGAAAACTCTTTCGCTTAAACCGCGAATTGAGACGGGCGTCGTGCGCCAGAGCTTCAGCCACGGCCGCTCTAAACAGGTGCTCGTCGAAAAGAAAACCAAGCGCCGTGTTGCTGGCGAACCGGCACCTGCGGCCGAAGCAGCGCCCGCGCCAGCACTTAAGGAAATGCCGGTAAAGGCAGCGCCCGCGGCACAGGTAGCACCCGCGAAAGCAGCGCCACGTGGCGGTGTGCTGCTTCGGACCCTGACTAACGACGAACAATCCGCGCGCGCAAGCGCGTTGGCCGATGCGAAAGTGCGCGAAGAAGAAGAACGCCGTGCCGCCGCAGCGGACGCCATTCGCCGCAACAGCAAAGAAGGACGTGAACAAGCCGAGCGAGAGGCTGCAGAAGCGCGCCGGAAGGCTGAGGAAGAACGTCACCGCGCTGACGAAGAGGCAAAAGCCAAGGCAGAGCGCGAAGCGAGAAAGCGCTTCGGTGAAGCCGAAGCCAAAACAGCGTCAGCCCGCCCCGGCGCACCTGCTGCCCGCGCGCCCGGCGTCGCATCGGATGGATCGGATGATGACGAAGGCCCGCGTCAGATTCGCCGCGGACCGGGAGGCGTCGTTCGTGCCGCCGTTCCACCGAAGACCACTGCCAAGCCCGCGCCTGCAAAACAACGCGGACGTCTGACGCTGGTCACAGCTCTCAACGCCGATGACGTTCGCGAGCGCTCGATTGCCTCGTTCCGCCGCCGCACCCAGCGCCTCAAAGGCCACGCGTCCAACGAGCCGAAGGAAAAGCTGATCCGCGAAGTGGTCATTCCTGAAGCGATTACGATTCAAGAACTCGCCAACCGAATGGCTGAACGTTCCGTGGACGTCATTCGCCTACTGATGAAGCAGGGCCAGATGGTGAAGATCACCGACGTCATCGACTCTGATACTGCACAACTCGTTGCCGAAGAAATGGGCCACAGCGTCAAGCGCGTCGCCGCAAGTGACGTTGAAGAAGGCCTGTTCGACGTTGCCGACGATCACGCCACCGACACGACCCCACGCGCGCCGGTCGTCACCGTCATGGGCCACGTCGATCACGGCAAGACATCTCTTCTGGATGCTCTGCGCCACGCCAATGTCGTCAGCGGCGAAGCTGGCGGCATTACCCAGCACATCGGTGCTTATCAGGTCACATCGCCCGACAGCGGCAAGAAGATTACTTTCATCGATACACCGGGCCACGCAGCGTTCACCGCGATGCGCGCGCGCGGCGCGAAGGTCACCGACATCGTCATTCTCGTCGTCGCAGCCGACGACGGCGTGATGCCGCAGACAATTGAGGCGATAAACCACGCTAAGGCCGCGAAGGTGCCGATGATCGTTGCGATCAACAAGATCGACAAGCCGGACTCGAAGGCCGAGCGCGTGCGCACCGAACTGTTGCAGCACGAAGTGCAAGTCGAATCGTTTGGCGGCGACGTTGTCGATGTTGAAGTCTCTGCCAAGAACAAAACCAATCTCGACAAATTGCTTGAGATGATCGCGCTGCAATCCGAGCTGCTCGACTTGAAGACCAATCCGGATCGTCCTGCTGAAGGCACAGTCATCGAAGCAAAGCTCGATCGCGGGCGTGGTCCGGTTGCGACCGTTCTCGTTCAGCGCGGCACTCTCAAAGTGGGCGACATCATCGTTGCTGGCGCTGAAATGGGTCGCGTTCGCGCGCTCATCAACGATCAGGGCGACACAGTTGACGAGGCCGGTCCATCGGTGCCGGTCGAAGTTCTCGGCTTTAATGGCCCACCGGAAGCAGGCGACCGTCTCGCAGTTGTCGAGAGCGAAGCCCGCGCCCGCGAAGTCACCAGCTATCGTGCGCACGCCAAACGCGAGAAGTCCGCAGCCTCGGTTTCCGGCATGCGCGGCTCGCTCGAACAAATGATGTCGCAAATTAAAACGACCGCTGGCCGCAAGGACTTCCCGCTCGTTATCAAGTCCGACGTACAAGGCTCGCTCGAAGCCATTCTGGGTTCGCTCGAAAAGCTCGGCACCGAAGAAGTCGCCGCGCGCATTCTTCATGCGGGTGTCGGCGGAATCTCGGAGTCTGATGTCACACTGGCGGAAGGCTTTAATGCCGCGATCATCGGCTTCAGCGTTCGCGCCAACAAGGAAGCGGCAGCGCTGGCCAAGCGCAACGGCATCGAAATCCGCTATTACAACATCATCTACGATCTCGTGGACGACGTGAAGAAAGCCATGTCTGGCTTGCTTGCGCCGACGCTGCGCGAAACTATGCTCGGCAACGCGCAGATCCTCGAAGTGTTCAACATTTCGAAAGTCGGCAAGATCGCAGGTTGCCGTGTCACCGACGGCACCGTGGAACGCGGTGCGAATGTGCGCCTGATCCGCGACAACGTCGTCGTACATGAAGGCAAGCTCTCGACGCTGAAGCGCTTCAAGGACGAAGTGAAAGAAGTGCAGTCCGGTCAGGAGTGCGGCATGGCGTTCGAGAATTATCAGGACATGCGCGTCGGCGACGTGATCGAGTGTTACCGCGTGGAGACCATTCAGCGCTCCTTGTAAGTCCAAGTCTTACAGGCGCGTTGAAATAATACGAGACGCACGCCCGGTTTTATGCCGTGCGTCCACGTCTTGTAATTCAGCATCGGAAAGACGTGGATGCCCGCGACAAGCGCGGGCATGACAAATTGATTTTCGGTAAGGACTGTTATGGCCTCTCGTAAGAAAGACAACGATCCCCGCGGCGGAACCTCAGGGGCGTCACAGCGTCAGTTACGTGTCGGTGAATTGGTGCGTCACGCCGTTGCGGATATTCTTGCCGCAGGCGGCGTTCATGACCCGGCGCTCGAAGGACACATCATAACCGTGCCTGAAGTGCGGATGTCGCCAGATCTCAAGCTTGCGACCATCTACGTCATGCCGCTCGGCGGACGCGGCATTGAGGATGTGGTCGAAGCACTTGAGCAAAACAAGAAGTTTCTGCGCGGCGAGGTCGCGCATCGCGTTAATCTAAAATTTGCACCTGATCTCAGATTTCGCGTTGACGAACGATTCGACGAAGCGGAACGGATCGAGAAATTACTGAGAACACCCGCGGTCCAACGCGACCTCAAAACAGATTCGGAAGAGAACCAGTGACTGCAACCACTCCGGCGGGCGTGATTGCGCCACAAAGCAGCGATTCGAACGCGCCGCACGAAAATAAATTTTCGCCGTCTCAGCAAGCTGGCGGTAAGGAATCACATCAGCAGCGCCAGCCGCGTCGCGAAAAATTCGATGTGCACGGCTGGGTCATTCTCGACAAACCGATCGGCATGACATCGACGCATGCTGTCGCCGTCGTGAAGCGATTGTTTCAAGCGAAGCGCGCCGGTCATGCGGGAACGCTCGATCCACTTGCGTCGGGCGGGTTGCCGATTGCGCTTGGCGAAGCGACCAAGACGGTTCCTTACGTGATGGATGGTCGCAAGCGCTATCGCTTTACGGTTTGCTGGGGCGAAGAGCGCGACACCGACGACACCGAAGGACGCGTGACACTGACAAGCTCGGATCGACCGAGCGAACATGCAATCCGCGCGCTGCTTCCGCAGTTCACAGGCACCATCGAGCAGACGCCGCCGCAGTATTCGGCCATTAAGATTGCGGGCGAACGCGCCTACGACATGGCGCGCGACGGCGAGGTGGTCCCCTTGCAGCCTCGCCCGGTGAAAATTCACGAATTGACCCTGGTTGAGCACGGAACAGACGGTCGCTCGGCGTTCGAGGCCGAATGCGGCAAAGGTACTTATGTCCGGGCGCTGGCCCGTGATATGGGCCGGATTCTGGGCTGTTATGGGCATATTTGCGCGCTTCGGCGCACGCTTTGCGGCCCTTTCGACGAATCCGACATGATTCCGCTGGAAGAGCTTGAGGGGTTATGCAATAGAGCGGCGTCTGGTGAGGGCAACCTCGCCGACGCGCTTTTGCCCGTTGAGACCGCGCTGGACGACATCCCGGCACTGGCCGTCACACGGGCTGATGCCGCAAAGCTCCATAGGGGCCAAGCGGTTTTGTTGCGCGGACGGGATGCGCCAAATTCAAACGGCACAGTCTATGTCACCGTCGGAGGCCGTCTTTTGGCCCTCGCCGAAATTGGCAATGGCGAACTCATCCCCAAGCGCGTGTTCAACCTGACAGGACTGACTGCCAGTTCCAGTCGCAACGAAAGTGTTTGACGATGTCGATAGCCGCAGAACGCAAAGCGGAAGTCATCAAGAAGAATGCCAACAAGACCGGCGACACCGGTTCTCCTGAGGTGCAGGTCGCGATCCTGTCGGAACGCATCAACAACCTCACCGAGCATTTCAAGAGCCACGTGAAGGACAACCATTCACGCCGCGGCCTCCTGAAGCTGGTGTCCACGCGCCGTTCGCTTCTCGATTACGTGAAGAAGAAGGACGAGAAACGCTACAAGTCGCTGCTCGAGAAGCACAACATTCGCCGCTAACAAATTCACGCGCGCATGTATTGCGCGCGTTTTCGCACGCTCCGTTTGGAAAGCGGTCGTGCGGCGTGTCCAGCAGCAATCCGGCGGCTGGGCGATAACGGGTCAAACGCCCGTACCATCGGAAGGATGGACGCCATTCCAAACCTGAAAACCATGGCAGGATCGCCGGACGCTGATGTCGCATCAGCGTCTCGCAATCTTGCGCATGGTTTTTGCGTTTCAGGCGTCCGTTCTTTCGCGAACCCATGAAAGACCAAGACAATGTTTAAACCTCATTCAGTCGAAATCGACTGGGGTGGACGTCCACTCAAGCTCGAAACAGGCAAGATCGCACGTCAGGCCGATGGCGCAGTCGTTGCTACTTACGGCGAAACCGTTGTGCTCGCGACTGTTGTCGCTGCGAAAACACCGCGCGAAGGCGTCGACTTCCTTCCGCTCACCGTCGACTATCAGGAAAAAACTTACGCAGCCGGTCGTATTCCCGGCGGCTACTTCAAACGTGAAGGCCGACCGACCGAAAAGGAAACGCTGGTTTCTCGCCTGATCGACCGTCCAATACGCCCATTGTTCGTCGATGGCTGGCGCTGCGAAACCCAAGTCATCGTGACGGTGCTGTCGCATGACATGGAAAACGATCCAGACATTCTCGCACTTGTTGCCTCGTCGGCAGCGCTGACGATTTCCGGCGCGCCGTTCCAGGGTCCAATCGGTGCAGCCCGCGTCGGCTTCATCAACGACGAATACGTTCTCAACCCAACGCTCGACGAGATGACTGAGACCAATCTCGATCTCGTTGTCGCAGGCACGGCAGACGCGGTGCTGATGGTTGAATCGGAAGCCAAGGAACTGAACGAAGATGTGATGTTGGGCGCCGTGATGTTCGGTCACCGTCACTTCCAGCCTGTCATCAAGGCGATCATTGAACTCGCCGAGAAGGCCGCGAAGGAGCCGCGCGAAGTCGCAAGCATCGACAACAGCGCAATCGACAAGGACATGCGCAGCATCGGCGAAGCAGAGCTTCGTACCGCTTACGCGATTCCAATCAAGCAAGATCGCTACGCGGCGGTTGGTGCGGTGAAGAAGAAAGTCATGGCGCACTTCTTCCCCGAAGGTCAGGAGCCAAAATTCGATAAGTTGCGCGTCGCTGGCGTGTTCAAGGAATTGGAAGCGAACGTCGTTCGCAACAACGTCCTCGACACCGGCAAGCGCATCGACGGACGCGACGTGAAGACAGTCCGTCCGATCGTCTGCGAAGTCGGCGTATTGCCTCGTGCTCACGGCTCTGCGCTGTTCACGCGCGGTGAAACGCAGGCACTCGTCGTGACGACCTTGGGCACTGGCGAAGACGAACAGTACATCGACTCGCTGTCGGGAACCTACAAAGAGCGCTTCCTGCTCCATTACAACTTCCCTCCCTACTCGGTCGGTGAAACGGGCCGTCTCGGCGGAACAAAACGTCGCGAAATCGGCCACGGCAAACTCGCTTGGCGCGCGCTTCGTCCGGTTCTTCCGGCACCGCATGAGTTTCCGTACACGCTACGTGTCGTCTCGGAGATCACCGAGTCAAACGGCTCGTCGTCGATGGCTTCTGTCTGCGGCGCTTCATTGTCGCTGATGGATGCTGGCGTGCCGCTCAAGCGGCCGACGGCAGGTATCGCGATGGGCCTCATTCTTGAAGGCAAGAAGTTCGCAGTTCTCTCCGATATTCTCGGCGACGAGGATCATCTCGGCGACATGGACTTCAAGGTGGCTGGTACCGAAACCGGCATCACGTCGCTGCAGATGGACATCAAGATCGCCGGCATCACCGAAGAGATCATGAAGATCGCGCTCGGTCAGGCCAAGGAAGGGCGTATTCACATTCTCGGTGAGATGTCGAAGGCGTTGACCGACGCTCGTGCCGAACTTGGCGAGCATGCACCGCGCATCGAAGTGTTACAGATTCCGACCGACAAGATTCGTGATGTCATCGGAACCGGCGGCAAGATCATCCGCGAAATCGTCGAGAAAACCGGTGCCAAGATCAACATCGAAGACGACGGCACGGTGAAGGTTGCTTCCGCGAATGGCGAGTCCATCCGCGCAGCGATCAAGTGGATCAAGTCGATCACGTCCGATCCGGAAGTCGGCCAGATCTATGACGGCACTATCGTCAAGGTGATGGAGTTCGGCGCGTTCGTAAACTTCTTCGGACCGAAGGACGGTCTCGTTCACATCAGCCAACTCGCCGCAAACCGCGTGCAGAAGACCTCCGACGTCGTCAAGGAAGGCGACAAGGTCAAGGTGAAACTGCTCGGTCTCGACGATCGCGGCAAAGTTCGCCTGTCGATGAAAGTCGTCGATCAGACGACAGGTGAAGATCTTGAAGCCAAGCAGAAATCTGAATCTGCCGCAGAGTAATTTTCGAAAAGCAAAAAAGAAGGGGCGGCTTCTCAGCCGCCCTTTTTATTTGCGCGGCCCAAGGAATGATCGAGGCTTTCCTTCACAAGTTCAGCCAGCGCCTTGAAATCACTCTTGCGTGGCGATGTGCGCCGGAAAATAAGGCCGATGCTTCGGCTCGGTCGAGGATCCTTGAACCTCAGAAATTTCACGCGTTCATCGCGCAGTTCGACATCGGCCGCGATCTCCGGAATCAGCGTGATGCCATAACCATTCGCGACCATCTGCATCACGGTTGCTAGGCTGCTCGCTCCGAACGTCAACAAGCCGCCGCGCCCGCCCCGCGCGGTCGCGCAAAACGCTAGCGCCTGATCGCGCAGACAATGTCCGTCCTCAAGAAGTATGAGACGAGATTGGTCAATGTCCAACGCCCCAACTCGCTTGTGCGCCGGACGCGAATCGTCGACGCCGACAGCGAGCAGAAATTCATCGTCGAACAAGTGGATGGACTCGATATCCGCTTCGTGGACAGGCAGCGCAACCATTGCTGCATCTAATAATCCGCTTTTGATCTCGTCTAACAACTGGCGCGTTTGCGTCTCGCGCAGTTCAAGACGCAAATCCGGAAATCGCAATTGCAGGTTGGGAAGAAATTTCGGCAACGCATAAGGAGCGAGCGACGGAATAAGTCCAAGCGTCATGCGACCCATCAGAAGACGCGCGCGATGCCGCGCGAAATCCATCAGGTCGCGGGATTTCGCCAACACCTCGTCGGCGCGGCGTAAAATCTCTCGCCCGGGTTCGGTCAACGTCACGTCGTTCGGACGGCGCTCAACAAGCATAACGCCAAGCACCGCCTCGAGATCGCGAATCTGCATCGAGAGCGCAGGCTGCGTAATTGCGCAATCCTCAGCGGCGCGGCCAAAATGGCCGTGTTTGGCGAGTGCCGAGAAATATTTGAGTTGCCGTAAGCTAATCATTTACATCAGATTATCTTATCAGCCTATCTAAGTAAATCGAATAGACCTGATCGTGCATTTCTTCCAAGCTGTCTCCAAATTCATTCCCCAATACGACAGAAACTTGCCAGGAGAAAAACATGGACGCAAAGACCGATGACAAAGGCGCGGGCAAATGCCCGGTGATGCATGGCGGCCACCGGAACCGCGACTGGTGGCCGAAAGCGTTGGACGTTTCGGTTCTTCATCGAAACTCCGACCTCTCCGATCCGATGGGCGACGCGTTCAATTACGCGAAGGAATTCAAAACTCTTGACCTCAAAGCGCTCATTAAAGATTTGCGCGCGTTGATGACGAATTCACAGCCTTGGTGGCCCGCCGACTTCGGCCACTACGGTGGCCTCTTTATTCGTTTGGCGTGGCATTCGGCTGGCACCTATCGCGTCAGCGACGGCCGCGGAGGAGCCGGCTCCGGGCAGCAACGGTTCGCGCCACTTAACTCCTGGCCGGACAACGCAAACCTCGACAAAGCGCGTCGACTGTTGTGGCCGATCAAGCAGAAGTACGGCAAGAAAATCTCATGGGCTGATCTGCTGGTCCTCGTCGGCAACGTCGCGCTCGAATCCATGAACTTCAAGACCTTCGGCTTCGCTGGCGGCCGCATCGACGTCTGGGAACCGGAAGAACTATTCTGGGGCCCCGAAGGATCGTGGCTCGGCGACGAACGCTACAGCGGCGAACGAGAACTCGCTGAACCTCTTGGCGCCGTGCAGATGGGGCTGATCTACGTCAATCCGGAAGGCCCGAACGGCAATCCCGATCCGGTCGCCGCAGCAAAGGATATTCGAGCAACGTTCGCGCGCATGGCGATGAACGACGAAGAAACCGTCGCGCTGATTGCAGGCGGTCATAGCTTCGGCAAAACCCACGGGGCGGGCGATCCGTCGCTGGTTGGACCGGAGCCGGAATCCGGCGCCCTTGAAGACCAAGGCCTTGGCTGGAAGAGCAAGCACGGCACCGGCTTCGGCGCAGACGCGATCACCGGCGGGCCCGAAGTCACCTGGACGCAGACACCGACGAAATGGAGCAACTTATTTTTCAAGAACCTGTTCGAGCACGAATGGGAACTGACCAAGAGCCCTGCCGGCGCGAAGCAGTGGAAGGCGAAGAATGCGCAAGCCGATATTCCGGACGCGCACGACAAATCAAAGAAGCACTTGCCGACGATGTTGACGACTGATCTCTCGCTGCGGATGGATCCTGCTTACGAAAAGATTTCGCGGCGATTTTATGAGCACCCGGGCCAGTTCGCGGACGCGTTCGCGCGTGCGTGGTTCAAGCTCACGCACCGCGACATGGGACCACGCGCGCGTTATCTCGGACCGCTTGTGCCGAAGGAAGTTCTCATCTGGCAGGACCCGGTCCCGACCGCCGATCGCAAGGGGATCGACGACAAGGACATCGCGGCTCTGAAAAAGAATATCCTCGCAAGCGGTCTGTCGGTGTCGCAACTGATCTCGACCGCCTGGGCTTCGGCTTCGACGTTCCGCGGATCGGACAAGCGCGGCGGCGCGAACGGTGCGCGTATTCGCTTGAGTCCCCAGAAAGATTGGGACGTCAACAATCCTGCTGAACTGTCGAAAGTGCTGAAGAAGCTCGACACAATCCAGAAAGCCTTCAACGCAGGCAAAAGCGGCAAGAAGGTTTCGCTTGCCGACTTGATCGTCCTAGGCGGCACCGCTGCGATCGAGAAAGCAGCGAAAGCTGGGGGCGTTAATGTGAGGGTTCCGTTCGCGCCCGGACGCGCGGACGCATCGCAGGATCAGACCGATGTCGACAGCTTTGCGCCGCTCGAACCGCGTGCGGATGGTTTCCGTAACTATACGAACGGCAAGAAGCACCAGTTCATGGAGCCCGAAGAAGCCTTAGTGGACCGAGCGCAACTGCTGCGATTGACGGCACCAGAGATGACGGTGCTCGTCGGCGGTCTGCGCGTGCTCGGCACAAGCGCCGGCGGCTCCAAGCATGGCGTTTTCACTAAAAAAGTCGGGGCACTCACGAACGACTTCTTCGTTAACCTTCTCGACATGAACACAGAGTGGTCGCCCATCAACGACAATCTGTATGAAGGGCGCGACCGCAAGACGAAGTCGATCAAATGGACTGGCACGCGTATCGATCTGATTTTTGGTTCGCACTCGCAGCTTCGCGCATTCGCGGAAGTCTATGCTTGTGCCGACTCGAAAGAGAAGTTTGTGAAAGACTTCGTCGCCGCGTGGGCCAAGGTAATGAACGCGGATCGCTTCGATCTCGCGTAAATTCTATGCTATATTTTTGCGAGGCCTTCATGAATTCATGGGGGCCTCGCTTCTATTTATGCTTTTCAATTCGACTGAACGTAGCGAGTGAAATAGCCACCGGGAGACCTCCACCATGATGAAACTCTATTGGGCACCACACACACGTTCATTCTCTGCTCTCTGGATGATGGAAGAAGCCGGGCAACCGTATGAGCGCGCGCTCGTCGATATATCGGCCAATGCGCAGAAGTCGCCGGACTATCTTGCAAT
This sequence comes from Hyphomicrobiales bacterium, assembly GCA_038230475.1. Taxonomy (GTDB): domain Bacteria; phylum Pseudomonadota; class Alphaproteobacteria; order Rhizobiales; family Xanthobacteraceae; genus Afipia. The sequence continues at coordinate 397,585 of JBBRNE010000003.1, forward strand.
CAATCCGATGGGCAAAGTGCCCGCGCTTCGAGATGGCGAAGCAACAATGGCGGAAGCTGCAGCGATTTGCACGTATGTGGCTGAACGCTATCCGCAGGCCAAGCTCGCGCCACCGCTCGGCGATCCACGCCGCACGAAATATCTCTACTGGCTGTTCTTCGCGCCAACATGCATCGAGCCAGCGATCATGCAAATTTACACCAAGATGCAGGTGCCCACCGCTATGGCGGGATGGGGCGAGGCGACACAGGTGTTCGACGTGCTCGATGCTGCTGTTGCCAAAGGGCCGTGGATTCTTGGCAACGAGTTTTCCGCCGCCGACGTTGTCATCTGCTCAGGATTGAATTTTGCGATCAAGATTTTCAAAATGGTGCCGACGCGCCCGTCATTCGATCAATATATCGAAAGATGTTCAGCGCGTCCGGCATTCCAGCGCGCGGGCGTGATCACAGCGGGCTAACGTACTAAGCTTCGCCCGATGCTTTCAGCGCATCCGGATGCGGCATCGAGATAATATTATAGCCGGAATCGACGAAATGAATTTCGCCGGTCACACCCCCCGACATTTCCGACAATAGATAAAGTGCCGTGCCGCCAAGCTCATCAAGCGTGACGCCGCGCCCAAGTGGCGAGTGTTTCTGCTGAAAGGCAAACATCGCGCGCGCGTCGCCGATGCCTGAACCGGCCAGTGTGCGGATAGGCCCCGCCGAAATCGCATTGACTCGAATTCCCTGCCGACCGAAATCCACCGCAAGATAACGCGTCGATGCTTCGAGCGCAGCCTTCGCCACGCCCATGACGTTGTAATTTGGCATCACGCGCGTCGCGCCGCCGAATGTGAGCGTCACCATTGACCCGCCGTTCGGCATCATCTCAGCCGCACGCTTCGCCACTTCCGTAAACGAAAAGCATGAGATCACCATCGTACGCGAAAAATTCTCGCGTGTTGTGTCGGCGTAGCGGCCCTTCAACTCGTTCTTGTCGGAAAAGCCGATGGCATGGACAAAAAAATCCATCGTGCCCCACTTCGTCTTGAGGGCAGCGAATGTCTCATCGACTGATTTGATGTCTTCAACATCGCAAGGCAGCACAAGTTCAGACTTCAGCGATTCCGCGAGCGGCTTTACGCGTTTGCCGAGCGCTTCGCCTTGATAGGTGAAGGCGAGTTCGGCACCTTGTGTATGCAAAGCTTGGGCTATACCCCACGCAATCGAGTGATCGTTGGCTACACCCATGATGAGCCCGCGCTTGCCCTGCATCAATCCCTGAAGCCCAGCCATGTCAAATCCCGCTACGCCAAATCAAATCTTCGATGAAAAAATTATGCGTCGAGGCGCTTGAACACCAGCGTCGCGTTAGTGCCACCGAAGCCGAATGAATTCGACAGCACCGCATTGATCTTCGCGCCGTCGATGCGTTTGCGCGCAATCGGCATGTCGGCGAAAGCTGGATCGAGTTCGGTGATGTTGGCGCTTTCGCAGATGAAGCCATTGTTCATCATCAGCAGCGAATAAATTGCTTCTTGCACACCGGTTGCGCCAAGCGAATGCCCGGTCAAAGATTTCGTCGCCGAGATCGGCGGGCATTTGTCGCCGGAGCCGAACACTTTGCGTATAGCATTGATTTCCGGTGGATCGCCTGCAGGCGTCGAGGTCGCATGCGGATTAATATAGTCGATCGGAATCTTCACCGTGGACAGCGCCATCTTCATGCAGCGCTCCGCGCCCTCGCCCGAAGGCGCGACCATGTCGTAGCCGTCCGACGTGGCGCCGTAGCCGACGATCTCGCCATAAATACGAGCGCCACGCGCCTTGGCATGCTCAAGCTCTTCGAGCACGATAACGCCCGCACCACCGGCGATCACGAACCCGTCGCGGCTGACATCGTAGGCACGCGAGGCCGTCGATGGCTTGTCGTTGTATTTGGACGACATCGCGCCCATCGCGTCGAATAGCACCGACAGCGACCAGTCGAGTTCTTCGCAGCCGCCGGCGAAAACGATATCCTGCTTGCCCATCTGAATGGTCTCGTAACCGTTGCCAATGCAATGGTTCGAGGTCGCGCAGGCCGACGAGATCGAATAATTTACACCTTTGATCTTGAACCATGTTGCAAGCGTCGCGGACGCCGTCGATGACATCGCCTTCGGAACCGCAAACGGTCCGACGCGCTTGGGGCCCTTGGTGCGGGTGATGTCGGCAGCCTCGACGATGGTTCGAGCGGAAGGTCCTCCCGACCCCATGATAATGCCGGTGCGCTCGTTGGAAACGTCCTTCTCTTCCAAACCAGAATCGCGAATCGCCTGCTCCATCGCGATGTGATTCCACGCGGCACCTTCGCCGAGAAATCTCATGGCGCGGCGGTCTATCACGTCGGAGGGATTGAGAGTCGGCGCGCCGTGAACCTGCGAACGGAAACCAAGTTTCACATAATCTTCCGCGCGCGAAATTCCCGGCTTTGCTTCATAGAGAGAAGCAAGCACTTCCTGAGTGTTGTTTCCGATGGATGAGACGATGCCCATCCCCGTGACGACAACCCGCCTCATGATCGCCTCGCCCTTTTTGTTTCTCTCAGATCATTCGGTGCCCGTTCGCGACACCGGCAATTTCCCTGGCCGGATACTTCTTGCATCAACTTCCCGACTGCATTGCGGCGGCTTGCTGGAATAGCCCGACCTTCAAATCCTTGGCCCGATAGATAATCTCGCCATCGGAGGATAACCAGCCGTCGGCGACGCCGAGAACCAGCTTGGAACGCATCACCCGCTTGATATCGATATTGTACACAACCTTCGTGACGTTCGGCAGAACCTGACCCGCGAGTTTCAGTTCGCCCAACCCGAGTGCGCGTCCTTTGCCCACGCCGCCTGTCCAACCGAGAAAGAACCCGACCATCTGCCATAGGGCGTCCAAGCCCAGGCATCCCGGCATCACCGGGTCGCCCTTGAAGTGACAGCCGAAAAACCAAAGCTCCGGATTCACGTCCAGTTCGGCGCGAATGATACCCTTGCCATACTCGCCGCCGGTCTCCGCAATTTCGGTGATGCGGTCGAACATCAGCATAGGCGGAAGCGGTAACTGAGCGTTGCCGGCTCCGAAAAGCTCGCCGCGACCACATGCCAGCAACTCCTCAAAGGTGAAGCTGCTCTTGCGATCGGTCATTCGGTATCCTTTTCGGCATAGCCCTAATGCAGCCGCCCGCGACCTCTAACATAGGCGCTTTGCCGGTCAAAGTGACCCGGAAGCGCGCAAAGCGGGCCTGATTTGCGCCCTCAAGCCCATGATCCAGTTGCGAAAAACTTGCATGTAACTGCATCATTTCTTATACTGGATACAATCGGTTTTCTGGATGAGGGCGGGCGTCATGCTCGTGACGGTATGAGTGATACAATCGCACGCGGCGCGACAGTCGACGAGTCGCAGAATCGCAGCCACGCGCCGGTTTTGACCGGCTGCCCGTGGCACGACGTCAACGAAATGCTGCAGTCGGTTGGGCTACGCCCCACACGTCAACGCATGGCGCTTGGCTGGCTACTGTTCGGCAAGGGCGGTCGGCATCTCACCGCCGAAATGCTCTATGAGGAAGCCACCAACGCCAAGGTGCCGGTGTCGCTTGCGACGGTTTACAACACGCTCAACCAGCTGACTGAGGCTGGCCTGCTGCGCCAAGTCAGTGTCGATGGCACGAAAACTTATTTCGATACAAACACCAGCGCGCATCACCATTTCTATATGGAAGGCAATCACGAGTTGGTCGATATTCCCGACCCTAACCTCGTCTTGCAGCGGATGCCGGAAGTGCCGGACGGCTACGAAATCAGCCGCATCGACATGGTTGTGCGACTGCGCAAGAAGCGCTGATTTGTTTTTGCGCTAGTCGATCTCCTCGTCGGCATAGACCCCCCACAGCCGCTGCTGCTCGATCCAGCCATCGAAGCCGCTGCCGGTGACTCGGCACCAGCCATCCTTGCAACGCTTGATCTGCGCCAGCACACCGACTTGTAGCTTCGCCGCGACCGCACTTTGTGGATCGGAGCTGTCATGGAGCAACGCAAGCTCATCCTTTTGCTTCATAGTGACGACAGCCGTTCGCTTTCCCGACAGCAGCGAATGATAGACCCATCCTTCTGCGCCTTCCGAATCGCGAACCCTGCGCCAGTTTTCGAACTCAGCCGTGATTTCAATCGGTAATCCGGCGCGGGTATAGACCCACGCAACTTCGTGATCCTTGGTTGGGCCGGCGCGAACATTCACATGATCCGATTTCAGGCTGACGAAACGCGGCACGGGCAATCCGCTAGTCGTCGCGGCGGGATCCTTCGCGGCGTGCGACGGCGCACCAAGCGCGAGTACGAACGCGCACGCACATACCAAAGATATGAAAACGCCACCGAACTTCATTCTGTCGTCCCCCAAATATCTTCGCGGCGTCCTGCCGCGTTCCCCGCGACCCATTAGGCCGGCTGTCGGCAACCCCTTCGCAACCCTTGGGGTTCTTGTCTTGGGCCCGCCTTCTGCTAGAGAGGGCAAAGCGCCAGACGGCCTGAAAACCTTCAGAATGCTCTCAGGGCCGGCCTTAATTTCCACCTTCGAACAGGCCGGTTAATGTGGGCTGAACGCGCGGTCGATCCTCAAGAGTTCCGTTAGAGTTTGGTCAAGAATGGTAGCGGGTAAGAAAAAGCCTCTGGTGGTCGTGACCCGGAAATTGCCGGAGAGCACAGAGACGCGCCTACGCGAACTGTTCGATACCCGCCTCAATCTCGACGACACGCCGATGACAGCGGCACAACTTGCTGACGCCTTTCGCACCGCCGACATCATCGTTCCGACTGTCACTGACGAAATCACCGCCGAGATCATCAACCTGCCAGATGTGAAGCTGAAGCTGATCGCCAATTTCGGCAACGGCGTCGATAACATCGACGTCGCCGCCGCCGTCGCGCGCGGCATCATGGTCACCAACACGCCGAAGGTCCTGACTGAAGACACCGCCGACATGACGATGGCGCTGATCCTCGCCGTGCCGCGCCGCCTGATCGAAGGCGCGTCAATTCTTCCTGAGGGCAAAGAGTGGGCAGGCTGGTCGCCGACATGGATGCTCGGCCATCGCATCGGCGGCAAGCGTCTCGGCATTATCGGCATGGGTCGAATTGGGCAGGCTGTCGCGCGACGCGCGCATGCCTTCGGATTGCAGATTCACTATCACAATCGCCGCCCCGTCGCGCCGCAGATCGAAGAAGAGTTGGGCGCGACCTACTGGGAGAGCCTCGACCAGATGCTGGCGCGGATGGATTTCATCTCGGTGAACTGCCCGCATACGCCGGCGACGTTCCATCTGTTATCGGCGCGGCGGCTGAAACTCATCCGCAAAGACGCCTACATCGTCAATACCGCACGTGGTGAAGTGATCGATGAAGCGGCGCTCATCAAGATGCTCGAAGACGGTGAGATCGGTGGCGCCGCACTCGATGTTTATGAGAACGAGCCCGCTGTGAATCCGAAACTCATCCGGCTCGCAAAGGCCAACAAGGTCGTTCTCCTGCCGCATATGGGATCGGCCACGCTCGAAGGTCGCGTCGAGATGGGCGAGAAGGTGATGATCAACATTCGTACTTTCCTCGACGGCCATAAGCCACCGGATCGTGTGCTGCCGGGTGTTGCTTAACGTGCCTTGAAAATTTGCGCGTCTGCCGCGTATTTATATTCAAGCAATTCCGCTACAGCGTCATAAGAATGGGACTTGGCGTAGCTACTCTTGGCTTGGCGTTTTCGGAGATCGGCAAGAGCGTCAAACCAGTAAGCGACGAGCGCACGTCTGACGCCGGGTAAACCGAGAAACTTTCTCGCGTCCGAAAAATTCTCCCAGAAACTTACCGAAAGCGCGCGATCAGAATGCTTGTATGGAGCATCTTCAACATAGCCGCCCATTTTGCCTATCCACATTATCGTTTGCGGATATTCGAGGAGCAGCCGATCTAGAACCATCCAGTGTTCGTATTTTTCTCCTTCAGCCCTCACCGGACTAAACGCAACTTCATGGGTTCCAATATTCAACGTAAACCAGCGGCCACCATTGGTTTTCGGCAGGATAGAGATCGTCCACGACCCTTGCAAATCTAGACTTCCATAGAGTCCCGACAGCTGAAAAAGGTCATGGAGAAATAACTTCACATCCAAGTTCTTGAATATTTTTACCGTCGCCTCGTGTCCGATTCGAAGCACTTTTGGCGTCTCGCGTAGTTTAATTCGGGCTTCTAAGGAAGGCAGACTAAATAGTTCAATCGCTTGCGGTTGCCGAATGCGACGCGTTTCAAAATGCGAATGCATTCCGCGCTCGACGACGCTCCAATCCGTGACGTGAAGAAAATCCGCGATTGCCCAAGGACCCTGATCAGCATAGCCAGCTGATTTATTTATTTCTCGAACACGTTCATTTATTGGCCGTTCGGTGCCGCCGATTTTAATGTAGTCGCAATTCGGCGAAGATAAAATATAGACAAATCCTTGAGCCATTTGCCCCTCAACTGTACCCGCTTAAATCCTTGATCGTCGGCTTATCGCCATTTAGCGGGTTCGACGGATCGCGCGCGTAACGCAGCGTCTCGAACCGCATCGCGCGCGCGTCGATCATCACCAGCCGCCCAACGAGACTTTCGCCAAAGCCGACGATTTCCCGAATGGCCTCGAGCGCCATCATCGAACCCAGCACGCCTGCAAGCGCACCGAGTACGCCGGCCTCCTCGCATGTGGGAGTCGATCCCGGCGGTGGAGCTTCGGGAAACAGGCAACGATAAGTCGGATTCAATTCACCCTTCGCATTTTTCTCGTGCGCGCGAATGGTCGTCAGCGATGCATCGAACACGCCGAGCGCGCCCGCGATCAGTGTTTTCTTCGCGAGATAGCAAGCGTCCGAGACAAGATAGCGCGTTGCGAAATTATCCGATCCGTCGACGACCAGATCATAACTACCAAGCAACGTCATCGTATTCGAGGCATTGAGCCGAACTGCGTGCGTGCGCAACGTCACATGCGGATTGAGCGCGAGAATTCTGTCCGCCGCACTGTCCACTTTCGACCGCCCCACATCCGGCGTGGAATGAATGATCTGACGCTGCAAATTCGATAGCGACACTTCGTCATTGTCAACAATGCCGAGCGTTCCAATTCCCGCAGCTGCGAGATACATCAGGACCGGCGCACCGAGACCGCCCGCGCCGATCACCAGCACCCGCGCCGATTTCAGCGCGAGCTGGCCGGGGCCGCCCACTTCCCGCAACACAATATGGCGCGCATACCGTTCAAGTTCTTCCGGCGTCAACATCGAACCTTCGCGCCGCTTTTGCGGCCATTACAACTGTGCTTAAGTGGCTTTCGTATCAGGTGTGGATGTAATCATGAAGCCGTTGTTCGCCACCGCGTTGATGATTGTGGCTGCGGGACATCTTGCTCCGGTTAGCGCGCGGGCGCAGACAGCCACGACCTCTTCCACAATCAAACCGAAGCCGGTGACAACGGTACCCGTCCGTCCGCCGTTGCAGACCGCCGCCGATACAGCAAAAGATATGGCGCACGAAGATCGTTTATCGATCCAGTCAGATTTGGCGTGGGTGGGCTTCTATAACGGCGCGGTGAATGGCGACGTCAACGACCGCATGGTGAGCGCTATCAAGGCGTTTCAGAAAGACCACGGCGCCCCGAAACAAACGGGCGTACTCAATCCGAAGGAACGCGAAACGCTTAGCGACGCGGCACGCAAGCTGCAAGATTATGTTGGCTGGAAAATCGTCAACGATCCGGTAAGCGGCGCGCGGATCGGCGTGCCGACGAAGCTGGTCCCGCAAGTCACCAGTGACGCCAACGGCACCAAATGGTCATCCACCACCGGTACGATTCAAATCGAGTTAGCGCGGCGCAAAGAAGCGAAAGCAACTGCGGCGACCGTGGCCCGTCAGGAGATGAAGGCCAACGCGCGCAAGACCGATTACAACGTCATCAAGCCTGACTTCTTCGTGCTGTCAGGATCGCAAGGCCTGAAGAAATTCTACATCCGGGGTCAAACGCGCGAAAACGAAGTTCGTATCATGACGGTCCTTTACGATCAGGCCACCGAAGGCACGATGATTCCGGTGAGCGTCGCAATGTCGAGTGCGTTCAATCCGTTCCCGGGTGGCAGTACCGCGCAGAGCGGTGGGGCTGCGCGAAAGAAGGTCGAGTATTCGACCGGCATCGTCGTCAACGCCAACGGCACCATCCTCGCCGACCGGCAGGCGACAGAATCCTGTTCCGCCATAGTGGTCACTGGTTATGGCAATGCCGAACGCGTCGCCGATGACGAAACCCGCGAACTGGCGTTGCTAAGAATTTACGGCGCGAATGGATTGAAACCGCTTGCGATGGCTGCGAGCGCTGTCGGGAAGCAGACCGCATTTATGATAGGAATTTCCGATCCGCAAAATCAGGGCGGGCGCGCCGCCGTCACAAGCATTGCCGCAAATTCGACAGACGGCACACTGACGCCGGAGCCGGGGCTTGGGTTCTCCGGCGCTGCCGCACTCGACAGCGACGGGCGATTTACGGGGATGACGCGGCTCAAAGTGGCGGTCGTCGCTGGTCCCGCGGCTACCGCAGCAACGTCTCAGGCAATACTTGTGAGCGCGGATGAAGTCCGAGAATTTCTCAAGTCCAACGCTGTTCTGCCGACAACCGCCGCGTCGGATGCGAAGTCATCCGTGCTACGAGTCATTTGCGTCAGGAAATAAAATTTACTTCTGACATTTCGGGCACCAGAAAGTTGAGCGGCCGTTCTGCGTGAACCGTTTGACGACTCCGCCGCATTTCGGCGTTTTGCATTTTTCGCCTTCGCGTCCGTAGACATGAAACGAGTGCTGGAAATATCCAAGCTCTCCATCGGTCTGGCGATGATCGCGCAACGAGGATCCTCCAGCAGAGATCGCAGCGTTCAGCACTGAGTGGATTGCGCCCACGAGCCGCTTCGCATGATCGTTCGGCCCACCGTTGCGATCCGCGATAGTTGACGCCTTTCTCTTAGGTGAGAGATGCGAACGAAAAAGCGCTTCGCAGACATAAATATTTCCAAGTCCCGCCACGACACGTTGATCCAGCAACGCAGCCTTGAGGCTCGTCTTCTTTCCCGCGCAAGCACGGGCGAGCATCGCGGCATCAAATTCATTGCCGAGCGGTTCTGGCCCCAACCCTCGCAGCAAAGGTTCCTTGTCCATTTCCGCACGCGGCACGATTTTCATGTAACCGAAGCGTCGTGGATCGTTGAACGAGATCAGAGCGCCAGACACCATATGAAACACGACATGATCGTGGACGCGGTTTTCGCCGCGCGGATAGTGAAATTCCCCCGGCCTCGTTTCTCCCTCGGCGTACGTCACGCGGAATGAGCCGGACATCCCGAGATGCATCATCAGCACATCCCCGGTTTCCAGATCGGCCATCAGGTATTTCGCCCGGCGGCCTAACCCTGTGACGATCTTGCCTTCGAGGCGCGACACGAAGTCTTTTTGAAATGGAAATCTCAGGTCGCCGCGCCGGGCCTCGACCCGCACGATCCGCGCGCCTTCCATGACCGGCTGTAGGCCGCGCCTTACGGTCTCGACTTCGGGCAATTCAGGCATTTTGGCTGCATTCACCTTTAGGGAGGGACGTGATAGCGCCTTCGGTAGTGGCGCGCTATGGTCTCCCCTTGGAGATAGGTTCGATGGAACAGTCTGACAAAACAACGCATTTTGGCTTCAGGGACGTCGAACTGGAGCAAAAGCAATCGCTTGTGAACGACGTGTTTCACAGCGTTGCCAAGCGCTACGACCTCATGAACGACCTAATGTCCGCCGGCATGCACCGCGTCTGGAAGGACGCGATGATCGTGGCGCTCAACCCACCGCGCGGCGACGCGCCGTTTACGCTGCTCGATGTCGCTGGCGGCACTGGAGACATTTCCTTCCGCGCCGCCAAAGGGTCGGGCCAAGGCTTTCGCGCGACTGTTTGCGATATCAATACTGAGATGCTTAGCGTCGGTCGTGAGCGCGCCGTCGCGCAACACCTCGATGATCGGGTGAATTTCGTCGAAGGCAATGCTGAAAAACTTGCATTTCCCGACAAGAGTTTTGATGCCTACACCATCGCCTTTGGTATCCGCAATGTGCCGCGTATTCCGATGGCGTTGTCGGAAGCCTATCGCATCCTTAAACCCGGCTCACGCTTTCTCTGTCTTGAATTTTCGTCCGTGGACGTGCCTGGTTTGGACAAGATCTACGATACGTTCTCGTTCAAGGTGATTCCGCAACTCGGCAAAGCTGTAACCGGCGACGCAGAATCTTATCAATACCTCGTCGAGTCGATCCGTAAATTTCCAAAGCCGAACACGTTTGCGGAGATGATCCGCGCTGCGGGATTCTCGCGCGTCAAATACGACGTCATGTCAGGTGGCATCGTCGCGTTGCATTCGGGTTGGCGTTTGTGATTTCTGCCATCACCCACATCTTGAGATTGTCGCGGGCGGCGTTCGTGTTCGCCCGCGAAGGCGTATTCGGCATTGCTGATCTCGATTCACTTCCGCCGCAGGCCCAGCTTGGCGTTCGTATCGCGCGGCTGATCGAGCGCCGCGATGCCGCGACGAGCGGAAGACTAGCTCGCGCGCTGACGCGTCTCGGCCCCACTTACGTCAAGCTCGGGCAGTTTCTTGCGACGCGACCCGATGTCGTAGGCGTGACGATGGCGCGCGATCTCGAAAATTTGCAGGATCGCCTGCCGCCATTTCCGCAGGCTCAAGCCGAAGCTGCGATTGTCGCAGCGTTTAACAAGCCAGTAAATCAAGTGTTTGCGAGCTTCGGCGAGCCTGTTGCCGCGGCATCTATTGCGCAAGTGCATCAGGCCGAAGTGGTGGAAAACGGCACACGCAAGGCGGTCGCGGTGAAAGTATTGCGGCCCAATGTCGGCGGGCGCTTTCAACACGATCTGAGTTCATTCTTGTTTGCGGCCCGCAAGATGGAAGCCGCGTCTGCAGACGCGCGACGTTTGCGACCCGTCGAAGCAGTTGAAACATTAGCGCGATCTGTCGCGATGGAGATGGATTTGCGACTGGAGGCGGCGGCGCTTTCCGAGATGACCGAGAACACGCGCGACGATCTCGAATTTCGGGTGCCGACGGTGGATTGGGATCGCACCAGTCATCATGTACTCACGATGGAATGGATCGACGGCATCGCTCTTAATAATCGAGCGAAACTCGAGGCCGCGCATATCGACCTCAAAGACTTGGGCCGCAAGGTCATCCAGAGTTTTCTGCGCCATGCCCTGCGCGACGGCTTCTTTCATGCCGACATGCACCCCGGTAATCTGTTCGTCGATTCTCAAGGGCGTCTCGTCGCCGTGGATTTCGGCATCATGGGCCGGCTTGGTCTTAAAGAGCGAACGTTTCTTGCCGAAATTCTCTTGGGTTTCATCACGCGCGATTATCAGCGCGTCGCCGAAGTGCATTTCGAAGCGGGCTATGTGCCCTCGCATCATTCGGTCGAGAATTTTGCGCAAGCGATCCGCGCCATCGGCGAACCTATTCACAATCGTGCCGCCGACGAGATTTCGATGGCGAAATTATTGTCGCTGTTGCTCGAAATCACCGGGCTATTCGACATGAGAACGCGGCCGGAGTTGATCCTGCTGCAAAAGACGATGGTGGTTGTGGAAGGTGTGGCGCGCAGCTTCGATCCGAAGCTCGATATATGGACCACTGCCGAGCCTGTTGTGCGCGAATGGATCGAGCGCAATCTCGGACCCATTGGCAAAATCGAAGGTGCGATGGCGGGGGCCGGCGAGCTTGGCCGGGTGCTATCCGGCCTGCCTTCGCTTGCCTCGCGGTCTGTCGCGGTGCTCAACCAGTTCGAGGAAATGACCCGCGATGGGCTGGTACTGGCCCCCGAAACCGTAGCCGCCATAGGGGCCGCGGAAGCCAAACGAACCCGCTGGCAGACGGCGGCCCTATGGGTCATTGCCTTGGCTTTTCTGGGCGTTCTCTGGTCGATGCGATGATTTGCTAGCGTTGATATCATAATTTGCCCGGAATGATATCACCTGCTAGTTTGTGTCATCGGAGACAACGATGGCCAGCCTGATCGTCCGCAAGCTCGACGATGCTCTCAAAGCGAACCTACGGGTACGCGCGGCCAAAGCCGGCCGCTCGGTCGAGGACGAGGTACGCGTCATCCTGCGAGCGGCTGCGGAGGACGGAGCATCTGCTCCAACGCGAGCAGCCACGGCACCTACGCCGCAACCAAATAAACCCCGATCGAGAATGGTGACTTCTCTTCCTCAAGTGACCCTAATCATCGGCGGCGGCATTGCCGCCTATAAAGCGCTCGATCTCATTCGGCGGCTGAAGGAGCGTGGCATCCATGTCCGCTGCGTCATGACCAAGGCCGCGCAGCAATTCGTAACGCCCCTAACCGCAGGCGCCCTCGCTGACGAGCGCTGCTACACGGATCTGTTCGACCCGCAGAGCGAGTTCGATGCCGGACACATCCGGCTTGCGCGCGACACAGATCTCGTCGTTGTCGCTCCCGCGACCGCCGATTTGATGGCGAAGATGGCGCAGGGGCATGCCGATGATCTCGCCACCGCGATCTTGCTCGCAACTGACAAACCGATTTTGGTTGCACCCGCAATGAATCCATTGATGTGGAACAACGCCGCCACGAAACGCAACGTTGCGAGATTGAAAAGCGACGGAGTTGCCTTCATCGGACCGAACGCCGGTGAAATGGCCGAGGCGAACGAAGCCGGCGTCGGACGGATGTCGGAGCCGACAGAGATCGCAACAATCGCCGAAACTATGTTGCTTGGACCGCAACGGCTAAAACGCAAAAGCATTCTGATTACCGCTGGCCCAACGCATGAGCCGATCGATCCCGTGCGCTACATCGCCAACCGCTCGTCCGGTAAACAAGGCTATGCCATCGCTGCTGCCGCCGCGCATGCAGGCGCGGATGTCACGCTGATTTCAGGGCCCGTTGACCTCGATCCGCCCGGAGGTGTTCGGGTGATCCAGGTTGAATCGGCACAAGACATGCTGTCGCAAGTCGAGAAGTCATTGCCTGCCGATATTGCAATCTTTGCCGCGGCAGTTGCCGACTGGCGCGTTGCGGAAGCTGGTGAGCAGAAGATCAAAAAGACCCAAGGCGGATTGCCAAAGCTGGAATTGACGGAGAATCCGGATATTCTTGCGACGGTTTCCAAGCTCAAGCAAAATCGGCCCCAGCTCGTCATCGGCTTCGCTGCTGAGACCGAGAACCTGATCGACAACGCCACCGCCAAGCTCAAGCGCAAAGGCTGCGACTGGATCGTTGCCAACGACGTTTCACCCGCAACCGGCGTGATGGGCGGAGATCGCAATACCGTTCACATCATCAGCGCATCGGGAACTGACTCGTGGCCGGCGATGACAAAAGACGAAGTTGCGGAAGCACTCATCGCAAAAATAGCCGATGCGGTCGGAGCACAAGCATGAGCGAAACGATCGCCATTGAAATTCAAGTTTTGTCGAACGCACATGGCCTTGCGCTTCCGGCCTATCAGTCTGCTCATGCAGCCGGTCTGGACTTGCTTGCGGCCATCCGTGACGACGCGCCGCTGACTTTGACACCCGGATATCGCGTGCTAGTGCCGACCGGCCTCGTACTTGCGGTTCCACCTGGTTATGAAGCGCAAATACGACCACGCTCCGGACTTGCCTTGAACCACGGCGTCACTGTTCTTAATGCGCCGGGAACCATCGACGCCGATTATCGCGGCGAAGTGGGCGTACTTCTGGTCAATCATGGCGCTGAGGCTTTCGTCATCAAGCGCGGCGAACGCATCGCTCAACTCGTCGTCGCACCAGTAACGCAGGCAAATCTGGTGGTGAAGGCAGAGCTTTCATCGACGACTCGTGGCAGTGGCGGCTTCGGGTCCTCAGGACGTTAAAATTCGGCGGCAAGGCCACTCTGTTAACGCGGCACTAGCCCCAAAACACCATTATTTAAGGACACGAATCACGTTCACGGTCTGGACTCTTATGTCACGAGTCTCCTTAAGGATATTGTCGTTCGATTCGCAAGTGGCAGGTTGGGATCATTCATGTCTGGCGTGATCGGCGGGATGCGACGGAGCATGCTGTCGCGCACTTCGATTGTGCGCGGCGGGTTCGCTGGCCTTGGCGCGACGCTTCTCCTGACCAGCTGCGCTTCTGCACGTGAACACGCGTTGTTCGATAGCGTGGCCCTCCTCACCGATTTCAGTCGTCAAGAACTGGCTGCGCTGACGGTTGCCGCGGCGGTGCTGGGATTTTCAGTCGTCGCAGCCATTCTGTTGATGCGAACGCGCGTGCGCGCCTCGCGCGTTGAAGCGCGGCTACTGTCGGAAAACCAAGCGCTGCAAGCGGAAGCCGACAGGTTTCGCGCGCTGCTTTTTGCCGAGCCGCAAATTCTCATTTCATGGAAGGCCGGCGAAGATCGCCCCGACATCAGCGGCGATCTCTCATTGCTGATGCCGCACGGATCGCAATCCTATATCCAGCAACGCGTTCTCGCGTTCGGAACATGGTTGCATCCCGAGCAGGCGCTTGAAATGGATCACGCCGTCGATGCGCTGCGTGACGCGGGTGAAGGTTTCCGGCTTAACATGATGACATCGACCGGGCGCTCCATCGAGGTAATGGGCCGCGCGATCGGCGGACAAGCCATCGTCAGAATCCGCGAACTCTCGGGGCTTCGGCTCGAAGTCGCGGAAACAAATATTCAGTACAAAAAGTTGGTTGAGGAGACCGAAGCGCTGCGTTCATTCGCATCTGCGATACCGATGCCGGTTTGGGCACGACGCAGCAACGGCTCATTGAGCTTTGCAAATGCAGCCTATGCGAAAGCGGTCGACGCGGAATCGGTCACGGATGTCATCGCTCGCGATCTGGAAATTCTAGACCACGACGATCGCGAAACGATGATGCACTCGCTCGCCAAGGAAAGCGCGTACGCTGCGCGTCTTCCTATTGTCACTGGTGGAAACCGGCGTGTGTTCGACGTTCACGCACTGACTTTGAAGGAAGGCAGCGCTGGTATTGCGGTCGATGCCTCGGAAGCCGCAACGCTCAGCGCCGCGCTGGTGCGGATGGCAGACGCGCACCGCCGGATGCTCGATCAATTATCGTCGGGCGTTGCGGTATTTGATGAGAACCGTCGTCTGACATTCTACAACGATTCATATCGTAGGCTGTGGGATCTCGACCGTGCCTTCCTCGACAGCCACCCTGACGACTCCAGTGTTCTCGACAAACTTCGCCACGCTCGGAAAATTCCTGAGCAACCGGATTTCCGGGCGTGGAAAAACAAACTGTTCGAAGCCTATCGCGGTCTCGAGGCCACCAAGGACTCTTGGTACCTGCCCGATGGGCGGGCATTGAGCGTCATCACCACACCGAACCCGGAAGGCGGGGTTACATATCTCTACGACGATGTCACCGAGAGCCTTAAACTCGCTCGTCAAAACGACGGCCTCATCCGCGTGCAGCGCGAAACGCTCGATAACCTGGCGGAAGCCGTCGCAGTGTTTGGAAGCAACGGTCGCGCGCAACTTTTCAATCCGCCTTTCGCGCGCATGTGGAAACTTTCCTCCGAGGCGCTGCAAGAACACCCGCACATCGAGACAGTTCGTGAATGGTGCAGACCGCTGTTTGACGACGATGCCACATGGGAAACGTTGCAAGGCGCGATTACCGGCATTGACGATCGTAACCCCGTCCCGCTCAAGATCGAGCGCAAAGACGGCAGCGTACTGGATTGCACAACGATGCCGCTACCCGACGGCGCAACGATGCTAACTTTCCAGGACGTAACCGACACCGTGAACGTCGAGCGTGCATTGCGCGAGCGCAATGAAGCTTTGGTCGCCGCCGACCAGATGAAGATCGATTTTGTACATCACGTGTCATACGAACTTCGCTCGCCGCTGACGACAATCATCGGCTTCGTCCACTTCCTGAGTGATCCAGCGACAGGACCGATGTCGCTGAAGCAGAGCGAATATCTCAGCTATATTACGACTTCAACAAACGCGCTTCTCGCGATCACCGACAATATTCTCGACCTGGCAACGATCGACGCCGGCGCTATGAAACTCGATCTCGGGCCAATTGATCTCCGCAAGACCATCGAGGAGGCGACTGCGGGTCTTCAGGATCGCTTCGTGCGTGAAAACATTAATCTCGATGTCCACGTCGATCCCGCCCTCGGGAACTTCGTTGCCGACGAGCACCGCATCGTTCAGGTGCTCTACAATCTTCTCGCCAATGCCGTGAGCTTTTCGCCGCCGAACGGAACCGTTCGTCTCGCGGCCAGGCGAACAGATAGCCGTGTGATTTTCACAGTTTCAGATTCCGGCCCCGGTATTCCGGAGGACGTAAAAGACAAAGTGTTCGACCGCTTTGAAAGCAACGCCAACGGATCGCGGCACCGTGGCGCGGGGCTGGGACTTTCATTGGTGCGTTCGTTCGTCGAACTCCATGGCGGCAAAGTTGCGGTCGATTCCATTGTCGGCAAGGGCACCACCGTGATCTGCGAATTCCCGATCGACCAGACCGCCCAACGCAACGCTGCTGAATGACTGACCCATCGACACTCTCAGTTGCGCTTGCCAATGAGGCTGCCACCGCGCAATTGATGGCTGACTTGGCGCTACTGACCTCGCCCGGAGATGTCATTACATTGACCGGCGATCTCGGCGCAGGCAAAACTGCCGCGGCGCGCGCGTTTATACGTTATCTGGCGAACGACGAGAGCTTCGAGGTTCCAAGCCCGACCTTCACGCTGGCGCAGACATACGAGTTGCCGCCCTATCCGGTGCTTCACGCAGACCTCTACCGCATCAGTGACGCCAACGAACTCGAAGAGCTTGGGCTTGTTCCGCTGCCTGAAGGCACGGTCGTCATGATTGAATGGCCGGAGCGCGCGCCGAACCTTTTGCCGCCCGACCGCATCGACATCACGCTCACACATCGCCCTTCACTCGGCGCAAGCGCACGCGCGGCGGAGGTCAGAGGCTATGGAAGCGCGAAAGCTAAAATCGATCGCCTGATGGCGCTGCGGCGTTTTCTCAACATTTCCGGATATGCCGAATCCCGGCGCGAACGAATGGCCGGCGATGCATCGTCACGATCCTACGCGCGCCTGCACAACTCAAACGAGACAATCATTCTGATGAATTCGCCGCGCCGCCCGGATGGCTCGGCGACATATGACGGCAAATCCTATAGCGCCGCAGTTCACTTGGCTGAAGATGTGCGGCCGTTCATGGCGATTGCGAACGGATTGCGTGAACGTGGATTTTCCGCGCCTGCAATCCACCATGCGGACATCGACGACGGATTTCTCATGATTGAGGATTTCGGTAACGATAGTTTCGTACAAGGCGATCCACCGCACATCATCCATGATCGCTATGAGGCCGCAGTCGAAATGCTGGCGTCGTTGCATCAGGAAGATTTGCCGGACGTGCTGCCTGTCGCACCGCACATCAAACACCGCGTACCAATTTTCGATACCGGCGCGATGATGACCGAGGTCAGCCTGATCCTCGAATGGTATCTGCCGGACAAAAGCGTTGGGATGACCAGCAACCTGCAGGCCGAATTCCTGCTTGTGTGGCATGAGCTGTTCACTAAGCTCGCTTCGGCACCGCGCACATGGGTCTTGCGCGACTTCCATTCGCCGAACCTGATCTGGCTTGACCGCCGGATGGATACCGCTCGTGTCGGCATTCTGGATTTTCAGGATGCGGTGATCGGCCCGACCGCTTACGATCTGGTGTCGCTGTTGCAGGATGCGCGCGTCGATGTACCGGAATCCGTCGAGATCGCGATGCTGACCCACTACGCGAAGCTTCAGCGCGAGTACGATCCGCAATTCAATCCGGGCGCTTTCGTCGAGCATTATGCGATCATGTCGGCGCAGCGAAATACCCGGCTGTTGGGCACATTCGCGCGCCTCAACCGTCGTGACAACAAGCCGCAATATCTCCGGCATCAGCCTCGCGCGTGGACCTACCTGAAGCGCGCATTGGCGCATCCAACGCTCGCCGGCCTGCGGGAATGGTGCTCGGCCTACGTCCCTCCCCCAAACTTATCGACGTAACCGACGCCTCTTTATGGGGCAGGGATTTACCTGTTGTTAGCCACCTACGCCTTAATTTGAGGAACTCATCCCCGTTCCGGATATCCAGAACGTGGACCGACTTTCAACGGAATGCAGGACTTCGGAGCGGCTCATGGCAACCGAACGGCGCAAGGGCGAACGTGTCACTTTTGAGCGCGGCTTCGCGGCTCACATGATGGGTATCGACGGAACCTGGCGGCGAAGCTGCACGGTCGAGGATATTTCCGAAACCGGAGCAAAACTCGTCGTCGAAGGCTCAATCGAGGGCATTAATCTCAAGGAGTTCTTCTTGGTGCTTTCGTCGACCGGGCTGGCCTATCGCCGCTGCGAATTGTCGTGGGTCAATGGTGACCAGATCGGAGTCGGATTTCTGAAGCCGCAGGATTTAAAAAAGAAGCCGGCGCGGCGCGGCGCAAATCCGCAGATCGTTGAAGTCTGACGATCGCCAATTGCAGTCTGAAGCATGGTAACGGAGTCGCGCGGCTGTCATATTGTGTGGCTACCACCGGTGCATAACTCACGGCGAATCCGGCGTTAAGCCAATCTGAAACCAACGCGATGCCCATCCAACCAACCACAGCCATGGTTCTTGCCGCCGGCCTCGGCACGCGGATGCGTCCATTGACCGATCGGATGCCGAAGCCGCTTGTCCCAGTCGCCGGAAAGCCTTTACTTGATCATGTGCTCGACAAGCTGGGCGATGCCGGCGTCACCAAGGCCGTCATCAACGTTCACTATCTGCCCGACCAGATCGTGCAGCACGTCGCGAACCGCAAACATCCACGCGTCGTCATCTCGGATGAGCGCGACGTTGTGCTCGGAACCGGCGGTGCCATCGTCAAGGCATTGCCGTTGCTCGGCGACGCGCCGTTCTATCATCTCAATGCCGACACGATGTGGATCGACGGCGTGCAGTCGAATCTGCTGCGGCTGGCTGGCGCATTCGATGCCTCGCGCATGGACATCTTGCTGCTGATGGCACCGACCGCCCACAGCATCGGATATTCCGGCAACGGCGACTATGCGATGCTCGCCGATGGTGCCCTTCGCAAGCGTAAGGAACATCAGGTTGTGCCATTCGTTTTCGCGGGCGTTGCCATCATCTCGCCCGCGATATTTGCGGACGCGCCGAAAGACGAATTTTCACTGACGAAGATGTTCGATGCCGCCAACGAACGAGAGCGCCTGTTCGGACTGCGGCTTGACGGTCTCTGGATGCATGTCGGAACGCCTGAAGCGGTGCGGGCCGCTGAAGATGCCTTGCTGACGAGCATAGCGTAGACCTCGCCACTCCCTCCGCAGCCATGCCATGATGCGCCCGCTTACGAATCGGAAAAATCATGCGCGTCTTCAACGTACCTTCTTCGGCACCATTTCTTCATACCGTCATTGAGGCGCTGATCGACGGCAAACTCGTCGAGGGATTTTCTGCGCGCAATAATCCCGAACTGTTGGCCGACGCCACGCTCTACCTCCCGACGCGACGTGCGGGCCGTATGGCGCACGAGGTATTTCTTGATGTTCTAGGTACAAGCGCAGCGATCTTGCCGCGCATCATCGCGCTCGGCGCGGTCGATGAAGATGAATTTGAATTCGCGCAAGTCGAATCGCCGCAATTCGATGGACTCAGCATCGCTCCGGCACTCGACGGCCTGCAACGGCGCCTCACGCTTGCCCGGCTAGTAACTGCATGGGCGACGCGTTTGCCGCAACATGATTTAGCTGCCCCTCCTCTCGTCGCGGGCGGGCCGGCATCGATGCTCGCACTTGCCGACGATCTTGCGCGCCTGATCGACGACATGGTGACGCGCGGCGTGGATTGGCGCGCGCTGGATCGTCTCGTGCCAGAAGAACACGATAAATATTGGGATCTGACCCTAAAATTTCTGACGATCGCGAAGGACAATTGGCCAGCATACCTCAAGGAAATCGGAAAGATTGAACCAGCTGCGCGGCGCGATGCTTTGATTGCGGCGGAAGCCGTTCGACTGACAACGCATCGGCGTGGGCCTGTCGTTGCAGCCGGATCGACCGGATCCATGCCGGCGACTGCAATGTTCCTCCGAACCATCGCGACATTGCCAAATGGCGCCGTTGTACTGCCCGGCCTCGATACCAATCTCGAAGAAAGTGCCTGGCAGTCGATTGGTGGCGCGCGCAATGCCGAGGGCAAATTCACGGAGACGCCGGCATGGAGCCATCCCCAAGCAGCGCTGCATCATCTGCTGACGCAGGTTCTCGGTATCACGCGTAAAAATGTCGAAACTCTCGGCAATGCGAGAGCGGACGGCCGAGAAGTGCTTGTGTCGGAAGCGATGCGTCCGGCCCGGTCGACTTCGGCATGGCATAAGCGGCTGGCCGAGCCGGAAATCGCAGCGAGTATCAAGGCTGCCATCGAGACGCTTGCATTGGTCGAAGCAGTCAATCCGGAAATGGAAGCGCTGGCCATTGCGGTTGCGATGCGTGAAGCATGTGAGATGAAAATCGAGGCGGCGCTGGTCACGCCGGACCGCGCACTGGCGCGTCGTGTGATGGCAGCGCTCGGCCGTTGGAATCTCGAATTCGACGATTCCGGCGGCGATTCGCTGATGGACACGCCGGCGGGAATTTTTGCGCGACTTGCGGCGAAAGTCGCGGCGGACGAGTTCGCGCCCGCAACGGTGCTTGCGCTGCTCAAGCATCCGCTGTTTTGTCTGCGTCGTACGCAAGGCGGCAGTTCGGATGCGGTGGCTGATCTTGAGATTTCGCTGTTGCGGGGAACGCGTCCGCCGCCGGGCACCGCTGGAATTGCTCAGGCATTCGTACGATTTCGCGACGAACTCGCAAAACTCAGCCGAAAAGAGTCGTCACTCATTCATCACTCGGAGCCTCGTGCGAAACTCGATAGCTCGAGACTCGATGCAATTCAAAAACTGATTGACCGCCTCATTTCCGCTTTCAAACCGCTGGAAGACGCAAAGGGCGACAAGCCGCGCGATTTAGCCGAACTTGCAACACTTCATCGTGACGTGTTGATCGCGTTATCGAGCGATATCGACGGCAGCATCCATGCATTCGAGGGCGATGACGGTTTGGCGCTTGCGGCTGCCTTCGACAATCTCCTCGCCGTCATTGCCGACGGCACGATCAGGCCAAGCGAACTCGTGATTCGTCTCGCCGACTATCCCGACGCATTTCAGGCGGCCTTCGCTGATCGCATCGTTCGCCGAGCACCTTCGCCAAACGCAAAACTGCGCATTTATGGTCCGCTCGAAGCGCGACTAACGGAAACCAAGCGCGTCATTCTCGGTGGCCTCGTCGAGGGCGCGTGGCCGCCGCAACCGCGCATCGATCCGTGGTTGAGTCGGCCAATGCGATACGATCTGGGTCTCGATTTGCCCGAGCGGCGCATCGGCCTCAGCGCGCATGACTTCGCGCAAATGCTCGGAGCGGAGGATGTGATTATCACACATGCCGCGAAGGTCGGCGGGGCGCCGGCGGTTGCGTCGCGCTTCCTGCATCGGCTTGAAGCTGTCGCAGGAGAAACGCTGTGGAGCGCCGTAAAGAAAAGGGGGGAGAAGTATATTCGATATGCCAGTGAACTCGATCATCCGGCGAAAATACAACCCGTCGCGCAGCCCGCGCCCGCGCCAAAACTGGAATTGCGGCCGCTTCGAATGTCAGTTACCGACATCGAACACTGGCTGCGCGATCCCTACACGATCTATGCAAAGCATATTTTGAAATTGACACCGCTCGACCAGGTGGACATGCCGCTCACGGCAGCCGATCGCGGATCAGCCATTCACGAGGCGCTCGGCGAGTTCACCGCAGATCACGGCAAGGCATTGCCACCCGACACCGCCGCCGTTCTTAGAAAGTATGGCGAAAAGCATTTCGCGCCGCTGATGGAACGCCCCGAAGCGCGCGCATTATGGTGGCCGCGCTTTCTTCGCATTGCATCGTGGTTTGCCAACTGGGAAATCCAACGACGCGAAGATGTAACCGACATCGCCGCCGAGATTTCCGGCGCACTGAGAATTCCACTGGACGAAAATCGCGAGTTCACATTGTCCTGCCGCGCCGACCGAATTGAAACGCGCAGCAACGGCACCTTCGCGATCATCGATTACAAGACCGGCCAGACACGAAGCGGCAAGCAGGTGCGCCTCGGCCTCGCTCCTCAATTGTCGTTGGAAGCCGCTATCTTGCGCGAGGGCGGATTCAAGGGGATCGCAGCAAATTCGTCTGTCAGCGAGCTGATGTATGTCCGGCTTTCCGGCAACAATCCGCCCGGCGAGCCCGAAAGCTTGAAGCTCGCCTTGAACAAGGACGACGTGATTTCCGTAGACCAGGCCGCCGACGAGGCACGGAGGGAGCTTGAGAAACGCATTCGCCTGTTCGAGAACGTAGCGCAAGGTTACGCGTCGTTAAGTCTGCCAATGTGGAGCAATGCTTACGGCAACTATGACGATCTCGCGCGAATCAAGGAATGGTCCGCTGTCGGCGGCAAAAGCGGAGGCGAAAAATGAGTTCGCTTCGCATCAACATTCCTGATGCCGTGCGCGACGCGCAAGCGCAGGCATCGCACCCAGCGACGTCGGTGTTCGTTGCCGCCAATGCGGGCTCCGGCAAAACGCATGTGCTTGTCAATCGCGTAATCCGCTTGCTTCTCAAAGGCGTCGCACCGGAGAAAATTCTCTGCATCACATTCACGAAGGCCGCCGCAGCGAACATGTCCGAGCGCGTGTTTTCTAAACTCGGCAGTTGGGTTGCACTCTCCGATGCCAATCTCGACTTGCAAATCCGCGATATTGGCGATCCCAAGCCGAATCAAGACACGCGAATGCGTGCACGCATGTTGTTCGCCAGCGCGCTTGAGACGCCTGGCGGCCTGAAGGTCCAGACCATTCACGCACTCTGCACGCGGTTACTCCAGCAGTTTCCTTTCGAAGCTCGGGTACCAGCGCATTTCTCAGTGCTCGACGAACGTGATCAAGATGAGATGATGGAGCGTGCTAATCTTTCGGTTTTGCTCGACGCTACGAAGGCACCCGACAGTCCCGCCGGTCGCGCGCTCGATATCGCAATGGCAAACGCTGCGGATGTCACTTTTAAAGATGTAGTGCGCGAAGCCTGTTTAAGCAGTCGACATTTCATGTTATGGGCCGACAGCACAGGCGGCCTCGACGCCGCACTCCAACAAATATCCAAGGCCCTTGGCGTTAGTCCCCGGGAAAGCGCCGAGGACGTTGAACGCGAAATTGTCCGCGGTTCGAATCCACCCATGAGCGAATGGCTTGCAATTGCAAAGGTGCTCGATACCGGAAGCAAGACGGACGCGGCCCAAGCAGAGTGTCTTCGCGATGCGCTTGCAAGGTCCGGTCGTGATCAGCTCGATGCCTACCGCCGCTTCTTTGTAACCGGTTCCGGGACTGCACGAAAATCTCTGATGACGAAGTCTCTGGCAAAGGGCCATCCCGTTTTGGTGGCTCAGTTTGAAAAGGAGCAAGTAAGAGTTTTGCAGCTCAGCGAAAAACTCCGCGCGGTTGTTCAGCGCGATCGTACTTTCGCGCTTCTTGTCATCGCCAATGAGGTCTCCACGAATTACCGCCGTGAGAAGCGTGCACGCGGGCTACTCGACTACGACGATCTGATCGACAAGACACTTGAACTTCTCAGCGACGGACGCTCGGGATGGGTGCATTTCAAACTTGATCGGGGAATCGATCACATCCTGATCGACGAGGCGCAGGACACCAGCCCGAAGCAGTGGGACATCGTTGAGCGGTTGACGGATGAGTTCACCACGGGCGCGGGCGCTCGCGACGGCGTCAAACGGACGGTTTTCGCGGTTGGCGACGAAAAGCAATCGATCTTCTCGTTTCAGGGCGCGGCCCCGCGCGAGTTCGATCTGCGCAAACGCAAATTTGAGACTCGATTCAAGGCAGCGAAGCTCGAATTCTCGAACGTATCGCTCAAGCATTCATTCCGGTCGGGCCGCGCAATTTTGGGCGCAGTCGACGATGTGTTTCGCGAAGCGGACATCTATAAAAGCATCCATACGCCGGAGACGGGCTATCCCGTTCACCATTCACTCGACGACGCCATTCCCTCTCTGATCGATCTGTGGCCGCTGGAAGAATCATCGGAATCGGAAAACGAAGGTGGGTGGGCTGCGCCGCTCGACGCAGTTCCTGAATCGGGGTCTGAAGCTCGGCTTGCGCGGCGGGTGCAGTCCGAAATTAAATCGCTGGTCAGCTCGGGCATAATGACCGGCGTCGGCGACAAGCGACGGCTGTTGAGTTTCGGCGATGTTCTCGTTCTCGTGCGGCGTCGCGGCGTCGCGTTCGACGCGGTGATTCAATCGCTTAAGCACGCGGCCATTCCTGTTGCCGGTGCCGATCGGTTAAAACTGACCGAGCACATCGCGATTATCGACCTGATGAATCTCGCCGATGCATTGCTGCTTGCGAGCGATGACCTTGCGCTCGCCGTTGCGTTAAAGAGTCCCCTATTCAATCTCGATGACGACGATCTCTTGAAGTTCGCGCCGTTGCGCAAAAGATCGTTACGCGATGCTCTCGAAGAGCATGCGGCTCAGGACGATAAGCTCAAGGCGGCGCTGGATCGCCTGAGAGTCTGCGAAACGAGATTTGCGCGCGATACACCATACGCTTTCTTCGCGTGGCTGCTCGGTGGCGATGGCGGTCGCGCGCGCATTCTCAAACGACTCGGACCTGAAGCAAACGACGCGCTTGATGAATTTCTTGAATTGGCGCTGTCCTACGAGAGAAAAGAAGCCGCCACACTTCAGGGCTTCATGGCTTGGCTGCGAGCTGCGGAAGCCGAAGTGAAGCGCGACATGGAGATCCGGCGGGACGAGGTGCGCGTCATGACGGTCCATGGCGCCAAGGGTCTGGAAGCATCCGTAGTTTTTTTGGTGGATACGACAAGTTCACCTACCGACACGCAACGCCAAAATCTCATTCGCCTGCCGCCAGGAAATGCCGCGCCCCATGCCCCTAGAATAGTGGTCTGGGCCGGCAAGACGGTGGATGACATCGAAGATGTTGCCTTTGCGCGCGACCAAATGAAGCAAGAGACCGAAGACGAATATCGCCGCCTGCTGTATGTGGCGATGACGCGCGCGGCAGATAGGTTGGTCGTCGGTGGCGTTCTTCCCGGAAATCGCAACAGCGTTCGGGAATTGTCGTGGTACGACATGATCGCCAGAGGACTTGCGAAATCGGAATTGCGAAAGCAGGCGATCAATTCGAGTTTTGGCCCGGTCTCGCGCTATACGCGCGCCGACGATGTCGCGCCGACCTCACCTGCAGCGCCAAAAAAGGTGACGCCAAATTCAATACCGTCTCCCGCTTGGCTAAGGGTGCCGGCAATGCAGGAAGCGGCCGCAGATACTATTCTGCGTCCTTCCGATTCCGCCGGTGGCGGAGAGCACGCCGTCATCAACAGCGAGACGCTCGCCGCTCGCACGAAAGCTTTGCAGCGTGGCACGCTGGTGCATCGGCTGTTGCAGTCGCTGCCTGATATTCCTGCTGAACGACGCGAGGAGATTGCAAGAAATTTTCTCGCGCACAATGCCGATGGCTGGAGCGAAAGTGAGCGTGATGCCCTCGCACAACAAGTCAGCGCGTTGATCGGCGACGCGACATTCTCGCCGCTGTTCGCGCACGGCAGCCGCGCTGAAGTCTCGATCGTCGGACGCATCGAACGCCGCAACAGGACGCCGGCATTGGTATCCGGACAGATCGACAGGCTCGTCGTTACACCAAAGGGGGTTCTGGTAGTCGACTACAAAACCAACCACACGCCGCCGATATCGGCGGCGGAGGCTCCCTCGAATTATGTGCGTCAGCTGGCGCTTTATCGCGGTCTGTTGATGCAACTTTACCCGGGAAAATCCGTGCGATGTGCGCTGCTCTGGACCGAGACCTCAGCGATGATGGAAATTCCTGCGGCCGCGCTGGACGCAGAGCTGCAATTGATTGTGTCGTAGAGGATTATCCAGCTTTCGGTCCGATCGGAATCCACAGTTACCCATATGTTTTAATTGGGGTATTCCGACCTGCATGAATATTCCTGTGAAACACGTCCCGGTGACCAGTCTTGACCCGGCAACACCCCGTTCATAGGTTCGTCTTACGCTTTTGGCGCGCGATTCTCTTTCCGCGCCTTTCATCCAACGAGGCAAAAAATGAGTGTGGGCAAGGTTTCTGACGCCGATTTCGACGCAATGGTTCTCAAGGCCGACGGCCCTGTCGTCGTCGATTTCTGGGCGGAATGGTGCGGGCCTTGCAAAATGATCGCTCCCGCGCTCGACGAAATCGCCGGCGCAATGGGCGACAAGGTCAAGATCTTGAAACTCAACGTCGATGAGAGCCCGAAGACGGCTTCGAAGTATGGCGTGATGTCGATCCCGACACTGATGATCTTCAAGGGCGGCGAGATGGCCTCGCGTCAAGTCGGCGCTGCGCCGAAGCAAAAACTGCAGCAGTGGATCACCGCTGCGGTTTGATTGTGCCTCATATTGTTTTCAGGACGGTCCGCATTAAGCGGGCCGTTTTGTTTTGATAGTTACCGCGGCGGCGTGCCGTTCCCTTCCAGCACATGGCCCGCAAGATAAAGCGACCCAGTAATCAAGATGCGCGGCGGTTGTTCGTAAGACAATTTCGTAATCGCCTTGAGCGCGTCTGCGACGGATGACGCGGTCTCGACACGCATGCCGAGGTGGCGCGCCGCATTAGCCAAAACTTCAGGCGGCATTGCGTTGTCCTGATCCGGAATTTTCACCGCTATAATGTGGCGCGTGAGCCCGGAAAAATTGCCAAGAAATCCCGTCGCGTCCTTGTTGCCCATCATACCGACAATTATAACGAGTGGACGCGGCACGCGTTCTTCAAGATCGCCGAGTGCTGCCGCGACGACGCGACCGCCATCGGGATTGTGTCCTCCGTCGAGCCAGATTTCGGAGTCAGGAGGCGCCATGGCAACAAGCGCGCCCGACGTAAGCCGCTGCATTCGTGCCGGCCACTCCGCACGCGCAATACCTTGTTCAAAAATTTCTTGCTCGATCTTGAATACCTCGACCGCACGCAAGGTCGCTATCGCAAGCCCAGCATTGTCGAATTGGTGACGGCCGAACAATCTCGGTGCGGCGAGATCCAAGAGATCGCGCTCGTCTTGATAGACCAACCGCCCGCGTTCTACATTGACGTGCCAGTCCTGCGTCGCAGCGTGAAGATTCGCATGCATCCTGCGCGCGGTCTGTTCGATCACCGCAGTCGCCTCCGCCGATTGCTCGGCACAAATGACGGGAACATTCTTCTTGATAATCCCGGCTTTCTCCGTTGCGATCTTGATCAGCGTATCACCAAGAAACTCGATGTGATCGATTCCGATCGGTGCAATAACGCTGGCCAACGGCTTATCAACGACATTGGTCGCATCCAGCCGCCCGCCAAGACCGACTTCCAACAACACCACATCTGCCGGATGTTTGGCGAACAGATAGAACGCCGCCGCGGTCTCAATTTCAAAGATAGTGATCGGCTCGCCGTCATTGACGCGCTCGCAATGATTGAGCGCCTCGCGCAGTTCATCGTCGCTCACAAGTTGGCCCCCGCCAGCTTTTCCTAGACGGAATCGTTCATTGAATCGAACGAGGTGCGGTGAAGTGTAGACGTGAACGCGCATTCCGGCAGCCTCAAGAATGGCGCGCAGGAAGGCAATTGTCGAACCTTTGCCGTTGGTGCCAGCAACATGAATCACCGGCGGAATTTTCCGTTCCGGATTGTCAAGCCGCGCGAGAATCCGCCACATGCGATCGAGCGTCAAGTCGATGCGCTTGGGATGCAACGAAGCTAGACGCCCAAGAATATCGCTATAGGAGGGCGATGGCGCGGCCGCCGGCAAACTCACGCGGGCGACGCACTTGCCGCGGCAACGTCGGGCGGCGTGAAGGTTACCGTCGGGCGCTCCGACGTAAAACCCTCGGCAACCGGTGCCTTGGTCAGCAACCTGCAAATGCGCGCCAGCGTCGAACGAAGATCGTGGCGATGCACAACCATATCGACCATCCCGTGTTCCTTGAGATATTCGGCGCGCTGAAATCCTTCCGGCAATTTCTCGCGAATAGTTTGCTCGATCACGCGCGCACCCGCAAATCCGATGAGAGCGCCAGGTTCCGCGATTTGAACATCACCAAGCATCGCGTAGGACGCGGTGACGCCGCCCGTTGTCGGATTGGTCAGCACGACGATGTAGGGCTGTCCGATTTCACGCAGCATTTGAATTGCGACGGTGGTGCGTGGCATCTGCATCAGCGAAAGAATGCCTTCCTGCATTCGCGCGCCACCCGAAGCTGCAAAAATAATGAACGGCGTCTTCTTCTCGACAGCAAGCTCGAGACCCGCGACTACGGCCTCACCTGCGGCCATGCCGAGCGAACCGCCCATGAAGTCGAAGTCTTGTACGGCGACAACAATCGCATTGCCTTCGAGCTTGCCGTAACCGACCTTGATCGCATCGTTCATGCCCGTCTTGGTACGCGCATCCTTGATTCGATCTGCATATTTTTTCTCATCGCGAAACTTCAGCGGATCCGCCGTGACGTCAGGCACCGCGACATCGAGCCAGGTTTCATTGTCGAAAATCGACTTCAGGCGCGCGACCGCACCCATGCGCATGTGGTAGTTCGATCCGGGAATAACGAACTGGTTCTGTTCGACATCTTTGTAAAAAACGAGCTGGCCGGAATCCGGACACTTGATCCACAAATTCTCCGGCGTCTCGCGTTTGAGAATATTGCGAATCTTTGGGCGAACGACGTTAGTCAGCCAGTTCATGGTAGGCTCCACATTGGCAACTTGCTGCCTTAGGAGTTGGATATATGGACGCGAGCAACGACCTCGGCAACCCACCAAAAACGCAATAAAGCGCTTGCGATAACGCTAATCCGCCCCCTGCTTCGCGCCGTGCACACCCCGCGCCAGCGATGCAACGAAGTCGGCTACCGCTGAAACCGTCTTGGACGTCGCCTTGCCCTGCGCGTCGAGCGTTCCGAGCAGCACGTCGATCAATGCGGAACCCACGACGGCGCCATTCGCGGCCCGTGCAATTTCCCGTGCGGCGTCAGGGGTACGGATGCCGAAACCGACACAGACCGGCAATTTCGTATGACGTTTGATGCGCGCGACGGCCTCGGAGACTTGCGACGCGTTAGCCGAAGCACTGCCAGTAATTCCTGTGATCGAAACGTAATAGACAAATCCCGACGTGTTCGCGAGTACGGCAGGCAAGCGCCTGTCGTCGGTCGTCGGCGTCGCGAGACGAATGAAATTCAAACCTGCTTTCATCGCCGGAATGCAGAGTTCGGCGTCTTCTTCCGGAGGAAGATCTACGATGATGAGGCCATCGACACCGGCGGATTTGGCATCACTCAAAAATTTATCGACGCCGTAGATGTAGATCGGGTTGTAATACCCCATTAGCACCACGGGCGTCGTTGCGTCGTCCTTGCGAAAATCGCGCACGACGTGAAGTGTTTTCTTGAGCGTCGCTCCGGATTTGAGCGCGCGCAAACCGGCCGCCTGAATCGCTGGACCGTCCGCCATCGGATCGGTGAACGGCATGCCGATTTCGATGATATCCGCGCCCGCTTTAGGCAAGACCTTGATGATCTCAAGAGATGTCGCCATGTCAGGATCGCCACACATCAAGAAAGTAACTAACGCCGCGCGGCCTTCCTTCTGGAGTTCGGCAAAACGAGTGTCGATACGCGTGGTCACTTCTTTTTACCCTTGAGAATATCGCCGACCTGCGGCACGTCCTTGTCGCCGCGGCCCGACAAGTTAAGCACCATCAAGTGGTTCTTCGGTCGCTTCGGTGCCAGTTCCATGATTTTCGCAACAGCGTGCGCAGGCTCAAGGGCCGGGATGATCCCTTCAAGACGCGACAACAACTGGAATGCGGCGAGCGCCTCGTCGTCGGTTGCCGACAGATAGGTGACGCGGCCTGTCTCATGCAGCCATGAATGCTCCGGGCCGATGCCGGGATAATCCAGACCCGCCGAAATCGAATGCGCGTCCTGAATCTGGCCGTCGTCATCCATTAGCAAATAAGTGCGATTGCCGTGGAGAACGCCGGCGCGTCCACCGGCAATCGACGCGGCGTGAAGTTGCGTCAAACCATGGCCCGCGGCCTCGACACCGAAAATCTCGATGCTTGGGTCGTCGAGAAACGGATGAAAAAGGCCCATTGCGTTGGAGCCGCCACCGATACATGCAATCAGCGAATCGGGGAGACGGCCTTCGGCCTCCATCATCTGCGCGCGCGTCTCGATGCCGATGATCGATTGAAAATCGCGCACCATCATCGGATAGGGATGCGGGCCGGCGACAGTGCCGATGCAATAGAATGTATCTGCTACATTTGTCACCCAGTCGCGCAGCGCGTCGTTCATCGCATCTTTCAGCGTTCGCGAACCGGACTGCACGGGAACAACTTTCGCACCCAACATTTCCATCCGGATCACGTTCGGCTGTTGCCGCTCGACATCCACTGCGCCCATGTAGACGATGCATTCAAGTCCGAAGCGCGCACACAACGTGGCCGTTGCCACGCCGTGCTGACCTGCGCCGGTTTCCGCGATGATGCGCTTTTTGCCCATACGGCGCGCGACCATGATCTGGCCGAGCACATTATTGACCTTGTGCGAGCCGGTGTGGTTCAGTTCCTCGCGTTTGAAATAGATTTTCGCGCCGCCGAGATGTTCGGTCAGACGTTCGGCAAAATACAGCGGCGACGGGCGGCCGACATAATCCTTCAGATAACCGTTCATTTCCTTCTCGAACGACGGATCTTTTTTCGCGTCGGCATAGGCCTTTTCCAGATCGAGGATCAGCGGCATCAGCGTTTCGGCGACGAAGCGCCCGCCGAAAATGCCGAAGTGTCCACGCTCGTCGGGCCCGGAGCGAAACGAGTTGGGTAAGGAAAGACTCATGCGCGGCTCGCGACTTTCTGAGTAGACATTGAGTGTTCGGCCTCGCGCGCCGCGCGAATAAATTCCCGAATCATTTCAACATCCTTGACGCCCGGCGCACTTTCGACGCCAGACGATACATCGACGCCACCAGCGCCTGTTACGCGGATTGCCTCAGCAACGTTAGAAGCAGTCAGACCGCCCGAGACCATGAACGCGATTTCAAGTTTGATATTCTCAAGCAGATGCCAGTTGAACGGTACGCCGAGGCCGCCGGGGCGGGTTGCACCCTTCGGCGCGCGCGCATCGAACAGAATTCGATCTGCTGCGGCTGCAAAGCCGGGAAGCGGCGCAAGATCGCTCGCCGTCTCAACCGGTATTGCCTTCATCACCTGCAAACCAAACTTCTGCTTGATATCGCGAACGCGCGCGACGGTTTCTTGGCCGTGCAGTTGAAAAATATCCGGGCGCAATGCTTCGACGATGTTTTCCAATGTTGCGTCATCGGCATCGACGGTGAGGGCTACTTTGAGAGCACGCTTCTTGGCGGCCTGTGCAAGCTCGGCTGCTTTGCCCAAACCGACATGCCGTGGCGATGCCGTGAAGAATACAAAGCCTACCATGTCGGCACCCGCGTCCAGCGCCGCCTCAAGGGTAGCGACATTGGAGAGACCGCAGATTTTCACCGCAAGTGACATCGGATCAAACAGGTTTTGGGCCCGCAGGCCGCAGATCGTTAAATCGAGGCAACGAAGGCCGCGTTCTACAACGTCAAGCTTGGCTTGTCTCGCCCGATAGCCCCGTATTGCGGCCCCGGAACGACCGCCATTCCATTGTTGTTGGCGGACGCCGGAACCTGTTCTTCGCCAAACCGCGACGTGCTTTGCGAATGGTCGCGTAAATCGGCCAATTGTGCGCGGGCCTTTCGGGCCTCGTCTTCATGAATTCGTGCTGCACGCCGCCATCGGCGCTGGCCAAACCATGTCGCGATGGCCCCGACGATCACGCCAATATTCGTGAATGCAATAATGAGGAAAAAGAGCGGGAGCGTGACGCCAAGTGCGGGATCGCTCGAATCGAAGGGGTCGAACGAAAGAATTACGAGGTGACGATTCGCGACGGCGAAAATCACCAAGACAATCGCCAGCGGTAGTATCACAATGACATTGACGATCTTGCGAAGCATGAATTGTCCTCACGTCAACCGGAGAGCGCAGAGGAAATCAGGTCGCGGCACCGTCGCTGCCGGAATCGCGATTGAGACGTTCGCGCATTTCCTTGCCGGTCTTGAAGAAAGGTACGCTCTTCTGTTCGACGGGCACATGCGCACCGGTTCGCGGATTGCGACCCGCGCGGGCCGGCCTATGCTTGACGGAAAACGCGCCGAAGCCGCGCAGCTCAACGCGATCCCCGCGCGCAAGCGCGGCGACGATTTCATCGAGGATCGCGTTCACAATGTTTTCGACATCTCTCTGATAGAGATGCGGGTTGTGCTCGGCGATGCGCTGAACAAGTTCGGATTTAATCATTGAAGTATTGGATCCGTGGCGTGCGGCAAATCCATTTCCTTGAAAAAGCCGTGAACTGTCAAGCGGCTAATTGAAAACAAGTTGCCGCTAAATGACGTGACAAGCACATGAAATAGGTCTTGGACGCTCAATCGTAGTGCGGCGCAAAACGACTGAAACACGATTCAGCTATCTAATTACCCGCACTCGGTTGCCACAACGCGAGCATGCCATCGAGGCCGAAACGATCCATGGCTTGCACAACGCCGGATTGTTCGAGTTGCCGCGCAAACGCACTGAGCCCGATTGCATCTAGCGTGACCGCCGCACCCGCGCGGAGAAACGTCATGTCGCCAAAGCGCGGCGTGAGTCCGAAATCCTTTACAGGCAACTCAGAACCGATCTTCTTTTGCGACACCAGCCAAGCCACCGCAGTCTTCTCGTCGCCGAGTTGATCGATCAGTTTGAGGCCCACCGCTTGACGTCCGGTGAAAACGCGGCCATCTGCCACAGTTTGCAGGGTTGCGTCATCCATATTGCGGCGATCCTTCACCAGACCGCGGAACCATGCATAGGAGTCCTTGACTAATGCATCGAGAGCAGCACGCGCCTCTGGGCTGGTCGGCTCAAAGCCATTGGGCGCGGCTTTCAGCGGCGAGGACTTTACCTCTTCAACCTTCACCCCAACGGTCTTCAACAGGTCCGTCACATTCGGAATTTGAAACAGCACGCCGATCGACCCGACCAACGATGTCTGTTGGGCTATGATCTGATCCGACGCAAGCGCCGCGATATAACCGCCGGAAGCAGCCAAGCCCTCGACCACGACGACCAGCGGCTTCTTCGCCTTCAGACGCAATAACGAATCGTAAAGCTGCTCAGATCCGGCGGTGGTGCCGCCCGGCGAATTGATATGAACGATAACGGCGGCCGCCGAAGATTTCTCCAGCCGTTCCAGCGCAGCAACACGGGTTGCGTCGCTGCGGATCAAGCCATCGATCTTGACTCGTGCAATCGCATGCGAACCGATGAGTGCATTGCGTCCTGTCGGCGTCGCGAGCACTGCGACAGCAACCACCGCGACGACACCGCCTAACACAGCAAGCGCCCGCCAAAAGGTGAGCTTCCGGCGCATCCGCCTGCGATCCACGATCATATCGGAATCAATCGACATAGGCATTTCCCCCTCGTGGATGGTTTTGCGGAAATGGAATTGATTTGAGGTGATTTGAATACATCAAATGCGATGCAATTTGAAGGCAAAGACGGAGCGCCGATTTCGGACATTGCAAACAAAATGGGCTCCGGAACAGTCGGAGCCCAATTCCTCATGGCTGGGCCGAAGCCCGATCACGCGATTGCGATTACTTGTCGCGCTTCTTGAGAGCGTTGCCGAGAATGTCGCCGAGCGTCGCACCCGAATCTGAAGATCCGTATTGCGCGATGGCTTCCTTCTCTTCGGCAACTTCCAGCGCCTTAATCGAGACCTGCACTTTGCGCGCCTTCTTGTCGAACTGGATGACGCGAGCGTCAACCTTTTCGCCAACAGCGAAGCGTTCTGTGCGTTGGTCATCGCGATCGCGGGCCAATTCAGAGCGCTTGATGAAGCTGGTGAAATCGGTGCCAGTGATCTGAACTTCGATACCGCCATCCTTCACTTCAAGGATTTCGCAAGTCACAACAGCGCCCTTCTTGACGTCGCCCGGTTCGGCAAACGGATCGCCTTCGAGCTGCTTGACGCCAAGCGAGATGCGCTCCTTCTCGACATCGACATCGAGAACCACGGCCTTCACCATGTCGCCCTTCTTGAAGTTGTCGATCACCTGTTCGCCCGGCTGTTTCCAGTCGAGGTCGGAAAGATGAACCATTCCGTCTACGTCTCCATCGAGGCCGAGGAACAGACCGAACTCGGTCTTGTTCTTGACTTCGCCTTCGACAGTGGCACCGACCGGGAATTTTTCAACGAAGACTTCCCACGGATTGCGCATGGTTTGCTTGAGACCGAGCGAGATGCGGCGCTTGGCCGAATCCACTTCGAGCACCTGCACTTCGACTTCCTGCGAGGTCGAGACGATCTTGCCGGGGTGCATGTTCTTTTTGGTCCACGACATTTCCGATACGTGGATCAGGCCTTCGATACCCGGCTCCAATTCAACGAAAGCGCCGTAGTCGGTGATGTTGGTGACGCGTCCGGTGAAACGCGAGTTCAGCGGATACTTCGCCTCGATGCCCTGCCACGGATCGTCCAGCAATTGCTTCATGCCGAGCGAGATGCGGTGGGTCTCGTGATTGATCTTGATGATCTTGACCTTCACCGTCTGACCGATGGTGAGCACCTCGGTCGGATGGTTCACACGGCGCCATGCGATGTCGGTAACATGCAGCAGGCCGTCGATACCGCCGAGGTCAACGAACGCACCGTAGTCTGTGATGTTCTTGACCACGCCGTCGATGACCTGACCTTCTTCAAGGTTCTGCACCAGTTCCTGACGCTGTTCGGCGCGCGTTTCTTCCAAAACAGTCCGGCGCGAGACGACAATGTTGCCGCGGCGGCGATCCATTTTGAGAATCTGGAACGGCTGCGAGTTGTTCATCAGTGGACCGACATCGCGGATCGGACGGATGTCCACCTGCGAACGCGGCAGGAAGGCAACCGCGCCGTCAAGATCGACGGTGAAGCCACCCTTGACCTGATTGAAGATGACGCCGTGAACCTTCTCATTATTGTTAAAGGCTTTCTCGAGCTTGCCCCAGCTTTCTTCGCGGCGCGCCTTGTCGCGCGACAGCACGGCTTCGCCGAGCGCATTCTCGATCCGGTCAAGAAATACCTCAACCTCGTCGCCGACCTTGAGGTCGGCTTCACGGCCGGGACCGTTGAATTCGCGGAGAGCCACGCGGCCCTCGGTCTTCAGGCCGACGTCGATGACGGCCATGTCCTTTTCAATCGCAACAACAATGCCCTTGATGACGGAGCTTTCCTGCAGGTTGCCGCCTGCGAAGGACTCATCGAGCATCGCGGCAAAATCGTCGCGGGACGGATTATAAGAAGTAGCAGTCGAAGCCATTTGTTCTCCAGATGCGGCGTGCCGGCAGCGGGGTTGATATGCGTATCGCGCGTGAAGTGCCAAAGGTCCGCAACCTTTGACGACCGAATCCAGCGAACAAAATTCGCTAAAACGGGCCGGCTTGTGCCTGCACGAGCGATACGGAAATTGTGGACCGGGGCCTGTACGAGACCGGGAGCGGGCTTTCCTCCAATGACGGCAGGGGTTTAGACCGAAGTCAGTCCCTAGGCCGGCCCGCTCGGACGGCCTCGACAATGTCGATGGCGGCCCGGACGCCGCTCTCTATATCCAAATGGGAGTTATCCAGCAAGACCGCATCGGGGGCGGCTTTCAGGGGTGCTGTCGCCCGGTTTTGGTCCCGCTCGTCGCGCTTGAGGATATCGGCCAGAACAGTGGCCTCATCGGCTTGCTCCCCGCGCCCGATCATCTCCAGCGCGCGCCTTTTGGCCCGAACCGCAGGGTCCGCCACAACGAAAATCTTCACATGGGCGTCGGGACAGATCACGGTTCCGATGTCACGCCCGTCCAGCACCGCACCGGGCGGCCCGGCAGCAAAATCGCGTTGGAACATCAGAAGCGCATCACGCACTTTCGGAATCGCAGAAACGACTGAGGCGGCGTCTCCGACGCGCTGCGTTTTGAGAACTGGATTTCCGAATTTTTCGGGATCAAGCTCCATGGCGGCGGCCACGGCGCGGACTTCATCTGTCAGTTCGAACCCGCCTTCAATCAAAGCCTGCGCAACTGCGCGATAGATCACGCCTGTGTCGAGATGGCGGAATCCATAGTGGTGAGCGAGACGCTTGCCGAGCGTGCCTTTTCCGGATGCGGCGGGCCCGTCGATAGCGATGATCATGCGAACTCCGCTCCCAGGCTGCGCATCATCGGGATGAAATCCGGAAAGCTTGTTGCAATAAACGCCGTATCGTCAACCTTCACCGGCGCAGCCGATGCAAGGCCCATCACGAGAGCCGACATCGCGATACGATGATCCATATGAGTCGCGACCAGGCCACCGCCGCGCACAAATCCCTCCCCTTCGATCATCATGTCATCGCCGAAAATCTCGACCTTCACGCCATTGACCCGCAGCATCGCGGCTGTGGCTTGGAGGCGATCCGACTCCTTGACGCGCAATTCCTTCAGGCCGTGCATCGTGGTCTTGCCTTCAGCGAAAGCTGCAGCGACGGCAAGCACGAGATACTCGTCGATCATCGAAGGCGCACGCTCAGGCGGCACGTCGACGCCTTTAAGTTTTGAAGCGCGCACGCGAAATTGCGCCATCGGCTCTCCGGCATCGTTGCGTTGATGACTCTCTTCGATTGAGGCGCCCATTTCGCGCAAAGTTGTAATCAGACCCGTGCGCAGGGGATTTGTCATGACGTCCGTCAGAATAATGTCCGACCCATTGACGATCAGTGCTGCGACAATGGGAAATGCCGCCGACGATGGATCGGCAGGAACAACGACATTTGCGCCTTGCAACTCGGGCTGACCCTTCAGCGAGATCTTTCGCCCGTGCGCGCCTTCTTTCACCGACGACACCTTCGCGCCGAAATGCGTAAGCATCAACTCGGTATGATCGCGACTCGCTTCCGTCTCGATCACAACCGTCTCGCCCGGTGCCGAAAGGCCAGCAAGCAGCACGGCCGACTTGATCTGCGCGGACGCAACCGGTGTGCGATAAACGATAGGCAGCGGATCACGCGCGCCTTGCAACGTCATCGGCAGTCGTCCGCCGTCTTTTTGAGACGACACGCGCGCGCCCATCAGTTCGAGCGGATCGAGAATTCTCCGCATCGGCCGTCCGCGCAGACTTGAATCACCATCGAACGTCGCGGCAATCGGCGAACCGGCAACAGCGCCCATCGCGAGACGGCATCCGGTGCCGCTATTGCCGAAGTCCAATGGCGCGGCCGGTGCAGCAAACCCACTAACGCCGACACCTCGAACGCTCCATGTCCCTTCGCCCGTCCGATCGACCTGGGCACCCAATGCGCGCATCGCCTTGGCGGTGTTGAGAACGTCGTCGCCCTCCAAAAGTCCCAAAATTCGGGTTTCACCCACTGCAAGCGCGCCAAGTATCAAGGCCCGATGCGAAATCGACTTGTCGCCGGGGACGCGAACGCTGCCAGAAAGACCGGCGCTAGCCCTCGATTCAAGCGGTGTTGGCGATTGGGGGTGACTCAAGCGGATTGTTCCTTAGCTGACGCGGCTCCTAGCACGGGTGCCGGAATACGTCACTGGCCCGCGCTCTAGGGCCAAAACCGCTATTGACAGCGACGATGCAACTAGCCAAGTGAAGCACCGTTTTCAAAGACATCTTCAGGACTCCGCCCGTGGCCAAAGCCGATCTCGGAACCAAACGCATTTGCCCGACGACGGGCAAAAAGTTCTATGACCTCAACAAGAACCCGGTGATCTCGCCGTACAGCGGCGAGATCGTGCCGATCGTGACGGCCCCGCCGCCAAGAACCCGCGCCGACGCGGCGGCACGCGCCAGCGCCGCGGCGGCTGCAGCCGCGACCGCCGCCTCCGTCGCGCCTGAGCCCGTCGAAGCAGAAGAGTTGGTGCCACTCGAGGAGGCCGACGCCGAAGAGAATACCGGCAAGGTAAAGGCTGTGCTTCCTGAGTCCGAAGACGACATCGAGGTCGATGAGACCCTCGATGACGATGACGATGATTCGACCTTCATTCCAGAGGAAGAAGAAGATGACGAAGACGTCACCGATATCATCGGCGATGTGTCGGGCGACGAGGAGACTTGAGATAGCATCTCAAGTATGATTGTTCGGGATTGTTGCCGCGCTTCAACGCGAACGCGTGGCGAGGTTTCGGGGCCATAGCTCAGCTGGGAGAGCGCTTGCATGGCATGCAAGAGGTCGGCGGTTCGATCCCGCCTGGCTCCACCAACCCTCCGGTTATTGACGCACAGTATTTAATCCATCCAATGTCGCAACCTGGCAATGTATCGGCGGGAGCTTGCGCAATCGCTGAAGCTCGATCGATTGAAGGCTTCTCACAATGACCGCACAAAATCCAACTGGCGCGATGGCGGGGTTGCGCGTGATCGACCTCACGCGCGTTCTTGGCGGCCCCTATTGCACGCAAATCCTTGCCGATCACGGTGCGGACGTCATCAAGGTCGAGCCTCCGGCAGGTGACGAAACGCGCGATTGGGGTCCGCCCTTCCATGATGACGACGCGGCCTATTTCATCGGCACCAACCGCAACAAGCGTTCGATCGGGCTTGATATCGCGTCTGAAGGCGGCCGCACGGTATTGATGCGTTTGCTCGAAGACGCCGATGTGCTGATCGAGAATTTCAAACCCGGCACGCTCGACAAATGGGAAATAGGAAATGATTTCTTGCGAAAGAAATTTCCGAAGTTGGTTCACTGCCGCATCTCAGGTTTCGGAGCGGACGGTCCACATGGTGGGCATCCTGGCTACGATGCAATCATCCAATCGATGGTCGGGATCATGGCAGCCACCGGCTCGCAAAAAAGCGGCCCGACACGCGTCGGCGTAGCGCTCGTTGACATGACGACCGGTCTTTATGCTGCGGTTGGCATTCTGATGGCGTTGGCTGAGCGGACAAAATCGGGGCTTGGTCAATTTGTCGAAGCAACGTTGTTCGAGACGGGTCTCGCAATCATGCATCCGCATACGGCAAATTATTTTTTGCACGGCAAGCCACCTACCCTCACCGGCAATGAGCATCCGAACCTCG
Organism: Hyphomicrobiales bacterium; assembly: GCA_038230475.1. Classification (GTDB taxonomy): domain Bacteria; phylum Pseudomonadota; class Alphaproteobacteria; order Rhizobiales; family Xanthobacteraceae; genus Afipia. The sequence continues at coordinate 437,072 of JBBRNE010000003.1, forward strand.
TGCCCTATGCAGTCTTCGCGGCGCGCGACGGTGACATCTTCATGGGCGTCGGCAATGACGGCACCTTCCGCAAACTGATGAAAGAACTAGGCAAGCCTGAACTGGGCACCGATCCGCGTTTTGCGCGCAACCGCGATCGCATCGCCCATCGCGACGAGCTGCGTTCCGAACTTGAAGGAATTTTGAAACAACACGACAGCGGCCCGTTATGCCAGCGTCTACTTGCGGCAGGTCTTCCGGCGGGTCCCGTGCAATCGATCGACAAGACATTGTCGAGCGAGCACGTCAGGCATCGCGGCGATATCATCGAGAAGGATTGGTACAAAGGCGTCGCATCGCCGATCCGCTTTGATAGGACAAAGGCGAGCCTGCGGCATGTCCCGCCGAAATTCAGCCAGCACGCCGATACGATTTTGGACGAGTTCGGCTACTCCAAAGACGAAATCGCGGCTCTTAAAGCGCAGGGCGTAGTGAGCGGCTCAGAGCGAAAGCGTTGAACGCCCCCTTGGCACGGTGCAACTAACACTAGTGTGAGGACTAGTGCCTTGGTCCCGCAATATCCGAGCCTTCCAGACATGACTTGTTTGTGGCATTTTGGGACCCAGACGCTGGGACATATTTCATGACGGATCTTTCGCATCTCGCCGGTCATCATGGTACGCGCTACGTCTGGCGCATGCTGGCTGTCTTTGCGTCGATCACATCATACGCAGCAAGTCCCGCGCTCGCCGACAAGCGCGTCGCCATAGTGATTGGCAACTCCACCTACAAAAACGTGAACCAATTGCCGAATCCGGCAAAGGACGCCGCGGCCATTGGTGAGATGTTGAAGAAGGCCGGATTCGATTATGTCGATTCGCGGCAGGACGTTTCCGTCGCGGACATGAAACGAATGATCCGCGACTTCTCCGACAAGGTTACGGGCGCAGACGTTGCCGTCGTGTTCTATGCAGGGCACGGCATCGAGATCGACGGCACCAACTATGTCCTGCCGATCGACACCAAGCTCGAACGCGACATCGATGTCGAAGACGAAGCTGTCTCGCTGGATCGTATCGTTCGCACTATTGAGCCCGCGAAAAAATTACGCCTCGTGATTCTCGATGCCTGCCGCGACAATCCCTTTTCAACGACAATGAAGCGCAGTGTCTCGTCGCGCGGTATTGAGCGAGGCTTGGCGAAGGTCGAACCTACCAATCCGAATACACTGATCGCTTATGCTGCGAAGGCGGGTTCGACCGCGTCCGACGGTGCGGGCGACCACAGCCCTTTCACGACCGCGCTTCTCGTTCAGCTTCCCGTTCCCGGGCAGGATTTGCGCAAATCGCTCGGCTACGTCCGTGACTCGGTTTTGAAAGCAACCTCTAACAAGCAAGAGCCGTTCGTCTACGGCTCGCTCGGCGGTGACGATGTCGCGCTCGTAGCGGCCCCTGCGAGGGCCGCGACTGTGCCTGCGCAGGTCGCCAAACTCGACCCCAATTCGCAACTCCGGCAGGACTACGAACTGGCTGCGGCCGTTAACACCAAACCGGCGTGGGATGCATTCATCAAGAATTATTCCAGCGGTTTCTATTCAGACCTTGCAAAGGCCGCACGAAGCAAACTTGACACGGCTCCGGTCAATACTGTTGTCGCCAGCAAGGGGCCGGATGTTCGCGGAGCACAGTCGTCGCAGACGCCACAGGCGCCCTATGCAGGGTTCGAGAATTTCACCGGACGAACTTTCAAACTCGAATTTGTTGAGGACCAGCAAGAGGTCACGCCGGCGCCGGGTCTGAAACACGCGCGTCGAGAAGTTGTCATCTACGTTAAATCCGCGGACGAAATTTCCAGTCGGATCTCTTACGTTCGGCCCGACCCCACAAAATCGTTTTCGCGCTACGCCATCGGGCCGCTTGGCGACATCAACCGTGGTGTTCAATTGCTTTATTCCGGTGGCAAGCTTCAGCAGATCGCGCTCGCCGGTTCCCACCGCGTCAAGGTGGAACTGACGTCCAACGGTTCTGCCTGCCAAGCTAATGTCGGTTACGAACTGGTGCCCGGCAAAGATCATTTTGAATTGCGAAATGCTACTGGTGACGCGGTCAATATCTCGGCGATGACCGCTGAGCGCGTTGCCTGCAAGGTTTCGCAAGGCGAGGCTATGGGAGCGCCGCCCGAAGCCGCGGGGTCTGCTGCGTCTGCGAAATCAAAATAGACTGGCGGGCTGCATTCCGAAGTAACATTCGCCGCTTTTTACTTTTGCCCTTTCCACCGGCAACCCTGCCCGACTACGATCCTCACCACTTGAACGTTATCCGGCACTGATAAAGCGCGGCGATTGCCTGATCGAACGACGATGACGCACACCGGGAGACTATCGATGACATTTCGCCAGTTCAGCTATGGCCTGACCGCTTCGGCCGTTCTCGCTTTCGCAAATCCCGCTTACGCCGTCACCGAAATCCAGTGGTGGCACGCGATGACCGGCGGCAATAACGAAGTCGTGGTCAAGCTTGCAGAGGAATTCAACGCTTCACAAAATGACTACAAGGTGGTGCCTTCCTACAAGGGCAGCTACCCCGACACCATGAACGCCGGCATCGCCGCGTTCCGCGCGGGCACCGCTCCGCACATCATGCAGGTCTTCGAGGTTGGAACGGCTACCATGATGGCGGCGACCGGCGCGGTAAAGCCGGTTTACAAATTGATGGCCGAAGCGGGTGAGAAATTCGATCCGACTGCCTATCTGCCTGCAATCACTGGATACTATTCGACCTCGAAGGGCGAGATGTTGTCGTTTCCTTTCAACTCATCCTCGACCGTGATGTGGATCAATAAGGATGCGTTGAAGAAGGCGAACATTGCCGACATTCCGAAAACCTGGCCGGAAGTTTTTGAAGACGCCAAGAAACTGAAAGCCGCTGGATACGAGACTTGCGGATTCTCGAATGCTTGGGTGACGTGGGTCAATCTCGAGCAATTGTCGTCGTGGCACAATGTACCGCTGTCGTCGAAGGCAAACGGTCTCGACGGTTTCGACACTGTGCTGGAATTCAACGGCCCACTGCAGTTGAAGCATCTCGAAACGTTGATCGAGTTGCAGAAGAACAAGACCTATGACTACTCTGGCCGCACAAACACTGGCGAGGGCCGCTTCACGTCCGGCGAATGTCCGATCTTCATGACGTCGTCGGGATTCTTCGGCCAGGTCAAGGCGAACGCGAAGTTCACTTGGACCAACGCGCCGATGCCTTATTATCCTGACGTCAAAGGTGCTCCGCAAAATTCGATTATCGGCGGCGCGTCGCTTTGGGTGATGGGCGGCAAGACTCCGGAAGAATACAAGGGTGTGGCAAAGTTTCTTTCGTTCCTTTCGGACACCGACCGTCAGGTCGCGATCCACAAAGCCTCGGGCTATCTGCCGATCACCAAGGCCGCCTATGCCAAGGCGAAGGAGCAGGGTTTCTATAAAGAGCAGCCTTACCTCGAAACGCCTCTGCTCGAATTGACCAACAAAGAGCCGACCGAGAATTCGCGCGGACTCCGTCTTGGCAACATGGTTCAGCTACGCGATATCTGGGCCGAAGAAATCGAAGGCGCCCTGGCCGGCAAGAAATCCGCCAAGGAAGCGCTCGATGAGGCAGTTGCACGCGGCAACGCGATGCTCCGTCAGTTTGAGCGCACGGTTTCGAAATAGGGATTTGAGGCAGGGTGCAACCAGCACCCTGCTCTTTTCGTCTCATGCAAAAGCAAACGGTTTTCCATTCTCGTTTCCTACCATTTCTCCTGCTGATCCCGCAGGCCGCCGTCGTTTTGATCTTCTTCTACTGGCCGGCGGCGCAAGCGGTCTATCAATCGTTCCTGCTTCAGGACGCATTTGGCCTGTCGACAACGTTCGTCGCGTTTGAAAACTACATCGCACTGTTCAACGAACCCGGCTACTTCCGCGCCATCGTGCGGACATTTGCATTCTCTACAGCGATCGCCGGTTCGTCGTTGTCGCTCGCCCTGCTACTCGCGGTAATGGCGGACAAGCCGCTTCGCGGTGTCGGAATTTACCGCACGCTTCTGATTTGGCCTTATGCCGTCGCTCCGGCAGTTGCCGGAGTGTTGTGGATTTTCATGTTGCATCCGTCGCTCGGCGTTCTGGCGCGCGGATTGCGCAACATGGGCGTCAACTGGAATCCGTTGCTTAACGGCGATCACGCCGTCATTCTCGTCGTACTCGCGGCAACTTGGAAGCAGATTTCCTATAACTTCCTTTTCTTTCTGGCTGGTCTGCAGGCGATCCCAAAAAGCGTACTCGAAGCGGCCGCCATCGACGGCGCGCAACCGATGCGACGCTTCTGGACCGTAACGTTTCCGCTGCTGACGCCGACGATCTTCTTCCTGATCGTCGTGAATATCGTCTACGCCTTCTTCGACACGTTCGGAATCATCGACGCTATGACAGGGGGCGGTCCCGCGAAGGCCACAGAAACTCTCGTCTACAAGGTTTATCTGGACGGCCTGCTCGGCGGTAATCTTGGCAGCTCGGCGGCGCAATCCGTCGTGCTGATGGTAATCGTCATTGCGCTCACGGCGATCCAGTTCCGCTACGTCGAACGCAAGGTGACATATTGATGGTCGAGCGTCAGGGCATCAGACGTTACGTCGCGCATCTCATTCTGTGGATCGGTATCGCCATTGTCGCCTTTCCCGTTTACCTCGCGATCATCGCCTCGACGCAGGAAGCTTCACAAATCGCCAACGGACGTATGTCGCTGCTGCCGGGCGGGCATTTCATCGAGGTCTATACCAAAACAATTTTCACGGGCACAAGCGGCTCAACGCGCGAGCCGGTCGGCATCATGTTGTTCAACTCGCTGGTGATGGCGTTGTCGATTGCGCTTGGGAAAATCGCGATCTCGATTCTGTCGGCCTATGCTATCGTCTATTTCCGCTTCCCGTTCCGGATGTCGATTTTCTGGCTGATCTTCATAACGCTGATGCTGCCGGTCGAAGTGCGTATCTATCCGACCTACAAGATTGCGGCGGACTTGCGCCTTCTCGACAGCTACGCCGGTCTTGCTTTGCCGTTGATCGCGTCGGCCACGGCGACGTTGCTGTTCAGGCAATTTTTCATGACCGTGCCGGATGAATTACTTGAAGCCTCGCGCATCGACGGCGCAGGTCCGTTTCGTTTCTTCAAGGATACGCTGTTGCCGCTGTCTCGCACCAACATGGCGGCGTTGTTCGTGATTCTGTTTATCTACGGATGGAATCAATATCTGTGGCCGCTGTTGATTACTACGCGCGACGACATGCAGACCATCGTGATCGGTATTCGCAAGATGATTACGACGTCGGATGCGTTGACCGAATGGCCCGTGGTGATGGCGACAGCCGTGCTTGCGATGCTGCCGCCGGTCGCGGTCGTCATCTTGATGCAGAAGCTATTCGTGCGTGGATTGGTCGAGACGGAAAAGTAGGATTCAGGAATGGCGAACGTCGTTTTGCACGATGTGAGAAAAACCTATCCCGGCGGCATCGATGCCATTAAAGGCATCAGCTTCGAGGTAGGTGACGGGCAATTCTGCGTGCTTGTTGGCCCATCAGGATGTGGAAAGTCGACCTTGCTGCGCATGGTTGCGGGGTTAGAAAATATTACTGGCGGCACCATCGACATCGGCAACCGCGTTGTGAATGAGGTCGAACCCGCAGAGCGTGACATCGCGATGGTATTTCAAAACTACGCGCTCTACCCGCATATGAACGTTTACAACAACATGGCCTACGGCCTGCGTAATCGCGGCATGCCGAAAGATCAGATCGACATGCGTGTCCGAGAAGTGGCAAAAACTCTCGAAATCGGGCCGATGCTCGATCGCAAACCGCGCCAACTTTCTGGCGGCCAGCGTCAACGCGTCGCGATGGGCCGCGCTATCGTGCGCCAGCCAAAAGTGTTTCTGTTTGACGAGCCGCTCTCAAACCTCGACGCCAAGTTGCGCATCGCTATGCGTGTCGAGATCAAGCGACTGCAGCGTCGCCTCAAGACAACATCGATCTACGTCACGCACGATCAACTTGAAGCGATGACGCTCGCCGACATTCTTGTCGTCATGAACGGCGGACAAGTCGAGCAAATCGGCAAGCCGCTCGATATCTACCAGCGGCCAGCAACGACATTCGTGGCCTCGTTCATCGGCGCGCCGCCAATGAACCTCGTTCCAATGAAAGCCAACGAGATTCGACCTCTGTTCGCCGGCGACAGCCGCAGCGCAGCCGAGGCCGGTATTCTCGGCGTTCGGCCGGAGGATTTGGTGGTATCCGGCAGCAATTCTGCCGGCGGCATTACATTCGACCTGACTGTCGATGCAGTCGAGCATGTCGGGGCGGAAACGTTCCTGTACGGCAGCCGCGCAGGGAGTCGCGAAGCGAGTGTCAGCTCCACCCCCGGCGAATTGCCACCAGGCGAAATCATCGTCCGGATTCCCGGCCAGGATGCAACCGCGGTGGGGACACGGATCAAAGCGATCGCGCCGCGCAGCAAGTTGCATCTGTTCAGCCCCGATGGTCGCAAGCGGATCGATATCTGAGCCAATTGGGCGGCGAAGATGCGATTTCGCCATCTTGAACGGCCTGCTGGTGATCTCCATATTGCTGGTGTTCGAGGGAGATTCCCCGGGCTGGGTGCCGCAAGGGCCCGTAACGTCAAAGTCGCTTCGAGAGGACTTTGTGAATGTCTCGTGTTCCTTCGCTATCGAGTCCGTTTCTTTTGGGATTCGACGAAATCGAGCGTGCGCTTGATCGCGTCGTCAAAGGAGCGGACGGTTATCCTCCCTACAACATCGAGCGGCTCAACCGTGAAGACGGCCAGCCCGAACGCCTGCGGATCACGCTGGCGGTAGCGGGATTTACCCGCGACCAACTCGATGTAACGACTGAGGAAAATCAACTTGTCATTCGCGGACGCCAGCAAGACGACAAAACCCGTCAATATATCCACCGCGGCATCGCCGCGCGGCACTTCCAGCGCACCTTTGTGCTGGCCGACGGAATGTTCGTCGTGGGGGCAGACCTGAAGAACGGGCTGTTGTCGATCGACCTGGCCAGGCCGGAACCTGAACGGGTCGTTAAGCAGATAGCCATCAATGAGCACGAATAATGAAACAAGTAGCGGACTCGACCGCTTGGTCAACAGTTAAGGAGTCGAGACCATGAATGAAGCAAACACCGTCATTTTCGAACCGGACGTCTCGCTTGAATCTCTGGCTACGCTAGGTGAAGGCCACATCGCCTACGTCAAACAGATTCGCTCGGAGGACGTGCCGGGCCTTTTCCCGCAGGCGCCACAGATCGCGCCGGGATTGAAACTGTTCGCGCTTCACGCCGCGGACGGCACGCCGATCATGCTGACCGACAGCCGCGAAGCGGCGATCGCGAACGCATGGAGCAACGAACTGGAAACCGTCAGCGTTCACTGAGCTGCCTCGCTCGCACCGATAGCAAGAAACGGCAGCGCTTTTCGTGCTGCCGTTTTTGTTTCGCCTGTGGGGAAGAAACTTACGCCGCAGTCGCGGGCGGTAGTGCAAGCACCGAATATAGCGCCTGTGCATCGCGCGAAGCACGCAATTTCTTGGCGACGTCCTGATCGCGCAGCAAACGTGCGATGCGCGCGAGCGCTTTCAGATGATCCGCGCCTGCGCCCTCCGGCGCAAGCAACAGGAACACAAGATCGACTGGTTCGCCGTCCATCGCCTCGAAGTCGATCGGCCGTTCGAGCCGGGCGAATAATCCGAAAATCTTTTCGAGCTTCGGAAGCTTGCCATGAGGAATCGCGACGCCATAACCAACCGCGGTCGTACCTAGCTTCTCCCGCTGGAGAAGAACTTCGAAAATCGAACGTTCGCTTTGACCGGTCAGCACCGCCGCGCGCGCAGACAATTCCTGCAACGCCTGCTTCTTGCTCACGGCCTTCAACGCCGGGAGAATCGCCTCGGGCGCGACCAGATCAGTAATCGTCATAAATCGTTCCGAGGTGAAAGTTTTGCTGCCGTGCGTTTATGAAATCGGTTGCGAATCGTTGATCGTCAACAACTCCCGCAACTTAGTTTGGGCTGTCCGATCCGGAAGGCGGCGGACCATAGTTAGGCTCCAGCGAGGCGTCAATGCCGAACCGGGTCGTTAGTCACCGGTGGATCGACCCAGCCGACATTGCCGTCGGCACGCCGGTAAATGACATTTACACGCCCACTGCTGCCATGCTGGAACACCACGACCGGGGCGCCAGTCAGATCCAGTTCCATCACCGCTTCGCTCACCGAGAACCGCTTGAGCAATGCCGTAGCCTCGGCGATGATCACCGGGTTGAATTCGGTGATCTCCTCGTCCTCATGAGAGGGGGCCTCGATCACGTAGCTCGACGCATCGAGACCACTTCCGTTCAGCCCCGCTAACGCCGCTGACTCGGCGTGCGTCTTTCGTGCAGAGCGATCCTTCAGTCGACTCTTGTAACGGCGTAGACGTTTTTCGATCAACAATAAGGCTTCATCCGCGCTCGCATAGGCATCGGCTGCCATAGCATCCGCTTCTAATGTGATCCCCGAGTCCAGATGCAGTGCGCAGTCGGTACGAAACCCGAAGCCATCTTTGCTGAGCGTGATGTGACCGGAATAGTTTCCGTCGAAATATTTTCTCAGCACTTCATTCGTTCGCTCGCTGACGCGATCCCGCAGGGCTTCGCCGACGCTGATGCTTTTTCCTGAGACCCGGAGTGTCATGTCATGCCTCACTTTGTTATTTAGCCTGGCAGTACGGACGTATGAATAAGGTTGTGGTTCTGGCAGGGATCGTCAAGCCGGTGCGGTGTCGCGCGACCGATCGACCGCGGGCGCGGCCGAAGTCAGCGCGTTGCCCAGCATGCTTTGCTTGTCGCGGCGGCGCTGAACGGACGAGGGGATACGCATGGCCTCGCGGTATTTCGCAACGGTACGACGGGCGATATCAATGCCGTCATCGTGCAATCGTTCCACAATCGTGTCGTCCGACAGAATGGCCGCCGGATCTTCCACGTCGATGAGATTTTTGATGCGGTGCCGCACGGCTTCTGCCGAATGCGCATCGCCGCCATCGGCCGACGCAATCGAAGCGGTAAAGAAATATTTCAACTCGAACGTGCCGCGATTGGTCGCCATATATTTGTTGGCGGTGACGCGCGACACAGTCGACTCATGCATCTGGATCGCGTCAGCAACGGCCTTCAAGTTTAGCGGCCGTAAATGTGCTACGCCTTGCGTGAAAAACCCATCCTGCTGGCGCACGATTTCGGTCGAGACTTTCAGGATTGTGCGAGCGCGCTGATCGAGTGCGCGGACTAACCATGTCGCGTTTTGTAGACATTCGGTGAAATAGGATTTGTCGCCATCCTTGCGAATGGTCTTCGACAATTCCGAGTAATAAACCTGATTGACCAGAACCTTCGGCAGCGTATCGCTGTTCAGTTCGACATGCCATCCGCCGTCCTGACCGGGACGCACGTAAACATCGGGCACGACCGTCTGCGCTTTGACAGATCCGAATTTCAAACCTGGCTTGGGATTAAGGTGACGGATTTCACCGATCATATCCGCGATATCTTCGTCATCCACACCGCAAATTTTTCTCAGGGCGGCGATGTCACGCTTCGCCAGCAGATCGAGATGTTCAACAAGCGCCTGCATGGCGGGATCGTACCGGTCGCGTTCACGCAATTGAATCGCGAGGCATTCGCTTAAGTTTCGTGCGCATACGCCAGGTGGGTCGAATTTTTGCAAGACCGCAAGCACGGCTTCGACGTCTGCTTGAGGTGCGCCAAGCTTTTCCGCCGCTTCGCCGAGATCCGGGGGCAGATATCCGGCGTCATCGACAAGATCGATTAGATACTGACCGATCATACGGCTTTGCGGATCGGCAAACGCCACCGCCAACTGTTCGGCGAGATGTCCGCTCAATGTGAGTTCGGCCGCAACGAAAGCTTCGAGATTGTAGTCGTCGTCGTTCGATGAGCCGCCACCCCATTCAGTGTACGCGGTTGGCGCAGCGTCCTGCGCCGTTCGCGCAGCAGCGTCGGCAGGCTCTTCCGGGAAAACATTTTCCATTCCGGTACCGAGAGTCTGCTCGATTTCGGTGCGGGTTCCGAGATCGGGTGTCATCCATTCTTCTGAACCCGGCTCAAAACTGTCGCTGGATGGTGCGCCCTCTACGCCGGAATCGCCTCCTTGCGAAAAGCCACCATCATCGCCTTCGGAAAATTCGGGCTGGCCTGAGGATTGTTCGCTCCGCTCCGGAGCCCCGTCCTGATCGGTTCGCTCCAGCAAGGGATTACGCTCAAGTTCGTCTTCGACAAACGCGACCAGATCGAGATTGGACAGCTGCAGCAGCTTGATCGCCTGCATCAGCTGCGGCGTCATCACCAGTGACTGCGACTGGCGGAACTCAAGTCTTTGCGTTAGCGCCATAAAAAGAAGGCCAAATGCGAAGATACGACCAAAGTTGGTCCGATTCTTGCTTAGTACTTTTTACGAAGCTTGTACACGCCTTGACGTGCCTGAAAAAAGGAGTACGGCGCAGTCAGAGGCGAAACTCCTCGCCAAGGTAAAGGCGCCGCACGTCCGGATCGTTCACGATCTCGTCCGGATTGCCCTCGGTCAACACTTCACCCGCATAAACGATATAGGCACGGTCGGTCAGCCCGAGCGTTTCGCGGACATTGTGGTCCGTAATCAGCACGCCGATTCCGCGGCTGGTGAGATGGCGAACCAGTTCTTGAATGTCGCCCACCGCAATCGGGTCGATGCCGGCGAACGGCTCGTCGAGCAGCATGTAACTCGGACGCGAAGCCAGCGCGCGCGCGATTTCCACACGCCGCCGTTCACCGCCGGACAATGCGATTGACGGAGATTTTCGCAAGCGTGCGATATTGAATTCTTCGAGCAGCGAATCCAGTTCCTTCTCGCGCTTGCGTGCGTTGGGCTCCACGACTTCCAGCACGGCGCGAATATTGTTCTCAACCGTCAGACCGCGAAAGATCGACGCTTCCTGCGGCAAATATCCTATGCCGAGGCGCGCGCGCTGATACATCGGCAAATTGGTGACGTCGTGACCATCGAGTTCGACGCGGCCACGATCAGGTTTAATGAGGCCGGTAATCATGTAGAACACGGTTGTTTTGCCGGCCCCGTTGGGACCAAGGATGCCGACCGCTTCACCGCGGCGAACGTAAATGCTGACGCCGCGCACGATCTTGCGCGAGCCGAAGCTCTTCTCGACGCCGTGAATGGCGAGATAACCCGGCGTGCGCGACTTTAGTGGCGCGCTGCCGTTCATCGAATCGCGCGTACGGGTTTTTTCGCTGCGAGACCGTTCCTTTGTTACGTCCTGCGCGGATTTTTTCGGCAAGCGCGGAATTGGCGGCGCATCGAGAACAAACGCAGATGATTGGCGCGGCGCAAGCTCGGGACTCGACGGAGCATCGCGAGGAATAACGGCCACGGCAGCGTCGCGCTTGGCGATCGGAGCTTCGCGAGGCGGGGCGATCGGCGACTTCTCGCGCGAGGCCGTCTTGAACATGTCGGTCATCCGCTCGCCGAGCGAGGTGATGTCCTGACGCGAGCGCGCGAATCCCTGCCGTCCACGCACCGGGCCGCGACGACGAAAGATGCGCAGAAAATCCACCATACGAAGTTCGTTCAACCTTCGAGACGATTCGCGCGTCAGCATGAATGAGCCTACGCGTATTGCCCAGCGATACACTGCAGCAGATGAAACCAGCGCGGCAGCATCCCCGGTATTCTCTCGTGCGGGTGATACAGGTCGGAGGAGGAAGGTTCAACCTCGCGGCGGGCGCGGTGTTCAAAACTAGTTGAGTTTCAATGGCTTTCCAGGTGCTGATGACGTCGGCTCGCGTGCCGATGGAGCGGTCGAGCCGCCTGATCCCGGCGATTGCGTGAACAGCCCGGAGACGCCGCGACCGCCATTGGCCTCAACGCGCGAAACGCCGGTCGTCATATCGACGATCAATTTGTCGCCGCGCAGAACGTTCTTGTCTTTTGTCAGCAGCACATTGCCTTCCATCGTGACGGTATTCGCGCGCATGTCGAAGACGCCGCGGTCGCCGGTGACGGTCTGTTCTTTTTGCGTAACCTTCACACCGCCCCTCGCTTCGAGTCGGCGAATCGACGAACTGCCGCCGGGTCCAGGCGTTGCCGCCTTCATCGCCGGCTTTTTCGCAGCGCCTTCGTTGTCGTAAAATACCACAAGCGTCTTGCAAAGCATCGTGGTGTCGCCCTGCACCACTTTGACATTGCCACTGAACGTCGCCGCCTTGTCCTTGTCGCGCATCTCCAGCGAAGCCGCATCAATTTGAATCGGCTTATCGCGGTTCTGGGAGAATCCCTGCATCGCATTCGGCACACCCGTCGTCGTGCTGGTCTGCGCGCGACTCTCACCTGCGGTGAACAAAACGAACGCGACAACCCATATGCCGACGCCCATGCCAATTGCATGCGCCATCGAGCAGGGCATGTTGCGATCGGGATGCAAAATCATTTTGTTGCAGCATCCTGCTGCGCAGTCGTATCGGGCAGCTGATTCTTCGCCTGATCCACCGGCGCGGCGGTTGAAGAAACGCCCGTTCCATCGGCCTTACCTGCACCATCCGGCACCAGGATCATGGTCACGCCGCCGTCGAACCTCACCAGCTCACCGCCGTCTGAAATGCGCATGCTTTTTGCGTCTAACGTTCCGTTGAGCAACTTCACCGCAACCGGTTCGTCCGACGTCACAATGCCCGCGGCGATATCGACCGATGCCTGCGTCAGCCGCGCTTCGTAGCCGGTGGTCGATTGCAGAAAAATATCTTCCTTCAAATCGAGCTGCTGCGCTTTGGAATCGAACAATCCGGAGCGCGCATCCATCGTCACGCCGGTCTTGTCTTCCATCTGCACCTTCGCGCGCAGTTCATGCAGCTCGACATTGTTCGGATCGGAGACATCCTGCGTCGCGGATTTCGCCCACAACTCGTACGGCCGCTGATCCGCAGTGAAGCCCGCAAGATGCGGCGATTCCATCGTGATGCGCGTACCGGACACCGCGAGTTTGCTGATGTCGATCGGCAGCTTCGAGAGAATGCGAAACGGATTGAAGATCGAAACTCCGACGATCGTAGCCAACGATAAAGCAACGACCGCCGGCACGGCCTTGCGCAACAGGCGTACGCGGGCGCTATGGCGTTTCGCCTTGGCGAAACGCGCGTCTGCACCGGCCTGATAGCTCTGAGCTTGAAACGAAGACAAAGGCTGCTCCGAAATCCCGTCCTACGCTCAATCTAGGGACTCTGCGGCTATTTTGCAGCGAGAATTTATCCCATTGAACCAAATACTTGCGAGAACCTTGGCCGAATTGCGAAAGTGACGGAAATCTGACCGACTCGGAATCGAGTGGCGAAATTGTGCAGGACCTATCCAGGATCTATGAATGCGCGAAAATGTCGTCGTTTTCCCATCCGCCGAGATCGAGCTTCGCCCGCGTCGGCAAAAAGTCAAAACACGCCTGTGCCAATTGCTCGCGGCCTTCGCGCGCGAGCATCGCGTCGAGCTTTTCGCGCAGCGCATGAAGATGCAGCACGTCGGACGCGGCATAAGTGAGTTGCGCATCGGTCAAAGACGCCGCACCCCAGTCGCTCGACTGTTGCTGTTTGGAGATTTCGATGCCGAGCACTTCGCGCAGCAAATCTTTTAAGCCGTGACGATCCGTATAGGTGCGGACAAGTTTCGAGACGATCTTGGTGCAATAGACAGGTTGCGGCATCACGCCGAAGGCGTGCGACAACACCGCGAGATCGAAGCGCGCGAAATGAAAAATCTTGGTGATGGCCTTGTCGCCAAAAAGCTTCTTTAAGTTGGGCGCGTCCTTATGGCCGACTGGAATCTGCACGACGTCCGCCGTGCCGTCGCCGTTCGAGAGTTGCACCACGCACAACCGGTCGCGATGCGGATTGAGTCCGAGCGTCTCGGTGTCGATCGCAACCGACTTGGTGTAGCGCGACAGGTCCGGCAGATCGCCACGATGCAGGCGGATGGTCATCTCGATGCGAATCCCTGTTTCAAGACGTCAGAATACGAAAAATTGTCGATAAAATCCTAACAAAATTCACAAGTCTGGAGTGATAGACGACGTGGGGTTAAATTGGCTGGCTTAAAATGGATACCATCAAAATTTTACCATCCGTTTTTGGTGGAGACTCACCTCCGATTGCGCCTGCTTCAGCGCAAGAGATGGAAGGAAAAACGCGGAAATATCCGGGCGAAGCCGCTTCGCCGCTTTCGATCCGCCAACTTGCCGATGAATATCGCACGGCGGCCCATTCGCTTTTCGCGCAACGGCGCAAGCGAAAACCTCTTTCACTTGCACCGTGCCGACTATCGGCGATCCACGCTGTAGAGCTTTATCTCAACGCGTTTCTTTTGTACCGGGGTCGCGATGCAAGCAGCGTGCGAGGATTGCAACATAATCTTGCCGCGCATGCTGATCTGGCAAAGGAAGCCGGGCTCGTTTTAAAGAAACTGACCACGAGGCACCTACACGCGATCAATACAAATCGCGAATACCTCGTGTCGCGCTACAGCCCGGAATTGACAGCCACCCATTCCAACATCTCGCGGTTGCTCGCGACACTCGACGAGGTCGGCAACAAGGTCACGAAGGCGGTCGCAACCTGACCTTGAGACGCTGAAGCGATTCCAGGATTTTTTAAAATGTGGTGCCCAGGAAAGGACTCGAACCTTCACGACCGTTAAGCCACTGGCACCTGAAGCCAGCGCGTCTACCAATTCCGCCACCTGGGCATGGCCGGGTTAGTATGGGCCACGGGCGCTGTTGTCAAATTGGTCCTGCGCATGACGCTCCGATTGAATCAAAACGAGAGCTCCAGATTATTGTTTTGTCGCGTTTTCTTCACGCGAACCGGTCCCCACTTCGCTCGAAAACGCTACGAGTGGATTGGCCTCTCCGCCACGGAAATGATAGCTTGCCGCCGAAATCGCGCGCCTGCGCGAACGGCCATCTCAACGACCAGGAACAACCCCATGCCAGCGCCCATCGATACCCTCATCACCGTCTATGGCGGATCGGGCTTTCTGGGGCGGCATGTGGTTCGCGCGCTGGCCAAGCGCGATTATCGCATCAGAGTGGGCGTGCGCCGCCCGGAACTGGCGGGACATTTGCAGCCTTTGGGGCGCGTCGGTCAGATCATGCCGGTGCAGACCAATTTGCGTTATCCGGATTCGGTGCGCGCGGCCGCGCGCGACGCCAGTGTCGTCGTCAATCTGTGCGGCATCCTTTCGCAAGGCGGCGCGCAGACGTTCGACGCGGTCCATCACAAGGGTGCGGCGACCATCGCAAAGGTCGCCAATGAAATCGGCGCACGCATCGTGCATGTCTCGGCCATCGGCGCCGATGCAAATTCCAAGTCGCGTTACGCGCGCTCGAAGGCCGCAGGCGAGAAAGCGGTGCGCATGATGGTGCCGCAGGCGATCATCATGCGCCCTTCGGTCGTGTTCGGCCCCGAGGATCAATTCACCAATCGCTTCGCAGCACTCGCAAGAATTTCGCCGATGCTGCCGCTGATCGGCGGCGGGCATATGAGGCTGCAGCCGGTGTTCGTGGGCGATGTTGCCAACGCCATTGCCGACGCCGTCGATGGCACCGCGAAATCCGGCGCGACGTATGAGTTGGGCGGGCCGGAAGTGATGACCATGCGCGAGATCATGGAAGTGATTCTGAAAATCACCGAGCGCCGCAGTATGCTGATGCATCTGCCCTATCCGATCGCCACTCTTCAAGCGATGCTTTTACAGTTCGCGCCGGGCGATCTGAAGCTAACGCCGGATCAAGTCGAACTGCTCAAGGGTGACAATGTGGTTTCGGATGCGGCGAAATCCGCAAAGCTGACGCTGGAAGGGCTCGGCATTACGCCGGATTCGCTGGAAGCCGTCGCGCCGTCATATCTCTGGCGTTTCCGCAAGACGGGCCAATTCGCGCATAAGGGCGTTTGAACTGAAACTCTTCGGCGTCATCCTGAGGAGCGAGCTTTTGCGAGCCTCGAAGGATGTGCGGCTAGCATCGCGTGAGCGTCACCCTTCGAGGCCTTCGCTTCGCTCAGGCTCCTCAGGATGACGGCGCGTAATTACTTCCCCAATGCCAGCGCGACCAATCCGAGCGAACCGACGATCACGCGCCACCATGCGAAGAACGAAAAACCGTTCTTGGTGACGAAATTCAAAAAACTTTTCACCACGACAATCGCCGTGATGAACGACACCACGAAGCCCACCGCGATAATCAGCGCGTGGTCTGTCGTCATGTCGCCGCGGTTCTTGTAAAAATCATACGCGAACGCCCCGACCATGGTGGGGATCGCTAGAAAAAACGAAAACTCCGCCGCCGCGCGTTTGTCCGCGCCGAACAGCATCGCAGCCACAATCGAAGCGCCGGAACGCGAGACGCCCGGAATCATCGCCGCACATTGCGCAATGCCGATGCCGAGATACATCGGCAGCGGAAACGTCATGGCGTTGTGATGCGTCGGGTTGAAGTCCTGCTGATCGACCCACAGCAACACCGCGCCGCCCGCGATCAGCGAGAAGCACACCACCCACGGATTAAACAGAACGCTCTTGATGAACGAACCGAACAGCAATCCGAGAACCACGGCGGGCAAAAACGCCACGAGAACGCCGATCACGAAACGTCGTGCCGCCGGATCGGTGAACATGTGGATCGCGACATGCCAGAGGCGCTGGAAATAAATCACCAAAATGGCGAGGATCGCGCCGAGCTGAATCAGAACCGCGAACGTCTTCCAGAAATTGTCTTCGTCGAGATTGAAGAAGCGCTCGACCAGAAGCAGATGCCCCGTGGACGACACCGGCAGAAATTCGGTGACGCCTTCGACAATGCCGAGAACAACCGCCTTGAGAATATCGTACAGCATGATGCGTCCGCATTTGAAAATGGGCTACGAAATCCGCGTCCTTGTCGCTTATTCGCTTATTCGCCGCAACGGCAAAAGCGCGATGGGGACATATCCACAAACCGCCATTTTATCGGACGCGGTTTGCGATAGGGTCTGGGCGCGTTAACCCTGCTCGTTTACGTCTTCGAGACGTTTTCTTAAGCCTGAGCCGAATAACAAAGCATTATGTTCACGCTGTTTCATCACCAGTTCTGCCCCCGGTCGCGCTTCGTGCGCCTCGCGCTCGGCGAGCATGGGATGGATTCGCGGCTGGTGGAGGAGCGGGTATGGGATCGGCGTGAGGCTTTTCTGGCGCTCAACCCGGCGGGCCAAACGCCGGTATTGATTGCGGACGGCGTGCCGGCCATTCCGGGTCCGGCTGTGGTTGCGGAATATCTCGACGAGACTGAAGGTTTGGCGCTCGGCGAGCAGCGGCTGATGCCTCCAAACGCCAAGGACCGCGTCGAGGTGCGGCGTTTGATGTCGTGGTTCAACGACAAGTTCTTCGACGAAGCCTCCGGGCCGATCGTGACCGAGCGCATCTATAAGCGTTACATGAATCTGGAACAGGGCGGCGGCGCGCCATCGACTGACGTTTTGCGCGCAGCGCGCGCCAATGTGCGCTATCATCTGGCTTATATCGGCTGGTTGGCGCGGACGCGAAATTTTCTGGCGGGCGATCGGCTGACGTTTGCCGATCTTGCTGCCGCAGCACATCTGTCGGCGATCGATTATCTGGGTGACGTGCCGTGGAACGAGGACGACGCAGCAAAGGCATGGTACGTGCGGATCAAATCCCGCCCGTCGTTCCGCCCGTTGCTGAACGAGTGGCTACCCGGCGTGCCGGCGGCAGCGCATTACACGGATCTCGATTTCTGAATTCTGTTGACGTGAAGACCGCGTTGACCGCGCACGCACTTGCGCTTGGCTTCAGCGCGATGGGCGTCACTTCTCCCGATGAAACCAAAGACGCGCACGCGCGCCTGAAGAAATTTCTCGATGACGGCGCGCATGGCGACATGGACTGGCTCGCCAACGACCCTCAACGCCGCGCCGATCCGCGGGTGTTGTGGGGCGACGTGCGCTCCATCATTATGTTGGGCGTCAATTACGGGCCGGATGAGAATCCGCTATCTATCTTGGAACACAAATCTCACGCCGCGATTTCGGTGTATGCGCGCGGCGACGATTATCACGACCTCATCAAAAAGAGATTGAAAGAACTCGCGCGCTGGCTGGTTGCGAATGCAGGCGGCGATGTGAAGGTGTTTGTGGACACCGCTGCCGTGATGGAAAAGCCGCTCGCGGAAAAAGCCGGCATTGGCTGGCAAGGCAAACACACAAATTTAGTGTCGCGCGAATTCGGCTCTTGGTTATTTTTGGGCGCGATTTTCACCACGCTCGATTTGCCATATGACGCGCCGCTCGAAGATCATTGCGGCTCGTGTCAGGCCTGTCTCGATGTGTGTCCGACCCATGCGTTTCCCGCGCCCTATCGATTGGATGCGCGCAAATGCATCTCATACCTCACCATCGAACATAAAGGCCCGATCCCGCGCGCCTATCGCGGGGCGATGGGCAATCGCATATACGGTTGCGACGATTGTCTCGCCGTTTGTCCGTGGAACAAGTTTGCGCAAGCCGGCCATGAGGCGAAGCTCGCCGCGCGTGACGAATTGCGCGCGCCGTCATTGGCCGAATTGGCAAAGCTCGACGATTCAAAATTCCGCAAGCTGTTCACGAAATCGCCGGTCAAGCGCATCGGGCGCGATCGTTTCATGCGAAATGTTTTGATCGCCATTGGAAATTCAGGCGAGGCTTCTCTCGCCGACGACGCCCGCGCTTTGTTAAGTGACGACAGCGCATTGGTGCGCGGCGCGGCAATTTGGGCGCTGTCGAAACTTTTGCAGCGCGAGGAATTTGCCACGTTGGCACGTGAGCGATTGCCGGGTGAGAAGGACGAAGCTACACGTGCGGAATTCTCATTCGTCATTGCGAGCGAAGCGAAGCAATCCACGCGATGAATGCTGGATTGCTTCGGAGCTTGCGCTCCTCGCAATGACGACGCCGCCTAAGCTTTCAGATGCTTCTGCATCTCCGGTCGCGCCTTCAGCGCCGCGCCCTGCTTGGCAAAAATCTTGGCAATGCGTTCCGGCGCGAATTTCAGATCGACGAAGGCCGGCGCGGTATTCGCCACCTCGTGATATTCGGCGATCAACCCATCGCGCAGCGACATGATCGCGACGCCCTCAAAACACGCACGTGCGCCGTTTGCCTCCGGCATGGTCGAGGTGTAGCTGAAGGTGTAGCGCGCATAGAGCGTTTTGCCGTCGCTCACCGGATCGTGCATGTCCCAGCGATGATCTTTCGCGGTCCGAAAGAACCAATCGTCGATCATCTCGGCAATTTTTGTCCGGCCTTTGAATGGGCCATAAAAAACGTCGTGATAAACGCCGTCTTCGGTAAATAAATTTGCGAACGCTTTGCCGTCATGCGCTTCAACGCTGCGGCAGAATTCTTTCAGCAGTGCTTTCGTATCCATTGCGTCCTCCTCATTGTTGGCCGTCATTGCGAACGTAGCGAAGCAATCCAAGGCGGATCGTTCATGGATTGGTTCGGAGCTTGCACTCCTCGCAATGACGACGCAGTGTCGCTCCCGTCAAAATTCCAAAATCGCCGCCATCAGCCGCGTAATATCCTGCGGCCGCGACAGCCGATGATCGCCGTCCTGAATCAACGTCAACACAACATCGTCGCTCGGCAGACAATGCGTCAGCGCGAACGCATGTTGCCACGGCACGTCCGGGTCTTGCGCGCCTTGTAGAATCCGCACCGGGCACCCGGTCTCGATGGTGCCGCCGAGCACCAGATGATTGCGGCCTTCTTCGATCAGATTGCGCGTGATGGGATAGGGATCGCCATAGTCAGATGGCCGATGCCAGACGCCGGTGGTCTCGATTTGTTTTTTTATTTCCGGCGAGAAATTCTTCCACATCAATTCTTCGGTGAAATCCGGCGCGGGCGCGATCAGCACAAGGCCCGCAAGCGTCGCCTTCGCGTCGTCTTTCTTTTGTCGCTTCGCCAATGCGCGCGCCAGCAACAACGCCATCCAGCCGCCCATCGAGGAGCCGACAATGACCTGCGGGCCTTCGCAAAACGCATCGAACACCGCAAGCGATTCCTCATGCCACCGGCCGATGGTACCGTCCTTGAAATCGCCGCCGGATTCGCCATGCCCGGAATAATCGAACCGCACGCATGCGCGGTCTTGTTTCGCCGCCCATGCGTCGAGCGCGACCGCTTTGGTACCGCCCATGTCGGATTTGAAACCGCCGAGCCAAAACAATCCCGGCGAGGTGCCGGTGCGCGCCCTCACCGCGATGTGCCGCGTGCCGACATCGATAAAGACGGGTGCAAGCTGAGTGGGTTGGGGCGTCGGCGGATTCATCATGTTATGTTATCTTGAATATTTTCAGGGCGGGTCATCCCGGCTGACTGTTATTGGGTGGGCCGACGTGATACGTCAACGCGCCTGTTGATTCTGTTATATTTGCTGCAACGCGTCTCCTGCTTTTTAGCTGCCGTTTAATTCCCTGCGCCCTAGCAAAAGCCTCATTCCTCTTTCAATTTCTTTTCGTATTCAGGAAAATGATCTGAATGGCGAGCCCAACCGCAGCGCGAAACCTCAAGTCTCCCTTTTTGGAGACTGTGCACGATGCGTTGCCGGATCTCGACATCCCCTCGCCCGCCAATCGCAATCGCTCGGCCAAGCTGACCGTCCTGATCGCGGTGCCGACGCTGGAGTCTGGCGCCGCCGATAACGGCGCACTCGATCTGGTCAAGCTGCTCACTGCGGCGGGTCATCGGGCTATCGTCGTTTCCAAAGGCGGACGCCTCGCCGATGCCGTCATCGCGCATGGCGGCGAGTTCGTCGCGATGAACGTCGCCAGCAGAAATCCGATCAATCTCCTGATCTGCACACGCAAACTCACGGCTTTGGTCCGGCAGCGCAAATGCGACGTCGTCCATGCTCTGGGGCGTGCGCCAGGCTGGAGCGCTTTTGTTGCGGCGCGCGTCAATCGACGCCCGTTCGTAACGTCATGGTTCAAAGGTTTTCGCGAGCAGAATACCTTCAAGCGATTTTATAACGGCGTGATGGCGCGCGGCGACCGCGTGATCGCCGCCAGCGACGACATCGCCGAGTTGATCCGAGAGCGCTACCATACGCCGCTTGAACGGTTGTCCGTGTTGCCGGTGTCGTTCGATGTCACGCCATTCGATCCGGCATCGGTTTCCGAAGAACGCGTGGCGAAAATCCGTCACGCATGGGGCGTGTCGAAAGACACCCGCGTCATTCTCGCACCCGGCCGCATGGTCCGGCGCAAGGGTCATCACCTGATCGTTCAGGCTGCGCAGCGATTGAAAGCCGGCGGCGCGAAAAATTTCCTGATCGTTTTCACCGGCGAAGATCAAGGCCGCACCAGCTACACCGGAGACCTTTGGGATCTGATTGCCGCAACCAATACCAACGACGTGGTGCGTCTTGCAGGTTTGACCGGCGATCTGCCCGCGGCATTCGCGGCCTCGACGATTGCGGTGTTTGCCTCGACGCAGAGCGAGGGAGCCCAGCGCAATATTCTCGCAGCACAGGCGATGGCCATTCCGGTTGTGGCCTCCGATTTAAGTGCTGGACCCGATGTGGTGCTGGCGCGACCGGCGATCGCCGAGGATCGCATTACCGGCGTTCGTTTTTCCTCGAACGACACCGCGGCGCTGGCGACGGGTTTGGGGAAATTTCTCAGCATGAACGACGATGCACGCCGCGCCATAGGTAGCCGCGGGCGCGACTGGATCGTCTCGCATCATGACGCCGACGCGCTTGCGGAACGCACGCTGCGTCTCTATGTGGACCTTGCGGGAACCGCCGCCGTTTCGTCAGCGAATATGTGATCGAAACCTTGGTCGATTTCTTGGTCGATTTCCTGGTCGATTTCCCGCGCATTTGAACGATTTGCGTCTCGCCGCCGCAACTCCGTATGCAACCTTATTTCGTAAAAGCGCGTTGTGTGGTGTGACCGCGCTTGCTCGTTCCCGCGTAATCCTTCAAAATAACGCCTTCGCTCACAATATTGGAGAAGTCCCCATTCGCCGTCCCAACAGAGCCCCGCCCGTCGCATCCAAAGATGGGCCGCGCACCAACGATGAAATCCGCAACCTCGAAATCCAGCTGATCGATCAGTCCGGCACCAATGTCGGCGTCACCGAGACCTCCGTTGCCATCAAGATGGCGATGGAAGCAGGCATGGATCTCGTCGAGATTTCGCCGAATACCACGCCCCCCGTCTGCAAGATCATGGACTACGGGAAGTTCAAATATTCGGCGCAGAAAAAAGCCGCCGAAGCCCGCAAGAAGCAGAAGATCGTCGAGATCAAGGAAATTAAACTTCGTCCGATGATCGACGACCACGACTACGACGTGAAGATGAAGTCGATGCAGCGCTTCTTCGAGGAAGGCGACAAGGTGAAGGTCACGCTTCGCTACCGTGGCCGCGAAATGGCGCATCAGGAAATCGGCACCAAGCTGCTCGACAAGGTCAAAACCGACGTCGCGGGGTTTGCCAAGGTCGAGCAGGACGCGCGCTTCGAAGGCCGTCAGGTCGTCATGGTGCTCGCGCCGAAATAATTTTTCGTGCAATCGAGTTGAACATCGCAGCCCGTCGGGAGGTTCGACGGGCTGTTTTCGTCTTCAGTCACTCCTCATCCGGCCATTGCGAGCGAAGCAAAGCAATCCAGTTTATGGTTTGGATTGCTTCGTCGCTTCGCTCCTCGCAATGACGGCGTTGAGGGCAAGCCCGCGCAATTGGAGCATCCAATGCCGAATTTCATCGCGAAGATTCTCGACTGGGCTTGGTTTCCGTTTGTCGCACGCATCGTGCTGACGTTGCCGTTCTGGGGCAGCGGAATTTCCAAGGCGATTGATTTTCAGGGCGCGGTCGCCGAGATGAGCCAATACGGCCTCAAGCCGCCGGTGTTTATCGCGATTCTCGTGATCTTTACCCAGCTCGGCGGCTCGCTTTTAGTTTTTGCCAACCGCCGCACATGGTCGGGCGCGGGTGCGCTTGCGATCTTCACGCTGCTGACGATTCCCATCGCGCATGATTTCTGGAATCTCAAAGGCGACGAGGCGAAGTTTGAATTCTACTTCGCGGTCGAGCACATCGCATTGGTCGGCGGCTTGATGCTGGCCGCGATCATGTCGCGTTCCTCGCCGCGTAAAGGCGCGTAGATTTATCTAGCTCTCGTCATTGCGAGCGAAGCGAAGCAATCTACAGACGTTTCTGGATTGCTTCGGCGCTTACGCGCCTCGCAATGACGCAAAAAAATAGCGCCGCAAACCGCAGCGCTATTTTCACAACTCAAAAAACAGAAGACTCAACTCGTGCGGCTGGCTTCCCAGCGGCCCGAACATGCGGTGCTGGACGATTTGCCGGTCCATTCACCAGCGCCGGAGGTCGCGGTGAGCTTGCCGGTGCCGCTGGCTTTCTGATCGCCGCGCGCGATGGTGACGCTGACCGCGCCTGCGTCCGCAACGCTGCCGGAAATCTCGAACGAGCCATCGCCCGCATAGCTGACTTTGCCGCCTTCGACCTTCACCGGATAGGAATAGGCCGGATCGCAATTGCCGGACTGGGTGATGATCGTCACCTTCCATGAGCCGTCATGAGACGCGTTGGCCTTCGCAGCGCTGGCGAGCGCGACCGCCGCAACCAGACTGAGGGCAGCGAGCGTGGCGGCGAACAGCAGCTTGGCACTGGAGGAGACGGAGAATGAATTGGCGCGAATGGCCATGTGGAAATTGTCCCTGACGATGGATGATGGTCGTCCGGGTATAGGTCGATTATGGCAATTTCCGCAGTGCAACGCAGCATAAGCGTGGCGCGCTCCGCGCATGGATGTTTCACGCTTGGAAAAATCTTAAGTAATTGAATGGCTTACCGGCGCGTGGCCTGCCAGTAGCCACTGCATTTTGAACCGTTGAGATTGCCGCTCCATTTGCCTGATCCGGAGGTGGCGGACAGCCTGCCGCTGGCGCGTCCCGATGAGGAGCCTTGCGAGATCGAGACATTGACCGCGCCGCCGCGGCCCACATTGCCAGACATCGCGGTGCCGCCCGACGCGATGACGCGGCCGCCCACCACCTGCATCGGAAACGCGTAGGCCGCGTCGCAATTGCCGGACTGGGTGGCGATCGTCACCGACCAGGGGCCGTCGAATCCTGCGGCTTGGGCGGGGCGTCCGGCGAGGCCAAAGAGGGCGAGCAACGCCATCGCGATAAGGGAAAGCCGCGCGGAGCGGAAAGCCATTTCCAGACTCCTGTCCAGAGTCTTGTCCGGAGTCTTGTCCGGAGTCTTGTCGAGGGTCATGGGGTGCCCTTTCAAATGGATATTCAGCCGGTTTGACGACCTGACATCGAACCCGGTTCACACCGTCGACGGCTGCGCTGGCCGGTCATTCATCGTTGCCAATTTTCGCTTTCTCTGCAATAAGCCGCACCTTCATCGCCCGGCTATCAAGGGCTGCCGTGGCGATGTCCGATACCGACTTTCTCCACACGGGATAAAGTTGAGTGTCATCAACGCTCTAACGAGCATTTCAGCCGCCACATCGCCTTTCG
>JBBRNE010000004.1:0-262508 GCA_038230475.1 Hyphomicrobiales bacterium
AAGCCAACACGCCGGCCCATGCGGCAAGGCTGAGGATGGTTGTCCATGCCGGACCAAATGCCCAGTTTGGCGGGTTCCAACTCGGCTTGATAAGATTCTCGTACCAAGGTCCAACCGTTGTCATCCAACCGCCGATACCGAGAACAAGCAATGTGATTGTGGCCGCAGTGACGATAGGCAGCATCATTGTTGTTCCTTCTAGATGATGCACAACGCGAAAACTAAACGGATAAAGGTATTGCTTGCCGTATTCAATACGCTCAAACCCGCTACATTATAATGCGAGCCATTCAAAAGGAGATGAGGGTTGACGAATCTTATCCAGCTAATTTATGCGTCGCGCCCGTTCGGGTTTGATAACGCAACGCTAAATGCAATCTTGATCGAAGCGCGCCTCTGCAATCCACAACACGAGATTACGGGCGCGTTAATTTGTCGTGCGGATATTTACCTCCAAATTCTTGAAGGCCCTGAATCGGCAGTAGATACGACGTTTGCCCGCATCGCTCGCGATGACAGGCATCTTGAGGTTAAGGTGTTGTATCGCAAACCTGCCCTGCAACGCCTCTTCCCCGAATGGGCAATGCGAGACGATCCGCCAAGATCCTGGATGTGGACGAAACAAGAGATAACCGACGGTGCCCTATTGCGCGCATCGCCGGAAGATATTTTGAAAATTTTCGAACGCCTTGTGGCGGAGCCGGATTGATCATATGCGGCTTGTTTAATTGGGTCGACAAAAGTCGTCTAATCGGTGTTTGAAAACCGAAGTTCGCTTCGCGTGGGCCGTAGACGTTTTATGATTCGAAAGTGTGAGGATTAACTTTGAAAACCGCGATAGACGACCCAATAAGGGAAGCCGAAACAATGCTCGGGCAGGCAGCTCTGCGAGTTTGGGGCGATCTGCCGAGGGACGGCCAAGAATTATTGTTTGAATCAGCGGTCGGCGACGACGACCACATGAGAAGACTTCTTGCAGTATTTCTGCATGACCGTCATCCCAAGACTTGCCATCCCCCTAAGCCCGACATTGTAAAGCCAACCGAAGCTGCATCTGCGGCTTCAGATGTGGGTACTTTGAAGTAGCGAAGAAATATTCTTGCCGACAATAACAACATCATCCGATCGAGCATCGCTCGATTTCTCTGCACTATTTAGGCTTGCCTGTTGAGCCGTTCGCTGAGCCGGTGCCGGTGTCGGATGACGTAGGCGCTGACCGCGTGTCGGATT
Organism: Hyphomicrobiales bacterium; assembly: GCA_038230475.1. Taxonomy (GTDB): domain Bacteria; phylum Pseudomonadota; class Alphaproteobacteria; order Rhizobiales; family Xanthobacteraceae; genus Afipia. Next base: position 1,231 of record JBBRNE010000004.1, read on the forward strand.
GGGGGTTTGCTGGCTGATAGACCTTCGGTTTATCTGCAATGCCGACAGGTTGCGCCATTCCGCCTCCGCTCGTTTGCGCGGTAAAAAGTCGACGTTCAAAATGCGAACGTTGCATGTAGCCAGCTGCTAGCAACCCCATCGCAACCACCATAACAGCAGCAATTCCACCCAATTCAGGAAACGCGCCTTGCGGAGTTACTCGACCAGCGCTTCCCTTTTTAACAAGCGCCGTAGCGGCAATATCGCGGTTGTGCTCAGAGCGAAGAAAATAAATGAACGCTCTTGCTGCGACAATAATGGCAGACGCTAACGTAAAAAACATAAGCCATGAAACTGGCTGGTCACCAATCATATGAGCCTCCAAATTTCTATTCAGTTCTATCAATCCAAGAGGCTTTAATAAGTTCCAATGATTTTAGCGCGGCGATGGCTGTAAGGCGTCGATGCGCGATTGCAGCTTTAAGCCGCGCGCGTATCGGAACCGGCGCGTCGGGTTCGAAGCCATCGCCCAAGCAGGCGACGCTTTCCCTTGCGCGGGATGAGATCAATGTCGCTAACGAATTTTGCGCCGCCTTTTCGTCGCTCCAGCGTAATCTTTCGGCTGTGAAAAGCTTCCAATTCTTCACGATGAGCCACGCTGACAATGGTCGCGTCTTTGAGTTCTTCGTTGACGAGTTTCATCATCTTATCCTGGCTCGATGCATCAAGTGCAGACGTCGCCTCATCGAAAACAATGATGTCTGGCCGGTGCAACAGAAGCCGTGCGAATGCCAGCCGCTGCTTTTCGCCACCAGACAATGTCTGATCCCAAGGCGCGTCCTCTTCGATTTTTTCTTTGAGATGCCCTAGGCCGACTTTCTCGAGCGCGGCACCGATTTCTTCAACCGTCCAGTCCTCCGCTGCAGCCGGATAGGCTGCGGCCCGACGCAATGTTCCCGACGGCACATAAGGCTTCTGTGGCAGCATGAAAAGACGACGATCTGTGTGAAACTCGACGCTGCCTTCTCCCCAGGGCCACAGTCCTGCGATGGCACGAACGAGCGTACTTTTTCCGGTCCCGGATTCGCCAGACACCAGCACGCGTTCTCCGGCCTCGATCGCAATTTCCGCATCGCCCACGACGGCCGTGCCGTCATCGAGCGTCACTGAAAGGTTGTTGAGACGAAGCATCGCTTTGCCGCTCGTTTCGCCGCGCTTAATCCTGTTTACACCTTCGCCGAGTTCTGCGCGCTCGAGCCCATCAAGCGACATCATCAATGATGCAATACGGCGTGCGCCGGCGGTCCATTCCGCAAGACGGGGATAGTTATCAACCAACCAGCCAAAAGCATTTTGAACGATTGTAAAGGCAGAGGCCGCTTGCATCACCTGACCAAGGGTCATGCTGCCGTCGAGAAATTTTGGCGCGCAAAGTAGAATTGGAATGACGGGAGCAATTAAGCTTGAACCCTGTGACACGACGGTAGTTCTCATGTGCTGACCGGCCAGACGTGACCACTGCTTTAGGACGCTGGTAAAGGATTTATCGATGCCTGAGCGCTCTTCCTCCTCGCCGCCCAGGAGTGCAATGCTTTCGCCGTTCTCACGAACCCGCGTGAGCGCGTAACGGTATTCAGCCTCCGTCTGGTTCTTGCTCTCGGACACTGAAACGAAATTTCGGCCAATCACGACCATCGAGGCGCTTGCAACTGCGGCGTAAACAACTGCGGCAATTACTAGAAAGCCTGGGATAGAAAACGTAGAGCCGGCGAACGAAATGTTGAGAGCGCCACCAATTGTCCAAAGAACGATAATGAAAGTTGTCGCTGACAAAAATGCCTGAATCACACCGGCTGCAAAATCCACCGGAGCGTCGGTTGCAATCCGCAGATCTTCCGCAATGCGATATTCGGGATTTTGATGATCACCGTCGACAAGATTAAGTTGATAATAGCGGCCGTTCTTCAACCACCGCGAAATAACGGATTTTGTCAGCCAAGCACGCCAACGGCGTTGGATAGCCATGCGCGAAAACACCTGAGTGACGCCAATAATCACGCTACCGATTGCGAGCGGAAAAAACACGGCAGACAGATGCAGGACGCGAGAGGAATCCTTCTTCTCAATCGCATCGAAGATGGATCGATTCCATACGTTAATTCCGTACTGAAAAGATATCTGCAGCAAGATTAATAGCAGCAGCCCACCTGAGAAAATCCACGCAAGCCGTCCCCCGCCGCGCCCCCAGTACCCGCGAGCGCTGATCCAAAAGCGCTTCAGGAGGTAGTCGCGCCGAACCTGTTCTGCCTCTTCGGGAGAAAGGGCGGGATCGCTTTCCACGATTTCAGGGGGCGGTGCCTCCACCGGATTGCCAGTTTCGGTAACGATTTTCTGAATTTCAGACTGCGCCATCTTTTACGAACGTAATTGGAACTTCAAAGTTCCGTTGGCGGGAACATATGATTGAGTTTTTGAAATCGAAGTTTATCTCTTAAGAACAGCAGTTAACCTTGCCCTCTGTATTTTGCGGCAAAAAGCAGCCGTGGATTTCATCGACCATTACATCGGCGGGAGAGATTGGACTGCATCCGAGGGCAAGCTAACAGCGATTTTGTCGCCTTGAGCAACCATTCCACCATTGATGACAACCCCAAAGGCCGCGCCACGCAGCGTATCTTGCCTTGATTTAAATTCAGAGGATGCGCGTCGCAGGCTTTTTTGAAATCGGTCAATGAGGCTACACGTTGTTCTTAACCCGGTCAGTCTCAGGGTGGCGACATTTCCTACCCGCAGCCACGATCCCAACGGCAAGTTACTTAAATCAATCCCCACGGTCATTATGTTCTCGCCCAAATCGCCGGGGCGAATATTGAAGCCAGCGGAACTTAAAAACTCCAACGTCTCAAACGCGATCAGATGTACTTGGCGGGAATTTACCAGCATCGGTTCACGTCTCTTGAGATAGCGATTTTGAACAAAATGGCCTGAATGCGCGTCGCCTTCTACACCCACTCCCGCAATCAGATGAATGCTCGTCTCCCGGCATTTGCTGAACGAATGTGAAGGACTTCGGGAAACCGAGATGACTTGTCCATTGGTATGCATTGTGGTGTCAGCTTAAGACATTCCGAGTCGACCGACGCCTGGGAACTTCAAAGCGGGACGTCGTAAATCGAATCCCAGGACCGCGCCCAAAAAATTGATTTCAAACCCTTCCATCCATCCCATCGTCACGCTGAAATAGCCTCCGATCGATGCGCGGATACCTGTCCGGGATGGCGTCAGTCCGATCCACCTTCCGTCATAAGGATAGTCCTTGCCGATTGCGGTCGGTGGCAGCGTGCCTCGTAGTTCAGGAACGGAATCGAGAATGGCACGAATAAACGTGTTTGAGTTGGGGCCGGGCCACACATTGTAGTCGCCATAGGCGCGATACTCGTATGCATCAATCGTCGCACGTACTTTTGGAATCAGGCGCGCTGCCGCACCGCCGTCAACCGCGACAACTGCTTGGGGCACAGATCCAAACCAGCGCCCATCCGCGACGAAACCGTTGACTCTGATTGGTTCACCCCAGGCTGTGTAATCGTAACGCGTATATCGCTTCGCATTTTTCTCCTTGAACACGATCCAACTGTGAACAGCAAAAATACCGCGCCAACGCACAGTGCGGGCCGTAAAAACACGAATTAACGCGTCAGGGTGACTTTCAGGCGGAGGGAGAAGTCCAGCACTGGAACGATCCGCCGATTGCCAATTTCCGGAATGATCACCAGCAAAATAGAGCGCTGCCGACACACCGATCGGCACGAACAATAGCAGAAAAAAGATGAGCACTGATTTTCTCACAGGGCGTAGCTGTTTCGTTGAGCACAAGTGCCCTTTATATAGTTCGGCAATCGATGATCGCCAGTTGCGTTTTGGAGCCCTGAAGCTATCCGCTCAAAACTTCAAAACCGTACGTAATCCCAAGACGGACGCATTCTTGAGCGTCTTGCTAGGATTGGTTCCAAGCGGATCGGTCGCACCGCCCCCCGGATGAAGAAAATATTGAAAATTCGGCTGAAGGGTCCAGCCCGAACGAACTTCATATTGATAGACGGCAGTTGCAAGGCCCTCGAATGTCCGTGTCGGCCAAGGCTGATTTGTAAGTTGCTGATAGTCGGCATCGAGAGCATGCGCGCGGGATGAAACATGCGTATAGCCGACGGCGACGCCAAATTTATCTTTTGGCCGAGCATCAAACATGCCGACGAATTCAACGCCGCCGTCCGCATACAGATCAATCAGATTACGATCTGATGGACTAGACGACGCGCGCGCGAAGATTCCGATACCCCGATCGACATCGTCGCCGACGCGATAGAGCTTTTGCTCGATAACCGAATACACACCGAAATTCCCCGAAAGGTTGGCGGGTATGCCAGATGTTGGAAGGGCCGCGAGCGACGTGCGGAATGATGTAAAGCGTTGATCTACAAATGTTCCGAAATGACGCCAACCGCCGACCTTGAGTTTCCCCGCCAGACCCGGGTCGCCCTTTTCGCCATTCCAAATGTATTGCACTTCGCCCAGCACAAGCGGGGGATCATTCACGCGAAAATTTGTGCCAGTGTTGTTACGAAGCTGCGGATCCTCAATTCCTGGTCCAGCGGCGTTCCCATCGAAGATTGCGCCGATCACTGTCCAATTGTTGGTGATGTTGGCTCGTAGACGGGCGCCAAGGGCCGCAAGTGGCGGCGATGGACCTCCGCTCGGAAGGTTCAAAGAAAAAATGGCAGGCCAACCTAGTGAAGCATTCGTGAAAACATCCGTATACTTGGCATTCATAAATTCCGTGTCAGCGGCAAGTTGACCAGCACGGAGCGTGACTTGAGTTCCCCATTTCTGTTCGAACCAAGCTTCGTATAGGCGCGTGGAAGGAAGCGCTTCGATTCCGCTGACTGTCATGTAGTTCTGGAGATAGCTTCGCGACAATCCATCGCCATGAATCTGAAACATGTTGGCGTGGAATGTCAGATTATCAAGACCCGCCAGCTTTTGAAAATCCACGTCCACTGCGACATTGAGTCGTCCGTCGTAAACCGCACCGCGACGTACCCCCCCTGAAAAATTGCCTTGTGCTTCGCCGATGTAAGTTGTGGCAAATTTGACGCCATACTTCTGGTATGGATTAGGCAGTATTCCAAGTGTCGACTCCTCTACCGTGCTCTCGCCGGTGTCGGGATCGGCAGGTTTCTGATCGTCAGTCTTTTTATCTTCCTGGGCAAACGCTGCGCTGAAAGAGAAAACGATGGCGACGGCAGTAAGAAATGCTCGTTTCATTTGTGCAGGCAACAGAGGTGGAATGGAAAAGGCAAGAAAATTGTCAAAAAGAGAAATGCATAGCTCCCCCAAATTCGCAAAAAGCATTCAAAGGAACCATGTTCCTGCTCACCAGTTAATTTGCGAAACAGATGGAGTTGCAGCAATGGCGAACGATAAGGTCAGCGACCAACAGCAGGTATGGGATTTAGCAAAAAAAATCGAAGTAGCAATGATTGCAAGTTGGGACGGCCACTTGCTGCATTCACGGCCGATGAGTGCGCAGATCGACCGGAACGAAAATGCTTTTTATTTTCTAACCGACAAAACGGACAGGAAAACCCAGGATTTAAAGCAATATCCTATCGTTTGCATGGCGTTCGGCGATGCATCCGATATGAAATTTGTTTCGATCACGGGGGCAGCGACTGTTTCTGATGACCGCGCAAAAATTAAGGAGCTATGGTCGGTTTGGGCGAAAGCTTGGTGGGATTCGCCGGAAGATCCGAATATTTGCGTGTTGAAGGTGGTTCCATCTCAGGCCGAATATTGGGACACGCCTGGGAAAATTATGGCGACAATAAAAATGGCCGTTGCAGCTGCAACAGGATCCAGGCCAGAGATCGGTGATACTGCAAAGGTTCCTATGTGACGTGAGGCTGCGATCAACGTCGGGTCTCGAATAAACCTTGGAGGCCGGTGCGACTGTGAGACAAAAAACACGATAGGTCCCATTCGCAGCTGAGCTGGATTATGAGCTTCGAGCGTAGCGATCTTCAATCAACCAGTTGATGCCAGCCAAAATTGAATAGGAACCGGCGATTCCCAACAGCAAATCTAGAAATGAAATTCTCTGCTGTGCATAAGCAACAAGCGAGACAACTCCCAATGTCACCCATCCAGCATTGGTGACCCACCGCGATATTACACAGATAAGCCACGGCCAGCCTCGAATTTGTCTGGATCGCCAAAGAGCTACCAACAGTCCGGCCATCCAGACAACAGAGATCGGACCGATAAGAAATTCCATCGTGAAGCATATCGCGAGTCGCGCTGTGGAAATAAAAAAGGCCCGCTGTGGAAATAAAAAAGGCCCCCGGAGGGGCCTTTCCGATTACGCTGCCGAAGCTTTGTTATTCACGCCCTTTCGCATCGCAACTGTGTTCAACTTCGTATTAGCTGCGTGCTCCTGGTTCAGAGTCGTTGTCAAAAGCCGTACAATATCATCGTGGCCGCTTGATTCAGCCCAAGCGATGAGCGTGCCGTAGCGCGCAATCTCGTAATGTTCAACTGCTTGGCAGTTTGCAACGATTGCCGCATCGAGCACAGACTTGTCTTCTATTTCACCGGCGCTCTCGTCCGCTTCTTTGATGATGCCGTTGATTGCCTGGCAGGTTGTCTGCGAAGGCTTTTGGCCGAGCTTTGCAAATACTTGATCAAGGCGTTCGATCTGGCCTTTGGTCTCTTCGAGATGGGCTTTAAGACCGCTTTTCAGATCCGAGTTTGTCGCCTTATCGATCATCTTTGGCAACGCTTTAACGATCTGGTGTTCGGCGTAGTAGATATCCTGCACACCATGAAGCAGCAGGTCATCCATTGTTTTAATATCTTTTGAGAAAATTCCCATTTTTTGCTCTCCTTTAGTTGAGAAGTGCGAACGCCGAAACTCAACTTCCGTTCCCATCACCTGCGCAGATTCACTCCACGAGTTGCAAATGCGGCCCTAATACAAATGGTACGTTCGATCAAATCCCGCGAAGGGGTCAGGTTCGCGGCTGACTAAGGGACCAAATAGGGCGTGGTCCGAAAGTAATCGAAACGTAGTCCGGATGAGTTGCGGATAAATTCAAAGGCAATTAGCTGGCGATATATTGTCCATCGATCTCTTCTGAATTTCGTCAAGACGGCCAGCCTTCACGCGTCGCAGAATGGTCTGCGTGGTCAGCAGTCTTTGAGCCTGCTTTCGCTAGGCGTTAATGCTAAGATTCTTACATTCAAGGGAACCAAATGTTCTGTTGGAGGTTTCCAGCGGTTATGGCAGGGCTTTGGGCCGGAAGACCGATTGGTGAAAGATGAGACAATGCTGAATACCAGTCGTTCAATAACGCCTGATTTTCTCGGCGGCGGCGGCGAAATGGGTGCGTTGATGCGCGCTCACGATTGGCAATCAACGCCTCTCGGCCCCCCAGAAAGTTGGCCGCAAAGCCTGCGTACCGCAATCCGAATCCTACTGAATACTCAACATCCCATGTTCATCTGGTGGGGCTCTGAACTGATCCAATTTTATAACGACGCTTATCGTCTCACAATGGGGCCGGAGAGGCATCCTTCGGCTCTCGGTCAACGTGGAGCGGAATGCTGGTCGGAGATTTGGCCAATCATTGGTCCACAAATCGATCAAGTGATGAGAGGAGGCGGCGCGACATGGAACGAAGATCAACTTGTTCCGATGACTCGCTTCGGAAAGCTCGAGAATGTTTATTGGACGTATGGTTTCAGCCCGATCGACGAAGGCGACGATGTCGGGGGCGTCCTTGTAATCTGCCGCGACGTCACGCGCGATCACGTTGCTGCGGTGACATTGCGTGCGAGAGAGGCGGAGTTAGCCCGGGTTCAGAAGATCGGAAGAATTGGAGGTTTGGAAGTCGATTTGCGTGATGGATTTATAAACCGACGCTCACCTGAATATCTGATCGTGCACGGACTTCCACCGGAAGCATCGAATGAGTCCCATGAAGATTGGGTTCGTCGCATTCATCCCGATGATCGCGAGGCGACCGAAAAGCAGTTTCGCGATGCGGTGAAGGGAGATGTTCGCGACTATGTCGCTCTCTATCGTATAGTGCGGCCAAGTGACGGCGAGGTGCGCTGGATCTCGGTGAAGTCGATTATCGAGCGTGACGAATCCGGAAAGGCAATTCGTCTGGTCGGCGCGCATACCGACGTGACCGAGCATGTCGTTGCGGAAAAAGCCCTTCACGACAGTGAGGAAGAGTTTCGCGCTCTTACGGAGGCAGTCCCACACCATGTTTGGACAGCGAAACCGGACGGAATGCTAAATTGGTTCAATTCGCGCGTTTACGAATATGCTGGTGCAAAAATTGGCGATCTTGATGGGAATGAATGGGGAAAGATAGTTTATCCAGACGATGTTCCAGCAGCAGTAAAGGTTTGGTCTGCCGCGGTCCAGAGTGGAAAGCCTTATGAAGTCGAATTTCGACTTCGGCGTGCTGACGGGGTCTATCGTTGGTTTTTGGCGAGAGCCGTTCCGGCTCGCGACGCAACTGGAAGCATTACACGTTGGCTCGGCACCAACACCGACATCCATGACCAAAAACTAATCGCGGACGAGACGAGGGATCAGTTCAAAACATTGGTGAGCGGCGTAAGAGATTACGCACTTTTAATGCTCGACCCCACTGGTATCGTTGCTAACTGGAACGTGGGCGGTCAAAGGATTAAGGGTTATTCCGCAGACGAAATTGTCGGTCAGCATTTCTCGAAATTTTATACACCCTTCGATCAGGCCGACGGGAAACCGCAACGCGCGTTGCAAATTGCATTGGATACCGGCGTTTACGAAGAAGAAGGTTGGCGCGTTCGCAAGGACGGCTCTTTTTTTTGGGCAAGTGTGGTGATCGATCCAATTTTTAGCAGTGACGGCGATTTGCTCGGATATGCCAAAATAACGCGAGATATTTCAGAGCGAAGGAATGCGGAAGAAGCACTTGCGCTCATCCAAAAACAACTTGCCGAGTCCCAGAAACTGGATGCTCTAGGCCAACTTACGGGTGGAGTTGCTCACGACTTCAATAATCTGTTGATGATAATCTCCGGAAACATCCACCTGGTCAAAAAGGAGGTTTCCAGCGAGCGGGCGATCAGAGCAATTCACTCAATCGATAATGCTTCACAGCGTGCAGCTTCGCTCACCCGTCAACTTCTTACCTTTGCTCGCCGCCAAAGCGTTCGACCCCAACCAATCTCGCTTGCGGACAGGTTGGAATCAGTGCGTGACGTTTTAAAGAGCGGCCTTGGTAGTCTTGCGACACTTACGATTGAAGTCGCCGAAGATACTGCTGACATTTTTGTAGATCCTAACGAGTTTGAAACCGCACTGGTAAATCTCGTCGTTAACGCTCGCGATGCCATGCTTGACGGTGGTTCAGTTTTTATCACGGCGAAAAACGGTACGGATGACGTGGAGATCTCAGTTGAGGATACGGGCGTCGGAATCCCGCAGGATGTTCTAGAAAAAGTTTTCGATCCGTTTTTTACAACTAAGCCGATCGGGAAGGGGACGGGTCTTGGCCTTTCCCAGGTTCACGGTTTTGCGCATCAGGCGGGTGGTTCGATCCGAATCGAAAGTACACTCGGTAAAGGAACTAAGATCACAATTTCCTTGCCTCGATCCCAGAACCAACAAGAGTACCATGCCGACCTTGCCTCAACTTCGGCAAATGGCACGATCCTCCTTGTTGAAGACAATCCCGAAGTTGCCAATGCGAGCACCGGCCTGCTGGAACAGCTCGGTTACCACGTGCGATGGGTTTCAGATGCTTCCTCTGCGCTAAAGGAAATTGAAAGAGATGACATCGATGCCGTGGTCAGTGACATTGTAATGCCCGGCAATATAGACGGCGTCAAATTGGCCGAAACGATTAGAAAAACCCGCCCTAATCTGCCGATCTTACTTGTGACTGGATACAGTCAGTCAACCAGCAATGAATTTCCGATTTTGCGTAAACCCTTTTTGATTCATGAACTGAGTCAGCAATTGGAAAATCTAATTGCCAAAGGCTCTGTTACCGAAGCTTAGATGACCGGAAATGATTTTCTAGAGGCTATAGATTATAAAAACACGTTTATTAAGCATTGCGTACTTCTTCAGATTACGCATCAACGTTGCTTAAGCCGTTAGAATGCGTTCCAGAGTTTCCAACCGATCGGCGTCTCGCGGAGGCTTATCCCAACGTAACCGACTGATGCGCGGAAATCGCATAGCAACACCTGATTTATGTCTTGCCGAACGCGCGAGGCCCTCGAACGCGACTTCGAACACTAAACCCTGATCTGGCTCATGCACGACGTGCCTCACCGGACCAAATTTCTCGGTCGTATGACGCCGCACGAATTTATCAATTTGAACTAGCTCCTCGTCTGTAAATCCGAAATAGGCTTTGCCCACGGGCACGAGTTGCTCGGCGCCGTCAACTTCAGTCCAGACACCGAACGTGTAGTCCGAGTAATAGGACGACCTCTTGCCGTGGCCACGTTGCGCATACATCAGAACCGCATCGATAATATGTGGATCGCGCTTCCACTTCCACCACTGGCCTTTCGGGCGTCCTGGAAGATAAGCAGCGTCGCGGCGCTTGAGCATTACGCCTTCGACTGCGTCCGCATCCTCTTCGGCGCCTGCGCTCGCGGGATCAGCGCGGGCAGCGGCAAGGTCTTTCCATGTTTTGAACGATACTTGCGGCGACAGATCGATACGGGGATCGGAATTCTTTGAAATGAATGTTTCAAGCATTGCGCGGCGTTCTTCGAAAGGGAGCATGCGCAGATCATTTTCTCCTTCGCTCAGCAGATCATAGGCCCGCAAATGAATGGGATATTCTTTTAAAAGTTTAGGCGTGACGGTTTTGCGGTTGAGTCTTTGTTGGAGGACATTGAACGTTTGCACGCGACCCTCGCGCAGCACCAGCAATTCGCCATCAATTGCGCCAGGCATCCGCAAAGACGGCACGAGATCGGGGAAACCTTTGGTGATGTCTTCGCCGGTGCGTGAATAGAGGCGCGTGATGAGTGCGTTATCTTCATTGTAACCCGTCACCGCCTGAATGCGAATCCCATCCCATTTCCACTCGGCTGTGAAGTCTTCGGGCGCTAGAGTAGTGAAGTCGGAATCAGTAATGGCATGCGCCAGCATTACGGGACGAAACGGCGCAGCGTCGCGATTGACTGGCTTGTCGGCGCGACCCTCCAGCCATGCAAACAGATCGAGATAAGGCGGCGCAAGGCCCGGCCAGATCAATTCGATGTCATGCGCATCTTTTTCTCCAAGAGCTGCAACCGCCGTTTTCGCTAACCGCGCCGATACGCCGATGCGTAACGCCCCGGTGACGAGCTTCAATAACGCCCATCTTCCGGTTTCATCCAATTCATCCAGCCAGCGCGCTAGCTGTGCCGGAATGTCTGTTTTCCCTAGCGTGTTGAATGTGGTGACAACTTCGGTCAGCGTTGGCGGTGGTGGCGAGTTGGACGCACGCTTTTCCGCAGCCCACATCAGCGCCACAGTTTCCGACAGATCCCCGACATAATCGTAAGCTAGTTCAAACAGCACGGGATCGGCGCGAGATGCGATAAGACTGCGGATTACTCCGGCTTTGGCGTGACGAAATGACAACGCGCCGGTGAGCGCGGCCAGCGCGTAGCCGCGATCCGGATCGGGCGCGTCGCGAAAATAACTTGTGATCAGCCGCAGCTTGTTGTTGCGACTTGGTTCATAAGCGAGACGGTCGAGTAGCTGCGCAAAACGGTTCATGCCTCCGTTCCCTCGGCCGCCGCCGCGCTGTCTTCATCCTCATCGCCGTAACCGACGAGGGCGAGCGGCCGCGCCTTCAATCCCTTACTTTCACACCAATGAACGAGCGCTTCTTCCTCGCCATGCGTGACCCATATTTCGCCGGCACCCGTCGCGTCAATCGTGGCGCATAACCCGTCCCAATCGGCGTGATCAGAAATCACCAACGGCAGTTCGATGCCTTTTTGCCGCGCGCGAGCGCGAACGCGCATCCAGCCCGATGCGAATGCTGCAACGGGGTCAGGAAATCGTCGTGTCCAGATATCCGTGATAGCAGAAGGCGGAGCCAACGTAATAGTGCCGGCAAGGTCAGCTTTCTTCACGCCTTTCGCCAAGCGCAATTCGCCAAGCGCAATTCCACGGCTTTCATAGTATCGCGTGATCTTTTCCATCGCTCCGTGCAGATAAATCGGCGCATCGTAACCTGCCTCACGGATCATTGCGATGACGCGCTGCGCTTTACCGAGCGAGTACGCGCCAACAAGATGGGCTCGCTCTGGAAATAATGCGACCGAAGTAAGTAACTTGGCGATTTCTGCAGCCGGATTGCCATGCCGGAACACAGGTAAGCCGAACGTTGCCTCAGTGATAAACACATCGCATGGCACAATTTCAAGCGGCGTACAGGTCGGATCAGGAGCATCTTTATAATCGCCAGATGCCACGATGCGCGTCTTGCCGCGTGTCACCGCGATTTGCGCCGATCCCAGCACATGCCCAGCAGGATGGAATTTCACGTTCACTCCGCCGAGCTTGATTTCCTCACCATATGAGATGGCTTGCGTTTGACCGGCGAAATCGTCTCCATACCGCAGCCGCATCATGTCGAGCGTTTCTTGTGTGGCTAACACCTTGCCGTGGCCGGGGCGTGCGTGGTCCGAATGCCCGTGCGTGATCAACGCACGTTTCACCGGCCGCACGGGATCGATATGAAAATCTCCCGGCTCACAACAGAGCCCGGACGGAACGGGCTTGAGAATATCTTGGGGACGCATCGCCACTATATGGTGTTCCGAAGCCGTTCTGCCACGCTGTACCTTACGAGGAACTCAATTTGGAAATGGCGCTCTTGAGCGATCCGGCAGACTTATCGTAATCGTCCCACGCCTTCGTTTTGGCGAGCAGCGATGGCGTTGTTCTGATCGTGTATTGCATCGGATCGAGATCGCTGCGCACCTGTGTCCAGGTCAACGGCATTGAAACCGGCGCGCTATCGCGCGCGCGTGGCGAAAGCGGCGCAACTGCGGTTGCGGTCCGGTCGTTGCGCAGATAGTCGAGGAAAATTTTTCCTTCGCGTTTTTTCTTGGACATGTTGAGCAGGTAATGTTCGGGGCTGTCTTCCATCATTTGCTGACACACAAGCTGGGCAAAAGTTTTCGCCGCTTTCCAGTCGACCTTGTCTTTCTTCGCATCCCTGAGCGGCGTCACGACGTGAAGACCTTTGCCCCCAGTGGTCTTGCAAAAGCTTATCAGACCCAAATTGTCCAACCGCTCACGCATTTCGCGAGCGGCATCGACGACGGCGGAGAACGTAACATCGGGTGAGGGGTCGAGGTCGAAGACCAGACGCCCCGGGACATCGGGCTCATTCGGCGCGCAATTCCACGGGTGCAATTCGAGGCCGCCGATTTGCGCGACGACGACAAGGCCTTCGACCCGGTCAATCTGCAAATAAGGTTTTCGGTCGCCGGAGACTTTCACAAGCTCCAGCAAATTCGACTGTCCGGTCAAGGCGTGGCGTTGAAAAAAAGTTTCACCCTGGATGCCGTCTGGCGCACGAACGACGGAGCAGGGGCGTCCCTTGATATGCGGGATCAGCCAGTCGCCCACGGCTTCCATGTAATGTGCAAGATCGAGTTTGGTGACTGGTTCGCCGTCTCCGCCGTCGGACCACATCGCTTTGTCCGGCTTGGAAATGGTCACGCCCATGACGACAGACGCGGCTTTTCTCGGGTGAGTTGTTGCCGCACTCGTTTTGCGCTTCGCCGATGGCTTACCTGTTGGTTTCGGCAATTGCGTCGTTACGGGCCTGTCTGCGGAAACTTCGCTTGCGGGTTTGTCTTTGCGCAAACCTTTGAAGGACGCCTGACGAACCATGCCGTCTCCGGTAAATCCTTCAAACTCGATTTCGGCGACGAGATTTGGCTTGAGCCAGTGCATCTCGGACGTTTGCTTCGGGGCATTGTCGCCACCAAACGGACTTTTGCTGGCCGCCGCTGCTTTTAATTCCGGCATGATCTGTTTGACGACTGCCTGACCATAGCCCGTGCCGACAATGCCGACATAAGCGAGATGATCGCCACGCGGCACGCCGACCATCAACGAGCGAAATCTCCCCGCACTGCTTTTCCAGCCGCCGATGACGACTTCGTGGCCCGCGCGACATTTCGCTTTCGTCCAGTTTTGCGAACGGCCCGACCGGTAGGGTGCGCCGTCCTTCTTCGATACGATGCCTTCGAGAGACATCTTGCAGGCCGATTGCAGGATCGCATCGCCGCCGGTCGTAAAATGATCGACATAGCGGATGATGCCGTCGGTTTTTTTGCGCTTGCCGTCGAGCAAAGCCTTGAGGCGTTGCTTGCGCTCAGAGAGGGGCAACTTGCGCAGGTCTTCACTGTCGGCGAACAAAAGATCGAATGCATAGAAAATAAGGTTATCGGTGTCGTTGTCCGACAACGCGGCCTGCAATGCCGCAAAGCTCGGATGACTGTTGTGATCGAGCGCGACAATCTCGCCGTCAATGATCGTATCTGAAAGTTTGCCCGCTTCCTTGGCGATAGCCGAGAATTTCTCGGTCCAGTTCAGACCCTTCCGCGTCAGCAATGCGGCTTCGTTGGATTCAACATGCATCTGCACGCGATAGCCGTCGAATTTGATTTCGTGCACCCAGCCATTTGCAGTCGGCGGTCGCTCGACCGAGGTGCAGAGCTGCGGTTCGATGAACTCCGGCATAGTATTACGCCGCGCCTTCAGCGCAATGCTTTTGGCGGCAACCTTGGTTGTCAGACTAGCAACTTTGAGCTTTTTTGCAGACTTCGGTTCTGATGTTTTTTTACGTCGCTCGATCGCCGCACGGCCTTTATTTGAATCCCACACGGCATTTGCAGAATTTGCCTTGCACGTCATGAAAGGCGTTGGCTTTTTGCCTTTGCCGGCTGCGATCTGTTCCATCGTACGGCCAGATGCGACGGACTTATCCTGATCGAGGATATGGTTTTTCTCGCCCTCGCGCGCATAGTCGTCGCGATGTTTAATCAGCAGCCAGTTGGTGCGCTTGCCGCCGGAGCGGTCGTTCTTCATGCGCACAAGCACGAATTCACCGTGAAGCTTGTCGCCATCAAGTGCGAATTTGAGATCGCCTTTCTTAAAGCCCTTCTCGGGGTCGTCGCCGAGCCAGTAGCCGCGATCCCACAGCATCACGGTGCCGCCGCCATATTGGCCTTTGGGGATGGTGCCCTCGAAATCTCCATAGTCCAGCGGATGATCCTCCACCTCAACGGCGAGGCGTTTGTCCTTTGGATCGAGTGAGGGGCCCCGCGTGACGGCCCAGGATTTGAAAACGCCGCCAAATTCCAGCCGCAAGTCGTAATGCAGCCTTGTCGCGTCGTGTTTCTGGATGACAAAGCGCCGTAACTTTGTGGCTGGCACAGCAGTCTTGCCGCTGGGCTCGGCCGTTTTCGTAAAATCGCGTTTTGTCCGGTAAAGTTTTAGCTTTTTGAGTTCCAAAGGATGTCCAACCCGCTCAGCGATACGCACGCGAAGATACTCACCCACAGGAACAAAAACCCCAAATGACCGTTGAGGTTCCATCATCGTTGCGAGTTGAGTTGGGAGATTTCACATGCTGCCCCGCGCTTATTGGAAAGGTTCGTTAAAGCTATCGCTGGTGACATGCCCGGTCGCGTTGTATCCGGCGTCATCCACGGTCGAACGCACGCGCTTTCACATGATCAACATCGAGACTGGAAATCGGCTGAAACAGCAAATGGTCGATTCCGAGACCGGCGAGGTTGTTGAAAAAGAACAAAAGGGCCGCGGTTACGAAGTTAGCAAGGGCGCATACGTGCCGATCGAAAAGGACGAGCTTGAAGCAGTCCAGATCGAGAGCCATCATACCATCGACATCGATAACTTCGTGCCGCGCGACGAGATCGATAAACGATATCTCGACCATCCTTATTACATCGTGCCGGACGGCAAAAGCGGCGCGGATGCGTTTGCGGTCATTCGCGACGCGATGAAAGATGAGAAACGGGTCGCGCTCGCGCGAATCGTTTTATCGAATCGTGAGCGTATTATTGCGATCGAACCGCTCGGCAAGGGTTTCCTCGCCACGACGCTGCGTTACGAATACGAGGTGCGCGACGAAGACGAGTTTTTCTCCGACATTAAGACGCCGAAGGTCTCGAAAGATATGGTCGAGCTCGCGTCGCATATTCTCGAAACGAAAGCCGCTCATTTCGAACCGAAGAAGTTCGAGGATGAATACGAGAATGCTCTTAAAGCACTCGTTAAGCGCAAAGCGTCTGGCAAGACTATCAAGGTGGCAGAAAAGCCGGAGAAGGCCGACAATGTCATCGATTTGATGGCTGCGTTGAAGCAAAGCCTAAAGGGCAGGGCTGCGAGTGCTCGCGCGCCGCGCGTGAAAACATCCCGAGCTGCTAAAAAATCCAGCCGATCTTCTGCGAGACATCGAAAAGCTAGTTAGTTGAGTGGAGAGTGATATGGGTATCGATAGACATGAGGTTGAGCATCGCAATTGGCGTCCCGCCGCATCAAAAAGCACGAACGAATTTGATCCGGAATTCGTCGAGCAACTCGACGCTTCGATTGTACCCGAAAACGGCGACGTGAAACTTACAGGAATCAGCTCCAAACGAGCCGAGCGTGAGACAATTGGACAACTCTGAGGAAACTATTCCGTCCTTGACCGATTTAGGCCGCTGAGTAGTTTTCCTGTTTCCCTTACTATAATCCCTGTTCTTTCTAAATTGCTCCCTGTTATTTGCACTAGGGAATTGCATCGGATCTGGC
Source organism: Hyphomicrobiales bacterium (assembly GCA_038230475.1). Taxonomy (GTDB): domain Bacteria; phylum Pseudomonadota; class Alphaproteobacteria; order Rhizobiales; family Xanthobacteraceae; genus Afipia. The sequence goes on from JBBRNE010000004.1 coordinate 18,134, forward strand.
TGGTATATGGCGGTATTTACCAAACGACCCTTTGCTCAAAGCACGGAAATCTAGATATTCCCTGTAGAATTCCCTGATAGCAGGGAATTCAAGCGGGAGACGGGTTCGAATCCCACTGCCTCGCCAGCCATCCGGTTTAGCAACTGGAGATAACTCCGGTTTTGAAGCGAGAAAGCCCGCTGTGGCGGGCTTCTTTGATTTAGGAAAGTTTCTGGAGACCGGTCAGTCAGGATTTAGCTGGCGTTTTCCGCGAAAGTCTCTGAGGCGCTGAAGAATGACTCCCGTTTGATAAAGGCGAAAGCACCGCAGAAGAAGGCTACCTGAGCTGGTTGTGCCTTGCGAATGGTTCGGCAAGGGGGTGCCTGCGCTATGGTGCCGTCGGCGTCAGATGTTTGACAGTTGGCCGCAAGTTTAAGTGCACCACGAATGAAACGTTGAGGCGACGAACTCGGACCGATGCTTTCGCGTAATGAGCGGTTATGGAATTGTAGATATTCAGCGAGAGCAAAAAGAACTTCCATCTTGCATCGGCGGATATTTGACGGTTCCGAACGAGCAGAACACGCAACAATCGCCGACCAATGGCTTCAATTTTGTACCGCGCATTTACAGACATAGAAAAACTGGCATGCGTCGGTTGACATTTGCTCGCTCGATTGATGACGGGAGATGGGGCAAATCAAGATCGACATTAGCTCAGCCATTGAATCTCGATCATTTCTAATGGTCTACGGAAATACGCTGTATTACGGCTGTATGATATCAAAGTAGCATATGGTCTGGCGATTTCGTGATGACGATCCAGCTTTTCATTTCGTCCCGACTGTGAGACCCTCTCAACATGCGAAGGTCAATTTTCATACCTAGGTTGTTGGTAACGCTAGTTGTCGCAGGCCTCGCATTTTCGCCGATTACGGTACCGTCGGCTTTGTCTGAAGGATCAGTCGCTCCGACGATGATGGCAGCGATGTCTGGCGATATGCCGTGCTGCCCGGACAAGACTTCGCCTTTCGGTTGCGATCAATGCCCGTTGATGGCGATGTGTGCGGCGTCGGCGCTTCAAGTTGCTCCGGAAAATTCAGCAACCTATCCGCCGCTAGCGGAAATAAAAACTTTTTCGCCTTCCAGCGATTCTCGTTTGGAAAGCAGAGTATATCCGCCTCCGCCAAAACCCCCTCGGTCTCTCGCTCATTCGGCGTAACGACGCCGGACGCTGCCGCGCATTCTATTGCGCGGGAAGTTGATTGCCGCTTTGCGGCAGAGCAGTGACGAGGATTTCAAATGACCATGCCATCTTGGCGCGCCATCGCGGCGGCGCTTAAGGCGACCAGCCGCTGGCGGGTTGCCGCCGCAGCGCTCGTTGTGACTGCGTTGTGTGTTCTGCTTTTCGATGGAAGCAATTCGGCGGACAAGACGGCCGTCGCGAGTTCGGGCGGGATGAAAAGTGCTGACGCGTCGGTCACAACCGACCGAAAGATAAAATACTATCGTAACCCGATGGGGCTTCCTGACACATCGCCAATGCCCAAGAAAGATTCGATGGGCATGGACTACATCGCCGTTTTTGAAGGCGAGGACACCGACGACGGTTCGGTGAAGATGTCACCGGGAAAAATCCAGCGAACGGGCGCGAAGTCTGAACCTGCCACGCAACGAGTTATCCGACCGGTCATTCGTGCGCCAGGTACAATTCAACTCGACGAACGGCGCATTTCAGTCATCTCATTGCGAGCAGAAAGCTGGGTCCAAAAAGTTGCAAACGTCACCACCGGCACGACCGTCAGCAAGGGCCAGCCGTTGATGGAAATCTATAGCTCTGAAGTCGCGCGAGCATCAGCCGAGTACGTTTCCACGATGACTTCAAAAGTCACTGGAGGCGAGGGACCGTTGGGTCGCGGATCGCGTCAGCGGCTTATGAACTTGGATGTTCCAGAAGCGACGATTGTTGCAATGGAAAAAAATAAAACTGCCCCAATTGCAATCGAGTGGACGGCTCCGCGCGATGGCATCGTTCTGGAACGCAAAGCCGTGGAGGGTATGCGGGCGCAACCCGGCGATATTTTGTTTCGCATTGGGGATGCGTCGGTGGTCTGGGCGCTTGTCGATGTCGCGGAGCGGGACCTCGGCCTACTCACAGTCGGTCAGCCGGTCGTCGTTCGGGCAAGAAGCTTTGCCGAGCGAAGCTTTGCTGGAAAAATCGATGTGATCTACCCGCAAGTCAACCGAGAAACTCGCACGGCGCGCGTTCGCATAGAATTGGCAAATCCTGACATTGCGCTTTTGCCCGATATGTACGTTGACGCTGAAATTAACACGGGAAGCCCGGAGCCAGTTGTCGCGATTCCCGAAAGCGCCGTCATGGACACGGGAAGCCGTCAGGCGGTTTTCATCGATAAGGGTGAAGGGCGTTTTGAGCCGCGCGTCGTCAAGTTGGGCGCTCGCAGCGACGGTTATGTAGAGGTTCGCGAGGGCGTGAGCGACGGCGAGCCCGTGGTTGTTTCGGCTAATTTCCTGATCGACGCGGAAAGCAATCTAAAAGCGGCGCTCAAGGGATTCTCGGATGCGGGAGTGCAGCAATGATTGCTCGCCTCATCGCGTGGTCTGCGAAGAATCTTCTGCTCGTTTTCTTTGGAGCGGGCTTCGCGGCTGCCGCTGGTATCTACGCGCTTATCCATTTGCCGCTAGACGCGATCCCGGACCTCTCGGATACGCAGGTCATCGTCTACACCGAATATCCCGGCCAAGCACCGCAGGTGATTGAGGATCAAGTTACCTATCCGCTGACCACCGCGATGCTGACTGTGCCACGCTCAAAAGTCGTGAGAGGATTTTCGTTTTTTGGCGTTTCGTTTGTCTACGTCATTTTTGAAGACGGCACCGACATCTACTGGGCGCGTTCACGCGTTCTAGAATTTTTAAACGGCGCTGCTCAACGCTTGCCAGCCGGTGTGACGCCGACGATGGGGCCGGATGCGACGGGTGTTGGTTGGGTTTACCAATATGCGGTGATGTCCAAGGAATTGAATCTGTCGGACACGCGCGCCATTCAAGATTGGAATTTGAAGTTCGCGCTCGCCAAGGCCGAAGGTGTTGCCGAAGTCGCCAGCGTCGGAGGTTTCGTTCGGCAATACAACGTCATTCTCGACTCGCAACGTATGCGCGATCTGGGAATCACGATGCAGAAAATGCGCGACGCGATTCGTGCAAGTAACGCTGACGTCGGTGGTCGCACCGTAGAGCTGTCCGAATTTGAGTACGTTATTCGCGGAAAGGGTTATCTCAAAAGTATCAACGATCTCGGCAATATCGTTCTTAAAACAAACAACGGTACGCCAGTGCTTCTCAAGGATGTTGCTCGTGTTGAACTCGGTCCCGATGAGCGGCGCGGCGTCACCGAACTGAATGGTGAAGGCGAGGTCGCCAGCGGCATCGTGCTGCAGCGCTTTGGTGTCAATGCGCTGGACGTCATCCAGAATGTCAAAAAGCGCTTTACTGAAATCGCCAGCAGTTTGCCGTCGTCGGTGCAGATCGTACCCGTCTACGATAGATCGAATCTCATCAACGCGGCCATCGACACACTCAAACGCACGCTTCTTGAAGAAAGTCTGGTCGTCGCTCTGGTTTGTATCGTTTTTCTTCTGCATTTTCGCAGCGCCCTGGTCGCAATCATCATGCTGCCCGTTGGCGTTCTGATGGCATTCGGCGCGATGAAGCTTCTTGGTCTTGGCTCGAACATCATGAGTCTCGGAGGCATCGCAATTGCCATCGGCGCAATGGTCGATGCGGCGATTGTCATGATCGAAAACGCTCACAAGCATCTTGAGCGCGCGGATTCAGGAAAATCGCGAGTCGATATTTTGATTGAAGCAGCAACGGAAGTTGGTCCCGCGCTGTTTTTTAGTCTGCTTATCATCACTGTTTCCTTCATGCCGATTTTTACATTGGAGTCGCAGGAAGGCCGATTGTTCAGTCCACTCGCGTTTACTAAGACTTTCGCGATGGCGGCTGCGGCGCTCTTGTCGGTCACGCTCGTTCCAGCCCTTATGATCGTTTTCGTGCGTGGGCGAATTATTCCGGAGCACAAGAATCCGATTAATCGGTTTCTGATTTGGATTTATCGACCCGTTATTCAGTGGGTCATGAATGCAAAGGCGCTCGTGATCCTGATTGCGTTAGCTGTTTTGATCGTAACGGTCTGGCCTGCGCGGCAGCTCGGCACCGAATTTATGCCGAATCTAAATGAAGGCACGTTGCTTTACATGCCGACGACGCTGCCAGGCATTTCGGTTACTAAAGCTGGCGAGCTTCTACAAACTCAAGATAAAATTATTCGGACATTCCCAGAGGTCGCATCCGTTTACGGAAAGGCAGGGCGCGCGTCGACGGCGACCGATCCGGCTCCATCAGAGATGTTTGAAACCGTCATAAATCTCAAACCTAAAGACGAATGGCGGCGGGGCGTGACTCTCGAAAGTCTGACTGCAGAGATGGACCGCGCATTGCAATTTCCCGGCGTCTCTAATGCGTGGACGCAGCCGATTAAGGCGCGCATCGATATGCTCTCCACGGGCATTCGGACGCCGATCGGCGTGAAAGTTATTGGGACCGATCTGGTCGAGATCGACGGTCTTGCAAAACAGATTGAACAAGTTTTGAAGACTGTCCCCGGCACATCGTCGGCCTACGCCGAACGAGGCATCGGTGGATATTATCTTGACGTCACGCCGGATCGTGCCGCGCTGGCACGCTACGGCATCATGGTTCAGGATGTGCAGGATGTTGTCGGGACTGCGCTCGGTGGCCAGACAGTTACAACCACCGTCGAAGGCCGACAGCGCTTTAGCGTCAACATGCGCTATCCTCGCGATCTGCGGAGCGATCAGAACGCAATCAGCCGCGATGTGCTGGTGCCGATGCCGGGCGGAGGTGCGGTGCCACTTGGTGAAGTGGCCAAGATTGAGCCGTCGCGGGGGCCCACATCGATCCGAACAGAGAACGGCCAACTGGCGGTCTATATTTATGTCGATATTCGTGATCGCGATATTGGCGGATACGTTGCTGATGCACAGCGAGCGGTCAAAGTGAGCATTCAGTTTCCACCGGGTTCTTACGTGACTTGGAGCGGTCAGTTTGAATATCTCGAACGTGCAACCGCCCGACTCAAGATCGTTGTCCCGGTTACGCTGCTTATTATTTTTCTTCTGCTCTATCTCAATTTCCGTTCGCTGACCGAGACGCTGATTGTCATGCTGTCATTGCCGTTCGCGCTCGTTGGGGGGCTGTGGCTAATGTGGGCCTTGGGATTCAATCTCTCTGTGGCCGTTGTTGTTGGATTTATTGCGCTGGCCGGTGTGGCGGCTGAAACCGGAGTTGTGATGTTGATGTATTTGAATCAAGCGTTGGGGCACGTCAAATCGAAATGCGAACACGAAGGGCGGTCGCTGACTCAGCGTGATCTTTACGAAGCGATCATGGAAGGCGCGGTCGAACGAGTACGTCCAAAAATGATGACGGTTGTCGCGATCATGGCTGGACTTTTGCCGATCATGTGGAGCACAGGCACAGGCTCCGAAATCATGCAACGCATCGCGGTGCCAATGATCGGCGGGATGGTTTCATCAACGCTTCTTACGCTCGTCGTAATTCCCGCAATCTATGCGTTGGTTAAAGGAATTGGTCTAGAGGTATCGAAATCCAGAATTGCCGTCGCGTAAGTTGAAGTACTCGCTGGATCGTGCCGGCGGTGCGCGGTCTATTGACGCAAAAGGGCAGACTTGAAATCTCGTTCGAATGTTTCGAGATCCTCGCGCGGCAAATCAGACACTGCGACATAACTGAAGTCAGCGTCTTTCCAGCTTATGACGTTGTATCCGGAAATCGCATTGGTGGTGACGGTTTGGTGCACGCGCAAGGTTGTTAAACTTATGGTGTGTGCCGCATGTCGATAGACAATCGTTGCAACCGGATCACGGCCGATCACGTCGATTCGTCCGCCGGCGAGCACAAAGCCCTGTGAAGTGAGATCGGCAACCTGAGGCGATTCCGGAATTCGCGTGGTGAACCACGGTTTGACAGTGTGGCGATCGGATGAGGCGACATCAAACGGTTGCGGCGCAAGTAAGCTGCGAATGTGGCTTGCAGTCACCTGGCGCGCCAAATCTTGTTGGGCGTTGTTGCGGTCAATAGCGAACATTGCTGAGCTGGCCAAAACTGCGCCAATCAATGCAGATGCCGCAATCGTTCTCCATGACGCACCGATGCGGGGCGAATGTTTTGCAGAGACGGCGGACGTCACGCGATTCAATAATTGCGGAGGCAAGTCATCCTGAGGCAATGCACGTATTGCGCGCCGAAGCGACATGATCTGATCGCGCTTTTTGCGCAAGGCACTGTCGGCATCTATACGGCGCTCAAACTCCATGGCCGATGCCGGATCGAGCGCGTCGTCGCAATAGGCTTGCAGCATTGCCTCGTCATCGTATGGCGCCGACCCAATCATGACTGTCGGCTCCCCAAATGTTCGACGAGAAGCTGACGCGCGCGGGATAATCGTGACATTACGGTGCCAATGGGAATGTTGGTGACTTCAGCAATATCTTTGTAATTCAACTGATGCATCTCACGTAGCACGATAATTTCTCGAAATGGGGCTGGAAGCAGGGCCAAAGCGCGGCGTACGTTCTCAATGTCCGTCTTCAGAATAACAGCATCTTCCGGCGTCCCCGCTCTCTCTATATGTGTATTTTCAAGCTCGACCTGGCGCTGATCAGCCGGGCTGAGTTCGTCTGTGAACACGACAGCTTTTGGCCGGTTCTTGAGAAGCCAACTATATGCTGTATTTCGCACGATGGTGAGCGACCACGCGCGCGCGTTGATGGCACCGAACCCGTTGATCCCGCGAAATGCCCTGAGCGCCGCATCCTGCACGACGTCTTCCGCGTCTGACGCATTTCCCGTCAGCCATTGGGCAAGCCGATAAGCTTCCGCCAGGTTGGGCAGAAACACTTTATCGAACAATTCGCGATCGTCTTTCGTCGTCAAATTTGAATCCGCCACAAGCGCATGTCCAGACCGAAGGTTCAAGTTTGCACTCGAACCAGCGTTCCGGCTTCTTATCACACCGCTCGAACCGCGCCATGACGACATGCCGTCATCCACGAGAGTGTGATGAAAATTGTGATCTGCGCCGTTTTCGATATTCAAGGTTTGACAATGACCTTTCCCACCATGTGCGGATGCAGCCCGCAGAAATAATTGAAAGTTCCTGCCGCTGTAAACGTGAACGAATAAGAATCGTCGGTGTCGAGTGCCTTCGATCTGAATTTTTTGTCGTTCTCCACTACCGTATGGGGGATGTCGTCGTGGTTGACCCATGTGACTGTGGTGCCGACCGCGACAGTGAGTTCAGGCGGTGTGAACGTAAAGTTGTCGATGGTGACCGAGCTTTTCGGATCACCCTTGGCTTCTTGAGCTGCGAGCGGCGCGAGAGCCAAAGCCATCCCGACAATTGGGCCTAGCAGGATCGCGAGGACGATTGCGCGGTCGGCGGCAATCCGCGCCAGCAGGGCGCGGACCGAGTTGTGTATCGTATTCATTCAAACTCTCCGTTAGCTCGCCAGCGTGGTGTCGATGATCGCTAATGGTTTGTTGCCTTGGACGACTTTGATGGTCGAGAGGCCCAGCATCGATCGCAGCTTGTCCGCCGGCACGAGCATGGGGCCGGGCGAGGGCGCTGAGCCTGGAGCTGGCTGAGGAAACGCGGTCGACATCGCGGTGTGGAAAGTGATGTTTCCTTCCACCTTCTGGACGAGCTGATGGATATGCCCGTTCAAGACGGTCACGGAGCCGAAGCGCTTCAGCAATTCGAGAACGCGCGTTCCGTCTTCGGTACCCCAACCCCACTGCTGATAGACCACCTGCAATGGAATGTGAGCAAACACGACAATCGGCGTGCTGTTTGATTTGCCCTTGAGGTCGTCTTCAAGCCAAGCCAGTTGTTCGCCCCCGAGATTGCCGAGGCCGCCGCCCCTCAAGTCAACGACGTTGACGAGGCCAATAAAGTGAACGCCGTGATCGTCGAAGCTGTACCAGCCAGCGCCCTTCGATCCTTTGCCGTAACGTTCGAGATAGGCTTTGCCGCGATCTTCATCGATGATGTCGTGTTCGCCCGGCACAAAATGGATCTTCACGCCGGTTTCGCTGAAAACCTTGTCGGCATTGTCGAACTCGGCAGGCTTGGAAAGATGCGTAATGTCACCGGTATGGATGATGAATTCCGGCTTGTCCTTCATCGCTTTGACCTTGGCGACAGCCTCGCGAAGCGTGCCAAGCGCGTCAGGGTTAGCCGCTTTGTCGAACCCGACATGGCTGTCGCTCATCTGCAGAAACGTAAAGCCTTTTGGTTCGGCTGCGATTGCGTCGCCGATCAGTCCGACCGAATGGGGAACGCCACCACTCATGGCCCAGAGGACGCCGGTACCAGCCCAAATCATGCATTCCAGAGCGTGGCGGCGGTCAATTTCCGGGCCGTGATCGTCAAACGGATTATCGGACATATTGCTTCCTCCCAAGCGGCGCAAAATTGCGTCGTCAGGAAGGAGACTCAGCCTGCGCGAGTTTTATTCCCTTGCCGTAATTATTCGAAGGCAATCTAGAATTAGGTGCATCTCGGCGGAACTGCAGTTTTGTCAGGAAAAAGTCTCTACGCCGCGTTTCTACGAAATGGGCGAAATTCATGCGACATTTCAAATGTATTGGTTCAAACGGTAATATGCCTGTTCGAATCCTCCCGCCACAGCCATCCAGTTTAGCAACTGGAGAGATCTCCGGTTTTGAAGCGAGAAAGCCCGCTGTGGCGGGCTTGTTTGATTTTTGAAAGTCTCTGGAGATTCGATGCCACCAATACAGGCGCCATTTCAGGCGAAAGTCTCTAAGGCGCTGAAGAATGACTCTCGTTTGCGAAAGGCGAAAGCACCGCAGAAGAAGGCTAGCTGGGCTGCGTGCGCCTTACGAACGGTTCGGCAAGGGGGTGCCTGCGCTATGGTGCCGTCGGCGTCAGATGCTTGACAGTTGGCCGCAAGTTTAAGTGCACAACGAATGAAACGTTGAGGCGACTAACTCGGACCGATGCTTTCGCGTAATGAACGGTTATGGAATTCATTGCTTAGACCGATCCACATGAGAGAAACCGGTGTCTATATCCACTTCCACCGTCAGATGGGACATTGCTTGAAATTGCCCGAGCAGGTTACGGTAAAAATGACTGTCTCGCGATTTCCCCGTGATAACTGAAAGGATCAGGCCGAGGTGGCCCGGCCCAAGACGCCAAAGGTGAAGATCGGCGACGCGATCTCCGTCTTTTTCGATGAGCCGCCGCACTTGTTGCTCCATCTGAGCGTCGGCGCATCGGTCGAGCAAGATCGTTCCGGTATCTCGTATCAATCCCCACGACCAATTGGCTATCACGGCTGCTCCGATCAGCGCCGCGAGCGGGTCCATGAATATCCAGCCAAAACCACGAGCCAGCAACAAGCCGGCAATCACCAGCACGGACACAGCCGCATCGGCGACCACGTGAATGAAGGCGGCACGCATGTTGTTGTCGCGATGATGCGCGTTTGAACCAAGACCATGATCGTGCTTGGTGTGATTTTCATGCGCGTGGTGATGATCATGCGAGTGGCTATGCGCATGACCGTGATCGGCACTTAACAGCCAAGCACTAGCGATATTCACGACAAGTCCGAGGGTGGCAATTAGAATAGCCTGATTGAAATCAATCGAGATCGGATGAAGAAGTCTCTCGAACGATTCATAAGCAATGAGCACCGCAATCATCGCCAGCACGATGGCGCTCGTGTAGCCGGCAAGATCGCCAACCTTTCCAGTGCCGAACGTGAATGAAGGATCCTCGGCGTGCTTGCGGGAATATGTATAGGCGAGTGCGGCCAGCAACAGCGCGCCCGCATGGGTCGACATGTGAAGACCATCGGCGATGAGGGCCAACGATCCGAACACCGCGCCGCCGACGATTTCGGCGAGCATCATCGCCGCGCAGAGCGCAATGACGATCCATATCTTGCGCTCGTTTCGCTCGTGGTCCCGGCCAAGGAAGACGTGGCTGTGTCCGATCGATACGTTTTCGATGCTGCGCATGATGTCTCTCATTTTAGGCCGGAACATATGACCGTTCGTCGCAAGAATTTATGTAACCGTTTGCCGTTTCGCAATCGGTGAGGTTAAAACCGGTTCAGAACGACAGGCCGGTTTTAGCCGCAGTTTCGTCCAATTATTGTGAGGCATCTGGATTGAAGGTGTTGTTGAGGGGAGCTGTTGCGTACTTGCTTTGCACCCACCACGTTCAATTCTGGCGTGTATGATGAATAATTGACAACGTCATACTTTGAATGCGAGCGTTCCGTGCGCGTCTACGCGGGGCGTTCAATGCTTGGATTCAATGCGATCTTACAATCTGGCGTAAAGCGTTGCTGGTGCTTCTCGATCAAATTGGTGCGTTTCGTTTTTGGAAAACGATTTTCGACGGCGTATGTCCTGCTTGCCTCAGTCGGCGTTGTTTCCGAAGCGTCGGCTCAGAACGCATCTTCGCCGGAAAATGCGACCGCACTTCCGCAAGTCAATGTCATTGTAAAACGTGAGGCCAAACCCAAGCTCGGCCTGCGTGAACCTGCCTCGCCAGCTGCAACGGCAAATGAGCCGGCCGCTGCGCCCGCCGCATCGTCGGACGGCGGCGAAGCGCCCAAAGCATCGTCGAGCGAAAAGACGATCAGCGGCGAGGACGTCAATGCGCGTCCATTCTCGCGGCCTGCCGAAGCGCTTGAGGTTGTGCCCGGCCTGATCGTGACGCAGCACAGTGGCGACGGCAAAGCGAACCAGTATTTCCTTCGCGGCGTCAATCTCGATCACGGGACTGACTTGGCGATTTCGGTCGATGACATGCCGGTCAACATGCGCACGCATGGCCATGGGCAGGGTTACGCCGATCTGAACTTCCTTATTCCCGAACTCATCCACTCGGTCGATGTTCGCAAGGGTCCATACTTTGCGGATGAAGGCGATTTTTCGTCGGTCGGCTCCGCACACATCAATCTGATCGACAGCATCAACCGGACGATGGCGCTGACGACGATCGACAGCTTTGGCTACCGTCGCGGACTTGCAATCACGTCAACGAAAGCAGGCGATGGCAATTTGCTGATTGCGGGCGAGGTGAACGGTTATAATGGTCCCTGGGACAATCCAGACAAGTTAAGCAAACTCAACGCTGTCGTCCGGTACAGCGAAGGCACGCGCGACAACGGCTTCACGCTCACCGGCATGGCCTATTCCAAGAAATGGAATTCCACGGATCAAGTGCCGTTGCGTGCGATTACGTCCGGTCAGATCGGTCTCTATGGCGCACTCGATCCGACAGATGGAGGCCGCTCGGATCGCTTCTCGTTGTCGGGACGATGGGCGCAGAGCGACAAAGACGGATCGTCGAAAGCGAATTTCTACGCGATCAAGAGTTCGCTCGATCTCTACAACAATTTCACGTTCTTCCTCGATGACCCAGTGAACGGCGATCAGTTCCGTCAGCACGATGACCGTATCGTTGCGGGCGCGAATGCGTCGCATACTTTCAATCACTATTTTGCCGGTCTAGCGATGGAAACCGAGATCGGTGTCCAAACCCGCTACGACGATATTACTGTCTCGCTTTCCAATACGTTCCAGCGCCAGTTCCTGTCGGGCACGAGAAGCGATAAGGTCAAGGAAGGTAGCGTGGGAATCTTCGCGCAGAACACACTGCAATGGACATCGTGGTTACGCACCAATGTCGGCTATCGCGGCGACATCTATAACATCAACGTCAATTCGCTTCTGACAACTGCCAATTCCGGCAACGCGACGATGGCAATCGGCAGCCCGAAATTCGGCCTCGTGTTGGGCCCGTTCGCGAAGACGGAACTTTTCTTCAATGCGGGAGAAGGATCTCACAGTAACGACGCGCGCGGCGTCACCATCAAGGAGTCGCCCTCGGACGGATCGCCGGTGGATTCATCGCCGTTGCTTGTCAAGACACGCGGCGCTGAAGTTGGCATTCGCACGAAAATCATTCCGGGGCTGGACAGTTCGGTGAGCGTCTTCATTCTCGATACCGCGTCAGAAATTCTGTTCGTCGGCGATGCAGGTGATACCGAGCCCAGCCGTCCCAGCCGTCGCGTCGGTGTGGAATGGAGCAATCACTATAAGGCGGTCTCATGGCTTCAACTCGACGGCGATCTTGCTGTGACGCGCGCGCGATTTCGCAGCGAAGATACCGATCAAGCGGCGGTCTATGCATCTTTGGCGGGATTTCCGCAAGCGCAAATCGGAAACGCGCCAGGCAATCTCATTCCGGGTGCGCCGAACATGATCGCGTCTGCTGGGTTTCGACTCGGCGAAAAAATTGGATGGTTCAGCGCGTTGCGTTATCGTTATTTCGGACCGCGACCGCTGACGGAAGATGGCGCATTTGTTTCACCCGCGACCGGATTGCTTAATGGACAACTTGGTTTTCGCTTCGACAACGGATGGCGTATTCAGTTGGACGGCTTCAACCTTACCAACAGCAAGTCCGATCAAATCACTTACTCTTATGGATCGTTGTTGAAAACCGACGCGCTGTTCGCGCAATGTTTCCCGATTCAGGTTGCGCCGGCGGCGGTTTGTCAAAGGGGCGTGATGGACCGCGTGCTGCACCCAGTCGAACCGTTCGCTCTGCGTCTCACGGTCGCGGGGCAGTTCTGACACCTGCGGTGACCGAAGGCGAGGACAAGCCGCGGAAGTATCCGCATATGTTTCGCGCGGCGGAGATCATGATAATCGATAAAATCGATTTGTTACCGCATGTCGATTTCGACGTTCAGCGCGCTATAGCGAACGCGCGCGAAGTCAATCCGCAGATCGTTGTGCTGCAAGTCTCGGCGCGTAGCGGCGAGGGGTTGCTTACTTGGTATGGCTGGTTGCGCCGTGAGGTGGGCAAGACTCGTGAGGCGGCTTTCGCGTAATGTTGCGTTTCGTCAGATGAAACCGGTGTACAGATGTTCGGAATTCTAGGACTCGGCTTTCTGCTCGGCATGCAGCATGCGCTCGAGGCTGATCACATCGCGGCTGTCTCCAGCATCGCAGCGAGGCGGACCGATGTCCGCGACATCGTCAGACATGGTTTAACCTGGGGCCTTGGCCATACGCTGACACTCTTTATATTTGCTGGCGCGGCGATTTTGCTCGGCCATGCGATCCCAGAAAGTATGGCGCGCCCGCTGGAGACGGCGGTCGGCGTCATGCTGGTTGGGCTCGGCGGTCATGTGCTGTGGCGCCTTTGGCGCGATCGTGTCCATTTCCACAAGCATGGACACGGCGACGGCACCACGCATATTCATCTTCACACTCACGCTAATGAAGCAGCCCCGCATCGGCGCGATAGCCATTCACATCGTCACGGCTTTCGCTGGCGGACACTGCTAGTTGGGCTGATGCACGGCATGGCCGGCTCCGCCGCGTTGCTGGTCCTCGCCGTCTCGCAAGTCGCCAATCCTGTCTATGGAATTTTCTACGTGATGCTGTTCGGGATCGGCTCAATGATCGGAATGGGCGCACTATCCATCGTCATCGCGGCCCCGCTTGTTGCGTCTGCTCGTTTTCTGACAATTGCCAATCGGGGTCTGCAAGGACTGGTCGGCGTCATCACGATCGGCATCGGCGCCGCGACAATTTTTGCAACTGCGATATCTTAGAGCCTTTCATTTGCATGCTAAGGATTTGTTACCAATCCCTGTTTTGATCATCCTCTGGAGTGCGCCCCTGCGTATCAAAAACTAGATTTGGGCCTTTGAGGAAACAGCGAGCACATCACGCTGCAAATTTCTTCTGTTTCCCTGGCAAGAACTCGCTGTTATTATGATTTTCTTCCCCAACAATTCGACTGGGGGATTGCGTAAAAAGTCGCGATGGCACAGCGGTTTCTTGCCAAAAGTCTCCATTCAAAGATCTGAAATTGCGATATTCCCAGTAAAATTCCTTGCTAGCAGGGAATACGTGCCGGTGACGGTTGCGACCCGCACTGCGTCGTCAGCCAAGCGTTTCCTTCTGGAGAGTTGCGGTCGTGCAAGTTGCACGTATGGATTCGCGGAATGGACGGTTATGGAATGAGTCAATGGACCCCACAGCGAGGTGGGCAGATTCACAGTCTAATATCGGAATGCGAACCTAACCTCGAAATCAAAAAACTTTTTTGATTGCAGCAACGAATTTGTTGGTTGCGTCATTCGTCATATTCTTGACGTCCCCGGTTAACTTCTGACCGTCGTCCTTTGCTTCCTGGGCAGTACTTTCTGTTATCAACTTATCGGCCGAGTGTATTCGATAGAGGATTCTCGGTCATGGCTCTCCCGTTTTTGGTGTGTCGCGACGTAGATGTGGAGCCAACATTAAGACAACAGGAAATGTCGCGATGGCTGTCGCAGCCACAATTATGGTTGCTAGCGATAAACCGACGGCATCGCCAAGAAGTCCATACAATACTGGCGCAAGCGCTCCGGCTCCGATAGTGCCAGTGTAAAACAACGCAAATGCGCGCTCTGTTTTTCTCGAGTCGGTCAGCTCTGGAACAGTCCCGTAAAGTACGGACGATGTGCCGTTCAAAAGTGATCCCAGTATCGGTAGCAGAATTAAAGTCGGTACGAGTGGTAACAGGATTATAGCAAGAACAGCAGCGGCTGTTCCGCCCTCCGTAACAAGAACAATCGCTGTCACGCCGAAACGCTCAGCAAGCGGTGCGCAAATGATTTTTCCTGCAGCGCCTCCAATAAAAAGCACAGCGAGCGCGAAGCCAATTGTGGGTAATTCTGCGCCCTTGTCTCTGAGAAGGAAGGGTAAGAACGTCAGGAATCCCATACGAACGGCGGTGTCCAAAATGCCGATCACAAAAAGTAATCCGAAGCCACCGCGTCCCTGACTAACGTCAGCTGTAATTTCGGAAGTAACCGGGCGAATAGGTGGTAAATAGATTGCGATGATTGCCGCGATAATGAATCCAAGCACAGAGATCGTCGTGAGAGCGTAGCGCCACGACATCAAGATAAGTAGAAGTGACAAGACAGCGGGAATGGCCGCTTTTCCGAGATCTCCAGAAAAATTGTAAGTACCCAATGGTCCGCGGGACGCGCTTCCGTATGCGCGGGCAACAGCAGAAGATCCGATCAAGTGTTGTGTGCTCGATCCGGCTCCGGATATGATCAGAGCCGCGCAAACGGTCGTCAAGCCACCCGAAATTCCAGCAAGCGCATATCCCCCTGCGGCCATCGCCGTGCCGATTGCAAGGGTCGCTCGGCCGCCGAAACGCTCAGTGAGGTATCCAGCCGGGACCTGCAAACTTGCCATAGCCCCTGCATAAAGCCCACGTAACGCGGCAAGCGCTCCGTAGGAGAGTCCGAATTCGGCCTGCCACACCGGTAAAAGAACATAAATTAAATCCGTGAATCCGTCATGAAGCGCATGAGCCACTCCCGCAACGATGAGTGTTCGTCTCGGTTTTAGAACGGATTTCGGGGTAACATTAGACTTGGAATCCGGTGTGTTATTCAACATGTGATTTAACTAGCTCTTTTATTTTTCAGCGGTTTCGAACAGAAGCATATTGCTTGGATAAGTGTTACAACGAATCCGACTGCAGAATGGGTTGCGCGTCAGCAAACCGTAACTATTAGTACAAGCGGAATTCTGGATCGGCTTCATCACGATTACGTTCGGGTTTGGGTTTTCGGTACACACATCCATGACGCGAACACAACGCAACGCGATCTTTTCCCAATTTTGTCGATCGGCGCGTGCATGACTTTCTATCTTTGGCTTGCTGCTGGTGCCGCAGCGGGCGGGTTCATCAATGGTCTTGCCGGCTTTGGAAGCGCTCTATTCGCCCTAACCTTTTGGTTGCAAATTCTTTCCCCTGTCGAGGCCGTCTCTCTTATCGTCATTGTCGCAGTGGCCAGTGGATTGCAGGGCGTCGCTCTCGTTCGTCAAAGTATTTTTGCTTACCCAGTTCGTCTTGCGCGGTTTGTTATACCGGCGCTGCTCGGCATTCCTCTCGGCACAGCGATGCTTGCGACTTTAAGCCCCGCCGTCATCAAGATGACGGTCGGGTGTTCGATGCTTCTGTATGGTGCTCTATTCGCCGCGCGAAAATCAATGCCGAAACTCTCGCCAAAGCCGTTGATCGATTGCCTTGTCGGTTTCTTCGGCGGAATCCTCGGCGGGGCGGCGTCGCTTTCTGGCGTATTGCCGACAATGTGGTGCGCGCTTCAACCGTGGACAAAATCCGAACAGCGAGCGGTCATGCAGCCGTTCAACGTGATTGTCTTAGCTATCTCCGCCGTTATCTTTGCGGCGCGAGGATACTATTCAGTTCATACGTTACCTCTGGTTGCCATTGCATTGCCGACAACATTGGTCTTTGCGCAGATTGGGATTTGGGTCTTCAAGCGGATTGAAGATGACCAATTCAGAAGGCTTCTGGTCGTCCTGATGCTCTTCTCAGGAGCCATGATTGTCTGCAAGGAGATTTTCGTTCCTTGACCGTGATTTGTTTTCCTTTCGGCTTTTTTGAAAGATGCGGTAGCAGATTGTCTTCGATGCTACGCAAGTTTGGTCCAGAAAAAGTCATGCCAGTTCACTTTCTTAAGGCCTAAGTATAACTTTCGCCGAGGCCGTCGACCCCGCATCTATTCGGACAAACGCATCAGCGCCTTCGGAAAGCGGGCGTTCTTGAAACCAAGCAAGGCTTCCCAATTGCCCTGCGGCAAGTGCCGCGACTGTTTTCCGAAAATCGATCGGCGTATAGCAATAAGAACCGCTGAAGGAAATTTCCTGAAGTGTTACTTTTCGTATGTCGAGGCCATCGAGTCCAGGCAAAAGCCCTAAATGAATAATAACGCCTCCTGGCCGAATCATACGGCTTGCTGCTGCGCGCGTGCTTGAAGCGCCTACCGCATCTATAACGAGGTCGACGCTATTGTCCGCAGGTTGAGAGGCGGTGCCCGGTTCATACGTATCAATGCCTGCCGCATTGCTTAACGTTTGCCGTCGAAGAAAATTTGTTTCGCCTACGGTTATATCTTTCGATCCGAAATGGCGTGCAACGAGCGCCGCCGCAAGTCCGATTGCGCCGCCGCCCAGAACAATTGTGCGAGCGGCGGAAAGCGGCAACGCGAGTTTTTCCATGCCGAGGCGAACCGCGTGCCAGGAAACTGCGATGGGCTCCGCTAATGCTGCATGTTCTATTGGCAAAGAGTCTGGAATTTTCTCCACGTTGCTCTCTGGCACCCTCACGTACTGGGCAAACGCTCCCGGGCGCGGTGGCATAGAAAGTATCTGTCGAGTGGGAGAAAGATGCCAACGTCCTTCAACTGCATAGGGACACGTCGCGTCGACAATTAATGGGTTGATTGTGACCCTTTCGCCGGAACGGGGACCAGTAACAATGCGTCCGGCTGCCTCGTGACCTAAAATGATCGGCGGAGGTCGTCGTGAGTCGTGACCGTGGTAGGCATGCATGTCTGAACCGCAAATGCCGACAGCTTCAACTTTGACGATGACGTCGCCTGGATGAGCCACAGGATCGGGCTCATCTCGAAACTCGAGCGCATTTGGAGCGACATAAACCAAAGCACGCATACCGTGTCCTTTTACTTGGCTGTGAAACCACCATCGACAGCCAGCGTCTGTCCCGTGATGTATGCTGAAGCATCCGACGCCAGAAACACCGTCGCGCCCGTTAGATCTTCGCACAAACCATTTCGGCCGATGGCTGTTTGAGCTGCCATTCGCGCAGCCCGAGCGGAATCGTTGAACACTGGTGCTGTCAGCGGCGTCGGGAAGAAGCCCGGCGCAATGGCGTTGCACGTAATGCCGTGTGTCGACCAAGCTTCCGCGATCGCGCGCGTGAGCTGCAAAACGCCGCCCTTTGCAGCCCCGTAAGGAGCCGAATCCGGAAATGCACGCCAGCTTTGCATCGAAGCGATGTTGATGATGCGACCCCATTTGCGTGAAGCCATCGCCGGCGCGAAAGCTTGCGTCAGCAAAAACGGCGCTCTGAGATGGAGCGACATATGAAGGTCGAACGCATCCGCGCTCACTTCGGAAAACGGCTGACGCAAATTGATGCCGGCGGCATTGACGATAATATCGATGGTCAGCTTTTTTTCGAGGGTCGCACTCTCGATCGTTTTCGCAGCGTCCTTCAAGGCAAGATCGACGGCGACCGTGGTGGCGACGATGCCTTCACGCGACAACGTTGTGGCGAAAGTTTCGAGTTCGGCGATACGTCGCGCCACGAGGACCACCGACGCCCCGGCCTGACCCAGCGCGCGCGCCATCGTCGCCCCGATACCGCTGTTTCCGCCAGTAACGAGTGCCGTGCGGCCCGTCAGATCGAACAGCGGTGCGAGCTGGAAAGCCATTAAACCTCGACGGGTGAACCGAGATCGATGTTTGAACCCGGTGCATATTTAGCCATTCGCACGTCGCTGGTTCGGGCGTGTGCCTCCATGCCCTCAAGCCGCGAAATTCGTGCGGACACCGGTGCGATCAACCTGCAAGCGTCGCGGTCCATTTTTTGCCAAGTGAGCGGCTTGAGAAATTTGTGCACAGACAAACCCGCGGAATATCGTGCGGCGAATTTGGTGGGAAGAATATGGTTGGGCCCGGAAACTTTATCGCCGAAGGCCACATTGGTTTCTTCGCCGAGGAAAAGAGAGCCGTAGTTGGTCAACCGTTCGTGCCACCAGTCGAGGTCAGCGCAATGGACCTCTAAATGTTCGCACGCATAAGTGTCAGAGATTTTCAAGATTTCTTCCCGCGTGTCGCAAAGCACGACTTCGCCGTAGTCACGCCAAGCGGCACCTGCGGCGTCGCGGGCCGTCGGCGGTAGACGGCTGATGAGCTGAGGAATCAAGCTCGCAACTTCTTCGGCGATGCGCGAGGACGTTGTCATGAGCCATGCCGGACTTTCGTGCCCATGCTCTGTCTGTCCGACGAGGTCGGTTGCGACGATGAGCGGATCCGAATTCTCGTCGGCGATCACGGCTACTTCCGATGGGCCTGCGAAAACATCGATACCGACTTTGCCGAACAGCATTCGTTTGGCCTCAGCGACATATTTATTGCCTGGGCCGACAATGATATCGGCCTTCCGGCCGGTAAAGAGGCCAAACGTCATTGCGGCGATGGCCTGCACACCGCCAAGACACATTATAATATCCGCTCCAGCAACATGCATAGCATAAAGCACATGCGGGTGAATCCCTTGTCCCTTGAACGGTGCCGAGCAGGCAATAACGGTTTTCACGCCCGCCGCTTTTGCGGTGGCCACCGACATGTACGCCGAGGCAATGTGGGCATAACGCCCGGTTGGGACGTAACATCCTGCTGTGTTCACGGGAACAAGTTTTTGACCGAGCTTGAGACCGGGCGCTATCTCAAGTTCAAAATCATGAATCGAGGCGCGCTGCGCCTCGGCGAACCGCCGCACTTGATTCGCTGCGAAAGTAATGTCGTCTTTAACCGATTTCGGTATCTCGCGCGTCGCTTGCTCAATTGCGGTGGCATCAAGCACGACATCACCCGACCATTTGTCGAGTTTGCGTGCGTAATCCAGAGCGGCCTGTTCGCCGCCGGTCTCGATGGCCGCGAGCATTTCCGCGGTTACTTTTCTCGCCGTTTCGGTTTCCGTTTCCGGCGTTTTCGCGGCTTTCTTGATGTAGACAACGGACATCGGGTGCCTCTTTTTCATGTTCGTTAACTGGAGGCCCGTCAGTCTTTGACGGGCCTCCAGACGCAGTTACTTCTTGTCGAATTCGGTCGCAAACTTCTGCAGCTTCGGGTCGGCTGCTACGCGTTTCAGATAATCATCGGAAAGGTAGGTTTTCGCATCAGGGTTTGTCGGTACGGTGCCAACATCGGTGAGGAATTTTCCGATTTCGGAAAACCAGCCATCGGCTGTCGATTCGCCCTTCGCGCGCGAGAAAAGCTTCAATTGTTCGTCGAGCGTGAAGGTCGGACGCAGAGCGAATTCCTGATCCATCGCGTTCGCGGTTACCTCGAGCCCACCCTGTTTGTAGAATTCAAGTGCGATGGTCTTCGCTTCAGCGGGATTGGCCTTGGCCCAGGACCAGCCGCGCAGATAAACGGCGAGGAATTTTGCGACGTCGTCCGGATTTTCCTTGGCGTAATCGCCGCGAACGATCAGTGCTCCGGGGACAACGGCTCCGACATCAGCGCCCGTGCAAAGATATTTGGCGCTGGCGCGGTCCTGCAACGTATAGGTGTTGGGCGCCCATACTCCTGCGACATCGCCGTTATTCGACGTTACCGCCGTGATGATCTGCGCCTGTCCAAGATTGACGAACTGCATGTCATTTTGACCAAGCCCGAATTTGGCGAGGCATTTGCGCGCCGCGTAATCGACTGTGGAATTTGTTGTAAGAAGAAGACGTTGGCCTTTCAGCATCTGCGGATTGGCCTTTACCGCGTCGTACTTATCGCCACGTATCATCATGGCATTGGCCTTCGACTCGTCGTTGGTAATGCCGATGGTCAGGATATTGAAACGCACCGCACCGAGAACTGCTGGCACCGAACCAGTGCCGCCGACATCCCAAGACTTTGCAGCGGAAGCCGCGATTTGAGGTGCGCCTGCCGGAAACGTCGAGAAGTTCGGCTCCAACCCGACGTCCTTCCACCAACCTTTTACGGTCGCGTAATAGAACGGCAGCGACCAATATAGCGAGGGCTGATAACTGACGCCTATCTTGGTTTGCGCATGAGCCGCAGTTGAAATTGCGGGAACGCCCGCAAGGATCGAAGCAACACTAACGGCCTTCAGTAATTTCGAGATCATAGGTAGTCCTCCCTTGGTTATTTCGTTGATTATTTTGTCGTGACTTCACGTGTAAGCCTCTTGTCGTCAAAGCGGTTATGTTTCGAGCGTTTTTGAATTCAAACCCCGTTCTCGGCTTTTTCTTCGCGCAGCGACTTCCAAACGCGCGTACGCAAGTGGACGAAAGAGTCGAGGTCCATTACATCTTCGATTCGCGGCAACCGGTCCCAACGTTCTTCGTCGCGGACGCTTTTGATGTCGAGTATCTCCTTGATACGACCAGGGCGTCTTGTCATGACAGCAACGCGGTCGGCGAGGTAAACGGCTTCCTCGACTGAATGTGTGATGAATAATACGGTACGCGGATTAACGCGTGCCAATCTAACGAGCTCTTCCTGCATCACGACGCGGGTCTGCGCATCGAGCGCGCCGAACGGTTCGTCCATCAACAGCACGTCTGGGTCGAGTACGTAAGCCCGTGCGATCGCAACGCGCTGCTGCATTCCGCCGGAGAGCTGGTGGGGAAATGCATCGGCGTGACTTTCGAGGTTCATCAATTTGAGCGTGTCGGCGATCAACCGGTTTCGCTCGTCTTTTGCGAGGCCTTTATTACGAAGCCCGAGGTCAATATTTTGATGAACCGTCTTCCATGGAAATAATGCGAAGTGCTGAAAGACCACCGCGCGATCCGGTCCCGGCGCCGTCACCGGCCTTCCACTCACACTGATAATTCCAGATGAAGGCGATTCAAAACCTGCAACCATCCGCAGACACGTCGTTTTGCCGCATCCAGAAGGTCCAACCAGCGCCACGAATTCTTTTTCGCCGATATCGAAATTGATATCGTCGAGAGCTTTTACGCCCGCACTTTTCGGGCCAAAAATCTTGTTGACGTTCTCAAAGCGAATTGAACCCATGGCGATCTCTCTACGATTCAAGGCCGCGGCGGCGGCGAATTATCGTCTCACCGCTGCGCAGCAACCCATCGATCACCATGCCAACGAGACCGATTGCGATCATTCCCGACATAACAGTCGTCGTCGAAACATTGGCCTGTGCCTGCACCATCATGAAGCCGACACCGGCAGCCGCTACGATCAACTCCGCCCCAACCAGAGATTGCCAACCCAGTCCGGCGGCAACGCGAAGTCCTGCGACGATCGAAGGAACCGAGGCTGGCAGCAGTATTTCGACGATGGCTCGGGTGTTGCCCGTGCCGAGCATCTTGGCCGCTTCGATCAGACGCGGATCGATAAAGCGCGCCCCGCGGTAGGCGTTGATCAAGCAGGGTGGGAAGGCACCCGCGAAAATAATCATGACCGGACCGCCGATGCCTGTGCCGAACCACAGAGCGGCGAACGGCACCCATGCAATCGGTGCGATGAAACGAAGGCCTTCGATGATAGGGGAGACGATATCGTCGAGCAGCCTGAACCAACCCATCAAAAGTCCGAGCGGAATGCCGATAAAAGCCGCCAGCAGCAGACCCAAGGCATAGCGTTGAAAGCTCGAGGCCAGATGCTCGGGCAATGTCGCGCCGGCGAAGGGGGTCGTGAGAAGCACGATGAAACGCGAGAGCACATCGAGTGGAGATGGAAGAAATTGACGCGGTACAACCCCCGAAACTGAAAGCAGGGTCCATAGGCCAAAAAACATGAACAGGCCGAAAAGTCCCCAGCCCATCGATTCTTTGAGACTGAGCGGACGATCCATCATCGTTCAGCTCCTTGCCGCCAAGTTCCAGGAGAGTGCGCGTCTTTCGACGGCACCCAGAAGCCAAGTTGTTGCAAAGCCCAGCACGCCAACCGCCAACATCCCGACCAAAATCATGCCTGGATAGATGTCCTGCTGCGCCATGTTGAGCACGAAACCGAGACCGACGAGAGCTCCGACAAGTTCGGCAGCGACGAGCGTCGTCCACGCAGCCTGTAATGAAAGGCGAAGGCCCGTGAATATCATTGGCGCCGCGGCCGGCGCGAGGATTTCGCTGATGAACCGCCAGCGTGGCGTTCCCAGCATAGTGGCGGCTTCGATGATGGGGCGATCGATAGAACGAACGCCGGTGAACGAGTTAATCACCGACGGCACGAATGCCGCAAACCAGATCACCATAATCTTGGCGGCGTCGCCGAGGCCAAGCCATAAAATTGCAAGAGGGATCCAAGCCAGCGGTGGAATCGGTCGGATAATTTGAAAGACCGGGTTGATCGCGGCTTCCGCGCGACGACTCCAACCCATCCACAGACCGAGCGGCACGCCGGTCGCGATCGCCACGAGAAATCCCATAACGACGAGCTGCAAGCTGTGTAGTGCGTGAGTGAAAAGCTGCCCGCCTGCGTAACCTCGCCTGTTGATTTGAACCAGCGATGTCCAGAAATCGGACGGCGAGGGAAATCGGCCAGATGAGATCAGGCCCGTTGTCGTGGTCAGAACGAGCCAAATCGTCAGAAGGAAAACCAGCGTACCCCATCCAACCCAGACTCGACGCCACGCTCGCATTGCCGCTTCCTAACAGCCTCAACTGAAAACGCTTTCATAATTCGCCCCTGATGCGGCGATGTCAACGAATTATCGTTAAAAAGATGCATCAAATTCGCTTTTTTTTGACCGACAAGGGGATTACCGTCGCTGAAAATAATTTCAGTATGAAAGCAATGGTCGATAAGCGCCGCATTAAACTTCTCGACGTTGCGCGGGATGCAGGAGTGTCCCCCGCCACCGTTTCACGCGCCATTGCGCGGCCAGAGCTTTTGAACGCCGTGACTTTGGCGCGAGTAAAGTCG
This sequence comes from Hyphomicrobiales bacterium, assembly GCA_038230475.1. GTDB lineage: Bacteria > Pseudomonadota > Alphaproteobacteria > Rhizobiales > Xanthobacteraceae > Afipia. The sequence goes on from JBBRNE010000004.1 coordinate 41,831, forward strand.
AGCGCTGCGCGACTGGGCTACCTGCCTGATGGTGCCGCGCGTGCCCTTGCGTCGGGCCGGTCGATGATCGTCGGTGCGGTCGTGCCGACGCTCGACAGCGCTATATTTTCACGGGCGTTGCAGACGATGCAGGCGACTTTATCGCGCGATGGCTATCAACTCCTCGTCGCATCACATGATTATAGCGCAGCGTCCGAAGCTGAAGCCATTCGTACGCTGCTCGCCCGAGGAGTCGACGGCTTAATGCTGGTCGGCGCCGAACGTCCTGCTAGCACGTGGGAGTTGCTTTCTGGTGCAGGGGTAGCAGTCGTTCTCACCTGGTGCGGCGACAGTCGGTTCAACTCGGTCGTCGTCGACAACGAAAAGGCGGGACGACTTGCAACGCGGCATCTCATCGCGCTTGGACATAAACGGGTCGGGGTTGTCGTCGGCGCACAGCAGTTCAACGATCGTCAGAAGGGACGACTAACCGGAATTAAAGCGGAATTGTCTGACAGCGGCCTCGATTTACCCGACTGGCGAGTGACCGAACAGCCGTTGACATTGGCTGGTGGCCGTACTGGCTGCTCACTCCTGCTTGCACTTGAAGACCCCCCAACCGCGATGATCGCCGGTATCGACATTCTCGCCATCGGATGCATTGAGGAGGCACACTCTCGCGGCCTTGTCGTTCCCGATGCTTTTTCGGTTGTGGGAATCGACAACATCGAGATGTCAGCACATGTTTTCCCGTCGCTGACGAGCGTTCATCTACCCGTGGGAAGGATAGGAGATATTGCGGCCAACTGTCTGCTTGAAGAACTTGCGGGCGGGAGCGGAAATGCAATCATCGATCTGCCGATCGAATTGGTGTCACGAAAATCAAGCGCCCGATTTGCATAGAGTGACACGTTGATCGGAGCGACTCTTGAAGCGCTCATCGCACTCGGAATTGAGATCGGCCCGGCTCAATCCGCACTGCCGGATTTGGTTCCCGGTGAGACAGCCCGACAGAATTGCGCGCGAAGCGAGTCTTATGTCAGACGTATGACTTCTTTACAGTCCGCGTATCCGATGGCACCGTGGTGACAACGAAATTTGCCAACACTTCGGTTGGGAGAAATACGTGCGCATGAGCAGCCACGTGTCAATCACGAGAGCATATTAACGAGCTGGATCTGTGGATTTCAGGGCGGGTATCGTTCTTGCGATGAGAGTCAGGTTTGCGGAGAGATTTTCTTTTCGATCATGGGCAAATGAAAAGAACATCCTGCAAATCAGCATAAGAGAGCACAAGCTCCGGCAATTCGATCTTGGAGGATTTGATGGATACGGGTAGCCCACTTCTTGAGGTGAAAGGCGTCACGCTCCAATACAAAACACCTGATCACCTCGTAACAGCCACCTACCGTATTGATTTCGAGGTGTTCCAGGGCGACAGATTTATTCTCCTCGGCCCGTCGGGTTGCGGCAAATCAACTCTCCTGAAAGCCGTCGGCGGCTATATGGCACCAACCGAAGGAGAAATGCGGCTTAAAGGTAAGCTGATCACTCATCCCGGACCTGATCGCATGATGGTGTTTCAGGAGTTCGATCAGCTCTTGCCATGGAAAACGGTTCGTCAGAACGTGATGTTTCCGCTGGAGTGCTCAAGCGACCTTCCCCGACGCGAGGCGAACGAGCGCGCGATGTATTACATCGACAAAGTCAATCTGGTGAAGTTTGCCGACAGCTATCCACACATGCTGTCGGGGGGCATGAAACAGCGTGTCGCGATCGCGCGGGGGATGGCGATGGAACCGGATATCCTGCTCATGGATGAACCGTTCGCTGCACTCGATGCGTTGACGCGGCGAAAAATGCAAGATGAGCTGATGACGCTCTGGGATGAAACACGTTTTACGGTTTTGTTTGTGACCCATTCGATTCCCGAGGCCATCAAGATCGGCAACCGCATCCTTCTCTTGTCGCCGCATCCCGGCCAAGTAAAGGCGGAACTGAACGGCGGCCTGCATGGCGAAGGCGCGGTCGCGTTGGAGAAGCGCATTCAGCACATGCTATTTGCCGACACGATCGATGAAACGGAGAATGTTTAAGTTGTCGCTTGCCGCCGATCAGGAACGGTTATTGCCCGCGCGCCCGGAGTTTGTCCGGGGCGCTGAATCGGCCGCGCGCGACACGATCGTCGTTGAGCGGCCACTCCCAACCATCGTGCGCATTTACAATCAGGCTTGGCTTCGCAAAATATTTATTCTCGTCGTGCTGGCGCTGATGTGGGAAGCTTACGGGCGTTATCTCAACAACGATCTGCTATTCCCGACCTTCAGCGCCACCGTCAGCGCGCTATTTTCTGACATTGCCAACGGAGTGCTTCCCGCGCGTGCGTGGGCATCGATCAAGGTATTGCTGATGGGTTATGCATGCGGCATAGCGCTGGCATCTCTTCTAACAGCGTTTGCGATCATGTCGCGGATCGGCACCGACTTTCTGGAAACGCTGACGTCGATGTTCAACCCGCTGCCGGCGATTGCGCTGCTGCCGCTCGCGTTGATCTGGTTCGGGTTGGGCAACGGTAGTTTGATTTTCGTGCTGGTGCATTCGGTGACTTGGGCAATTGCGCTCAACACGCATTCCGGATTTTTGTCTGTCAGCAGTACGCTCAAAATGGTGGGTAAAAATTACGGATTGACCGGATTCGCCTACATCCGAAAAATTCTGATTCCGGCGGCGTTTCCAAGCATTCTGACCGGACTTAAGATTGGTTGGGCGTTCGCTTGGCGGACCTTGATCGCCGCGGAACTCGTGTTCGGCGTCAGTTCCGGTTCGGGCGGTCTTGGCTGGTTCATATTTGAGAATAAAAACAGCCTCGATATTCCACACGTGTTCGCGGGTTTGCTGACCGTCATCATTATCGGGTTGATCGTCGAGAACGTCCTGTTTCGCTCCATCGAAAGAAACACGATCGGACGCTGGGGAATGCAATCGTGAGGGATTACATTCTGACTGCAGGAACAACGAAAGGCCAAAAACAATGGGCCATTCAAATCACAGGAGGAAGACAATGAATTTTTTAAAACTGGCGCGACTGGCGGGTGCCCTCGGATTTCTTGCCGCGGGTCTGACGGCAAGCGCCTCTGCCGAGGTCAATAGTGCTCGCATCGCAAAGCAATTCGGCATCTCGTATTTGCCGCTGACGATGATGGAAGAACAGAAATTGTTCGAGAAGCACGCCAAGGAAGCGGGCATCGATCTCAAGGTCGAGTGGCTTCGCTTCTCCGCGGGTTCGGGCATGAACGACGCTCTGCTTTCGGGAAATCTCGATTTTGCGTCCGGCGGTGTCGGTCCGATGCTGACAATTTGGGGCAAGACGCAGAACAATCTCAAGGTCAAAGGCGTGGCAGCTCTCAATGCGATGCCGCTTTATCTTGTCACGACCAATCCGAACGTGAAAACGATCAAGGACTTCACCGAAAAGGACAAGATCGCACTTCCCGGGGTCAAGACCTCGATTCAGGCGATCACGCTGCAGATGGCAGCGGAGAAGGAGTTCGGCGCTGGACAGGCGACCAAGCTCGATTCATTCACGGTTTCGATGGGACATCCCGACGCGCTTGCCAACATGCTGGGCGGACAATCCGAGATCAATGCCCATTTCGGATCGGCGCCGTTTCAGGAAATCGAGCTGGCCAATCCCAAGGCGCGCAAGGTGCTCGACAGTTACGACGTTCTCGACGGTCCGCACACATTCAACTGTGTCTGGGCAACCGAGAAATTCATCGATGGAAACCCCAAACTGGCCAAAGCGTTTCTCGATGCGCTCGAAGAAAGTGTGAAGAACATCAAGGCCGATCCGGCGGCTGCGGCAGCGATCTGGGTCAAGGCCGAGAATTCAAAAATCTCGGTGGCTGATGCAGAAAAAATTATACGCGATCCGAAGAACGAATGGACCACTACGCCGAAGAAAGTGCTGGTCTATCTCGATTACATGAATCGCGCTGGACTGGTGTCGGTAAAGACCGCGAATTGGAAAGATATTTTCTTCAGCGGCATTCAAGGCGCGGACGGAAGCTGATGATGTTGGAATCGCGCGTAAATCCGGTGCGCGCGATTCTTTTTCGAGGATCGGCGATATGACCATGGATGCCAAACTCAAGGATCGTAATTCGGTCGAAACCGATTGCCTGCACGTGCAAATCTGGCGTGGTGGTCGAGACGGGGTGTTTCAGAATTTTGAGGTTCCTTTACGAGAAAACCAGACAGTGCTCGACGTCGTCACCGAAATCCAGCGCACCCAGGACGAAACTTTGTCCTATCGATACGCCTGCCGGGTCGGAATGTGCGGGTCCTGTGCGATGGTCGTCAACGACCGACCGCGGTGGACGTGCCGCACACGCGTCGATCGGCTTGGCGCCGCGACGCTGAAAATTGAGCCGCTACGTAACCTTCCGATCGTTAAGGACCTCGCGGTCGATATGGCGCCTTTCTTCGAGAAGTGGAAAGACGCCCATGGGTATTTTGAACCGGGCGAAAATCCGCCGGTGGAGTTTGCCGTGATAGAGCCCGACTCAAAGGAGCGCGAAGCGGCCAATGACGGCATCGAGTGCATCAATTGCGGCATCTGTTATTCGGCGTGCGATGTGGTTTCGTGGAACGCGGACTATCTTGGCCCCGCAGCGCTCAATCGCGCATGGACTCTCGTCAACGACGCGCGCGACCGTGGCCAGAGCGAACGGCTGGCGGCGGTGTCGGGCGACGCGGGCTGCCACTCGTGCCACAGTCATATGAGTTGCACTGAGTTTTGTCCCAAACAGTTGTCGCCGACGTTTTCCATCGCCGGTCTCAAGCGCGCGACCGCCGCGCAATTGTGGAAACGACGGCCATGAATCCAGCTCTCTACCTCGCCCAGCGTATTACCGCGTTCATCCTTGCCTTCGCTGTCACTGTTCACTTAGTCACGATCGTGTATGCGGTTCGTTCAAGTCTGACCGCAGGAGACATTCTGGGGCGCACGCACGGCAACAACGCTTTCTTAGCGTTCTATCTGGTGTTTGTGGCCGCAGCTGCCATCCATGCCTCGATCGGATTACGGTCGGTCTTGCGGGAATGGGTAAAATGGCGCGGCCGGTCGCTCGATATCGCGATGATCGCTTTTTCGGCGTTATTGATAGTTCTCGGTATGAGAGCCGCACTTGCGGTCTATCTGATATGATCGGGAACACGCATCTCAAGCCCGGTTTTCTCGCCGCCATCCTGCATCGTCTGTCGGGCATTGCGTTGGCGGTTTTCCTGCCGATGCATTTCATCGCGCTGGGAACAGCGCTGAGCGGCGCGGATTCGTTCCAGAGCTTTCTGGTTCTGACGCATTCGTGGTTTGTGCGGTTCGCCGAATGGGGGCTGGTGATGGCGCTCGCGGTCCATATGGCGTTGGGTATCCGGGTTCTCGCGATTGAATGGCTCGCGGTACGCGAACGCAGCGCGATCGTCGTATCGAGCTGCGTAGCCGCATCAGCGGCAGTCGGATTGGTATTTCTTCTAAGCGGCCGTATTTAGGAGCGGATCATGCACATCGACATGCACGAAATCGAAGAAGTCTGCAAAACGCTCTATGTGCAGGCGCTCAAGATGCTGCCGGCAGATATCAAGGCCGGATTCAAACAACTGGTTCGCGACGAGACCAGCGCCACGGGCCGGACAATTCTCGACACGATGGTGGAAAACATCGCGGTCGCCGAGCGCACCAACAACATCCTGTGCCAGGACACCGGCATTCCCATTTACAATGTGATGATCGGACGCGACGTCGAATTTGATGGCGCAAATTTGAAAGCGGCGGTCCGCAAGGGTTGCGAGCGCGCCACCACGGAATGCTCGCTGCGCTCCTCCGTCGTGCATCCGATCACGCGCAAGAACAACCAGACCTCAAGCGGCATTCGCGTGCCGATCATCCACGTCGATTTCGACGAGCGGCCCGAAACTGTTTCGATCGAAATGATTCCGAAAGGCTCGGGTTCGGAGAACGGATCGTTTCTGAAGATGCTGCTGCCTTCCGACGGCATCAAGGCAGTCAAAGGATATGTGATCGACCGCGTGATTGAACTCGGCGGACGGGTATGTCCGCCGACCATCGTCGGCGTCGGCATCGGCGGCACGTCGGATCTGTGCATGCACCTGGCAAAAATTGCTGCGACACGTCCGTTGCGTTCGGTATGTTCGGACGAAGAGGGCGCCAAGATCGAGGCAGAGCTGTCGGGCGCGGTGAACGAACTTGGCATTGGACCTCAGGGTCTCGGCGGTCGCTCCACGAGCTTCGCGGTTCATGTCGAAATCGCGGCCACGCATATTACGCAAAATCCAGTGGCAGTGAATATTCAGTGTCATTCGGCGCGCCGGGCCCGGGCGACAATTACGCCCGGCGGCATCACGTTCTCGGCCTGAGGAGGCGACAATGGCGCATCACACGCTTGAGATGCCGATCACACCGGATCAGGCCCGCGCGCTGAAGATCGGCGATACGGTGACGCTGGAAAAGACTCTATTCGGGATTCGCGATGCGACTCTGATCCATATGTTCGACCGTGATCGCCGCACCAAGCTCGATCTGAATGGACACGCTGTGATACATACCGCACCGAATGTTCATCGCGTGCCAGTCTCGAACGAGGCCCCGGTCGGCTACACGCCGTTTTGCATCGGCACCACGACTTCTATGCGGATGGAGCGGTTCACGCACGCGCTGATGGAGCGCGAAGGCGTTCAAATTATCATTGGCAAGGGCGGGATGGGGCTTGAGACGCTTGCGGCGTTCAAGAAATTTGGCGGCGCGTATCTCGCCATCGTGGGCGGTGCCGCGGCGCTGGAGACCACATGGATCGAGCGGATCGTCGATATCGACATGGACGATCTTCATCCAGAGAGCCTTTGGCAGTTCTCGATTCGTAATTTCGGGCCGTTGCTGGTTGGTATGGATTCGCACGGCGGATCGTTGTTTGCAGATATCGAGAAGGAGGTCGCCAGCCGCCGCGACGCGGTTATCAAAAGTATCGGAGCGGTTTGACGTGGCGGCGATCAGGCAGATCGAAACCGACATTCTAATTTTGGGGGCAGGCGGTGCCGGCTTGTTCGCGGCTTTGCATGCGAAGAAAACAGCGCCACAGCTCGATGTCACGATCGCGGTCAAAGGCTTGCTCGGCAAATGTGGCTGCACGCGTATGGTGCAGGGCGGATATAATGTCGCGCTTGCGCCTGGCGACTCCATCGAACGCCATTTCATGGACACGATCGAGGGCGGCAAATGGCTCAATAATCAGGATCTTGCCTGGACGCTCGTCGTCGAAGCACAGATCCGGATTCGCGAGCTCGAAAATGAACTGGGCTGTTTCTTCGACCGCAATCCCGACGGTAGCGTTCACCAGAAGGCCTTCGCAGGCCAGACATTCGATCGTACGGTGCATAAGGGCGACCTGACTGGCATTGAAATCGTCAATCGGCTTGCAGAACAGGTGTGGCGGCGCGATGTGCGGCGCATGGAAGATCACCGCGCGCTCGATTTCATTCCCGCGGCCGACGGCTCTGGCCTTGCAGGTGTGCTGATGCTCGACATGAGAACTGGCGAGCCGTCGCTGGTGCGTGCAAAAGCAACGCTGCTTGCGACAGGCGGCGGCCCCACAATGTACAAGTATCATACGCCGTCCGGGGACAAGACCTGCGACGGCTTGGCAATGGCGCTGCGCGCGGGCCTGACGTTACGTGATCTTGAAATGGTTCAATTTCATCCGACCGGGCTGTTGGCGGGTGCGGGAACGCGCATGACAGGCACCGTGCTGGAAGAAGGGCTGCGTGGCGCGGGCGGCCATCTGCTGGATTCGCAGGGCGAACGTTTCATGTTCGACTACGATGAGCGAGGCGAGCGCGCGACGCGCGATATCGTCAGCCGCTCGATCATGTATCAAATCCGCAAAGGTTTCGCCACGAAGAATGGCGGCGTCTATATCAAGATGAGTCATCTTGGATCCGCGAACGTCAAACGCATGTTCAAGGGGATGGTGGAACGTTGCGCCGATTGCGGTTTCGATCTTGCGGACGATTTGGTCGAAGTGGTGCCGACCGCGCATTACATGATGGGCGGCGTTGTGTTCGATCTTGATTGTCGCACGCAGATGCCGCGGTTGTTTGCGGCCGGCGAAGACACTGGCGGCGTGCATGGCGCAAACCGTCTCGGTGGCAATGGGGTTGCGAATTCGACCGTGTTCGGCGGTGTCGCCGGCGCGTCGATGGCGCACGCGGTTCTGCGCGAGGGTGTTCATTCCGATCCGGATATGGCCGCCGTCGAACGTGCATTTGACCGTGCGTTTTCACCACTCGGTCGCCCCGTCGGCGATCTGTCCGAAGTTCGCGAGGCATTGGTTGAGACGATGTGGAACGACGTCGGCATTCTGCGCACCGGCGAGGGTCTTGCGCGGGCGGCCTTGGCGCTCGAAGGATTGAGCGATGCTGTATCGCGATGCGGTGTGTCCGACGGCGACCGGCGCTACAATCTCACATGGACCGACCGCCTCAATCTCGAAAATCTTGTTCAGGTCAGCCGGGCGATCTGCTCGGCCGCCGTCGCCCGGACCGACAGCCGAGGTGCGCATTTCCGTGAAGATCATCCGACCGCCTCGGATCTTGCCACGTCGCGCTACACCGTGATCAGGATGCGGGACGATCGGATCGACGTGGGGACCGAGGCCGTCGATTTTACGCGCGTCGTGCCGGGCAAAACCCTGATCGACGATGACGCTGCTTCGCTCGAAAAAGCCTCGTAGTTTAAAGTGCGTCTTGCTTGACTTTGGTTTTATGTCTTATATAAGAGTTCTGACGCAGAGGAGATCGAGAAATGAGTTCAAATGTGCCGCATGTTCTGGCGCACAGCCCGAAGGATAATGTCGCCGTCGTCGTCGTCGAGGGACTGAAAGCCGGCACCAAGGCGATGGGCGTCGTCACCGAGACCGACACGACCTTCTCCATCGACGTCAAGGACGACATTCCAATCGGCCACAAGGTCGCCCTGTCCGATCTCTCCGATGGCGACACTGTGACAAAGTACGCGCAGGATGTCGGCCGGATGGTCGCTGCTGCAAAGAAGGGACATCACGTCCACACCCAAAACATGAAAACCAAGCGTTGGTGAGGACAAGAGCATGGCATTGAGCAATCTGACTGAGGTGAAATCTCCGTTTGTCGGCGGCGCAACCGATCAGCTCGTTACCAGAGCGCTGTCAACCAAGCGCGCGTCGGCTGATTTTAAGAACGCAAAGTTTCGTGGCTGGAAGCGAGAGAACGGTCGCGTCGGCGTCCGCAATCATGTGATCCTTCTGCCGCTCGACGATTTGTCGAACTCGGCGTGCGAAGCTGTCGCCCATACCGTCAAGGGCACGATGGCACTGCCGCACGCTTACGGTCGTCTGCAGTTTGGCGAAGACCTGGAGGTGTTTTTTCGCACACTCATCGGGATCGGCTCCAATCCAAACGTCGCGGCTGTCGTGGTGATCGGCATCGAAGAAGGTTGGACCGGACGCGTCGTCGATGGCATCGCGAAAACCGGCAAGCCGGTAATCGGTTTTGGCATCGAAGGTCATGGCGATATCGCGACGATTGCGCGGGCGAGCTACCAGGCTAAGCGTTTCGTGCAATGGGCCACAGAACTCAAGCGCGAAGAGCATCCGATCGCGGATTTGTGGGTATCCACCAAATGCGGCGAGTCCGACACAACGACTGGACTGTCGTCATGTCCGACGGTCGGCAACATGTATGACAAGCTGATCCCTCAAGGCATCTACGGCGTATTTGGCGAGACATCGGAAATCACCGGTGCCGAGCACTTGTGCAAGGAGCGCGCGGCAAGTCCTGCGATCGCCGACAAATGGTACAAGATGTGGAAAGCGTATCAGGACGACGTGATCGAGGCGCACAAGACCGACGATCTGTCCGACTCGCAGCCAACAAAGGGAAACATTGCCGGCGGCCTCACTACCATTGAAGAAAAGGCGCTCGGCAATCTTGAGAAGATCGGTCGTACGTCGAAATATATCGACGCGCTGGAGCCGGCGGAGGCGCCCGCTAAAGGTCCGGGTCTTTATTATATGGACACCTCGTCGGCGGCGGCCGAATGCGTCACGTTGATGGCTGCAGCGGGTTACGTGGTTCACACGTTTCCGACCGGGCAGGGCAACGTGATCGGCAACCCCATCGTGCCGGTCATCAAGATCAGCGGCAATCCCAAAACGCTTCGCACCATGGGTGAGCACATCGATGTCGATGTGACCGGCGTGCTTCGCCGCGAGATGACGCTCGATCATGCAGGCGACGCGCTGATCGACATGATCGTGAGAACGGCGAACGGACGTCTGACGGCGGCTGAATCGCTGGGTCACCGCGAGTTCGTGCTGACGAAGCTGTACCGCAGCGCTTGAGGACGACTGCGGGCCGCGATTGATCCGCCGCCCGTTTCGACATTGCGCAGGCGCGGTCACGCGAGTGTCGTGTGTCACGGTTGAAAATGCCAAAGGGTTCTGGCGACATGAGCGCGCTTTCACTCGCCGAACTGACCGAATGTGTTGCTTCCACATTTATTCGCAATGGCTGCGACACCGATAACGCAAACTCTGTCGCCCGCGCGCTGGTGATGGCGGAGGCGGACGGGCTTAAGGGTCATGGATTGTCGCGCGTGCCGACTTATCTGGCGATGGTCGGGAGCGGCAAGATCGATGGCAAGGCGCGCCCTGTCGTGACGCGGCCGCGTCCGGCGGTTCTGGCAATCGATGCGGCGCACGGCTTTGCCTATCCAGCCATTGATCTTGCGGTGTCGGAATTACCGATACTAGCGGCGGCGCAGGGTCTCGTAGTGGCCGCGATTTCACGATCAAATCATTGCGGGGCAGCGGGGCTGCCGTGCGAGGCACTCGCGCGCAAGGGAATGGTGGCGTTGCTGTTTGCAAATACGCCGAGCGCGATGGCCCCATGGGGCGGCCGCGAGCCGGTGTTCGGCACCAACCCGATCGCTTTCGCCGCACCGATCAAGGGGCGCGATCCCGCCGTCGTCGATCTTGCGTTATCAAAGGTCGCGCGCGGCTCAATCGTCGCAGCGAAGCAGAAGGGTGAACACATTCCTGAAGGATGGGCCCTCGACGCTGACGGCAAAGCCACGACTGACGCGGCGGAAGCGTTGCAGGGTACGATGATTCCGCTTGGCGACGCCAAGGGTGCGGCGCTTGCATTCATGGTGGAAGTCCTTGCGGCTTGCATTCCCGGCGCTAATCTGGCGTTCGAGGCCTCATCGTTTCTCGACGACAAGGGTGCACCGCCATCCACCGGTCAATTGCTGCTCGCGATCGACCCAGCCGGATTTGGTCACGCACGGTTCGGCGAACGGATGGCGCGATTGGTTGGCGCTATTGAAGCCCAGCAAGGTGCACGTCTGTCCGGGGCTCGACGGCTGGCTAATCGAGCCAAGGCTGCGCGCGATGGTATTGTCATTCCAGCAGAAATAAAGCCTCTGCTAATTTAAAGAAGAAGCGATTCGATGTGATCACTGCGGTTGCCCGGAAGCAATAGGTTCGAGCAGTGGTCGCGTCGTGCTATGCGATAGTTGAATTTGAATTTTGGTGGAATTCAGTTGGCCAGCGAAACGGTGTCAAACAGCCTAACGGAGTATCTTCCCCTGTACGCACAGGTGAAGGCGCTGTTGGTCAAGCGTATTGGATCCGGTGGCTGGAAGCCGGGACAGATGCTGCCCAGCGAGAATGAATTGGCTGTTGAGTATAGTGTCAGCCAAGGCACGGTCCGCAAAGCATTGATCGCTCTTGAAGTCGACCGGATGATTGTGCGGCGGCAGGGGGTAGGCACTTTTGTCGCGCGTCATTCCAGCGACAAAGCACTCTATCAGTTTTTCCGCATGGTTGGATCGGATGACAGCCGCCTCATTCCCGCGAGCGTGGTTTTATCTCAGCGAATCCAGCAGGCCACGCGCGATCAAGCTGCGCAATTATCGGTCGACTATGAGGCGATGCTTCATGTCATCGTGCGCGTCCGCAGCTTGAGCGGCCAACCTGCAATCTCTGAGCGCATATTCGTGCCGGTTTCTCTGATGCCAAACCTCTCTGTCGAACCTAATACCGAGATGGACGAGGAGATGTATGTCATTTATCAGGAACGATTTGGTATTAGTATTGTTCGCGTTATCGAGCGGCTCTGCGCGGTCACTGCGACTGCGGAGGAAGCCAAGCGCCTCGGTGTAAAAACCGGCGCGGCGTTGCTCGAAATTTCCCGCGTTGCCACCGATGTCAGCGGGCGACCGGTTGAATTGAGGATTAGTCGTTGCGATACGCGACGGTGCCGCTATGCCGCGGAAGTTCTTTAGTGCTTCGCCTCGCTGGAGGCGAGTGCGAGCCTAGCTGATCCTATCAATTCAGCCACGCATTCATCAGCAGCAATGCGGCTGGCACAGCAACGATAGCAAGGATGGTCTGAAATGCGATGATGCTAGCCATCAATTCCGCATCGCCGCCAAGTTGCCGGGCCATAACATAGGACGAAGACGCGGTTGGTAATGCTTGGAACAATACTGCGATCATCGCAGTTTGCCGATCTAGTCCAAAAAAAACGCATGCGACGGCTGTGGCGAGTGGCAACAGGATAAATTTTGCTATGGACGCAATGAGGGCTGGCTTGATTCCTCGATTGAGCGCTTTCCAGTCCAGCGCGGCTCCAACGCACAATAAACCCAACGGCAATGACGCCTGACCCAATGCTTTCACGCAGCTTTCGATGCCTGGAGGAAGGCCGATGCCGGTGATTTGCAGCAAGATACCTATGACGCAACCAACGACGAGTGGATTAAAGACGATTCCACGTAGCACACCGCCGAAAGTCGGCTTAGCCGTACCGTAATACGCAAACACCAGAACGCACAGCACATTCACTGTCGGAACAATTGTCGCGTTTGAGACTGCAGACAACGCTACCGCGGGCGCACCAAAAAGGCCGACGGCAGCGGTAACACCCACATAGTTGTTAAATCGGATTCCGCCCTGAAATACTGACGTGAAAGCCGATCCATCTTGGACGATGATACGATTGAAAGTTACTAAGAGTGCTGCGACAACCAAAGTTGAGATGATGAGCACTTTTACTAACCCGCCGACCGGTACGCCTTGGAGGTCTGCAGTGGCGAGACCGTGCAAGAACAGCGCTGGCAATAGCACAAAAAAGCTAAGCCGCTCGGCCTGAGCCCAGAATGCGTCGGCAAGAAATGCTCGGCGCTTCATTGAGTGCCCAAGTCCAATCAGTAGTACAATTGGTATAAGTGCGAATATTATCGGCCCAATCATGAAGGCGGGTTCGCATCGTTGGCGAGAAGTTGGACATCGTTATGCGGACATATGCTCAAGGAGGTCAACGCGGAAAAGTCCATTTCGGTTCTTAAAGAATGTTCAATCAGAAACATTGCGGACGTGATTGCATTTGAGGTGTAATGACGAACATTCCGAATGCGACGATCGTGGTGTGTATCATGATGCGATTGCTGTCCGATTCTGACAGGCTAAATCACCAATACGCTAGAATTTGATTTGCGGTAAGGACGCCACGCGATCATCGGCAGGCTTCATCACTATTACGTTGGGGCCTAGGTTTTCGGTACGCACAAGCGATCATGTTAAACGATCTACCATCCGCGCGTTCCTGTGCCGCCTTTAAATGGCCCGCAGATACGCGAGGTAATCCAGCCGCCATAGAAATCGCCTTCCTGCGGCTGCACGCGCTCCTCACCGACTCGGCACTCATCAACTCGTGAAGCATAGAACGCCAGATACCCGGCAATGTCGGCAAATGCAGGTGAGGGCGTGGGGTAACTCCAAGCGGCGTTTTCGGCATGCTGACCGTTAACGTCGAGCGACCAGTATTTCGCGCTCCCCTTGAACTCGCACCAAGAACTTCCTGATGCCGCCACCAGGTATTGTTGCGAAATATCGCCCGGCGAAATGTAATAAACTGGCGGATGACTGGTCTCAAGCACGCGGTAGCCTTTGACAGCGTCCGCGATCGTTTCGCCGCCGAAAATCACTCGCAGGCGCGCGCTGACCTTTTCAAGTCGAGGTGGCCGCGGGTAGTCCCATGCCGATTCTTGTCCAGCGGCTGGTTCCACGCGTAGCGATTTAAAAATCATCAAAGGGTCCTTGCCTGAATCGGTGCGCAATTGTTCAAACTGCGAAGCTGGTTTGAATGAAGGCCAATAAGCTACCCGCCGTGCAACCTGTGTGTAACGGAAACTAGATTCGTGGGAGTAGAAATCGGACGACGTTTAACCCGGCTTAATTTTGCTGTTCTCGGTCCACACTTGCAGCTCAACCAGGTATGCCCTCGGACGCTGCCAGTGAGAATATGGCATTTAGCGGCACGCTGCGCCCTGCCTATTACATCGTTTCGAAAAGTTGGACGGCAATCGCACATACTGCTTAGTTTCGGTTCAGAATTAACTCCGAACGCTGATTGAGTTTTCAGAATGCGGTTCCGAACGAACGAGGGCGGGTGGTAAGAGTAAACGATATTAGCACGGTGGCTTTTTGGGGCTTGTGATGAGTGGTTTCGATTCGACTAAAATTGACCGAGCGGGGTAAGCAAGTTGTGCATATTTCGGCGAAGGCGTAGTTTTTATAGGTTCAATCAACGCGCCTGAAAAGGTAGTGGTTCACGGGACGGTTGATGGCGAAATCATCGCGCGGGATTTGTTTCTTGGTCCGACCGGCTCCATCAAGGGCGTTGTAAGCGTCGATCACGCTGACATTCAGTGGAACGTCTTCCAGCAGATCGAAGCCAAAGTCTGCCTTTCGCTGCGAAACACAGGTCGTATTGAAGGCACTGCGATTTATGGCGACATCGAAATCGAGAAGAGTGGTGTCCTCATCGGTGAAGTTTCGACAATCAAGGGCAGCACAACGATTCAGGCGCTCCCCCGGCAAATAATGTTGAACAATTCGGTTTCCACTTCGTCGAGCGACAAGACAACAAGCTCAATACAGATGGGTGCCAGCAATCTCCGTCGTTAAGTCGCGAAAATAGGAAGTAAAATCTAATTCGCAGTTTGAGGAGAATTATGTACGCGTGAGTTTGCTGATTTTCATGGAAATGTATTCTCGCAATAAAATGCAGTTGGCAATTCGCAAAGCGGAGTTCGCCAACGCATCAAACGAAAAACAGTTCTACGAGATGTTCGCTCAAAGATGAGCTGCGTTTATACCGGAAGGACGCATTGTCGGCATTGCTACTGGCGCCGCTCAGGTGCAAAGTAAATCGATGCCTGAAAGGCGGGACGAAAATCCGATTGATACCGCGCAAGGACTGCGCGAAACGCGTTCCGAAGATCCAGATTTCGATCTGCTCGCTACTTTCTCGGAAAGTTTTGTCCGCGCAACATCGCCCGCTGTCTCCATACCCGCAGGCCAGCCATGACTCGGATTGTAGCAGCGAGGACCAGCGCGCAAAGCGCCGCTTTTGATATCGTCTCCATCGTTCCTTCGACCAGCATGGCGTGAACAATGCAGCCTGCGACGATGACGACCGCGAGAGCCATATGAACGAAGCGCCACGCGCGCGGTCCCAATCCTAATCTCCTGCGCAGTGCAGCCAAAAGCGCGACGGCGAAGATTGCCCACATGGCGATCACGCCCCACGGAGAGAATGGCGTCGGCGATGCAAAGAGTAGCGCGTCGATCATGTCCGGTGGACTCGTGATCCAAAGCCCCGCGACGTGGACAATCACCGCGACGACCAGCGCGCCGCCGATCCAATAATGAGCGCGGCGTCCGAGATAAGCCGACAGTCCCGGCAAGTATCCGGCAATCAGCAACGGCTGAACGAGCACGAGACCCAGTGCGACAATCCCTGCGAACCCGGCCAGGATGTAGACCGGACCGCGCCATTGAAGCAGCGGGCTCGTCGCTGCAAGGGCGATTGGCACGCACACGGCGGCTGCAAGCGCGGCCCAGATCAGGGTCGCTTTCGCCAACTTCATCCCTCTGGTCTCAAGCTGATCACGCCGGTTGAAGGACGAAGTGCGCCTCGAGGCTGGTCTCTTTTACGCTCCGCAGTATAGGACGCAGAAAAACGGTTTTGAATTCGCCGCTGTCGTAGGCGAGGTGTCCATGCGGCTGGCCGAAGATCGGAATGATCTGCGGCATCTCGAGACGAAACGCCCCGTTCTTGTCGGTGAGCGTGGCTCCATGACTTTGCGGTTCGTGCTCTTGCGCTTCAGTCGTGTGCGCCCAGATTTGGATACGCTGTCCCGCGAGCGGAGCGCCGTCGTCTGCGCGGCGTACGGTGCCACTCATCCAGAAACCACCTTTGCCGATCCGATCCACGGTCGGCGCACCCTTGATGTAATTATTGGATCCGCCCGACATTGAAGAGGTCGGGACCAAGCCTTGCGCGCGGGCGGGAAACGTGAGCCCGGAAACTCCGACTGCGAGGAGGGAGCCGCCAGCGGTCAGCAGGCTGCGGCGATTGAATATGACGCTGGTCATGTAAATTCCTCCTAGCGTGCGTTCAACTGCTCCACCGATAGGGCGGCAACAGGCGCGAGACGCCCTGAGTTTACCGCGGTTGCAACCGATTTGCAGCAGAGTCGAAAGCTGGATGGGCCGCATTGACACATTTGTGAACAAGTGTGACGGCCACTCAACGTCGGAATGTCCAATGTGAGGAGCTTACATCACGCAAGCGACAAACTTCTGCCGCTAAATGGTTTTAGCCAAAAGAGAATGCGCGAGTTCGAATGCTCGGTCGTCAGCCATCGAGTGTGCGCCTGACAGATTGTTCTTGGCGTCTTCTAAATGACAAAGAATCCATGGGTGGCGTCGTGTTGAAGCTGATTCACCAGGCCATATTCCCAATCGAGATAGGCCTGCATTGCGTTGCTTGAGACGTCCGTCCCTTCGTATGGGCGTCGGTAGCGATGTGCGGGATCGGGCTTTGGAATAATGTCGGGTCGCCCAACTTCTAAAGCTTTATCGTAGCCTCCATCGACAACAAACACATCCCAAGCCATTTGCGACAACCAAGAGGCAGTCATGTCGGCTCGTACACTCTCGTTATCCGTCAGCACAATTCTTGCGCCTCGGACCGGTGCGGCCATATCGATTTCTTGGACGAGTTGACCTCCCGGATAATGCCGAAACTTTGGAAGATGACCGGCGGCGTATTCTTCGGCAGATCGGACGTCGTATCTATAGAGTGTACGACGCGTCTCTGCCTCGATTGCTTTCAATTCATCTAAGCCTATGTGCCTAACGCCTGCGCGATAGGCGACATCCCGCGCGTTTCGCTGTGCGCCGTCAAACAAACCGATCTCGCCCTTTCGGTCCGCCCCGTGTTCAAGATCCTGCTTTGCGAGCGTCCACCCGATTGTTCCGTTTCTCAACGCTACCACTTTATTAGTTATGCCCGCATTGATAAGCGATTGAGTGCCTATGATCGAGCGAGTGCGCCCTGCGCAATTGACGATAATCGTCGTATTGGGGTCGGGTGCCGCCACGCCGGCTCGAAGAACAAGTTCCGCGCCGGGGACACTGATAGAGCCGGGGATGTTCATGGTCGAATATTCATCGAAGCGCCGAACGTCCAATATTTGAATATTTGACCCGCTCTTTATTAAAGCGGCGACGTCTTCAGCAGGCAGAGAAGGCGTATGTCGACGAGATTCAACCAGCTCGCCGAACGCCTTTGCGTAAGAATTGACGTCTTGAAATAGTTCGTAGCCTGCGGCTTGCCAGCCTCGCAGGCCACCCTCCAACTGGCTAACGTTGATGTACCCCATGGACTGAAGTTCGTGCGCTGCTGCCGATACAAGAAGTTCCCCATTGTCGTAGATAACGATTGGAGCGTGCTTGCAGGGCAGTCTTGTCTGCGCTTCGAGAGAGATTCTTCCCGCCGACATGTTGGCCGCGAACAAGGGATGACCGCTTGCGAAGTCGGCCTCATGGCGCAAATCGAGCAGCGCAATTTCCTGGCGAAGAAGCAGCGCGCGTCTTACGAACGACGCAGTGACTGTCGGCAACGTCATTTTCAGATCCTGAACCTTATGCTTCTGATGTGGGTATCTAAGTTACTTCACGAGTTGTCGAAGCCGACAAATACCGTAGCTTCGTCGACAGATTTTCTTTCGGACACGACCGCATTTGCCGGGAAGCTTTCATCTGGCCAGCCCAGCGCTATACTTTTCATGATGATCTGATCGTCAGCTATTCCGGCGTGCTCACGTACCACCGGCGATTGCATGATGCCCTGACTGTTAATCACGGCTCCAAGCCCGCGAGACCATGCGGCATTGACTAGGGCGGTTGCCACGGCACCACAATCGAAGGGTGTATCGTCGCTGCCGTCTAGCACGCGGTCATATGTCACGATCACGCATACAGGTGCATCGAATTGACGAAAGCCGCGCAGGACCCAATCCTGGCGCTTATCCTTGTCATCGCGCGCGATCCCCATTGCGGAAAACAACTGCTTGGCGACGCCAACCTGTCTGTCGCGGTGCTGTCCTGTAAATCCCTGACCCGTACGAAATTCGCGAGACTGCGGTACGCCTGCCACCATGCGCTCAGTATTGCCGGCACGAATCCGATTCAGCGGTTCGCCCGTGATGATGTAGAAATTCCACGGTTGGGTGTTCATCGACGACGGTGCGCGCATCGCCAAACCGATGATTTCCTTAATCAACGCTCTCGGTACTGGATCGGGTTTGTAACCGCGGATGCTTCGGCGACCGAGGATGACGTCATCAAATTGCATTTTTTTTGGAATTCCCGGATGAATCGTGAACTTGCTTGGATATTTGCGGCTTCCCGGCCTTGTCGCAAGACACGCGACAGGATTAGACCGCAACCATCGATCCTATCCTTCAACCGAAAATCATACTTCAGGAAGTAATACTTCAAATGGGGCAGATCATCGCCATCGGGGTATGCTTTTTACGCGGTTATTTTTTACTTGGATCGTCAATTTCGACGATTGAAAGCCGAGGGAAAATTTCCGAAACGCGATAGATAACGAACCGCAATTAAAAAAGCTCTCCTGCGGATATAAGCATGCCTTCTTACGCTCGGATTACGGCTTTTTCCAATGATGCGACGAAATCGCCGAAACGTTCTCCTTGAATAGTGACGTGTGCCCGGATTGCCGTAGCGGCAAACACGTGATCGCCGCTGATAATTGCGGCTGCAATCTCTTCGTGCTCGCGTAGCGATGTTTTCAATCGATTATTGACGCGCAATTGAAGACGCCGAAACGGCGCTAAGCGTATGTGAAGTGTAATCGCTTGCTCAATCAGAAAGGAGTTTCCGCTGGCTGCGTATATAGCTCGATGGAATTGTTGGTTTTCATAATAGTATGCATCTGGATCGCCTGCCTCCATGGCTAATCGACAGGCGTCGAGCGCGGTTCTCAGTTGCTTTTCGTCTTCCGGCAACAATCGTCGAGCGGCTAAGCGCCCACACATGGCTTCTAGTTCGGCCATAACATCAAACATTTCCATCAACTGCGTCAGAGTCGGCGCGCTAACGATCGCTCCTCGATTGGGCCTCAATTCAATCAGGCCGCCGGCGGCTAGTTTCAGAAGCGCTTCTCGAATGGGAGTCCGAGACACACCGAAGCGGTTCGCTAACGACAACTCATCGAGTTTGTCGCCGGGGTTCAGTATCCCGGTGACAATTTCTTCTTCAATTTGGTCCCTGAACCGCGTTGCTTGCTTCGTTTTCATGCGTGAACTTGATTTGGTGGTGGTCGGTTTTGCGACCCGAGATTAAGCCCTTGTCTGTATGCCGTTTAATATAGATTGTATACAAAGTGATTGACTTCAAATTCTAATCCCGGTTTGTTAGGTTTAAGCGCCGGATTTTCGGATCCAATGTCAGAGCGTTGCTCGCAAAAAAAACTGCATTTCCAGGAGGAAACCATGAAGATCCTACCCAAGATTTTGGTCGCCACCGCCGCGATCATTGCGCTGTCAGCATCGGCTCAGGCTCAAGTGACGCTGAAGGCCTCGCATCAGTTTCCGGGCGGCAAAGGCGACGTTCGCGACGACATGGTGCAGATGCTGGCGAAGGAAGTGAAGGATGCCAATGTCGGCCTCGACATTCAGGTCTATCCGGGCGCCTCGCTGTTCAAGCCGAACGATCAATGGAGCGCGACCTCCAATGGCCAACTCGATATCACGCTGTTCCCGCTCGACTACGCCAGCGGCAAGGTGCCGGTATTCTCGGCCACGCTGATGCCTGGCCTGATCCGCAGCCAAGATCGCGCCAAGCGCATCAACGCTTCGCAATTCATGACCGACATCCGTGCCGAAATCGAAAAACGCGGCGTCATGGTTCTCTCCGATGCATGGTTCGCCGGCGGCATGGCGTCCAAGGGCGGCTGCGTCGTCAAGCCGGACGATCTTAAAGGCCGCAAGTTCCGCGCCGCTGGTCCGACTTTTGCCGGCATGTGGGAAAGCGCCGGAGCAAGCATCGTTAGCCCGCCGTCGAACGAAATTTATAACGCCTTTCAGACGGGCGTTGTCAACGCGACCGACACCAGCCTCTCGACCTTCGCCTCGATGCGTCTCTATGAAGTGGCGGATTGTCTGACCGCGCCGGGCAACAACGCCATTTGGTTCATGTATCAGCCGATGCTGATGTCGAAAAAATCGTTCGACAAACTCACCAAGCCGCAGCAGGACGCGATCATTGCCGGCGGCAAAAAGGCGCAGGTCTATTTCGAGAGCAAAGCCGACGGCATCAACCAAGCCGCGGTCAAGGCTTTCGAAGACCACAAAGCAAAGGTTGTCACGCTGACCGACGCCGACTATGCGGCGTGGCTCGAAGTGGCGAAGAAAACCTCCTACGCTGAATTTGCCAAGGCCGTACCGAACGGTCAGAAGCTAATCGACGAAGCTCTGTCGGTGAAGTAACGATTTGACTTAAGCGGCCGGCGGCTCATCCCGTCGGCCGTTTCGCGTCAACGCCACCCTCTAATGATTTGATTTGGGCAATCTCATGAACGCTTTCATCGAGGCCGTAAAATTTGCGTCCCGCGCGGCCGGCGTCATCGGCGCATTTCTCATCGCCTTTGCTGTGTTGGTCATCTGCGACATGGTGGTTGAGCGATACATCTTCAATCTCACGACGGTTTGGCAGATCGACGCGGTAACGTACTGCATCGTCGGTGCCACTTTTATTTCAAGCCCTTACGTTTTAATGACGCGCGGTCATGTCAACGTGGATGTGTTGCCTTTGGCGCTCGGCCCGCGCGGCCGATATGCGCTGGCGCTGTTCACGATGCTGATTGCGCTGGCGTTCTGCCTATCGATTTTCACGCTGTGCACGATGTTCTGGTATGAGGCTTATTCGCAGGGGTGGAAATCGAACACTGTCTGGCGCGCACGGCTGTGGATTCCTTATCTGTCGATGCCGATTGGTCTTGGCCTGTTGATTCTGCAATATCTCGTTGAGTTGTTCAGCCTGATCACCGGGCGCACATCGCCGTTTGGTCTTTCGGAAAAACAAAGCGCGCAGGATGTCGCCCGCGCGCAAGCCCGCGAAGCGTTGGGAGAAGCGCCATGAGTCCTGCGCTTCAAGGCAGCCTCGTTCTCGGCGTCACATTGTTGATGCTGCTGTCCGGCATTCCGGTCGCCTTCGGCCTTGGTGCGATCGCGCTGGCGTTTCTGGTACTGTTCCAGGGTTTCGACGCGCTTCATGTCGTCGCCGAAACCTTCTGGTCCGGTCTCGACGAATTCACGCTCGTCGCGATTCCGATGTTCGTGATGATGGGAGCGGCGATCGGCTCGTCGCCGGCCGGCAAGGACTTGTACGAAGCGCTCGACCGCTGGCTCTATCGCGTGCCCGGCGGCCTCGTCGTGTCGAACCTGGGCGCCTGCGCGATCTTCGCGGCGCTGACCGGCTCATCGCCCGCTTGCTGCGCCGCCATAGGCAAGATGGGCATTCCGGAAATGCGCAAGCGCGGTTATCCCGACGATGTTGCTACCGGCTCGATATGCGCTGGCGGCACGCTCGGTATTCTCATTCCGCCGTCTGTGACCTTCATTCTCTACGGCATCGCCACTGAAACCTCGATCGGCCGTCTGTTCATCGCCGGCATCGTGCCGGGCATCATGCTCACCGCGATGTTCATGGCATGGACGATCTACAAGGTGTGGAAGAGCGGCTTCCGTTCGCACGCCGAAGGCTTCCGCTACACTTGGAAGGAAAAATTCGAGTCGATTCCAAAGATCGCGCCGTTCCTCGCCATCGTGTTCGGCGTGATGTACGCACTCTACGGCGGCGTTGCGACGCCGTCGGAAGCGGCCGGCGTCGGCGCTGCGATGTGTCTCATTCTCGCTATTCTGATTTATAGGCTGTGGGCACCGGCGCAGATTTGGCACATCCTGCGCGACACCATGCGCGAGTCGGTGATGATCCTGACAATCATCGCGACCGCGGTGCTGTTCGGTTACATGCTCACGTCCCTCTACCTCACCCAGACGCTGGCTCAGGCGATTGCCGACGCGCACTTCAACCGCTGGGTGCTGATGGGCATGATCAACCTGTTCCTGCTGGTCTGCGGCTTCTTTATTCCGCCGGCTGCAATCATCCTAATGACCTCGCCGATCCTGCTGCCGATTATTACGGCGGCTGGTTTCGACCCGGTCTGGTTCGGCGTTATTTTGACCATCAATATGGAAATCGGCCTGATCCACCCGCCGGTGGGCCTGAATATCTACATCGTCAATGCCATCGCGCCCGATGTTCCGGTGACGACCGTCATGTGGGGCACGATGCCCTACGTCATTTGTATGATGTTGGCGATCGTCCTCTTATGCATCTTTCCTGAAATTGCTACTTGGCTGCCGGATCACTTAATGGGTGTGGCTATAGGACCAAAATGATCTCGTCGTTTCCCGGCGCGTGCTGTGTAAAGTTAGCTCAGCGGTGTCATGACTGTTTCTTGAAAAACGCGTCGTAAGCACATCGCATCGTACCAGCGATGGAGATGCGGCAATTTTGGATGGTCGATGTCGAGTGCGTACCATCGATGCGCGGTGACGGCGGCGGGAATGTCAGCCATTGAAAACGCCGCCCCTGCGAGAAACGCTCGGTCTGCGAGCCGCGCATCCAAGATTCGAAAGGCCGCCGCGCACTCGCGTTCACCTTTCGAGATTATATCCCAATCCCTTTGTCGCTCGGGAGTTCTGATCAGGGAGATAAAAAGTGGGCGGAGCGCTGGCCAAAGTCTCGTCGCTTGCCAATCCATCCACCGCTCTGCATCAAAACGTCGTTCTATTTCAGTTGGAAATAGCTCGCCATGTCGGAATTTCTCAGCCAAGTATCGAACTATGACGTTCGACTCCCAAAGCTGAAAATTACCATCTTCAATCGTCGGAACAAACTGATTCGGATTCATTGCAAGATATTCCGGCGTATCGACGATTCCGTGAGCATTGCCGGCATCGATTCTTTCATAGTCCAAGCTAAGCTCACCACAACACCAAAGAACTTTCTGTACATTGATGGAATTTGTTCTGCCCCAAACTTTAAGCATTTCAATCATCACTCCGTTTGGCTCGAACTTGTTTTGATTTCTATCGCCCACTAAGAAACGAACATCCTAGCGAATTGGGAAACGCGGTATCTCTGGCTAAGAAATGCCTGCGCAGGGGCTCGATATCGTGATATCCCCTGTAAATTCCATTTTAGCAGGGAAAGTATTCTGGAGGCTGGTGCAATCGGTACTGCATCGCCAGTCACCCTGTGTAGAGGTGAGAGATAACACCGGATTGTGAGTCAAGAGGCCCAAAGATTACGAGCTTTTTCGATTTCGGTAAGTCTCCGAAATGCGAAAACTCGAACATAAATTGAGAAAACTGACGATAGTTTCAAAGCTATCTTGGGAAGACTCCCGTTTTAAGGGCGATGCTATCGACTACAAGACCATAGTGAGGCGATCTGTCCTCTCCTAAGATCAGAGATGAAAAGCTCGTCAAGCATAAAGATCGCCACGCCGCACGGACGGATGGCACGGCCTTTGCTTTTACTCTAATATAAAGCCTTGTAATTGGAAGCCATCGTGACTGAGACAATCGCTGCTATTGTCGGCCAGCATCGTTCAAAGGCGGTGTCTCCCGCGGAAACTGTCGCTCGCAGTTTTAAGCGTATCCGCGATCACGGCGATCCTGCGATTTTCATTAGTCTGCGCGATGAGGCCGAAGCTACCAAGGAGGCTGAAGCACTCGCGACGAAGGACGGATCGCAACTTCCGCTCTTCGGCGTGCCATTCGCTGTGAAGGACAATATCGACGTTGCGGGTTTGCCGACGACCGCCGCATGTCCGGCATTTTCTTACATGCCTGCACAAGACGCGAACACGGTGGCTCGACTTCGCGCGGCCGGTGCGATTGTCATCGGCAAGACCAATCTCGATCAGTTCGCGACAGGATTGGTCGGTGTGCGTTCGCCGTATGGCATTCCGAAAAATCCGGTGCGCGGCGATCTTGTTCCCGGCGGCTCAAGCTCGGGATCTGCTGTAGCTGTCTCCGCTGGCCTTGTGCCGTTTTCCCTTGGCACTGACACGGCAGGCTCGGGACGTTTGCCCGCGATGCTCAACAACATCGTTGGTCTCAAACCGAGCCTCGGATTGATGTCGACATTCGGCGTGGTGCCTGCGTGCCGTACGCTCGATTGCGTCTCGATTTTTTCGCTCACGGTCGATGATTCCATGATCGCGCTGAACGCGATGGCGGGCTACGACCCTTCCGATCCGTACTCGCGCGAGCGTTCTGTTGGACCGCTCACGGGATTTCCATCAGCGTTGCGAATTGGTATCCCGCGAAGAGGCCAATTGCTGTTCTTCGGTGACAACCTGTCCGAGCAGGGCTATGACGCGGCTGTATCGAGATTGACTGCGCTTGGAGCCAAGACCGTCGAGGTTGATATTGAGTCGCTCTATGAGACAGCGCGGCTGCTGTATGAAGGACCTTGGGTCGCGGAGCGCTATCTCGTTATCCGCGATCTGCTGGCTTCAAATCCCGGCGCAGTTCATCCGGTCACGCGGGAAATCACGATAGCCGGAGAGAAGGTTACAGCGGCGGATACATTTGCGGCGCTTTATCGGCTTGAGGCGCTACGTCAGATCGCACGAAAGACGTTTGGACAGTTCGATGTGCTCGTGCTGCCGACTTCGCCGACTGCGTACACAGTCGAACAGGTGCTTGCCGATCCAATCACGCTCAATAGCCGCCTCGGCACCTATACGAACTTCGTCAATCTGCTAGATCTGTGCGGCCTTTCCGTTCCGGCGTCGATGCGCTCCGATGGAATTCCGTTCGGCATAACGCTGCTTGCGCCTGCAGGCGACGACGCCATGCTCGCGAGCGTCGGCCGCGTATTTCATGCCGACACGAAAATGACGATTGGTGCCAAGGGTTTTGTGCAGCCGCCGCTCGCGCCGATATCGAATGTGCTCGGCAAGAACGAAATCGCTATCGTCGCCGTCGGCGCGCACATGTCGGGCATGGCGCTCAATCATGAATTGACTGCGCTTGGTGGCCATCTGATCGAAGCGACGACAACGGCGCCAAACTACAAGCTCTATGCGCTGAAAGGTACGACGCCGCCGAAACCGGGCATGCTGCGGGTCGATGCAAGTTCCGGCGCATCGATCAAGGTGGAGGTTTGGGCGTTATCTCCGGAAAATTTTGGTAAATTCGTTGCCGGCCTTCCTTCACCGATGTCCATTGGTAACGTCAAGCTGGCCGATGGTTCTATCGCGAAGGGATTTCTCGTCGAGGCCGAAGCCATCAAAGGCGCGCGCGACATTACATCGTTCGGCGGCTGGCGTGCATTCATGGCGGATGTCACGGCGACGGCATAATTTCAAAGCGACACGACATACAGCTCATATTCACCGCGCACCGTCTGGATGTGTTCGCGCATCGCCGCTGCCGCACCGACACGATCCCCGCGCATGATTGCGACGACAACGCGGTCATGTTCCGCGTGAGAATTTGAAAGCCGTCCAAGATTTCGGAATTGCGCACGCCGGAAGGGCTGTACTCGAACGCGCGTCGCCAGCGTCATCTCTGCGATGTAGGTATTATGCGAGCCGACATAAATAGCGTTGTGAAATGCCTCGTTCACTTCGTGAAAGCGTTGCGGATTACCGGCCTGAATCATCGCACGAAGCTGCTCATGCAGGGCTTCCAGCTTCGAACGGTCGGCGGTCGTCATGCGCTCTGCGGATAGTCCGGCACACAACGCCTCAAGCTCGGCCATCGCTTCAAACATGCTATTGAGGCGCTGGATGCCTGGCTGTGCGACCAACGCGCCGCGATGGGCGCGAGAATCCACCAATCCGCTTGTTGTGAGCTGGCGGATCGCTTCGCGAACCGGCGTTCGCGATACACCGAAGCGACGTGCAAGATCGCTTTCATCGAGCGGCGTGCCGGGCGGCAATGCGCCGCAAACGATGTCGTCCGCAAGTTGCAAACGCAGTTCTTCCGCGAGGGTGGTTTTCTCTGTAGAATCGGACCTGCGTGCCGTCGTGCGCTGTTGATCGCCATTCAACGCGGGCGTGTCCGAACTGAATGATGTCGGATCCTCTGTGGTCACGACGAAATACCTTTGGGGTCGTCTATAACGCTGACATGCGCGGCGACGACGCGCCAGCCCTCGGCAAATCGCACCCACGTCTGCATCTGACGGCCGATTTTTTCGGGCATTGATGCGCGCATATATAAAGTTGAAGCAACGGCTGTGTCGCGTCCGTAGGCTGTGATGATGGTTTTCGAGAGTTCGCGCATCAGGCCGGCAGGGTTGCGCCCCGCGCGAAATGTCGCGATCGCTTCGTAACCGTAGAGATTTTCTCCAATGCCATAGCGCAGAGTCCGAGAATCCTTGCGAAACAATTCGTCGAGGGTTACGACATCATTGGACGTTAGCGCCTTCTCGTATCGCGCGAACGCCTCGCGCACTTCTACGATCACTTCCGCTAGATCGATCTCAATCGCCAAGGCTATAATCCCTTCGGAGACGGCGCCGACACTACACCCATTTTTTCAAGTTCGTAAGCAACACGCAATGCAATGTCCTCCCGCCAGGGAGCAGCGATGATTTGCACGCCAATCGGCATCGGATCAAGCGGCACCGGAACGGCGGCCACGGGAAGGCCGACAAATGAAATCGGCTGCGTGTGAATCCCAATGTTGGCACGTATCGGCAATTCGACGCCGTCGAGTACAAAGGTCTTCTGACCGATTTTTGGCGCGATGCACGGCGTGGCAGGCGCAATGATCACATCAACAGTTTTAAACAACTCGAGTACCTGCGCGCGGTACCAGCGGCGAAATTTCTGCGCACGATCGACAAACACGGCGGGGATCATCGCACCGGCACGAAGCCGATCTCGAACGGCGGGGTCGAAATCGTCAGGCCGCGCGCGCAGGCGATCTAAATGAAGCGAAGCACCTTCGCATGTTGAGATCACGTAAGCGGCGGCCCGAGCACGCGCAGCTTCTGGAATCTCAATCTCTTTGGTGGCTGACAATGCCTTCGCTACACGAGCAACGGCTTCTTGTGCTTCGGGAAGTAGATTTTTTTTAAAGTACCCGCCTGCAACGGCGATGCGCAGGTCGGCGATGCGCTTGCTGAGCAGGGGCGTGACTGGCTCGATGCCGCGATCGACGCAGGCTGCGTCATCTTGATCCGGTCCCTGCATTGCATCGTAAGACAGTGCGAGGTCGCGTACGTTGCGTGCGAACGGGCCGAGATGATCGAAGCTAGCAACGAACGGAAACGAGCGCGCGCGGGGAAGGCGTCCGTAAGTCGGTTTCAATCCGAAGATACCGCAAAACGACGACGGCACGCGGATCGAGCCGTTTGTGTCCGAGCCCAATGCGAGAGGAACCAGTCCGCCGCCCACGGCGCTTCCAGATCCGCCGGAAGATCCGCCGGACATGCGCGTGAGATCGTGGGGATTGCGTGAAGGCCCGTCGTGGATATTTTCGCCCGTAAAGTCGTAGGCATACTCGCCCATGTTGAGCGCGCCGAGGAGAACGGCACCAGCCGCTTCGAGTCGTTCAATCAAAGTTGCATCGCGCGGAGAGGGCGCACGTTCGCGGTTGATTTTGGATCCTGCGCGTGTCGATAGCCCTTTTACGTCGAACAGGTTTTTTACTGCGAATGGAACGCCGGCGAGAGGGCCGACCTTCTCGCCCTTCGCAATGGATGCGTCGATCTTCGCGGCAGTCGCCCGTGCGCGGTCGGCAACGATGTCGGTGAACGCATTCAATTGCGGATCGTGCTTCGCGATCCGGGTCAGCGCTGCATTCGTGACCTCAAGCGCAGACAACCTGCCGCTTGCGACGTTGTCGGTAATAGACGCTGCAGACGGAATGCCACTGTCAGGCTTCATAGATGCTCGCAGGCTCGATTTCGTCGGGCAGCGGAAACTCCTGAACGAGACTTGCCATCTTCAGGGTGATTTCAAGGTTCAAGCGCACGGCAGGTTTGTCTTCCGGCTTGATAGGAAGCGCTAATGCGTTCGCGACAGTATCGATGTAGTTGTCCAGCGGATCAGCGGCCATTGCGTTTATCCGTGCGCGGAGTTGATATCAGTGAGCGGGAAGCGGCGGGTGCGGGATCGCCGACAGCAGCTCCCGTGTATAGGCGTCCTGCGGCGCGTCGAGAACTTTTTCGGTTTCTCCTTGTTCGATGATCCGTCCCGATCGCATGACGATAACGCGGTCGCACAACAGGCGCACCACGTTTAAATCATGCGAAACGAACAAATAGCTCATGCCCATTGATTGTTTCAAATCCTGCAACAGGTTGAGCACGACCGCCTGAACAGACACGTCGAGTGCCGCCGTTGGCTCGTCCAGAATAATCAGATCGGGCTTTAGTGCAATCGCGCGCGCAATGCCCACGCGCGCTTTCTGGCCCCCGGACATCTGATGGGGGAACCGATCAAGCAGCGACAAGGGCAGCCCGACTTGCCGCGCCAGATCTTCGCACCGCGCACGCAGTGCATCACGGTTCATTTTCTCGCCGAGTTGCAATATGGGGTCTGCGATTGCGCGCACGGCTGTGAAGCGCGGATTAAGGCTGTCCGTCGGGTCTTGAAACACCATCTGGATCCGCTTGCGTAGCGGCAGGCGCGCGAACGATTTGGCCGGTATCTCGCTGATTTCCTCGCCGTCGAACGAAATTAGACCGGATGTCTGATCCAGCAAGCGCATCACCATCATCGAAGTCGTCGACTTGCCACATCCGGATTCGCCGACGAGGCCAACGCTTTCACCGCGCGCGACTGAAAAAGAGATGCCGTCCACGGCGCGGAATTGTTCAGGCTCCGCCGGCGGCTTACGTCCGAAGAGGGTTGCCAGCGTGCTGGTGACGCCGTGGCGCGGGTACTCCTTCATGAGTTTGTCGACGATGAGCAAGGGAGGTGCCGTCGTATCGACATGCGCGGTCGGTGATGTCGCCGGAATTGCCGCCTTGTCTTCATCTGACAGGAGATCGCGCAAGGCGACGCCGAGGCGCGGGGTCGCGCGCATCAGCTTGCGCGTATAAGGATGAGCGGGCTTGGCAAAGATGTCTTTTGACAGCGCCGTCTCGACCACGTTGCCTTTTTCCATCACGACGACGCGGTCGCAGTATGCGGCTGCAAGGCCGAGGTCGTGCGTGATGAGAATGGTCGACATGCCGCGGCTTTTCGTCAATTCGACGATCAGGTCCATCACCGCCTTTTGCGTTGTGACGTCGAGACCCGTCGTGGGTTCGTCGGCGATCAGCAGTTGCGGGTTGCACGCGAGCGCTAAGGCAATGACAACGCGCTGGCACATGCCGCCGGACAGTTCGAACGGGTAGGCGTGGTAGCGTTCGCGCGGGCGAGCGATCTTGACCTGTTCCAGTGCTTCGATGGCTTTCTCTCCTCGGTCGCTGTCAACCGCCTGGACGTGTTGACGCAGCACATCCTCGATCTGATCGCCGACTTTGCGGATCGGATTGAGCGCCGCACGCGGATTCTGGAAGATCATCGACATTTCGCGGCCGCGCAGGTCGCGCATCTCGCTTTCGGTCGCGTTCTTGACGTCGATGCCGGAGAAACTGATCGAGCCTTCCGCGATTTTGCCGGCGCGGTCGAGAATGCGCATTACGGCAAAGGACGTGACAGATTTGCCGGACCCGGATTCTCCAACAATGCCGAGCGTCTCACCCTTTGCAAGCGAAATGTTGACGTGCTGCACAGCGCACACGATTCCGCGGCGTGTTGCAAATTCAACGGTAAGGTCGGACACGTCGAGCAACGGCTTCGCGACCATTTACGTTCTCCGCTGCGGATCGACAATGTCACGCAATCCATCGCCGAGGAGATTGAAGCAGAACACGGCGATCATTAACGCCAGACCGGGGAAGAAAGCGATCCACCATTCACCGGAGACCATGAATGTCGCGCCTTCGGCGACCATGATGCCCCATTCGGCGGTTGGGGGACGTACCCCCAAACCGATGAACGACAAGCCCGCCGCATTGAGAATGGCGTAACCCATCGTCAGTGACATCTGCACAATCATAATCGGCATAATGTTCGGCAGGATATGTCCGAGCAGAATTCGGTATTCGCTGTTGCCCGATAGACGCGCGGCCTGAACGAACCCGGCGTCGCGGCGAACGTTTGCTTCCGCGCGTGCGACACGGGCGTATAGCGGGAAGTTCACGATGGCGGTGGCGATAATGATGTTCTGTACGGTATTGCCGAGTGCCGCGACAATGCCCATCGCCAGCACGAATAACGGGAAGGCCATGATGGTGTCAGCGATACGCCCGACGATACGGTCGGTCCAGCCGCCGAAATATCCGGCGGCGATGCCTGCGAGGCCGCCCATCAGGAAAACGAGAATGACGGAGGCTGCCGCGATGAAAAAATCCAGTCGGGTTGCGACAACGACCCGGCTGAGAATATCGCGACCCAATTGGTCGGTGCCGCACCAGTGTGCCCATGACGGCGGCTTCAGCGCCTGTGCGGTGTTGCTGGCCAGCGGATCGTAAGGAACGATGGACGGGCCGAAAACCGCGAGAAAGACGATAAGAACCAAAAGTCCGAATGCGAAAGCTGTAACGAGATTTTCGCCGAGGATATAACGCGCATGCGAGAGTGTCGCGGCGAAGCCAGAGGCTTGCGTTTGCGAAGGCGTCTCGGTGGCAGGCGCGACAGAACTCATCCTTCCAGCCTCACGCGCGGATCGATGACGCCATAAAGAATATCGATGACGAGATTGAGCAGGACATACATCACGGCCATCGTCAGTACGAAGCCCTGAACCGGAGCGAAGTCCGAGGAAATCAACGCCTCGACGGCGTATGAACCGATACCGGGCCAAGCAAAAACTTTTTCCACCAGCACATTCGCGCCGAGCAGGAATGAGAACACCATCGACAGTGTGGTGATGACGGGCAACATCGCGTTGCGGAAAGCGTAGGTCACGATGATTTTGGCTGGCGAAAGGCCGCTTGCTCGCGCTGTACGAACAAAATCCGATGCCAGAACGGCCAACATTGACGCGCGTGTCATGCGCGCGATCGGCGCCAGCGAGAAGATCGCAAGCGTCGCTGCCGGGAGAATGAGCTGGCTCAACGCCGAGCGGAAGGTTTCGAGATTGCCGACGAGCAGGCTGTCGATCAGGTAAAATCCTGTCACGCGCGGCGGTACACTATAGAATACGTCGATGCGTCCAAGCGGCGCGGGCGACCATCCGAGCTTGAAATAGAAAACATAGACCAAGATCAGGCCTGTGAAGAAAACCGGCAGCGAGACGCCGGCTGTCGTTAGCACGCGACATAAATGGTCAATCCATGAGCCCGGACGAGTCGCAGCAAGAATGCCGAGCGGAATCGCTATGGTCACGGCAATCATGAGACCGAGAAGCGTCAGTTCAGCCGAGGCTGGAAGGCGATTTCGGATTTCCGTTGCAACAGGCTGGCCGGTCGTCAGCGAATTGCCGAAATCGCCTTTCGACAGATCGGCCGTGTAGCGGAAGAATTGCTGGATCAGCGGTTTGTCGAGGCCGAGCTGCTTGCGGATTTGCTCGACGGCTTCCTTGGTCGCGGCGGGCCCGGCGAAATACGCCGCCGGGTCGCCGGGCAGGGCACGCGTGAGCAAGAACGTGACAATCACGACTCCGATCAAGCTCGGAATCGCGAACGCCAGTCTCTTGCCGACCATGCCGAGCATAGATAGCTCCTCGCTTCGCCGTTATGATTTTACGAGCGAGCGATAATCAAGGCGGCGATGGAACCAGTACTGATAGCCGGATATGTTCTTCTGCATCGCGACATTGACGTAAGGCTGATAGAGTGGGATGCGCGGAATATCGTTGAAGGCGAGGTCGACGAAGCCCTTCACGTCGGTGTCGTAAGTTGGTTTGTCGCCGACCGCCGCCGAATCGATGGCGCCGAAGATGAACTTGTCCATCTCAGGCGATTTGTAGCTCATGGTGTTGAAGATCGAATTCTTGCCACTGTAACACCACAGGAAGAAGTACTCCGGATAGTCGAGCCAGCCTGAGAACACGTTTGTGTAAAGTGGAAGCACTTTCTTGTTCAGTTCAGTACGCCAGTTCGCGCCTGGAATTTTGTTGATCGGGCACTTGATGCCGATCTGGCCAAGACTCTCCTGAACGAGAATGCATAGCGGCTCGTTGACGCCAGCAAAGCCGAGGTCGAACGAAATTGTCGTCTCGAAACCGTCGGGGAAACCGGCTTCCGTGAGCAGCGCCTTGGCCTTGGGGATGTCGGTGTTGTATTTGTGCGGTTGTGGCCATGCCACTTCGGTCGCGCCCGTGCCGCCGAACATCGGCTTGGCGAGGCCGAACAAAACTGCGTCCATGATCTTCTGATACGGTAAGGCGTAGGCAACGGCTTGGCGCACTTTCGGGTTATCGAACGGCGGTTGCGTCACGTTCATGCCGATATATTGAACGCCATTGGAATATGGCGTTGAGACGATGGTGAGCTTGCCCGAATCCTTAAGCTCGACAAAATCTTTGTTCGGCAAATCGTAGGAGATATCGGCGTCGCCCCGTTCAAGAAGCGCGCGGCGATTGCCGGATTGCGGTACCATACGCCAGATCACGCGCTTGATAGTCGGCATCTTGCCGCCGACCCATGTATCGTTGCGCTCCATCACGACTTCAGTGCCTGCCGTCCAGGTCGTCACTTTGTAGGCGCCGGAGCCAGCGGTATTTTGTTTGGTGTATTCGAGACCCCATGGATCTTTTTCCGTTACGCTTTTTTTAACCAGTTCTGAATTGACAATGCACGGCACAATCACCGCGAGATCCGGGATCGTCAGGCGATCTTTTTTTGCAAAATCGATGCGCACCGTGTTGTCGTCGACGGCCACGAATTGCTCAGGCTTGGTTAGCGAACCGGCACCCATCTGGAAGGTCGGGAAACCGCCAACGCTCACAGCGCGATCAAGCGACCATTTGACGTCTTTCGCTGTGACAGGCGCGCCGTCATGGAAAGTTGCGTTCTTCTTGAGTTTGAATGTGACTGACATGTCGCCGATGTTCATGTCTTCGGCGAGTTCAGGCTTGAACTTGTCGCGGTCGTAATAGGGCACGCCGTTGGCGCCAGTTTTCATTTCGTGCGTGAGGAGCCGGTCGTAGCAATTCCAAGACACTTCATAGCCGGGCACGTTGGTGCCCACGCCGTGAATGTCGAGATTGTTGGGACCGCTCTCGGAAACAATCAGCAAAGTCTCGGAACGGGCATCCGCCTTGGCCTGCGAAAAAATTGCTGGCGCGGCTACCATCGTTCCTGCGGCGGCTCCGGTAACGCTCTTCAGAAAGTCGCGACGCTTCATGTGATGCTCTCCAACGACGGTGTCAGTTGGGCTGTGCTTCGCAAGGTTTGTGCCAGATCGCTTTGAGAGCGACATATCTCCTTAGATATTGAGATTGTTAGGTTTTATTTTTTTAACGAGTGGAGCGTTACGAGCCCTTCGCTCGAATTGCATACAATCATTAAAAATAGACTATAAATTGAGCAGCGGATGATAGCTAATCTGGATTGTCTCGCTGTTGCTCAAAGAGTGCGTTACTTACGTTTTTACAGCGAAAATTTCGTTTTGCTCGCGCATTCGAAGAAACTGGTTTGATGAGTTTCTTTCGACCAAGGCAGAAGTCTGTGTCTGCGTGCTGCAGGAAATTACTAGCTAAGTCGACAAATAATATTCGTTAAAAGGAGGAATGAGAAATGAAGCAAAACGTTTTAAGCGCCGCGACAATAGCGGCTTTGATTGCGGTATCTGGAACGCCTTCCGTTGCGCAAAAAAAATACGATGCCGGGGCCAGCGATAAGGAAATTAAGATCGGCCAAACGATGCCGTTTAGCGGGCCGGCATCGGCTTACTCGACTATCGGGAAAGTTGAGTTGGCATATTTCAAAATGATCAACGATCAGGGCGGCATCAACGGCCGCATGATAAACCTGATTCAATATGATGATGCTTATTCGCCACCAAAGGCAGTGGAGCAAGTACGAAAGCTTGTTGAAAGCGACGAAGTTTTGCTTACTTTCCAACTTCTTGGAACGCCGTCAAACGCTGCGGTGCAGAAATATCTGAACGAAAAAAAGATACCGCAGCTATTTTCTGCGACGGGCGCCACGCGCTTTAGCGACCCTGTTAACTTTCCTTGGACAATGGGTTTCAACCCGAACTACCAAACTGAAGGGAGAATCTACGGTCGATATATCCTTCAAAACCATCCGAAAGCTAAAATTGGTATTCTTTATCAAAACGATGACCTTGGGCGTGACTACATCAAGGGGTTGAAAGATGCACTCGGCGGTCAGGCCGCTGCAATGATCGTCGGCGAGGCGTCGTATGAAGTGTCGGATCCGACTATCGATTCGCAAATTGTGAAACTGAAGACGGTCGGCGCAGATCTTTTGTACGACGCATCGACGCCGAAATTCGCTGCACAGGCGATCAAGAAAGCAGCCGAACTCGATTGGAAGCCAATTCACATCGTAGACATCAACGCCACCTCAGTTGGGGCAGTATTGAAGCCTGCGGGTTTGGACGCGTCCAAAGGCATCATCAGTGTGAACTACGGTAAAGATCCGCTCGATCCGCAGTGGAAAGACGACCCGGCAATGAAGAAATATTTTGCCTTTATGGATAAATACTATCCGGAAGGCGACAAATATTCGAGCTTCAACACCTATGGCTATTCAGCGGCCGGACTCATGGAGTATGTATTGCGGCGCTGCGGCGACGATCTGACCCGCGACAATGTTCTGAAACAGGCTACCAACCTGAAAGATGTTGCTGGGGAATTGTCGTTGCCGGGGATGCTGAACAACACTTCACCAACCGACTACCGAGTCAACAAGCAACTACGGATGCAAAAGTTCGATGGTGAGCGCTGGCAATTGTTCGGTCCGATAATCAGCGACGACTTCAAGGGTTAATTCACGTCAGTGCGATCCCGAGCAATGCGGCTGCTGCATTGCTCGGGTTATTTTAAGCGCAGTCATTGTCGATCCAAAAAAACCAGGGTTTTTCTGAGTAGGAGGGCCCGGCATCGCCGTCCGAAAATTCGGACTGTTGTTTTCTCTGAGGAAATCCCCGCGTATTCAATTTCGTTCATGCTTGCGGCTTTGTCGGCATATTGCTCCATTTCGGGTGACTCTCGGCATGATGCTTTCGTGTTTTAATCAGCGAGTAGTTGTTTCCGACGATCTCTTGTTACCCGTGATGGGTTCGCGAGTAGGTTACCATTCCAATTTTGATGGTAGATCCGATGCATATTTCACAGCGGACTATGCTGTGGGGCGTCGCCGTACTACCGATGGCGATCAACGGTTTTGGATTCGCCGTCGTCGAGGCTGCCTCAGGCGCAAATGAAATTTCGCCGATATTGTTCGTGCACGGCTATGGCAATCATGCACAATTGTGGATGACGACCATGTTGTGAATGAAAACGAAGGGCACAGGACGCGACGGTCTGTTCGCGATCAACTTCACTGATCCATTAGCGCGAGCTGATGATTCAATTTCGTCCCTGTTCTTTTGCTTCGGGATATATCGTTGAAACTTCTGCAGCACAGCGATTTCTTGTTAGGAGACCCAAAAGCAGGGGCTCGAAATCCTGAAATTCGCTTTAAAACTCCTTGTTAACAGGGAAATCACGTCGGAGGCGGATTCCAATCCCGATTCATCACCAGACACCCAGTGGAGAGGTGAGAGATAACACCGGAATTGGAGTTAAGCGGCCCGCACGTTGCGGGATTCTTTAGTTTCGGAGAGTTTCTGGAATTTGGGTGCTGGATGAATTCGGCGGATGTTTGCGAAAAATATCTGAGGCTTCAGATGCTCAGAAGGTTTATCACGGAGGCGAATTTTTCGTGCAGTGAGATTCATGCAGTGAGATATGACTTCGAAAGATAGGTTGGAGGGAAGCTAAAGTTTGCGTTGGCGTTTGAGGCTATCGAGCTGCGCAGAAATGTCTTGAGGCTCTGTGACCGGATATGAACAGAACGAAGAAGTGCATGCGAAAGCTGCTGGGCCGGCCGGATAATCCGGGTAGTCGACATCGTTACTAGCGAGATTTCCCTCACGTTTATCCCACCATTCTGCGCGTTTGTTACCGAGCGGGTAAGCCAGCGCTGCTTTGTAGAGTGCAGCGGAACGCGGATCGTCTTTTGCGCCAACGATGGTCACATGTACGGGTTCGTTGCGAAGCTCATCTTCTGCTAGCAGCACATCCGGCAAGAAACCGTAATTGTCCAAAATCGCAGGAGATGTTAAGTAACCCATGCCTGCTTCGGCGATCTCGCGATACCTATGCTCACCGGTATAGGCCGAAAGCAGACCGAACATTCTCACCGCAGTGACATTGTCCTCGCGCTGCTTGATTGGCTTCACGATCTGTTTTGCGTCCGGTGATGCCGAAGCAATGAACCCGCCGGTCCGCTGATTTATGAATGTACGATCGATAAAATCGGCTGCCGCCGCCGCACGTGTGAGCCATTTGCGATCGCCCGTTGAACGATGAAGCGCTATCAACGCTTTGGCCATTTCAACGTTGTCAGCAAGGTACGGCCCGCCGGCGTCGTCCTTTGCGTGACGGAAGCCGCCGCCGGACATAGATCGATTGTCGATCGCCCAATTGGCGCCGGCAACCGCGAGATCGCGAGCGTCGGTCACGCCCGTTGCGTCGTAATATGATGTAAGCGCGGAAATGGCTTGCGCGGTTTCGCGCGCATATTGTCGCTTGTCGACGCCGGGCGTTCCCTCGCTCAAGCCCATCGAAGCGTAGAAGCTGCCGTTAGGATCGGCCATGGTATTTTTCAAGAAGCCGAAGATGCGGTCGGCGGCGATCCGATAGCTTGAATCTCCGAACATCACCGCGGCTCGCGAATAAGCGGAGAGGGCGGCTTCTTGCGTGAACATTGGAAATTCGCGTGCGGGTTCGGACCAGTCGGCCTTCAAGTTGACTTGGCTAACACCGCCGGTTTCCTTGTCGACCATCGTGTCGGCCATCCGCGTCAAGACTTTGCGAATCCGAGCTTCGTTCTGTTTGTCGCCCTGTCGCGCTTGCTGAAGCGCCCAAGTCAACATCGGGCCATCGACAAATTTCGAGCGACTCCAGCCGCCATCTTTTTCGTTCCACGCTTCGTTAATAAAGGTCAGAATCGAGGCGCGCTGCGGTTCCGTTAGTCCTGTGGCAAGTGAACGCTCTCGTTCCGGGCTGGCGTCGCCATAGTCCACCGGGCTCGGATCTTTGATGGTGCCGGTCAAAACCGGAAGGAAGAACTGCGGAGAGTAAAAGCCGCGGAGCTTGACGATTTCCTTGCCGTCTGGCCCAAAGATTATTGTCGCTGGCCAACCCCAACGCTCGTATCGCTGTGAGATATCCGGTCGACTATCCTGATCAACATATACAGGGATAAACTTATCTTTGAGAACGCTACGAACTTCCGGTTTCGACCAAGTCTCCTCGTTCATGACATGGCACCATTTGCACCACCAAGATTGAAGAGAAACTATCAAGAATTTATTCTCGCGAGCCGCGCGGGCGAATGTTGCATCGTTCCATTCGCTCCAAAAGCCATCGGCATTTTGAATTGGAGCGGCCGATGCGCCGAATGAAGTGCTTAATGACAGCGTGAGTAGAGCGATAAAAGCGGTGACTCGGATCATGCTCATTTGCCGACTTTATAAGTGAGACAGTTCATCAGGAATACGCGTCTTTGTCCGACGCAGCTTGCCTACTCATTCATGACAGCGCTACTCTGCTTTCAGAGCCCTCAATACAACTCCTAGTGATCAGAGGCGCGCGGCGCTCCTTCGCAGGAGTGCATCACTGAATTGCATCGTGCGAACTTTTTGCAAGCGTCTGACGTTGGTTGAGAACAGTGCTTGAACTGACGCGCGGCGCGGAGTTGCCCCAACTGTTTCGGACATACGTCGCAAGGGCCGCGACTTGCGTATCGTCAAAACGCCAGTCGAATGCGGGCATTGCGGGGCCTGTTGGTGCCGCGGATGTCGCAACGGCGCGAGCACCTTGCAGGATCATTCGTACAACGGTCGTCGGATCGTCCGATTGTACCAGCGCACTTCCTGCAAGGCGGGGAAACAGATGTGTTTCACCCGTTCCGTTTTCTTTATGACAGGCCGAGCAACTGTCCTTGTAGATAGCCGCGCCGATCCGCATTTCTTTACCATTTGCTGCGACGGGTGTGGGCTTTGGAGACGAGTCACCGCCGTCATTGTCTTTCAGATATGTCACGATGGCCGCGATGTCGTCGTCTTTCATCATCGACGTCGAATGTGTCACCGCGTCGGCCATCGGACCCGATGCAAGCGTCCATGAATTTGCGCCCGTCTTGAGATACTGCGCAAGATCATCCTTCGACCATCTGCCGATGCCGTTGTGTTCGTTGCCGGTGATATTCGGCGCAAACCATCCTTGCAGAGGACTTCCTTGCAATGCTTTGCTGGTCTGGTCGGCGCCGAGAACGGACTTCGGTGTATGGCAAGTGCCGCAATGACCAAGACCCTCGACGAGATAAGCGCCGCGATTCCACTCGGTGGATTTATTCCTGTTCGGTGCAAAGCGCCCCGACTTAAAATTCAGGGTGTTCCAAAAAATCATGGCGGTTCGGATGTTCAACGGGAACGGGAGTTGGTTGGAAACAACTTTGTTATTGACCGGCTCAACGGTTGCGAAATAGGCGCGTAGGTCGCGCGCATCTTCATCCGTTATTTTGGTGTAGGCCGGGTACGGCATCGCCGGATAAAGCCGCTTTCCGTCTAAGCCGCGGCCATCGTGGAGCGACGCGACGAACTGTTCTTCGGTCATCTTGCCGATGCCGGTTTCGGCATCCGGCGTGATGTTTGCAGTGACGATTTTACCGAACGGAGTTTCGAGCGGCAGTCCTCCGGCAAAGGGCTTGCCGCCCGGTGCCGTATGACATGCAGCGCAATCACCGAGCACCGCAAGATACTTTCCACGTTCGATGTGATCCGAGCTTTGCGAGTCCTGTGCTGCGGCAATGTCGATCGTCGCGGCCGCGAACAGGAAAATGATGAGGAGCTTGCGCATCGAACTCATCTTCACAGCAATGGACCTGGATTTTTCAGATAGCGATCCTTGATCGCATCCGCCGTCCAATAAGCCAACGCGCCGACGGTATTGGTCGGATTGTAACCGTGGTTTTGCGGGAAGACAGACGCTCCGCCCGGCACAAACACATTATGGACATCCCAGCTTTGGCAATAGCGATTAAGCACGCTGTTCGCCGGGTCTGCACCCATCACCGTGCCGCCGGTGTTGTGCGTGGTTTGATAGGCGTTGAGTGAGTAAGTGCCCTTTCGCGGGTTGGCAGTCATCTCAACCGGGTCCATCGCTTTCGCAATTTCGGCGAGACGATCGGTGAGATAGGCCGACATCTTCAATTCGTTGTCGTGGAAGTCAAAGGTCATCCGCATCAACGGACGCCCCAGGCTATCTTTATAAGTGGGGTCGAGATCGAGGCAGCAGTCGCGGTAGCTGTAGGAACTGCCGTGCGTTGAAAGGCTCATGCCGCTGTTGTATGTTTCGGCGGTTTTCTTCTTCCATTCGGCACCCCATTTCGGCGTACCCTTCGGAACAGGCCGCGTCGAAATCGGTCGCCCGTTTGTTTGTCCCGCACCCATATATCCACCCCCGACAAATCCAAGGCCGGAATGGTCGAAGTTGTCGCCGTTGAAATCGTCAATGATCATGCCGTTTGCGCCGGTCGCGATGAACGGATTGAGTTTCTTGTCCTTCAGAATCAGCGAAACGCTTGATGTCGTTTGGTACGCATAGTTGCGACCAACAACGCCTTGACCCGTTTGAACGTCGTAAGGCTGACCGATGCCTGACAGCAGCAGCAGGCGGACGTTGAACAGCGCGTAGGCGCAGACCAGAACAATGTTTGCCGGTTGCTCCCATTGCTCGCCGGATGAATCGACGTAAGTCACGCCGGTCGCTTTTTTTCCCGTAGAATCAAGATTAATCTTCGTTACCTCGGATTCGGTTTGCGCCTTGAAATTCGGAAAACGCAGCAGCGCCGGCAACACGCAGGTTTGTGGGCTGGCCTTTGAGAAGTTGCCGCAGCCGAAGCGTTCGCAAAATCCGCAATAGGTGCACTGGCCCATCTTGATGCCGAGCGGATTTTCGTAAGCTTCGCTCAAATTCGATGCGGGTTGCGGGAAGGGCGAATGCCCCGTCTTTCGCGCGGCTTCGGCGAACAGCGTAGCTCCAAGACCCTGCTTGAGGGGCGGTGTCGGATAGTCCGACGAGCGCCAGCCTTCGAAGGGATTGCCGCCGTCCTGTTTGGTGCCGCGGATATTGCCGGCCTTGCCGGACGTGCCGCATAGTTTTTCAAAGCGATCGTAATAGGGCTCAAGCTCGTCGTAGTTGACGGGCCAATCCTGAATCGTCATGTCGTCCGGCAGCATCGATTTGCCATAACGCTCTTCGAGATGGCTGCGGACTTGAAAATCCGTCGGCAAAAACCGCCACGTCTGCCCGTTCCAATGAACGCCAGCACCGCCAACGCCGTTGCCCGGAAGAAAGCTGACGAAACTCCGGATCGGTAACGCGGTTTGATTGGGCTTGTTGCGAAACGTCAGCGTCTCTTGTTCGGGTCGCAAAAACAGATCGAGCCTCACAGCGTAGCGCAATTCGTCCTGCGCATAGGCCGGGGGGAAGTCCGTTGCAGTGTCGCGCCATGGACCGCGTTCAATCGCGACTACGTCGAGGCCCGCTTTCGCCATCTCGTAACCTAGGATCGAGCCGGTCCAGCCCAAGCCAATGATGACGACATCTTTAGGAGGAAGTTTACGCGTCATGATTTATTCCTTCGCTGTCCATTCGGAGCGACCCAGGATTCCGACGGGCGGCAGCGGATAGGTTTCGTTGTGGCGTTCGACCCAGTCGCGATAGTCGTAACGCGCGCCGGGGAAGCCAATGAGTTTCCAGCCCGCCATGTCGCGGTTGCCGCCGTAGACCGGATCGGCAAAGAAGCCTTCCATCGTGTTTTGCAGGAGCAATGTGAAGAACGGCGCGGCTGGCGTGTTCTTCAGTTCGAGCGCGCCCTTCTCGAGATCGGACAAAATCTTGTCCTGATCGCTCGAAGCAAGCTGTGCGAAGGACTTGCCACCGAACGACGACTTCGTGTGGTCGTCGATGTCCTTGAGCGCCTTGCGATAGATCGCTGCAGGTGCGTCTGACCCTTGATACCCTTGAGTCGCTGTGCCCGGCATAAATGGCGGCTTGACGTATAAGCCTGCCGAATTGCCATACGGGCCGGATAATTGTCGGTCGATAAACACCGCGCACCCAGCTATTTTGCCACCGGGTCCACGCTCGTCCGGTGGAATCAGACAATCTACGGCGGCTTCGATCAGTGCCGCCTCATCGGCCGTGAAAAATTGCCAAGGCCCCGGCCTCACTTGCGAAGGCGGTGTTGCTGATCCCGGCCACCACGGCATGCCGTTGCCGATCGTTCGAGCTCTGGCCGATGAAGCAGATACCAAAATCCCGGCTGTCGAAACCAGGAAGGCCCGGCGCGATAGAGCCTTCATTTCGATGCCCACTGGCTGCCCCTTTTGCTATCGCTCCCAAATACGCTACGCCTTCGGGGCGCCGACGGAAGTCACTTCAATTTGAGACGCATGTTGGAACGAATATTGAAATGCTCATTCGCGACACAAAGCCGGTCAAAGCGCGCGCGATCTAGGCTCCCGGCAGCCATAGGCCGACAAGTGCTACGATTGAGACCAGCGACAGAAATGTGCTCATCGTGAGCAAGATTCCATTGCTCAAGCGCGGCACATCGGGATAAGGGCGTGAAGCGCCGGAGTTCTTGATGCGCCAAACTGCGCCCATGAAACAGAACACGCTAAAAAGGATCAACGCGCTACTATCGATCATGATGATCCAATGAGGCATCAGGCCAGCAAGCACACTTTTTGCGCCTGCGCCGCTCGCCAACGCAAAAAGCCCTGTGCGTATCCAGGCGCTGTAGGTTCGTTCCGCTGCAAGCGCTGTGCGGTTAGAAGCGAGTTCCGTGCGCCGATCCGCGCTATCTTCAATACGTGCGGAACTCTCCTTTAATTTTACCGCGCTATCGGCGACTTTCTTGCTTTGCTTCTCAATGACGCCTTCGGACGGTGACTTTGCCACGTCAGTCTCCAATATCATTGGTTTGTAGATGGTTTACTATGCAGGATTGTGAAAGCCCGCGTCGGATAGAATGCGGCATTCGAATCAGATTGATCTAACGCGCGGAGTTTGCAGGTGTTCAAGGCGACAGGACGCAAAATTGGATTTTGTTTTTGTGTTGCCCTCATTTCAGTCTTTTCTATGCCTTCCGCATGGGCGGAAACGGCTTCGGCCAATCGAGCATCTGAGGCTCTCCTCATTATTCAAATCGCATTGCTGATTGCGCTGGGCCGAGGCCTTGGCGAGATCATGCAACGCATAGGCCAACCATCGATCATCGGCCAATTGCTTGCGGGCTTGTTGTTGGGGCCGTCCTTTCTCGGTTGGATTTGGCCCGACGCACAGATGGCAATTTTCCCCGCCAATCCGGAACAGAAGGCATTGCTCAATGGAATGGCACAGTTCGGGATACTTCTACTGCTGCTACTGACCGGAATGGAGACCGATCTAAAATTGGTCCGGCGTGTGGGACGCGCGGCCATCACAGTCTCTATCACAGGCGTTGTGGTGCCATTCGGTTTCGGCTTTCTCGCCGGCCAATACATGCCTGAAATTCTGTTGCCCCATCCGGATCAGCGCCTGATTGCATCGTTGTTCTTGGGCACTGCGCTATCGATCTCCTCGGTTAAAATTGTCGGCGTCGTCGTGCGCGAAATGAATTTCATGCGGCGCGACGTCGGTCAGATTCTCATCGCGTCCGCTGTGCTCGACGACACGATCGGCTGGATCATTATCGCTGTCATCTTGAGTTTGGCGACGCAGGGAACGCTCGATTTCCTTTCAATTGCCAAAAGCGTCATAGGTACGCTGGCGTTTCTTGCCGTTAGCCTGACGATAGGTCGACGCCTTGTTTTTATTCTCATTCGCTGGGCCAACGATCATCTCGTCAGCGATGCGGCGGTCGTGACGATCATCCTTTTGCTGACAGCCATCATGGCGCTGATCACACACTTGATTGGCGTTCATACCGTTCTGGGCGCCTTCGTTGCAGGAATTCTTGTCGGTGAATCTCC
Source organism: Hyphomicrobiales bacterium (assembly GCA_038230475.1). Taxonomy (GTDB): domain Bacteria; phylum Pseudomonadota; class Alphaproteobacteria; order Rhizobiales; family Xanthobacteraceae; genus Afipia. The sequence continues at coordinate 85,655 of JBBRNE010000004.1, forward strand.
AATTCTAACGAAGCAGATCGACGAGCAATTGCGTGGGTTAATTACCAGCCTGTTCATGCCGGTGTTTTTCGGGCTTGCTGGTCTGAGCGCCGATCTCACGGTTTTACGGGATCCAACCCTTCTCGCGCTGACTGGCGTGCTGGTCGTCATTGCTAGTGTGGGTAAGTTTGCGGGAGCATTTACCGGTGGTGAACTTGGCGGCCTCAACGCGCGCGAGTCGTTCGCGCTTGCCAGCGGAATGAATGCTCGCGGGTCGACGGAAGTAATTGTAGCGACGATTGGCCTGTCGATGGGCGTTCTCAGTCAAAATCTGTTCACGATGATCGTGACAATGGCGGTTCTGACCACGATGGCGATGCCGCCGATGCTGCGCGCAGCGTTGGCGCGTGTGCCGATGCGCAAGGATGAGAAAATAAGACTCCGGAACGAGGCCGCAGACGAAAAGGGTTTTCTCTCTCAGCTTGAGCGATTCTTGCTTGCCGTCGACGAGAGCCAGAACGGAAAGTTTGCATCGCGCATTGCTGGCCTGTTGGCCGGTCCGCGAGGCGTCCCCACCACCGTGCTGCATATTGGAAAGCAGGCGAAGCTTCAGAATGACAAGCGCCACAATGAGAAAAGTCCGGAGGCGGTCGTCAAAAGCGCGGCGAAGGATACGGCGGAGGCGGAGGAAACGTTAAAGGGAGAGAAATCAAGCGAAATCGAAATTACGACTCGCGTCAAGGACGAGGAAATCAAGAGCGCAATCGCCAAGGAAGCCGAAAAGGGATTCGATTTGCTTTTGGTCGGACTCGAAAAGAGCAGTGATGGAAAGGGCGTTTTTCTTAAGGCGCTTGAGAAAATCGCGGAAGGCTTCGAGGGGCCGATGGGGGTTCTTGTTGCGAAAGGCAACCATCTTAGAAATCCTGCAACGAGCGGGTTGAAAATTTTGGTGCCGATTTCAGGCAACGAGCGGTCTCAACGAGCTTCGGAAATTGGCATCGCGTTGGCACGCTCGACCGCGTCGGGACTGAACGCATTTCATCTGGCTACCGACGCCGTCGCGGGCGGAAACAAAGCAAGCGTGACGCGCAGTGTCGAGGAAGGCGTCCTCAAAGATGTTCTTGCAATGGCGGAGCGTTTCAGTCTGACGATCAAGACCAGCGTTGGAAAAGGCAAATTTTCTGCTGACGCGATTTTGCGCCAAGCTGAGAAAGATCAATCCAATCTCATCATTATGGGTGTCGATCGGGTACCCGGTGACGGTTTGTCGTTCGGGGTAACTGCCAGCGCGTTACTTAAAAAATCGAAAGTCTCGGTTCTTCTTTTCAGTGGCGGATGAGTTGCTATGGCAGCGGAACGTTGCTGTTCGCCCACAATATTCCCGTGAAACGCATAATATTTTTCCTGTTGTTTTCAATCCGCAATTTATTTGAAATTTTTAGAAGGGCGAGTTTCTTGGAAATACAACGCGCTTCGAAGGCGCAATCAAACTTCCCCTGTAAAAATCTCTGTTATCAGGTAAATCGCGCTGGAGATTGGTGCGACCTGCACTGCGTCGCCAGCCACCCAGTGTCAGGGGTGAGAGGCAATTCCGGATTTTAAGTCATAGGGTCCGCAGATCGCGGACTCTTTTTATCTTCAAAGACCTTGGAGACAAGGCGTCCGAACTTTTCAAACAAAAACTCGGGAATGTCTCAACGCATTTTTAGGAAAGCTGCTGTTTTCAGGAGATCAAGGTCGGAGACCAAAGAATAGTGAAACTCTGTTATGACTGCGCATGCTTAGATAGTCTCCCAACGGCGCGCGGAATTTAAGGTTGAGGATTTGTTGCGCTCGCTCGGCGAGCTAATCCCCATGAATTATTTCCGCGGAGAAAAGCGATCCATCCCCAAGCAGCGCCGGCGTGACGCAGCAACTGAAAGCTGAACGGCTCGAGTATCGCAGCGATCGCCGCCGCAACGATGCTCACCTTTGTTCGACCGCCCGTGAGTTTTCGATATAGATGTACGGTCCAAAGGTAAACGAGAAAGTCTGCCGCGATTTTTGCTGTAATTAGCCCGAACACCGGTAGTGCGATGCTGTTTTTACCTGTGAAAAGCAGCACCAAAAAAAGAGCGAATGCGGTCAAGCCGTATATCGGCTGCATCGTGTCGATTGCTTTGATCGGCAGCATGTATTTGCCAAGTGCGCCATAGCGGGCGTTGCCTGTTAGATCGCGATTCCAGTATTGAGTCTGTAAGAAACCAGCGAACCATCGACGGCGTTGTCGCAGAAAAGCTAAGATGTCCGACGGTGCATCAGTGTTCGCAACTGCCGTTCCGACGACGCGCAATTGCCAATCGAGGTTGTGATCGAATGCGTATCGGTGCAAACGATGTGTCAATTCATAATCTTCAACCAAACATTCAGGGTCGAAGCCTCCCACAGACATCAGCGCGTCACGTCGAAAGCCTGCGAAAGCGCCCGAGATCAACAGCAAGCTATTTGTTCTCATCCAGGCGAAGCGAGAGATAATATTCCGAACATACTCGTAAGTTTGAAACCACTGCATGACGCGGCCAGTTGAACAGCGCTTGCATATCGGCACGAGAACGCCGCAGGCGGCAACAAGTGCAGGGTTGGTTGCAAAAGACTCTCGCATTTCGGAAATCGCGTCACTTTCCAGAAACGTATCCGCATCTAACGTAACGACAATGTCGGTTTGCACACTTTCAATTGCAATATTGAGCGCACGCGCTTTTCCGATGTGCTTCAAGCGAATCCAACGAAGGCTCGTCAATTTCACGCTATGCTCGCTTATGTGCCCAAAGTTGGGGGGCGATAGGCCGAATGCTTCATCGAGAAACTGGTCTGTCGCGTCAACTGATCCGTCATCAACAATCAAGATTTCGTCGGGCGGGCTGGATTGAGAGGACAGGGCGGCGAGAACATTTGGCAGATTTTTTGATTCGTTATGTGCGGCGATTATGACGCCTAGTGATGGTCGCTTCATTGAATCGGTAACAGGTTTGATCGACGAAACCCCACAGCGAATTGGAAGCGTTTGCCAAACGACGATGATCATCAGGACGGTGTCGTAAAGGATGTAAATTATTCCAGCAGACCAAGCCCAAATATTATCGATTGAAAACGATCTAGAAAACAAAAGGAGCCATGTCGCGGCTATCGCGAGATAAATCAAAAATCCGGGAACATTCATTGGGCGAGGCGTTTCGCGCGGGGACGCGGCGATAAACGCGGCCTTGAGGGAATTACTCATAAATCCATTTCGATGGCGGGCCGGCAGATTGCACAGGTACGCGCGAATAGCGGCAAGGTTTTGGTCAACTGACTGTTTAACGCAACCTGCCGTGGGACGTGGAACACAAAGACGTCATGGTAGGTCGTGCGAATACTGATAAAGTCAATAAATGAAAGAGGTTCTTCGCTACACGAGAATTGCAATTATCCTGCATTGGCTGATCGCTTTGTTGATCGCGATCAATATCGCCTTAATCTGGAGTGTCGATTTTCTCCCGGAAGATTTTGTGCGTCCTGTGATTGATACTCACAAATCGACGGGCGTCACCATTTTAGGCCTGGTGTTTCTCCGTTTGCTTTGGCGGAAGGCCAATCATCCGCCTCCGTTACCGTCGGCGTATCCTGCTTGGGAGAAGCGGCTGGCGAATACTGCGCATGTTGCACTTTACGTCTTAATGGTGGCTCTCCCGCTTTCCGGTTGGATGCATGACTCAGCGTGGAAAGCCGCGGCGCAATTTCCAATGAAACTATTTTACTTAGTCCCTTGGCCACGGATTAGCTTCATCGCGAATATGGATCCACAAACCAAAGAGACGCTTCACGATTTATTCGGTGGTGCCCATATCTGGTTGTCATATTCGCTGTATGGAATATTTTTTCTACACGTCGTTGGTGCGCTGAAGCATCAATGGATCGATAAGGACGTTGAGCTTCAGAGAATGTTGCCCTCCCGTCGAGCGAAGCGCAGCGGAAAGGCTTCATTCAAATGAAATACTGTTTGTTAGGTCTTGGCATCATGAACATCGGCTCGATCGAGCATACGAGTTTCGCAAACTAAATGGACGGTCATGGAGCGTCTTGAATATCACGCCGACGACATGAGCGCGCTAGCCGATCCAACATCGATCCGTATCGGGTTGGCGATTTTGTTGGGGGAATTTTGAGATCGCTATCTTCTGATTAGAATAAACGCGCTTAGAGATGCCGCCACGCAGACGGCGCCGCCGATTAGCGCAGCGAAGTTGAAGGCCGATAGAAGCATTTGACCTTTCGCGGCCAACACGAATCCTATGAGTGTTGTCGCCACAAGCCCGCCTGTACGGGCGACCGCGCTATTGAATCCCGATGCAGAACCGACGTGCCTCGCGTCGACTGACCCAAGTACAGCTGTTGTTAGCGGAGCAACTGCGCAAGCCATTCCAAACGCTATCAGGACGATCGCGGGCAAAACGTCGAGCCAATAACTGCCCCCATTGCCGATTCGCAATGCGAACAGGAATCCCACGGCGACGAAAAGCGGACCAATCGTAAGTGGTAAGCGCGGACCAATCTTGCCTGAAACTGCGCCAGCGGCGGGCGATGCGAGCGAAAGGATGATGGGAAGCGGCAACAACGCGGCACCGGCTGCCGTGCCGCTGTATTGGCTGGATTCAATGAGAACGTATGGAACGAGCACCATCATGCCGCCGAGCGCTCCGTAAAGGAGGAAAGTCAAGATTGTCAGGCCGACGAATGTGGCGGATCCGAACAACTGAAGCGGCATCATCGCTTTTTTGCCCAACCGTTTTTCCGTTAATATGAAGCAGACTGATAAGGCCAGTCCAACGGCAAGCACCGCGAACATAACGATGGACCAGCCACGAGGCCCTGAGCCTTCTGTGAGCGCCCATGTAAGTAAACCAAGACCGCCGGTGGCAAACATTCCGCCCAAGATGTCGAGAGACTCTTTTTTGTCGTTCTGATCGCGCGGGATGTAAAACCATGAGAGGCCGATGGCTGCGCTCGCTAGCGGCAAATTGATCAGAAATATAGCCCGCCAACTTCCGATGTCGACGAGCCACCCGCCAAGTACGGGTCCAACCGCAGCTGCCATCGCGCCAGTCGCAGCCCAAATCCCGATTGCGCGTCCCTTGGCTTCACCAGAAAAAGATCGACCCAAAATAGCGAGGCTATTCGGCATCAGCATCGCGGCGCCGATACCTTGCGCGAAGCGGCCCGCGAGCAGCCAGTCGGCAGAGGGTGCTTCTGCGCATGCCAGCGACGCCACGGCGAAGAGCCCGATCCCAATCATAAGAATTCGGCGACGGCCATACCGATCGCCTGCCGCGCCGCCCAACAAGAGCAGCGCGCTCAGTGGCAGCAAATATGAATTGACGATCCACTGCAATTCGCTTGCATCGGCATGCAACGCTGCCTTGATCGCTGCAAGACTGACGTTGACGACTGAACCGTCAACGAAGGCAAGGCTTGAGGCGAGTATCGTTGTCGCCAACACAATCCTGGGATGCTCGGCCTCGTGAGACCCATCGGCATTATCCGCCGTTGCCTGCGCAGGCGCGAAATCGAACAGAGTGTGAAGTGCGTTGGTCATACCAATCTTGTAATGCGTGAAATTTCTTGTTTTGACTGATATATTGCTTGATCGGTTCTCTAATTTTCATGTTTTGCGTGTTTAAGTTGCTGCGGCGAGTCCTGTTCCACCATAAAGCCACGCCAGATGCTCGTAATAGTCTTCCGAGGTTTTGGCGCTCATGATTTTGTTGCGAAGGGCGGCATGAGCACCAGCAGGATGATAAATGTGTTCTCCGATGGCGCGCGATTGCAATTGAACGTGCGCCGTCCGTGTCATGCGCTGACCTCGATAGGCTTCCAGTGCCCGAACGTGATCGTCGGTATGCAATTCAAGCATTTGCGACAGGCAGACGGCGTCTTCGAGCGCCATGCAGGCGCCTTGGGCAAAATATTGCATCATCGGATGCGCGGCGTCGCCGAGTAAAACCACGCGGCCGTCGATCCATGTCTCGACAGGATCGCGATCGCACAGCACCCAGAGCTTCCAGTCATCGCCGCAGCTAATAATGTTCTGCGCCTTCGGGTGAACTTGATGAAAGCCCCGCATGACTTCACTGGCTGGTACCGGCTTGCCGGCGACAGGTTCGGGTGCGTCATTATGATAGGTGACGACGAGGTTGAAAACTTTCCAGCCCGAGAGCGGATAGTGGACGATGTGGCATTTCGGGCCAGCCCAAAGTGTGGCGGCGTTCCATCGCAAATCTTCCGGCATCTTTTCGGTCGGAATCACCGAGCGGTAAGTCGTGTGCCCAGACACTCGCGGTTTTCCGTCTCCGACCACCTGCTTGCGGATGTTCGACCAGAGGCCGTCGGCACCGATCAAAAGCGATCCGCACATGGTTTCTCCCGAGGCGAGGCGGGCTGAGACCGACGTTCCATCCTGATCGTAGCGGACCACCTCGCTATTGACACGAAGTTCGATCAGCTCATGCGCCTGACAGCTCTTTAAAAAGACGCCGTGTAGATCACCACGATGCACGACGGCATAAGGATTGCCAAAACGGTTGCGAAATGCGGCGCCCAGATCGATATGCGTGATTTCTTCAGCCGTCAGTGCGTCCATCAGGCGGAGTTGATCGATATAGACGGCCATGTCGCGGGCGGCCGCGCCGACGCCGAGATAGTCGAAGGCATGAAATGCATTTGGACCGAGCTGAATTCCGGCGCCGATTTCGCCGAGAGCCGATGCCTTTTCGAGCACGACGCTTGCGATGCCTTTTTGCGCAAGACCAAGCGCCGTGGCCAGTCCGCCGATCCCTCCACCTGCAATCAGCACGGAATTTGGCGTGGCGCGCGCCTTCATTGCGTTGTTCCTTATTCCGGATTCTCTAAATATTCGATCGCGTCGTCTGCCCTTAGCCGCACGCGAGATGTATCGTTATTGAGGTCGACGAGCTTTGTCAGCAGCGTCATCAGAGTTTTCTGCTCGCTCATCGTCAGTAGCTTCAGCATCCGCATCTGGGCGCGGTCCACCGACTTTAAAATTTTACGCAGAAGCGCGGTCCCGGTTGGAGCGAGGTAGAGTAGTTTCGTACGCTTGTCGTTAGGTCCTGCTTTGCGCGTGATATAGGTTTTCGCCTCAAGCCGGTTGATTACGCTGCCAAGCGTAGAGCGGTCGAAAGCGATGACCGCAGAGAGTCGTGTCGCATCGATGCCAGGATAAGCGCGAATTGCCACCAGCGCGGCGTATTGGACCGGCGTTAAATCGAAATCCTCGCACTCGTCCAGAAAGATGGAGACGGCAATCTGTTGCATGCGCCGGAAAAGATATCCCGGCTTGCCGTAGACGTCGTCCATCGATGGCTTGGTGGATTTGGATGTTTGGGGAGATTTATTCAACATCTGGTTGCCGTTCCGGTGCGGCATCAAGGAATGCCTTGCGTTGTTCGCCGCGACGAAGGCGATAGGACAATCGATCGGCGCTCGATCCTGTCAGATTCAGGGCAATTCTGACGCGATATAATGCGCTGTTGAGGAAATTGCCGTGAAGCTTCAACTGCGTTGTCCCAAAATTAATTCCGTATGACCGGGTCGTTTCGCCTGACACCGATAATTGGCAGTATACAATCGATCAGTATGCTGTCAAAACTAAATGATAACAGCGGGAGGACCCTATGGATCATGCCATTCAGAAGACGCCCGAACGCCAGGCGTTCTATCGCAAGATCGACGGTGAAAACATGTCGGCGCTTTGGAATGTAATGGGAGACTTGATCACACCGCAGCCGAAAAGCCCGTGCCTTCCCCATCTGTGGCGCTTCGATGCAATCAGAGCCCACATGATGGAAGCGGGAGAACTAATTACAGCGAAGGAAGCTGAACGACGGGTGTTGATCTTGGAAAATCCTGGACTGCGCGGTGAGTCGAAAATCACCACTTCGCTTTATGCCGGTGTGCAGTTGGTGCTACCCGGTGAAATTGCCTCGGCGCATAGACACAGCCAGTCCGCATTGCGGTTTATTCTGGAAGGCAAGGGTGCTCACACGGCGGTCGATGGTGAACGCACCAATATGAATCCGGGTGATTTCGTCATCACGCCGTCGATGACTTGGCACGATCATGGCAACGAAACATCTGAGCCGATGTTCTGGCTCGACGGGCTCGACATTCCGCTGGTGCAGTTTCTCGATGCGTCATTTGCCGAAGGTCTTGCGGACGATACCCAAAAAGTCACACGCAGCGAAGGCGACAGCTTCGCTCGTTACGGGCACAATCTGTTGCCGGTCGATTTGAAGCGCGCGTCGCTGACGTCTCCCGTATTCAACTATCCTTATTCGCACACGCGCCAAGCACTCGAAAACGCAAGGAAGCAGCAGGAATGGGACGCATGCCACGGATTGAAGCTGCGCTACACAAATCCGGTGACCGGCGACTTCGCGATGCCGACGATCGGTGCCTTCATCCAATTGCTGCCGAAGGGCTTCAAAACAACGCGCTATCGCGCAACCGACGCCACCGTTTTCGCTCCGATTGAAGGACGTGGCCGCTCGCGGATTGGCGATGAGGTCTTTGAATGGGCCCCGCGCGATATTTTCGTGGTGCCGAGTTGGCGCTGGGTCACGCATGAAGCGGACGAAGAGGCCGTGCTGTTCAGTTTCTCGGATCGTCCGGTTCAGCAGAAGCTTGATCTCTTCCGCGAAAATCGCGGCAATGCCTGAGGTTATCTTTCACAGTCGCGCTCCGTTCCAGACTGCCAAAACTTGGCGATTTGATCATGATCGGTCCCCAAGCCGGGGTCAGCCACATTTTCGCGGGGGCCGCGTTACCGGCGGATTTGACGAAATCGAGACCGCGGTTGGTTGGCCAGCCAGCAACGGATTAAAAGTTGCGGGAGATGCAATAGAGTGCATGTATTTTGTTTTCTAGCTGGACTCGGCCCGTAACACGAACTATTTTGCAGGACAGCAGTGACCGAAGATTGGACCGGGATTGTTGATAATCTTTGCCAACAGACAACAATTGGCTGACAAGCCTCGTGCGGGTTTTGTGTTGCGCGCAATAAGCGCCGCCGGCGTTCATATGCTGCCCCGCGTCACGTTCAGTGCATTGCTTTTGGCCGGCGCGATTTCGGATGGTTTCGCCCATCGCAGTCTCGCGGACCAATTCTCGGGCGCGGCTTGACTTCATATATATGTGTAGAAGCCAAGCGACATGAAATAGCGACAGCGAAGCCTTGTCTATCGGGCTCCGCTCAAGGATGAAAAGACAATCATTGGCAGACAACGATCTGCGTAAAAACGAAGAGGGAACGAACATGAAAACGAAATTTTGGTTAGCGAGCGCAGCGTTGTTCGCACTCTCAAGCCCCGCTTCCGCGGGCGACACCATCAAGATCGGCTTTGTCAGCACCTTTAGCGGGCCGGTCGCGGCGATCGGTAACGACATGCGCAATTCGTTCGAGTTGGCGCTTGATCATCTTGGACGCAAGATGGGTGGCAAGGCAGTAGAAGTGATTTATGAAGATGACACTTTCAAGCCAGACGTCGGTAAGCAGAAGACGGAGAAACTGATCGAGTCCGATAAGGTCGATTTCCTTGCGGGCTACATCTGGTCGAACGTGCTGCTCGCGTCGCTTAAGCCCGTCGTGGATTCGAAGACCATGCTGGTCGTCGCCAATGCAGGCCCGTCCCAGGTCGCCGGCGAATTATGCTCGCCTTACGTGTTCTCGACCTCTTGGCAGAACGACCAGACGCCCGCGGCCATGGGCGAATACATGAACCAGAAAGGCGTGAAATCGGTTTTCCTGATTGGCCCCAACTACGCTGCCGGCAAAGACATGCTCGCTGGTGTTAAAAGCACCTTCAAGGGTGAAATCAAGGGTGAAGAATATACTGTGTGGCCAACCCAACTCGACTTCTCCGCCGAACTTTCAAAGGCGCGCGCTTCGGGCGCTCAGTCGATCTTCGTGTTCTATCCGGGCGGCGCCGGAGTGCAGTTTCTCAATCAATATGCACAAGCTGGTCTGAAGGCGCAGATGCCGCTCTACACAGCTTTTACGATCGACGAATTGTCGCTGCCATTGCAGAAGGATAACGCGCTCGGCGTTCCGGGTGCTCAAGAGTGGGTGAACGATTTGCCCAACGACGCCAACAAGAAGTTCGTTGGCGACTTCCGCGCAAAATTCAAGTCCACGCCTTCGTTCTATGGTGCGCAATCCTATGACGCCGCGATGCTGATCAACAGTGCGGTTGTCGCCGTCAAGGGTGACACTAGCAAGAAGGGCGATATGAAGAAGGAAATGGAAAAAGCCAACTTCAGTTCGGTTCGCGGACCATTCAAGTATGGCACCAACCATATCCCGATTCAGAATTTCTATCTGCAGGATGTTGTCAAAGGTGCTGACGGTCAGCTTGGGCTTAAGACCGTTGCGACGATCGTCAAGGACAGCAAAGACAAGTTCGGCGACAAATGTCCGATGAAGTGATTGCGGACGCCATCGAGGCATAGCGGCAGCGCTCAAGCGCTGCCGCTGTTACATTTATTTCGCAGTGTCATATTTTTCGCGCCATCTCTTAGGCGTCGTGTAAAGCACCCATGTTACTTGTCGTCGAACAACTCCTCAACGGATTGCAACTCGGACTGCTGCTGTTTCTCTTGGCGGCCGGATTGACGCTGGTCTTCGGCATTATGGATTTCGTTAATCTTGCCCACGGTTCGCTTTACATGATGGGGGCCTATTTCGCAGCGACGTTTGCAGCTTGGACGGGAAGCTTTGTCGCCGGCGCTGTTCTTGCCCTAGGAGCAACGCTGCTGCCCGGAATTGTGCTCGAATTCGTAGCACTCCGGCATCTTTACAGTCGCGGTCATCTCGATCAGGTGCTTGGTACCTTTGGGTTGATTTTATTTTTCAACGACGCGGTACGGTTGATCTGGGGTCCTGCGGGTTTGTCGCTGCCGATACCGACATGGCTTACAGTGCCGATCGAAATTATGCCGGGCGTTCTGTATCCAAGCTATCGCCTTGCAATCATCGCGGTTTCACTCCTTGTTGCGGCCTTTCTCTTTTTCGTTGTGATGCGGACTAAAATCGGCATGCTCATTCGCGCTGGCGCGTCGAACCGTGAAATGATTGGCGCGCTCGGCATCAACATCAATTTGCTTTTCACTCTGGTGTTCGGTCTCGGCGCCGCGCTCGCTGGTCTCGCGGGGCTTATGCAGGCACCGATCCTCACCGTTCAGATCGGAATGGGTGAAAATATTCTTATTCTTGCTTTCGTCATCATTGTTATTGGTGGAATCGGTTCGATTCGTGGCGCGTTCGTCGCAGCAATCTTTGTCGGAATGATCGATACGCTCGGTCGCGCGTTTCTGCCCGATCTCTTGCGTAAGCTCTTGAGTTCTGCCGCCGCTTCCACCGCAGCGCCCGCGCTGTCTTCAATGCTGATTTATCTGCTGATGGCCGCGGTGCTTGTGGTACGGCCGGAGGGGCTATTTCCAGCTAACAAACGATGAAAGCACAACTCGACGTCCGAACCGCTCTGACAGCTTTGTTGGTCGTCGGCCTTTTATTGCTCCCCATCTATACATTTATCAGCGGAAACGTCTTTGTCCTCACGCTGTTTACGCGTGTCGTTATCTTTGCGCTTGCGGCAGCAAGCCTCAATCTCATCATGGGTTTTGGCGGCATGGTGAGTTTCGGTCATGCCGCTTATCTCGGTATCGGAGGTTACGCCGTCGGCATCCTTGCGCATGAGGGAGTTGGATCTGGCTTCATTCAATTTCCAGTGGCGCTTGCTGCATCGGCTCTTTTCGCATTCGTCATCGGAGCGCTCTCGCTACGCACGCGCGGCGTCTATTTCATCATGATTACTTTGGCTTTTGCGCAAATGGCCTATTACATCGCATCCGGACTTGCGCGTTATGGGGGTGACGACGGACTGACGATCTACAAGCGGAGCGACTTCGGCGGCCTCATCAATATGTCGAGCCGTGTGCAATTTTACTATCTTTGCCTGGGTTGTTTATTTGCCGGCATCTATCTGATTTGGCGCGTTGTCAATTCGCGTTTTGGCCTCGTTGTTCAAGGCGTCCGCTCCAACGAACAACGTATGCAGGCCATCGGATTTCCTGCAAATCACTATCGCCTTGTGTGTTTCGTAATTGCCGGCACGATATGCGGCCTCGCCGGCGCTCTATTGGCCAACAACACTGATTTCATCAGCCCCTCCATCATGTTCTGGACCCGCTCGGGCGACCTTATGGTCATGGTCATTCTTGGCGGCATGGGAACGCTGTTCGGTCCTGTGATAGGCGCGATCGTCTTTCTCATTCTCGAGGAGGTTTTGTCGCAGGTCACTGAATATTGGCAGCTCATTGTCGGTCCGCTGCTGCTATTGGTTGTTCTGTTCGGCCGCGGCGGCATAGCCGGATGGTTGGAGAGCAAGAGCAATGGCTGATACCTTGCTCCGCGTTGAAAATCTGGTTCAGCGGTTCGGCGGAATTATTGCCACTGATAACTTATCCCTCACTGTTAAGACAGGTGAGTTGCATGCCATCATCGGTCCCAACGGCGCTGGCAAGACCACATTGATAAGTCAATTGACCGGTCAGTTGCTGCCAAATTCCGGGACGATCCACTTCTCTGATCTCAATATTACGACAATGCCGCAATATCGGCGGAGCCGTCTTGGGCTTGGGCGCTCGTTCCAGATCACCTCGCTGCTGCTCGACTTTACCGCGCTTGATAATGTCGCGTTGGCTGCGCAGGCGCATGACGGGCATTCTTTTCACTTTTGGAAAAACGCGCGCAAAGAGAGCGCACTGCGCGAGGCGGCACAATCGGCACTGGACCGGGTAGGGCTTGGCGAGCGTGCAAATGTCCTTGTGTCTCAGTTGAGTCACGGCGAGCATCGCGAGCTTGAACTTGCAGTTGCACTCGCAACCAAACCTCGGCTGCTGCTGCTTGACGAGCCGATGGCGGGATTGGGTGTAACCGAGTCGACGCGCATGGTGAAGTTGCTTCAGGGGTTGCGCAAAGAAGTCACAATCGTCCTAGTCGAGCACGACATGGAAGCCGTATTTGCGCTAGCCGATCGGATTACCGTTCTTGTCTACGGTCGCGTCATTGCTTCAGACGTGCCTGCCGCGATCCGCGCGAACGAGGATGTACGGCGGGCTTATCTCGGCGAACAGCATATGGAGATCCGCCATGGCTGAGTCCGCGTCTCTGCTTGAAGTCGAGAAAATCGAGACCTGTTACGGCTTAAGCCAAGTTCTTTTCGACTTGTCTATCTCGGTGCAGACCGGAGAGATGGTGACTTTGATGGGCCGTAACGGCATGGGTAAAACCACAACGGTTCGATCCATTATGGGACTAACCCCGGCGCGCGCGGGGTCGATCCGCTTTGGCGGACGCGATGTTCGCAACTTGCCGCCCTATCGGATTGCGCAGATGGGAATTGGGCTTGTCCCGGAAGGGCGTCAAATATTTCCAAATTTGACTGTGCGCGAGAATCTTGTCGCAGCGTCTGGCAATCGTCTTGGCGCGCCAGATCCTTGGACGATTGAACGGATTCATGAGCTGTTCCCAAAACTGGCCGAGCGCGGGAGCAATATGGGTAGTACGCTCTCAGGCGGGGAGCAGCAGATGCTAGCCGTTGGCCGTGCGCTCATGACTAACCCGTGCCTATTGATTCTTGACGAAGCCACCGAAGGCCTCGCACCGCTGATCCGCGACGAAATCTGGAACTGCCTTTCTATGTTGAAGGATCAAGGCCAGTCCGTTTTGGTGATCGACAAGAATGTTCAAAATCTCACGCGTATCGCCGACCGCCACTACATTATTGAGCGCGGCTGCGTCGTGTGGACCGGTACGTCGCAGCAGCTGATCGCCCAGCCCGACCTGCAGCATAGATATCTCGGAATTTGATCGCAGATCGATGCTGCCGACGAAGCTCTCCAAGCGATCTGGGAAGGTGCTGGTGTCGAGCGCACTTACGTGAATCTACGAAAAACAGGAAACAAAATGCAGTTTCTTGAGTTATTTGGCTGGACTACCGTAAAGTGTGCACTATTATGCATCTAAATAACCTTAGCTGGCCAGCTGAATCGCAATATCAGAAAACGTTGAAGGGTGGCCGATGGCCCATGAAGACCGCAAGCTCGCTAACAGCGCGCGATACATCGATTTTCAGACCGAGCCGTCGAAGTATCGGCACTGGAAGCTGGATGTGACGGGTGATACCGCGACATTGACGATGGATGTCGACGAGAACGGCGGCCTGTTCGAGGGCTATCTGCTCAAGCTGAATTCTTACGACCTCGGGGTGGATATCGAACTCGCCGACGCAGTTCAGCGTCTACGCTTCGAGCATCCGCAAGTGAAAGTTGTGCTTCTGCGTTCGGGCAAGAACCGCGTGTTCTGCGCTGGTGCGAACATCCGCATGCTTGCGGGCTCAACGCACGCGCATAAGGTCAATTTCTGCAAATTCACCAACGAGACGCGCAACGGCATTGAGGATTCATCGGCGAATTCCGGCCAGCGTTTCATCACGGTGGTGAACGGAACTGCGGCGGGCGGCGGCTATGAACTTGCGCTTGCGACCGATCACATCATCATGGCGGATGACGGCGCTGCCGCTGTCGCACTTCCCGAGGTTCCGTTGCTTGCGGTGCTGCCCGGCACTGGCGGCCTCACGCGCGTCGTGGACAAGCGCAAAGTCCGCCGCGACCACGCGGATTTTTTCTGCACTATCGAAGAAGGCATTAAAGGCAAGCGCGCCGTGCAGTGGCGGCTCGTTGATGACATCGTGGCCAACTCAAAGCTCGAAGCCAAAGTCGCCGAGCGCGCGAAGGAATTCGCGGCGAAGTCGAAGCGCGACGGCGACAAGGGGATTTCGTTGAAGCCGCTCATGCGCGAATTCACAAGCAACGGAATCAATTATGAATTCGTCAGCGTCGATATTGATCGCGACAAGCGCATTGCAACGCTTACGATTAAGGTGCCCGAAATCGATCCGCCGAAGGATGCTGCTGCGCTGGCATGTTTAGGAGACAAGTTCTGGCCGCTTCAGGTGGCGCGCGAACTCGACGACGCGATCCTTCATTTGCGTATCAACGAATTGCAAACCGCGATATTTGTGTTCAAGTCCGTTGGAGAGAAATCGCGCGTTCTCGCTTACGACGCATTCCTCGATGCCAACAAATCGCACTTGCTGGTCAATGAGATCAATCACTACTGGAAGCGTGTGCTGAAACGCGTCGATGTCACCTCGCGCACGCTGGTAGCTTTGGTCGAACCGGGTTCGTGTTTCGTCGGCACGCTGGCTGAACTCGTCTTCGCTGCGGATCGCTCCTACATGTTGGTTGGCGAGAAGCAGGGCGACAATCGCGCACCTGCCGAGATTGTTCTCACCGCGCAAAATTTCGGCTCTTATCCGATGAGCCACGGCATTACGCGCCTCGATTCGCGCTTTCAAGCCGATCCGTCAGACGTGGAGACGGCGAAGAAAAGAATCGGCGTGGCGCTCGATGCGGAGACTGCCGAGCAACTGGGTCTCGTCACATTCGCGCTCGACGACATCGATTGGGACGACGAGGTGCGCGTGTTTTTCGAGGAGCGCACGTCGTTCTCACCTGACAGTCTCACCGGCATGGAAGCTAATTTACGTTTTGTTGGACCGGAGACGATGGAGTCGAAAATCTTCTCGCGACTCACGGCATGGCAGAACTGGATATTCCAGCGACCTAACGCGGTCGGCGAAGAAGGCGCGCTGTTGCGCTACGGCACCGGCGTGAAAGCGCAATTCGATATGACTCGCGTTTAAGGAGTGACCCCATGAACATCATGAGCGTGGATTACACGACGAAAATTCCGAACAACGTCAATCTCGCCGAAGACCGCCAAGTGCTTAAAGCGCTTGAAGGTTGGCACCCCGGCTATCTCGATTGGTGGAACGACATGGGGCCGGAGGGATTTCAGGAATCACTGGTCTATCTGCGCACCGCGGTCAGTGTCGACCCGAAGGGCTGGGCAAAGTTCGATTACGTGCGCATGCCGGAATATCGCTGGGGTGTTTTGCTGGCGCCGCAAGACGAAGAGCGCAAGGTTAATTTCGGCCAGCATATGGGTGAAAAAGCTTGGCAGGAAGTGCCTGGTGAATATCGCGCGATGTTGCGCCGTCTTGTCGTCATTCAAGGCGACACGGAGCCGGCATCGGTCGAACAACAACGTTATCTGGGTAAAACCGCGCCGTCGCTTTACGATATGCGCAATCTGTTTCAAGTTAATGTCGAGGAAGGACGTCACCTCTGGGCGATGGTTTATCTTCTGCAGAAATATTTCGGCCGCGATGGTCGCGAAGAGGCGGACGATTTGTTGCGCCGCCGTTCGGGTGATGCCGACGCGCCGCGCATGTTAGGCGCATTCAACGAAGCTACACCCGACTGGCTGTCGTTCTTCATGTTCACGTTTTTCACGGACCGCGACGGCAAGATGCAGTTGGAAAGTCTGGCGCAGTCCGGCTTCGACCCACTGTCGCGCACTTGCCGCTTCATGCTGACGGAAGAAGCGCACCACATGTTCGTCGGCGAGACCGGTGTTAGCCGCGTGCTCCAGCGCACTTGTGAAGCGATGAAGCAGGCTGGCATCGAAGATCCGAACCAGACCGACAATGTCCGCGCACTCGGCGTGATCGATCTGCCGACAATGCAGAAGAAGTTGAATCTGCATTATTCGCTGTCTCTTGATCTTTTCGGATCGGAAGTTTCCACCAATGCGGCGAATTTCTATAACTCAGGCCTCAAGGGCCGGTTTATGGAAACCAAGATCGACGACGATCACCGCCTCACCAACGACATTTATAAGGTGTTGAAATTTGTCGATGGCAAGATCACGATGGTCGATGAGCCTGCGTTGACTGCGCTCAACATGCGCCTGCGGGACGACTATACTGAGGATTGCGAAAAGGGTGTTGAGCGTT
Source organism: Hyphomicrobiales bacterium (assembly GCA_038230475.1). Taxonomy (GTDB): domain Bacteria; phylum Pseudomonadota; class Alphaproteobacteria; order Rhizobiales; family Xanthobacteraceae; genus Afipia. The sequence continues at coordinate 102,646 of JBBRNE010000004.1, forward strand.
GGAACAAAGTCATTGAAAAGGCCGGTGTGAATTTCCGTCTCGAATTGCCGCATACAGCGTTTCATCGCCAGATCGGTGAATTCCGGGACGTGCATGCGACGCCGAAGGGCGTGATCGTCTCCGATGCAGAATGGCAGAAAACCAACAGTAACTATTTGCCTTCTATCGCTGATGGCGATTTTATCTCCTCGCTGATGAAGCCGGTCAACGAGCCCGGAAAATACGCCAACTGGATCGCACCGCCGAAAATGGGCATCGACAACAAGCCAGGCGACTTCGAGTATGTGAAGATCGAAGCGGCATAACACTTTCCCCTTTTCCCGCTTCCGGGGAGAGGGAGAAGAATGTGGACCATCGTATGTCAACCGCCGAACTGCTCAAGCAGCACCTCATCGATCCCGAGATATGTATTCGCTGCAACACCTGCGAAGAGACATGTCCGGTCGATGCGGTGACGCATGATGGAAATAATTACGTGGTCGACGCGTCGATCTGCAATCACTGTATGGATTGCATTTCACCCTGTCCGACGGGATCGATAGACAACTGGCGCGTAGTTGCGAAGCCATACTCGCTGGAAGAACAATTTTCGTGGATTGATCTACCGTCGCAGGAGGAAGTTGCAGCAAGCGAGGTTAATGGTGCCGTCGAAGCACTCGAAGACGATGTCGCGCGCTTGCTCGAAGAGTCGCGCGAGGGCCTCGGTGGTAAGCCCGTCGCGCCGCATTCGGCGAGTAAGCCGACGGTGAATCTCCATAGCAAAGCCAGACCAGCAATAGCAACCGTGACCGGAAATTTCCGGCTGACAGATATAAATTCAGATGCCGACGTAAGACACATCATTCTCGACTTCGGGGATCAGCATTTCCCCGTTCTCGAAGGCCAGAGCATCGGCATCGCGGCCCCAGGGGCCGATGCCAACGGCAAGCCCCATCACCTGCGTTTGTATTCGGTGGCAAGTCCACGCGATGGCGAGAAGCCGAACTCCAACAATCTCGCGCTCACCGTCAAGCGAGAAGGCGAGGGCGTATGTTCGAATTATCTGTGCGATTTGCAACGTGGAGCGAAGCTGGAGATTACGGGCCCATTCGGCGCGACATTCTTGATGCCAGACGATCCAGTTGCGAATATCATCATGATCTGCACTGGCACGGGCTCCGCGCCGTTTCGCGGCTTTACCGAGCGTCGCCGTCGTGCAATGCCGGATGCTACGGGCCGCTTGCTTCTCTTTTTCGGTGCGCGGCGTCCGGAAGAATTGCCGTATTTTGGACCGTTGCAGAAAGTGCCAGAAAGATTGCTTGGTAAATATTTCTGTTATTCGCGGGTGCCGAACCAGCCGCGCGTCTATGTGCAGGATCGAATCCGTACCGAAGCAGCGCAGATCACCAAGCTGCTCGGCGACAGCAACACGCACGTCTATATCTGCGGATTGAAAGGTATGGAGAGCGGCGTCGATGAAGCGTTCGCCGAAGCATGCCGTGGCGCGTCACTCGATTGGGCAACGCTCAAGCCCGCGATGCGCGAGAACGGACGTTATCATGTTGAGACGTATTGATCTTTGGCGCTAGCGATCAGTGCATTGCGGGTCGCTGATTTGTAAAGCTTTAAACGCGGAAGAGTGGCAAACACTTTATTCCCTTTTGGCAATCACAAAAGTAAAGAGGTTCACGATGACAAAACGCATGCAATTCTACGTTGATGGCGCCTGGGTCGACCCAGTCATCAAGAAGTCGATGCCAGTCGTTAATCCGGCGACTGAAGAGACGATGTATTCGGTGGCGCTTGGCTCAAAGTCCGACGTCGATAAGGCGGTGATTGCGGCGCGCGCTGCATTCGAGATTTTCTCCCGGACCAGCCGGGATGAACGCGTTGCGTTGCTCACCCGGATCATCGAAGTCTACAAAACCCGCGTGAAAGATATCGGTGCCGCAGTGTCCGATGAAATGGGCGCGCCGCTCACATTTGCAGAAAAATTCCAGGCGGGCGCTGGACTCGGTCATATTGTTTCTACCCTGGAGGTGCTGAAAAGCTATCAATTTGAAGAACCGATCGGCTCCGCGATGGTTGTACGGGAACCCATTGGCGTCATCGGCATGATAACGCCGTGGAATTGGCCGCTGAATCAGATTGCGTGCAAGGTAGCCCCCGCGCTTGCTGCAGGATGCACAATGATCCTGAAGCCGTCGGAATTTACGCCATCGTCAGCATTGATTTTCGCCGAAATCCTTCACGACGCCGGCGTTCCGAACGGCGTTTTCAATGTGATAAACGGACTTGGCCAGGATGTTGGTGTCGCGATGAGCGAACATCCCGACATCGATATGATTTCATTCACAGGATCAACCCGCGCCGGCGTCGATGTTGCAGTACGGGCCGCGCCGACAGTCAAGCGTGTGAGCCAGGAGCTCGGAGGGAAGTCGCCGAACGTAATTCTAGAGGACGCGGATTTGAACAAGGCCGTTATCGGAGGTGTCGCACAGGTCTTCGGCAATTCCGGCCAGTCGTGCAATGCACCAACGCGCATGATCGTGCCGTTAGGCAAGATGAACGAAGTCGCTGCGATCGCGAAGACCGTCGCCGACAAGGCTAAACCGGGGGACCCTCGTGCAGCCGATACGACGATGGGACCAGTCGTGTCGCGAATCCAGTGGGATAAGATTCAGAAGCTCATAAAAAAAGGTATCGACGAGGGCGCAACGTTGGTTGCCGGGGGTATCGGTCTGCCCGAAGGCGTCAATAAGGGTTTCTTTGTGCGCCCGACTGTTTTTGCTGACGTCACCAATGACATGAGCATCGCGCGCGAAGAGATTTTTGGACCGGTCATCACAATCCTTGGTGCAAAGGACGAGGCTGACGCAATCAAGATCGCTAACGATACGGAATACGGACTTGCAGGGTACGTTTCGGCCGGGACGCTCGAAGGTGCACGCAAGGTTGCCCGTCAACTCCGCGCCGGCAACGTCAATCTCAACGGCGTACCCAACGAGCGGGCCGCGCCATTCGGGGGCTACAAACAATCTGGAAACGGGCGTGAGTGGGGCAAGTTCGGTCTTGAAGAGTACCTTGAGGTCAAGGCAATCGCTGGCTTTAACGCTGCGTAGTCCCTCAGACGTTGCACAATCGATCGATCATCCATTGCGGACCCATAAAAAAGGAATAGGCCCAGCCCGAAAGCGCGCGTGGTTTGTCTGAATTATTCCGTTGGCGTTACGATGATCGACAGGCTGTCTGCCGCGCAAAGGCCTGTAGGGCTCAATGAGACTGAATCGCGTTGAACAGCTTATTCATGCTGGCAGCAATGGAGCTGTTCGATGTGTCGATCATCAGGCGAGCCCTTGAATAATGCGGTTCACGGCTCGATAATATATTTATGAGTTCCGCCATCGCGGTTTTGTCATTGCCCATTGGCCGTAGATCGCCTTGCTGGCGTACGCGCTTCATATGTTCGGCGGGTGTTGCTTTGAGCCAGATCGTGAAGAAGGCGTTGAGCAATAATTCGTAGGTCATGGGCTCGGACACGATCCCGCCGCCTGTCGCCAGAAGCATCGGTCCAGGACGAGCGATGATTCGGCGCAGGGTGGCTTGCTCGAAGCGCCGATAGCCATCTTGGCCGTACAGCGCCAGGATCTCATTCATCGCGAAACCGTGCTCTTCTTCGATTTCCTTGTTAAGCTCCACGAAAGGCCAGCCCAGCTTTTCCGCGACCTGGCGGCCGAGTGTCGACTTTCCGGCTCCACGCAGTCCAACTAGAGCGATGCGATCGACAACGACTCGCGGAGTACCTTGTTTGTCCTTTGCATGATTTCCGGTCAGGATTTGTTTGACTTCTGCGATCATCTCAGGCGTTGCCTGTCGCAGCAGAGGCCGCATGAGCGGCCAGTCGTCGTGGACATTGCTGTTTTGTTCGATCAGATCTTCGATGGGAGAACCAATTGCCGCAGCAACCCGACGCAGCAGCATGATCGAGACATTCCCCAATCCACTTTCGAGCTGGGCGATGTATCGCTCCGACATACCTGACACTTGCGATAGCACTTTTCGTGACATGCCGCGCATTGCGCGCATCCGCCGCACCCTCTGGCCAAGTTCGACCAGAAAGGCGTCGAGATCGTCTTCCCGCATCGGTTTGGATTTGGCGCCGCTAGGTCGACCAGCAGAGTTCGGATTGCCAAGTTTGTTGTCAGCGTTGTTGACAACAAGTTGGGGCGATTTTTCCTTTTTTGTCACAGCCCGAATTCCAAAATTTGAAGAGGAGCAATTTCTGTCAGCGCGAATGCGGCAACGCATGTACTATAATACATTAACAACGTTTTTGGCTTTAAAAACAGCGGCGGATGGCTCCGGAATTCTTAGAATCCCGAAGCATTTTTTTTGCATATTTTCTTTGCAAGGGTCAGGCAAACAAGACCCTGCTTTCAATCTGCGGTTCGCGGCCTTTGAGAATTTTCTTCTGTTCACGGCAAATGCAAGGCCTAGGAGGGATTGCGTCCCTCTGCGCCGCGAATCAAGCGCTTCTTTCGAAAATGATTGAGTAGGGGACTCGCGTGATATCGCGCGTGCCGCCGTATCGAAAGGTCAGAGCATCGAATCCTGATCGTGCGCCACGTTGATAAGCGGACGTCACGACCCGTCGGATCCGCCCGCTACGATCTTTTCTTCCAGTTTTTGATCCACGATTTCGACAATTCGATCGATCTCGGCATTCGGCATGCCGAGCTGATGCGAGATTAACTTCACCAGCAGGTCGACCCGCTCAATGAAGGGCGCGCCGCTTGCGACCGCGCGGGCCGCCGATGAGGGCTTGAGCAGACTTTCTGCCGCTTTGGCGTACTTCTCGAAAGGCACTTGATCTTGCGGGTCTGCTCCCAGACGAAGTGCGATCGCATCGACATGCGTGTAGATCGACTTCGAAAGCTTGAGGTTACCATGTACTGCGTCACGGATCGGCTGCGGGTCGGTCGGCGTGATGCAGCGATAATTTCCGGTCAATAGCATCGACCATTTCGCCAGCGGGACGAACAGAGAGTCGAAAACTTTGAGCTTTACCGGAACGTCTTGGCCATCGAGCTTCACCGCGTCGATGTCCGCTTCCAATTCACGAAGCAGCTTGTTGTGTGCCTCATCTTCGAATGTCGCGGCTTTGAAATTTGTCGGCAGGCCGACATGAAGAACGTTTGCTTTTTCCTCCGGCGGGCGGAAGGCCTGCGGGTCGGGCGAGCAGAGCGTCACCAGTCCCGACTCGAAGCGTTCCCATACTTGCGCATTGGTATAGGCTTCTTCGAGGTCCATTCCTTCCAACTTCTGAATTCGCTTCAGATAGGGAAGGGGCGGCATGTTCATGATCGACAGGCAAGGTAGTTTAGCGGCAGCGATTTTAATCATTAGAACGCGGATGGTGTGGTTGGTGTATTGCGGCTCCTGCATGGCAAGCGCAACGAGATTGTAACGGGAAAGGTCGACCTTATCGGGCGTGGTCGCGTCCAGTTTTCCGGGCAGATCGCGTGAAAAGATGGATCGGTGCGCCGGGTCATCCCGAAGCTTGATACGAACTTCGGTACCCTCACGGTTAATGAGTTCTGCTGTATTCTTCCGGCAAACCAAGGTCACGTTGTGGCCGGCCATCAGCAACTTTGTTGCCAGCAGCGATCCGTACGAAGCTCCAAGAATCAGAATATTGCGCGCCATGCTCACTCTTTCACAAACGATGCTTCAACGCTTTAGCCCAAGCTTGGCTGGAAGCGTCCGTCACGTCAGGAGTTCCGGCTGGCAACCAGGCGGCGCAGGCGGACCCGTAACATCACGGGGGATATGACCCCTTCGGGCAAGGGGCGTCCGTGTCTAACGCATGTCGATACGCACCACAATCAGCTAGCGGCCCCATTTTTATCTGCCTCGGCGAACAATTTTGTATCGTGCTTTCGATATGATCGATCGTACGAATTTCCACTCTTGATTAGCTGGTGGGAGGCGCTGATCATGTGAATGAGCGGACGACACGCACGTTGCTCGATACATCGTTGCGTCGGCAACGAGCTCGTTGATAGAAGAAGAAAATAGAATGCCGATGGAATATGTAAAATTAGGCAAGACCGGACTTGAGGTGTCTCGCCTGTGCCTAGGCTGTATGACGTACGGCATTCCGGAGCGTGGCAATCATCCATGGACGCTCAATGAGGAGAAGAGCAGGCCGTTGATCAAAAAGGCGATCGAGCTGGGCTTCAATTTCTTCGATACGGCAAATGTCTATTCAGACGGCACATCCGAGGAAATCTTAGGTCGGACGCTAAAGGATTTCACGCGTCGGGAGAACGTTGTTATCGCGACCAAGGCGCATGGGCGGATGCGGCCTGGGCCAAACGGCGCCGGGTTGTCGCGGAAGGCGATATTCAACGAACTACACAACAGCCTGCGGCGTCTCGGCACCGACTTCGTCGACCTTTACCAAATTCATCGCTGGGATCCTGCGGTACCGATTGAAGAAACAATGGAGGCGCTGCACGATGTCGTAAAGGCGGGCATGGTTCGCTACATCGGCGCGTCCAGCATGTATGCGTGGCAATTCTCAAAAGCGCTTTATACGTCACGTTTGCACGGCTGGACCGAGTTCGTAAGTATGCAGAACCACGTCAATCTGCTCAATCGCGAAGAAGAAAGAGAAATGCTGCCCCTCTGCGTAGATCAGAGCGTCGCAGTGATGCCGTGGAGTCCCTTGGCACGCGGACGGCTGACTCGTGCGTGGGACGAAACAAGTTCGCGCCAGGAAACGGACGAGTTTGGTAAGAATCTCTACACACAATTTCCAGACTCGGACCGGCTTATTGTAGATCAAGTCAGCGCTATAGCGGTATTGAGAGGTGTGCCGCGCGCGCAAGTCGCGCTCGCATGGCTTCTACAGAAAAAAGGCATCATCTGCCCGATCATAGGGGCGTCAAAATTTGAACATTTGACAGATGGAGTTGCTGCGCTTTCCTTTAAGCTTACGACAGATGAAATAGCGGCACTAGAGCGGTCTTATGTGCCGCACAGAATATCGGGGTTTTGACGAACTTCGAGGTGAGATCGGTGTCCCGCGTTCCGCCTCCCGAAAGTTGAACGACCCCTACGCAAATTTATTTTAGATGGTGGATGAGCGCGAACTTCGATGGGTAAGCTATAGTTACGACTTGAACTGAGCCTCAGACAAAATGACGAACGGCGTTGCTGCGGCTGTCGGTCGAAGTTTGGCCGGATCAATAATGAAGAAGCGCGCGATCAAGATTGCCGCGACGACCGCCCAAAAAGCCAAAGCGCCTAATCCAACAAACCGGGAGCCGTTGTTCGAGGCAATTGCAGATCGTTCTGCCCAAGCGGAAAGTTCCTGTTCTGACAGGTAAGCGTAGCTCGACGAATTGCCGACCGATGACGATCCTTTGAAATTCAATTTTGTAATGCCGAGTTTTTTCATAACAACCACCTGCCTAACCGATTGCTCTAACTTGTGCCGGAAAATCAATCACTTCAAGGGAACAAAGCTGCGTATTGGACAGGCTTGGTAGGATAAACCGATTGTCCAACTAGCGGCGAAAAGCATGTTTTTCCGCGAAGGATTTCTGCGCAACCGTCGCCGCTCGACAACATCCAGTCAGCGAATTCCAAGGAGGCGAATGAGGCCGAGGCTGATCGCGAAAAGCACGACCAAGGATCCCGTGACGGCGAAGGTCACGCGTCCGCCAAGCCGGCCAATTACGCGGATATCTACGCCGAGGCCAAGTGCGGCCATCGACACGATCGTTAATATGCCTGCTGCGAGTGTGAGTGGTTTTAGCGCGCTGTCTGGGACGAAGCCCAGCGATCGAACGGCTGCCAGCACAAGAAATCCGACGATGAACCATGGTACAAGCTGAAATAAATTCTGCTTTTTCGGAAGATCGCCTTTGTCATCGGAAATTCTGGTTCGCAGCAGCGACAAAAGAATGACGACCGGACCCAGCATCAAAACGCGCACAAGCTTCACGAGCGTGCCAACTTGCGTGGCGACGAGTCCGATCGGAATCGTCGCCGCTAAAACCTGCGGCACAGCATAGACGGTCAGTCCCGCCAGCGTGCCGTATTGTGTTTCGTTGAGATGCAGCAAGGGAAACGCCAGCGGCAGGCCGAGAACGACGACGACGCCGAGTACGGCTGTGAACGCGATCGACGAGGCGATGTCGGCGCTTGTCGCACCGATGACGGGCGCGACTGCGGCGATGGCTGAGTTGCCGCAAATCGAATTACCGCAAGCGATCAGGATGGAGATGTGCTGCGACAAGCCGAGCACGCGGCTAATCATGTAGCTGGCTACAAGCGCGACCGCAACGGTGACAACGATGCCTCCCAGCAAGGCCGCCCCCGATGCCATAATGGCGCTAAAACTAATCGAAGCGCCGAGAAGCATGACGGCGATTTCCAGCAAAAGCTTCGCGCTGAAATTGATGCCCGGCGTCCAGCGCTGTCCTGGTTGCCAGAAACTGCGGACAACGATGCCAATCAGAATCGCCAGTACGAGCGCTTCGACATAGGGATGCGCAAAAGTAAGCTCTTCAATGTATTGAGCGGCGATCGCCGCGAGCGTTATGGCGATACAGATCAGCGTCCCCGGAACGATCGAACGCAGAAATCGACCGGCCTTCTGAATGTCATTAGCGTTTGCGGGTGGCTTCGCGTCCATGCTGCTTCCTGATCTGTGTCTTTGCACAGTTGCCGGTGAATCAAAATATCGCGACTTTTATCCGATGCCCACAGCCCGTTTCTTCGCGGAGGCAAGCGGCTCGGAATCAATCATGGTCTGTTCGATGGCTTTGGCGGCTCTTTTCAGAGCTGGCACGTGAGAAATTGCACGCGACATCGGTAGGCGAAACGTGGGTCCGTGGACTGCGACGGTCGCGAAGATGCGTCCCTTCGCATCGTGGACCGGCACTGCCGAAGCTGTCATGCCATCGATAAATTCCTCATTGTCTGTACCGATTCCGCTTTTGCGGATGGCGACAAGTTCTGGCTCCAACTGCGCCGATGTCGTTAGAGTTTGGGGCGTATGGCGCTCCAGCGGTTGCGTCCGGAGAACGGCTTTGCGCAACGACGAAGGTGCCAGCGCCAGAATCAGCTTGCCGCTTGCGGTGCAGTGGAGCGGTACGTGCGAGCCGACTTTCAGACGAAACTGCAGCGGCCAGTCAGACTCAACGCGGTCGAGATAAATCAACCGGTCGCCGTCGAGCATTGTGATGTTGCAGGTCTCACCGGTTTCTTTGACGAGCGCCGAAAGAATAGCGCGGCGCGGTGCGAGCTGAAATGAATGGCGCATGGCGTCCAAAGCGAGTGACGTCAGTCGGTATCCGATCTCGTAGCGATGCCCGTCTGCCGTGCGCTGGACGAATCCCAGTTGTTCGAGCAATGCAGCAAAGCGATGTGTCGTCGCTTTCGGCAGTTGAATTTCCGCGATGAGTTGGTTCAGCGTCGGCGGCGCGTCCGCCTTCGCGATGATTTCAAGAAGAAGCAACGCGCGTTCCGAAACCGAGGATGTTTCCTGCACTGTCATTGCGGGTTGTCCCGATGAGTGAGTTGGCGAGCCTTCAAGCACGTTGACAAACTTTTGGGCGGGCTTCAATCTTTAAGATAAATCGTCTCATTAAATGAGACGTTCGGTGGGGAAACATGTCTGAGGAATTCGACTACGTCATTGTCGGCGCAGGATCGTCCGGTTGCGTGTTGGCAAATCGGTTGAGCGCGAATGGCCGTCATAAGGTTTTGCTGCTCGAGGCAGGCCCCAAGGACAACTATCTCTGGATCCATATTCCCATCGGTTATGGGAAGACGATGTTCCACAAGGACTACAACTGGGGCTTCTACACGGACCCCGAGCCTAACATGAAAGATCGTCGAATTTACTGGCCGCGCGGTCGCGGCCTCGGCGGGTCGAGTTCAATCAACGGATTGATTTTCATTCGCGGCCAACGCGAGGACTATGATCGCTGGGCGCAGTTGGGCAATGCCGGCTGGGATTGGAATAGCGTCCTCCCGTACTTCATCAAATCCGAACACAATAGCCGTGGCGCGAGCAGCACGCATGGTGACGATGGTCCGCTGTGGTCATCCGACATCGTCGAGAAAAACGAATTAATGGAAGCCATCATTCGCGGCGCGAATGAACTCGGCGTTCCGCGAACCGACGACTTCAATGGCGGAAACCAGGAAGGCGTCGGTTACTATCAGCTATTCACCCATAATGGATGGCGTATCTCCTCCGCGGTTGCGTATCTTAAGCCTGCGCGCGATCGTTCAAATCTACGGATTGAGACGAATGCACAGGCAACAGGCCTCATTCTCAACGGTCGTCGCGCTGTTGGCGTGAAGTATCTTCAGAACGGTGTCGTGCGCGAGGTTCGTGCAGCACGTGAAGTGATTTTGTCGGCAGGCTCACTCCAGTCGCCGCAGTTGCTTCAGCTTTCGGGTATAGGACCGGCAGCGCTCCTGCAAAGTCATGGCATTAACGTCGTGCACGATCTTCCGGGCGTCGGGCAGAATTTGCAGGATCATCTGCAATTTCGTCTCATGTACCGCGTCTCGAAACCGATCACGACCAACGACGATCTTCGCACGCTCACAAGTCAGGCCAGGATTGGACTGAAGTGGTTGCTGACGGGAACGGGCCCGCTTGGGATAGGCATCAATCAGGGCGGACTTTTTACGCGCGTGCTTCCGGGCTCGCAGACGCCGGATATTCAATTTCATTTCGGTACACTCTCAGCGGACCAAGCCGGCGGCAAACCGCACGACTGGCCCGGTTGCACGTTTTCGGTTTGCCAGTTGCGGCCGGAGTCGCGTGGCAGCGTGAACATTCAGTCGGGTGATCCGTTGCAGCCTCCATCGATGCAGCCAAACTATCTCGATGCGGAGACGGATCGCATTTGTGCTATTGAATCGATCAAATATGCTCGTCGGCTTGCAAGCACGGATGCGCTAAAGCCTTACATTGCGGGTGAATACAAACCAGGCGACGGCGTCAAATCCGAAGATGAAATTCTCGATTTTGCCCGGAGCAGCGGCGCGACAATCTTTCATCCGACCGGAACCTGCAAAATGGGATCGGACTCGATGGCTGTGACCGACGCTCGACTTCGGGTTCATGGAATTGCGGGCCTTCGTATCGTCGATTGCTCGATCATGCCCACACTCGTGTCCGGGAACACCCACGCACCGGCGGTCATGATCGCAGAAAAAGCGTCCGACATGATTCTTGCGGAAGCAAAAGAAGGTTCGATCGCTGCTTGAAGTAACTGCAATACAAAAACTGGAAGTCTCAAACAAAAGGGGAGTGAAACAATGGCTGATGATAAACTTCTAAAAAAGGTTGTGATGGCGTCGCTGATCGGCGCGACCGTCGAGTGGTACGATTTCTTTCTCTACGGAACGGTAGCGGGAATCGTATTTAGTAAATTGTATTTCCCGACCGGCGATCCGTTCATCTCGACGATGCTCGCTTATACGACCTTCGCGGTTGGTTTTGTCGCACGCCCCCTTGGCGGCGTTATCTTCGGCCACTTCGGCGACCGTATCGGCCGAAAGAGCATGCTCATCCTCACGCTGATGATTATGGGCATTGCGACGCTTCTGATCGGTCTCGTGCCAACTTACGCCCAAATCGGTGTTTGGGCGCCGATCCTGCTTCTCATACTGCGCGTGCTGCAGGGTATCGGACTCGGTGGCGAATGGGGCGGCGCGGTGCTGATGACCTATGAATACGCCAAACCGGAAAATCGCGGACTATATGCGAGCTTTCCGCAAATCGGTCTGTCGATCGGGTTGTGCCTCGCAGCGGGTATTGTTGCTTTGCTCTCTTATTCGCTCACTGACGCGCAATTCCTTTCGTGGGGTTGGCGTCTGGCATTCGTGTTGAGCTTCGTGCTTGTTCTGGTCGGACTTTATATCCGCGTGAACATCATGGAGACGCCTGAGTTCGCCAAGCTCAAGGCGAAGGGCGCCGAAGTCAAAATACCGTTCATGACTATGATCCAGGAATATCCGAAAGAGATCCTCGCCGGCATGGGTGCACGCTACATCGACGGCGTGTTCTTCAATATCTTCGGGGTCTACTCGATTGCTTTTCTGACATCGCAGTTAAAGATTCCACGCACGGAAGCGCTGCTTGGTGTTTGCCTCTCGGCTCTTGTGATGTGTTTCTTCATTCCGTTCTTCGGTAATATTTCCGACAAGATCGGACGAACCAGAACTTATTTCTGGGGCTCGCTGATCACTGGTCTGTCAGCTTTGCCGGCGTTCTGGGTTTGGCTACATTCCCCAGATCAGGCGCTGCTAGTCTGGGCGGCGCTGGTCATTCCGTTCGGAATTTTCTACGCATCGATCTATGGTCCGGAGGCTGCGTTGTTCTGCGATCTCTTCAAGCCAGAGGTCCGTTACACGGGAATCTCGTTCGTTTACCAATTCTCCGGAATCTTCGCGAGCGGCCTGACGCCGATCATCGCAGCGGCACTGGTGCAGAATTATGCTCCCAATGGCGGCTGGGCAGTGGCCTGGTATTGTGTGTTCGCGGGCGTGGTCAGCGCACTTTCGGCGGTTTGGATATCGAATCTCGCCAAGGGCCGCGCTGCCGCGAGTTCGTCGCGAGCAAGAGCGGCGGCCTAAAAGTCGAATTTTGCTACAATGAAAAAGACGGCCCGGAGCGATCCGGGCCGTTTTCTTTTTAACCGAGGCTCAGATGTGCCAGCGCACACGACGCGATGCGTGCGCGGCGAGAGTCAGCACGGCTCGTTAAAATGATCGGTACCTTCGCACCTAGCACGACGCCCGCGCACTCGCCGCCGCCCATATAGATAAACGACTTGTAGAGCGTGTTACCGACATCGAGGTTGGGAACCATTAGGATATCCGGATCACCGGCGACCGTTGACGTGACGCCTTTGATCTTAGCCGACTCCTTCGACACAGCGTTATCGAAGCCGAACGGTCCAGCGATGATGGCGTTCTTGAACTGACCGCCTTTGGCCATTCCGGCGAGTTCGCCTGCGTCGACGCTGGAAGCGATGGCCGCATTGACATATTCAACGGAGGACAACAGCGCGATCTTCGGCTTTGTTAAGCCAATTGCATGCGCGAAGTCGATCGCGTTTTCTAGAATGACAACCTTGTCCTTCAAGGCGGGCGCGATGTTCACAACCGCATCGGTGATCATCAATGGCTTGTGATAGTTCGGCAAATCGAACCAGAAGACGTGACTCATGCGCCGGGAGGTGCGGAGATTTGCCTCGCGCGATACAACTGCTCCCAGCAATTCGTCGGTATGTTGCGAGCCCTTCATCAGCGCTTTTGCCTCGCCTGCACCTACGAGGCTTGCGGCGGTGCGCGATGCGGCAATTGGATCGTCCTCCGCGTCGACGACCTTAACGCCGTCGAGGCTGACGTTCAGGGCGGCAGCGTAAGTCTCCATCCGCGTTCTCGGGCCGACAAGTATTGGATCGATAATGCCTTCATCGCGTGCAAAGAGTGCTGCAGCCAAAGAATTTGTCGAGCAGGGAAAAGCAACCGCAACGCTTAAGCGCCCCTTTTTTCGTGCTGCTTGTTCGAGCGCATCTATTCTCGGATGAGTAGGGGAAGTCGTTGTCATCAAGCTGTTCCTACATCGAGATCGATTGTCGCGCTCAGGGCCTTCGCCGCATTCTTCAGAATCGGCAGCTTGGTCAGCATCTCGGCCTGGGCCATGCGGGCGACCGGAGCCTGGATCGCAAGCGCAGCGGCACACGTACGCGTGCGGCCCTTTTGATAGAAAATCGGTACCGCAAGACAAACGAGTCCTGTCAGAAATTCTTCGCGATCGAGCGCATAACCGTCACGGCGGACTTCTGACAATTCTTTCATCAGCACATTTCTTTCAGTCACCGTATTGTCCGTCATACGTTCAAACGTCATTTCTGTGAGCAAGAGATCACGTTTTGCCGGTTGCATAAGCGCCAGAAATAATTTTCCGCTCGCTGAACAATAGGCCGGCACTTTTGAGCCTTGCTGAAAAGTGATCCGCAACGGCCATTTGGATTCGACGCGATCGAGATAAGTGACTTGAGTGCCGTCGAGCACCGTGATGTTGCAGGCTTCGCCAACTTCGTGAACGACACGGCGCAAAATTTCGTGCCGTATCGTTCCACTTGGTCTGTTCGACAAAATAGAAAACGCGAGCTGCGAGGCGCGCGGTGCCAGTTCGTAACGTCGTCTGTCGAGAGTGCGCTGAATCAACCCCGCATCTTCAAGCGAACCAAGCCAGCGATGCATCGTTGGCTTTGGCACCCCGACGTTGACGGCAAGCTCGGCAAGGCTCGCCGGGTGCTGTAGTGCGGCGACAGCCTCGAGCAGGGCGAGTGGTTTCAAAGCGCCAAAAAGCTCATTCATTAACGTACCTTACAGAAAAATTCCGATAAGTGGAATATAATATATGTAAAACTGAGATATTCGTTGCTTTCGGCCGGTTTGGATGGCAAATCTCTCCTCCAAAAACCAACGCGGTGCTCTGCGTAATAAAAGTGAGGATCCCCATGAAGATGACGACTGAAGAAGCATTCGTAAAAGTCCTGCAGATGCACGGCATCGAGCACGCTTTCGGCATTATCGGCTCTGCGTTCATGCCGATCTCGGACTTGTTTCCAAAAGCCGGCATTACGTTCTGGGACGTGGCGCATGAAACCAATGGCGGCCTGATTTGCGACGGCTATACGCGATCGACCGGCAAGATGGCGATGGCGATTGCGCAGAACGGCCCCGGCATCACTGGCTTCGTGACGCCGATCAAGACGGCTTACTGGAATCATACGCCGATGCTGCTGGTGACGCCGCAAGCCGCGAACAAGACAATCGGGCAGGGCGGTTTTCAGGAAGTCGAGCAGATGGCGCTGTTCCGCGACATGGTTTGCTATCAGGAGGAAGTTCGCGATGCATCGCGTGTTCCAGAAACGTTGAACCGTGTCATTCTGAAAGCGAAGCGTCTTTCCGCGCCGGCGCAGCTCAACATTCCGCGCGACTTCTGGACGCAAGTGATCGACGTCAATCTTCCGGCGATCGTTGAATTCGAACGACCGTCCGGCGGAGAGCATGCGATCACGGAAGCGGCCAAGCTTCTGTCGAACGCAAAATTCCCGGTCATTCTTTCCGGCGCCGGCGTTGTCATCGGTGGCGCGATACCGGATTGCGTCGCGCTTGCTGAACGTCTGGATGCACCGGTTTGCAACAACTATCAGCACAACGATTCATTCCCCGGAACGCATCCTCTGGCCGTTGGTCCACTTGGCTATAATGGCTCGAAGGCGGCGATGGAGTTGGTTGCGAAGGCCGACGTGATATTGGCGCTCGGCACACGTCTCAATCCGTTTTCGACGCTACCTGGTTACGGCATCGACTATTGGCCGAAGGATGCGAAGATCATTCAGGTCGACATCAATGCCGACCGCATCGGCTTGACCAAGCCCGTTGCCGTCGGCATTTGCGGCGACGCAAAGCAGGTCGCGCAAAGTATTTTGGCGAAGTTATCGCCGCACGCTGGCAACGCCGGACGCGATGATCGCAAGGCACTAGTTCATCAGACCAAGTCGAAATGGCTGCAGACACTTTCCAGTATGGATCACGAAGACGACGATCCGGGCACGACGTGGAACAAGGATGCGCGCGTGCGCGACAAGGACTTGATGTCGCCGCGTCAGGCTTGGCGTGCCATTCAGGCGGGCCTTCCGCGCGATGCGATCATCACCAGCGACATCGGAAACAACTGCGCCATCGGCAACGCCTATCCTTCATTCGACGAAGGCCGCAAATATCTCGCACCGGGTCTGTTCGGTCCTTGCGGCTACGGCTTCCCAGCCATCATCGGCGCAAAGATCGGCAATCCGAATACGCCTTGCGTCGGATTTGCCGGCGACGGTGCATTCGGCATTTCCATGAATGAAATGAGTTCGGTCGGACGCGAAGAATGGCCGGGCATTACGATGGTGATTTTCCGCAACTACCAGTGGGGGGCAGAAAAGCGCAATTCGATCCTCTGGTACGACAACAACTTCGTCGGTACCGAGCTTGATCGTCATCTCAGCTACGCAAAGCTTGCAGTGGCGTGCGGGCTGAAAGGAGTCGTCGTCAAGACGCAAGAGGAATTGACCAACGCTTTGCGTCAATCCTGTGAAGATCAGAAGAAAGGCACCACGACTTTTATCGAGATCCTTCTCAATCAGGAACTTGGCGAACCGTTCCGCCGGGATGCGATGAAAAAGCCAGTGGTCGTCGCAGGCATCAAGCGCGAGGATATGCGACCTCAGCAAGTCTCCTGAACCCAGAAGGTTTGGTACACAAAAAGCGGTTGCTTTGCGGCAGCCGCTTTTTTGTTGGCTAGGGTTGGACGAAAGGCGCCGCATCGGCCAACTCGCGCGCGATATATTGCGCTAACTGTTCAGCGGCGGCCGAAAGATCGTGACTTCGCCGATGAAGCACGAGTTCGATCGATGGTAACTTCGGCAGACCGTCGGAATCGTCAAGGCAACGTATTTCCGGCACGATCGCGCACTGCGGAAATACCGCCACAGCAAGCCCTGCGAACACCGCAGCCTGCAATCCCGCGATGCTGTCGCAGACCGAGCGGATCGACCATTGCAGACCGGCTGTGCCCAGTGCTTCAAGCGCGTGATGGCGATAGACACTGCCTTGCGGCATCACGGCGAGTGGAAGCGGTTTGCGCAATTCGGGTTGTCCGCGAAGACCCGCGACCCAGACCAGCGGCTCTCGGCGCACCAGTTCGCCGTTGCGAAAGCCGGGCTGATTTGTGACGAGCGCGATATCGATTTCGTCTCGCTCCAGCGCCGCGTTGAGAAGAACGCTGCGTGTGCATCGCAGCTGAATTTCGACCTGAGGGTGCGCGCGAGAAAAATTGTCGAGCACCTCCGGCAATAAATATGACGCATAAAGGTCGGGGGTACCAAGGGTGACGTGTCCGGCGATTTCCGGTTTCGCAAATCGGCTACGCGCCTCGTCATTCAATCGCAGGATCGACCTCGCGAATTCGAGCAGCACTTCTCCATCCTGCGTGAGGTTCAAATCCCGTCTTTTGTCGCTGAAAAGAGGTTTGCCGACGGCGTCTTCAAGCCGTCTGATCTGGTGCGTAATCGCAGGCTGGCTGCGGCCGACCTTTTTCCCTGCCGACGTCAGGCCGCCAGTGTCAACAATAGCGACAAACGTTCGCAGTAGCGAGATGTCGAGATCCTGGCTCACTCATAAGTTCCGTTCATGATGTCGATGCATAATATCAATTTTGTCGGGATTGATGCATCGTGCATCATTGAGAAAATATTCGCCATGCCTTCACTGGTCCAAAGATCAGGCGGTGCGGTGTCCAAAATATCAATCGCTGGGAGGCGACTATGAAGACCATTCAGGGACTTGAACATCGTTTGAAGACGTTTCTCGTTATGGCTTGCGCGGCCGTCGTCATCGTCGGCGGCTGTGTTAGCCGCGCCGAAGCTGCAGGCTACCCCGAAAGGCCGATCGAGTTGATCGTTCCGTGGGGCCCAGGTGGCGGCGCCGACCAATTGGCGCGTCTCGTCAGTAAACTCATCGAGCCGATACTCGGTCAGGGTATACCGGTCGTGAACGTACCCGGCGGAACGGGCGCTGCCGGAATGGCCAAACTTCTTTCGTCGCCACCCGACGGTTATTCTATGGCGATCTATATTGCCGACAGTCACGCGTTGCTGGTTGGAAAGTCGCCGCGTTGGCAGATGAGCGACATCACTCCGGTAGCCGTCATGATCAAGGGCCCGTCTTTTATTTTTGTGAAAGAAGATAGCCCCTACAAGACGTGGGCCGATTTCGCCAAGGCTGCTAAGGAAAACCCCGGCAAGCTCAAGGTCGCGACGCTCGGATTCGGCAGCGTCGATGACTTTTCGCTTTCCACGCTCGATCGTAATGGCATCAAGGTCGTTCAAGTACCGTTTGCAAAGCCGAGCGAGCGCTACGTTTCAATCCTCGGCGATCACGCGGACGCCTTGTATGAACAGGCTGGTGATGTCGCCCAGTTTCTCAACGGCAAGCAGATGCGCCCCATTCTTCTGTTCGGTGAAAAACGCCTGGATGCGTTCAAGGATATTCCGGCGTCGTATGAGCTTGGCTACAAGGTCGCGTTGCCGCAGTTCCGCGCCATCGTAGTGCGTTCGGGGACACCTCCTGAAATCGTCAAGAAAATCTCGGACGCGCTGGCCAAGGTCGTTGCTATGCCTGAATATCAGAAATTCCTCGTCGATCAGTATGGCGATCCGGCAAGTTTTGAGGATGCCTCAAAAGCCGGCGCATACGTGGCCGAGCAACTTGAAGACATGAAGAAAACGGCTCCGACGAACTAAGAGCTGCAGCGAGGCCGATACGATGTCGCAATCCGCAATTCGATCAACGCTACCATATGTTGTCGGCCTCGTGGTGGCAGCCATCCTGTTTCATTACGCACAACAGATTGAATATACGCCGAGGCACGGGTCACTCGGCCCGCGCTTCTGGCCGGAGATGGCGATTGGATTGATGGCCATCGTCTGCCTGTTCGAGGTCGGTCGCGGCTTGCTTGGGCTAAACAAAAACGTTCAGGGCATCGGCGAGGTGCTTGAGCAACAAGTCGATGCTGAGGAAATCGCTGAAGAGAAAATGCAAACCTATCCTTGGCTTCTTGTCGGTGGAATTGCATTGGTTACGGTCTATGCAGTTGTCGTCGACATTCTAGGATTTCTCTTATCGACATTCCTGTTTCTTGCCTGCTTCATGTATCTCGGCGGTTATCGCCGTCATTTGCGTGTCTGGCTCACGAGCACTGCGGTCACTTTTGCGGCGGCGCTGCTGTTCATGCGCATCGCCTATGTTTCGCTTCCTCGAGGCATTCCGCCGTTCGACGGCGTGACTGATGCCGTACGAATAATTCTCGGCGGTTAAGGAAGCAAGATGAGCCAAATTCTGCTGCAGCTTGGTCAAGGCTTTCTAGACTGCCTAACGCCACTCAATCTGTTCATGTTGTTTATCGGCATTGTTGTCGGCCTCTTGATCGGCGTTTTGCCGGGATTGACGCTGGTGATGGGCGTGGCGCTTGCGCTTCCTTTCACGTATCGAATGGATGTCACCGCTTCGATCGTTCTACTTAGCGCGATGTATGTCTCCGGCACTTATGGTGGTGCATTCACCGCCATTCTATTCCGAATACCCGGCGAGCCGATCGACGTGCCCATGCTTTGGGATGGTTACACCATGGGCCGGAAGGGACAGCCTGCGAAAGCGCTGGGCTGGACGTTGGTCGCGGCACTCGGCGGAGGTTTGCTCTCTGCGACGATTATGGTGATTCTCACCCAACCGCTGGCTATTTTCGCGTTGCGTTTTTCCACACCTGAATATTTCGCCGTTCTGATGTTTGGGCTCTCAAGCGTGGTCGCGCTCGGCCGCGGGTCGCTGCCCAACGCATTAATCAGTCTTTCCGTCGGGTTGCTGATTGCAACAGTCGGCACCGACGACACTTACGGTGCGTCCCGTTTCACATTTGGTTCACCTCTGCTTGCCGATGGCATCGAGTTTCTCGTCGTTATGGTTGGTGCTTACGGCGTTGGCGAAGTTCTCTCGCGGCTGGAAACCGGCTTTGCAACGAAGCCTATCGACAAGATCGGAATGATGCGGACGGAGTTGCCGACGTGGCGAGAAATAAGCGGGCTCAAGGCCATGTTCGCGCGCGCAAGCATTCTCGGTGTCATCATTGGGCTTATTCCAGGGGCGGGTGCTACGATTGCGTCCTTCGTCAGTTATGGGCTTGAAGCGCAATTTGGCAAACGAAGAAAAGAAATGGGCACTGGCGTTCCTGAAGGCATTGTCGCACCTCAGGCCGCTGCGACTGCTTCGGTTGGCGGTGCATTGGTGCCGTTGCTAGCGCTAGGTATTCCCGGGAGTGGCGCGACGGCAATCATCCTCGGCGCATTCATGCTTCACGGAATTCAACCCGGACCGCAGGTCATGGCGAACTCCGCACCGATCGTCTACACTGTTTTCGCGTCTATTTATCTGGGTTTGGCGCTGATGTGTCTGATCGGTTATTTTGCGATCCGTCCGCTGGTGAAAATCCTTGATATGCCGGAGGCTGTAGTTTCAGCCTACGTTCTCATCCTCTGCTTTATAGGCGCGCTTTCGATCCGCAACAGCGTGACTGATCTCTGGCTGATGATCGCGTTCGGAGTTCTCGGATACCTGTTTGAAAAATTTAAATTTCCGGTCGCGCCGCTTGTTCTTGGCGTCATTCTTGGACCGCTGGCGGAAGAATCCTTTATGAACTCAATGATTAGTTTCGGAAACGATTGGACGGTGTTCTTTACCCGCCCGATTTCCGGCACCGTCATGTTCTGTACGATTGTTATGCTGTTGCTTCCTTTCATTCAGCAATGGCGATCGCGAAGCGAACTTATCAACGCAGAAACCACGAAATCATAGATTTAAAGAGCGTGTCTCACCATGCGAGGCGCACAAAGCTTCAAGGAGATCAAGATGAGTGCTGTTGTCGAATTGCAAGGGCGATTGTCTGACGCAGAACATATCGCCGCTGATTTGATGCGGAAAGCACGAGTTGCTCAAGCAATCTTCGCGGACGCCGACCAAGCGCGCACGGATGAGGCGGTGCGCGCGATTGCTTGGTCTCTCTACAAGCCGGAGCATGCGCGTGCGCTTGCGGAGCTTGCAGTGCAAGACACCGGTCTCGGCAACGTGCCGGACAAGATCATTAAAAAGCAGCGCAAGACATTCGGCACCTTGCGCGATCTTCTGCGCGCCAAGACCGTTGGCGAGATCGAACACGACGTGAAGCGGGGTATTGTGAAGTTCGCCAAGCCGCTGGGCGTTGTCGGCGCAATTACGCCATCGACGAACCCCGGCGCAACACCGGTCAACAAGGCGATGATGGCGATCAAGGGACGCAACGCGGTGATTATCGCGCCGTCGCCGCTCGGCTATCGCACCACCGACATGGCGGTGAACTACATGCGCGACAGCCTGGAAAAGATCGGCTTGCCGAAGGATCTGGTCCAGATTCTTCCAAATCCGGTCACCAAGGATACGACGCAAGCGCTGATGGAAGCGGTGGACTTCGTGGTCGTCACGGGGTCCCAGGACAATGTGCGGCGCGCCTATTCCAGTGGAACGCCGGCTATCGGCGTCGGCGCGGGCAACGTTCCGGTGATTATCGATGAGACTGCGGACTTGGATTCGGCGGCTCGGAAAATTTGTGAATCGAAGACCTTTGACAATGCGACGTCTTGTTCGTCGGAGAATGCTGTCGTGATCGTCGACGCAGTCTACGAAAAGGCGATGGAGGCTCTGAAGCGTGCCGGTGGATATTTGGTCGATGCCTCGCATAAGAACAAACTGCAGGTTGAACTCTGGAAAGGCGGCAAGCTCAATCGTCACCTGATCGCGCGCGACATCAAAGTGCTTGTCGACGCGTTCGGGTTGCCGTCCGAGGCAGAGAAATCGCGATACCTACTTGTCGAGGAAACCGGCATTGGTCGCGACTATCCGCTCTCCGGCGAGAAGTTGGCGCTGGTTCTTACGGTTTACCGGGCGAAGGATTTCGAGGCCGCGAAAGAAACCGTACGCAAACTCCTTGATTTCCAGGGTCGCGGGCATTCGATGGGCCTGCACACGACCAACATGGCTCGTGCGCGCGAATTGGCCGAAGATCTTTCGGTCGTGCGGGTGCTGGTCAATTTTGCCCACACATTCGGCAACGGCGGCGGGTTCGACAGCGGTTTGGAATTCACGCTGACGATGGGTTGCGGTTCATGGCAGAAGAACAGCATCTCCGAGAACTTGAACTACAAACACTTTCTGAACATCACCCATCTTGTCACTCCGATTCCGGAAGATAAACCCAGCGAGGATGAGCTGTTCGGTCCGCACTGGACACGTTACGGCAAGTAGGACCGTTTCATGAATCTCGAGGAATACGCTGCCAAGCAGCATGTGCTCGTGCCTGCGGGTGTTCCGACGCCAAAAGGGCGCGTTTGCAAGAGCGCCGAAGAGGCATCCGCAGCAGTTGCGGAGATCGGACCAGCCGTTGTGAAGGCTCAGGTGCCGACTGGAAAGCGTGGCAAGTCAGGCGGCATCAAACTCGTTCACTCGCCAGAGGAGGCGGCTATTGCCGCTCGCGAAATCCTTCAGATGAGCATCGGCGGCTATCGTGTTAGCCGCGTACTCGTCGAACAATTGTGTCCCATCGCACGCGAGTTCTACGCAGCGGTCCTGATCGATGTCGGAAGCCGCAGCCCGCTTGTACTGTTCTCTACCGCAGGCGGAATGGATATTGAGGAAGTGGCGGAGAAACATCCCGACGCAATCCGGAAATTCGTCGTCGATCTCCAGCATGGATTCAATGAGTCAGACGCCAGAGGCATGTTGCGCGATCTCGATCTCGGAAATGCGCTTGATAAAGTCGCCAACGTTCTTGCGAAGCTCTACGAGATTTTCTCTCAAAAGGATGCCGAACTCGTAGAAATCAACCCGCTTGCTTTATTGAAAGACGGAAACGTCGTCGCGCTTGATTGCAAGTTTGTGTTGGACGATGCTTCGGCTGCGCGGCAGCCCGAACTGGAAGAAGTCGCTGCACCGTCCAAAATGACGCCGCTTGAGGAACAGGGAGCCGCGAACGGACTGAAATTCATTCAACTCGATGGCAATGTTGGCGTGCTTGCCAATGGCGCGGGGTTGACGATGACGACGATGGACGTCATCGACCATTTCGGTGGCCGCCCGGCTAATTTTCTCGAGATCGGCGGCGAGGCGTACACAAAATCTGAAATCGCGCTCGGCCTTGTTCTCGCCAACCCCGGCGTTAAAAGTCTGGTTGTCAATTTCTGCGGCGCATTCGCGCGTACCGACGTTATGGCGGACGGCGTCGTGAAGGCGTGGCAGAAACTGAAACCAAAAGTCCCAGTGTTTTTCTCAATTCACGGAACCGGAGAAGACGAAGCCGTCAAGCTCGTACGCGAAGAGTTGGGGATCGAGCCTTATGATTTCATGGAAGACGCTGTGAAGGCGGCGGTTGAGGCAGCGCAATGATCTATCGCCGCGGCCAGAAAGTTCTCGTACAGGGTATCACAGGCAAACAAGGCTCGTTCTGGTCCGAACGAATGATGGAAATGGGCACGACCGTTGTTGGCGGCGTTAATCCCAAACGCGCCGGAGAAACCCAATTCGGGCTTCCCATTTTCAGATCCGCGGTCGACGCTGCAAAGCACGGACCGATCGACGTTTCGGTTATTTTCATTCCGCCAGCGATGGCGAAGGAAGCGATCATCGACGCAATCGATGCAGGAGTCGGTACAATCATCACGTTGACCGAACATATACCAAGCCATGATGTGCTTGAGATATTCGCGCGCCAGAAGAACTCGAACAGCAGGATTGTAGGCCCCAATACGGCTGGCATCGTTACGCCGGGTGAAGGCTTTGTCGGAATTATGCCAGGACACAATACCAACGTCTTCATGCCTGGTGATGTTGGTGTAATCTCGCGCAGCGGAAGCCTTGGAACCTTGATTTGTCTCAATCTCACGCGCGCAAAACTCGGACAGTCCGCATTTATCGGTATCGGCGGCGATCCGATCATCGGTACGACGACGTGCGATGCGTTGGCGGCGCTCGATAAAGATGATCGTACAAAATCTATCGTTCTCGTTGGCGAAATCGGCGGAGGCATGGAAGAAGAGGCCGCCGAATACGCACGCGGTATGAAAAAGCCGATCGTGTCTTTCATCGCCGGGCGGTCTTCGCCGCCCGACAAGAAAATGGGTCATGCCGGTGCCATCGTGACGGGCGGCAAGGGTGGCTACGTTTCAAAGCGCGCGGCACTGGAAAATGCAGGCGTGCGTGTTGCGGATACACCAGCGCAAGTTGCAGATTTTCTCGGACGTGGCGATGTTCGCAAGCCTGTTGCGGCGGTCAACTAACCGGCTCACCGCCTGCGCGTCGCAGAATTTCCCGTATTTCGTTCCTCGAATCGCTATTGTTTAACCGCGATCTATTGCGGAAAACCATTCACTGCGGTTTGTTGCGTGCGCTGTGAGAGGGCAAAATGAAAACAAGCCATAAACCGCTGTCTTTAGAAATCGATGATCCGAAGGGCGCGCTCGCTAAATTTGGTGTCGGTCAATCGGTTCGTAGGTTTGAGGACAGGCGGTTTTTAACGGGTAAGGGGTCTTACGTCGATGACGACGCTGAACCTGGCATGCTTCACGCGGTTTTTCTGCGCTCCGATCATGCGCATGCAAAAATTCGCGCTATAGACGCTACAACCGCCCGTGCGGCGAAGGGGATTGTCGCAGTTTACGTTGGAGGTGATTGGCAAAAAGCCGGCTTGGTGGGTTTGCCTGTGCGACCATCCATCAAAAATGCCGACGGTTCGCAAATTGCAAATCCTCCCCGGCCGGGTCTGGCCGTCGATTGTGTGCGTTACGTCGGTGAGTGCGTCGCGATGATTGTCGCTGAAACTGCGCGGCAGGCCGAGGACGCGCTCGAACTGGTTCGCGTCGATTATGAAGCGCTCAATTCAGTAGCGGATGGGAAGAAAGCGGTTGCTCGAGATGCTCCGGTAATTTGGCCAAAAGATGCGCCCAACAACATTGCATTTAATTGGTTCGTTGGGGATGCCGACAAGACAACCCGTGCGCTTAAAGACGCAGCTCATGTGGTCGATATCGATCTTATCAATAATCGTCTCGTTCCGAATTCTATGGAACCGCGGGGCGTTGTCGTCCGTTACGATTCCAAATCGTCACGCTTGACACTTTCCGGGTCTATACAAAATCCCTTCGGCTATCAGGCCCTTCTTTGCGACTTGTTTAATTGGCCGAATGAACGTCTTCGCTGTTTGGCGAGCGATGTCGGCGGCGGATTTGGCTGCAAGAACCAGGTGCAGCAGGAGCATGCCATGATGCTCTTTGCGTGTGAAAATCTACGTCGCCCGATCAAATGGATTAACGATCGTACGGGATCTTTCACATCCGACGCCCACGCGCGCGATCTCCATTCGACAGTTCGACTGGGGCTGGACAGTTCGGGACGCTTTGTCGCCCTTGCTGTCGATACTATAGCCAATCTCGGCGCGTACATGTCGACGAACGGAGCGCTTATCCCAACTCTGCCTACAGCTGCGGTTCTCGGAGGCGCATATACAATCCCCGCCATTTCGATGAGTGTTCGGGGCGTGTTCACCAACACCGTGCCGGTTGACGCTTATCGCGGCGCAGGTCGGCCTGAAGCGACTTATTTGCTTGAGCGGATCATTGATGTCGCGGCGCGCAGGCTCAAAATTTTGCCGGTAAAATTGCGCCAGAAAAATCTCATCAAACGCGCTCAAATTCCTTACAGGACACCACTAGGGCGCGAGATTGACTCAGGAGACTTCGGAGCTGTTCTTCAGCGCGCGGTCGAAATCGCGGATCTAAAGGGATTCCCCAGACGTGCGACGATAGCAAAAAAACGCAAGGCACGACGCGGCATTGGTATCGCCTACTATCTGGAAGCGACGCTCGGTCCGCCGACAGATGCCGCGCGAATTGCGTTTTCTCCCGATGGCCGCGCCGTTCTTTCAGTTGGAACGCAGTCGAACGGACAAGGCCATGAAACGACCTTCCCGCAGCTTGCCGCGTCGCAATTCGGAATAGCGCCGGATCAGATGTCCTTCCATCAGGCGGATACGGACGCTACGCCAGATGGCGGCGGACATGGTGGATCGCGATCGCTCCATATTGGCGGCACAGCCATTCTTCTTGCTGTACGCCAGATCATCGATAAGGGAAAACGCATCGCGGCCCATCTTCTCGAAGCTGACGAAGTCGATATTGAATTTAAGCCCGGCAAGTATTGGATTGCAGGCACGAATAGCGGTGTTTCTTTTACAGACGTCGTAGCGGCTTCCTTCAATACTGCCAAGCTGCCTCCGAATTTTAGTCCAGGCCTCGATGAGACCGCCAAGTACGAGCGGGAAGGATTCAATTATCCTTACGGATGTCATATCTGCGAAGTGGAAGTTGAGATCGATACTGGTGTTACTCGTTTGATGAACTACACAGTCGTCAATGATTTTGGAACGATCATCAATCCAATGGTGGTGCGCGGTCAGGTGGTGGGCGGCGCTGTCCAGGGAATTGGACAGGCGCTTATGGAACACACTTATTATGATGAACAGAGCCAGTTGGTAACGGCATCGTTCATGGATTATTGTTTGCCTCGTGCCGAGGATTTGTCCGTCATCAACGTCGATCTGTTTGGGGGATTTCCGACCGAAACGAATCCTCTCGGTGCCAAAGGTTGCGGCGAAGCCGGCGCTACTGGATCGTCGCCAGCGCTCGTCAATGCCGTCGTTGACGCGCTGAAAGAGTTCGGCGTTGAACATATCGATATGCCTCTGATCCCTGAAAAGATCTGGTCAGCGATACAGCGACGCCAAGGACTGTGACTGACTCGTCGCAGTTGTGTCGTTCGACGGACGAGCGCATAAAGGCTTGTCTCCGTTGAAGACCGCAGCCATCCGTTGACGAGCGTTACTGCGCCGTATGCGGAGTCATCGCGTATCCGATTCAACAATGGATATCCGATGTTTTCTTTTGTGCGATCGTGATGCCTTAGCAGTCACGTCTTCCCGCGGCGCGCCTCTAGAGAATTTTTCTTCACCCGTGCCTCCCACGCTCACGATGTTCATGATGTTCGGATGGAGGCCAATAGCATTTGTAGAAGTATCTGTTGCCCTTGAATTTGTTCTCACCCTTAAGGGCATCGACCGCGGCGTTGGCCATCACTAAATCGTATACGCTTTGGCCGACGCTGCTGGTTGGTTTGATGCATGGTATGGCTGGTTCTGCGGCGCAGCTGGAACTCGCCGTCTCGTAGGTTGCCAATCCGATCTATGGAATGTTGTATGTGATATTGTTTGGGGTCGGCTCGATGATTGGTATGGCGCGCTGTCGACGATTATCGCCGTGCCACTTGTTGCGTCCACCCGCTTTTTGACATTGGCCAATCGCGGCCTGCAAGTTCTTGTCTGTGTCGTCACGATCGGTATCGGGGTGACGGTGATCTTCACAAACGCAACATCCTAGATTCTCATATTTTTGGCGGTTTGGGATTGATTTCAGCGTGTGACAATCCGCTTGCGGGTTCGTCGAAAAGCGAAAATGATACGGGCCGCATTTATTTCTTGGCGCTATGATGTCTCAATCGATTGCGGCCGCGGCCCTGCAACAGCGATAAGGATTTCTTCACATGATAGTCACTTTGAATAGGGTGATTTTGTGCGCCTCCGCATTGATTGCGCTTGGTGGGGTTTCGCCGGTCATCGCGCAGCAGCCAACCGATGCGCAACGCAACGCCGTCAGGGCGAATTGCCGCTCCGACTATCAGTCGCATTGCTCCAGCGTGCCGCCTGGCGGCCTGCCGTCGCTGCAATGTCTCCAGAAGAATGCAACCAGTCTTTCGCCGTCCTGCCGGCTAGCGGTCGATGCGCTCGAACCGCCGCCTGGGTCGGCCAAAGCCGATACCATTCCGGCCACATCTGCCCCGTTGCCAGTCGAGATCGCGAAGCCCGCACCCGCAATCTCACCAACTCCGGAAGTTCCTAAATCGCCTGCCTCCAAAGATGCGCCACCCAAAACTGCGGCGACCCCACCCTCTCAAAAGCCGACCGCGAATGTGAACCCGCCCAGAGTTAACGGCCCTAAAGGCACGGCGACAGCCAACCCGGTGGACGTTCCAGCGGCGGCTACATCAACAGTCCTCGTCCTGCGCCCGATGCTGCCTCGCGAGGAATTGTATGTCGCAAGATCGCCCTGCGCTGGCGATATTCGTGTGCTTTGCGGCAATGTTCCTGTGGGCGGCGGCCGTATTATGCAATGTCTAGCCGCACAAGCTGCTGCGCTTTCACCAGCGTGCAAAGAAATTCTGACGCAATTCGCTGTACAATAGGGCTCGGGCGGCAACCCCGCCGTCGAATGGACCGGCGGCGGGTTTGCCACGACCGGTCCTCGTACTATTTAATGGCAGGCGAGGCAGGCAGGGAGGCCCAATTGATTCTGGCGCGCGGGATTGCTTCCAAGACGACAGCGGTCGCGCTGAGAGCCGCTGCTTGTCTCATTGCTTGTTTGCCAATCGCGGGCGCGCATGCACAGGGAGCGTCCGCTTCGTGCGGAGACGCTGCCGAATTGACGATCATGCCGTCGCCGCTTGCGCCTTGGAAGGGCGCGCCCCTGCGCGTGATTTTCGCCGGGGACAAGCCGTTCGACGGCGAACTTTCCCTGATTGCGCCCGATGGAAGTGTCGGAGCGACGTCGCGTGAAAGACACGCTGGTCCGCCGTATTTCTGGTTTGCTGAAGTGGCTTCACCTGCCTCAGGGACGTGGCGCGCGAAACTGGTGCGCGATAAGGCTCCGGCCGAATGTAATACTGTCGCGCGCGAGATTATTGTGCGTGAGGATCAGCCGCCTCGACCGGGCACGACCACCGGAAGCGTGTGGCCTTTACGTAATACGTGGACTCACGCAATGGAGAATCTTTACTCCGCGTGGATCGAGAAACTTTTCGACTCGCCGCTCGATGCACCGCCGTCATGGGTTGCACTGCATGAAGTATTGCGCGATCGGTCGCGCAACGTCCTCTTCAATCATATGGGGCTCGGCGAAGACGAAATGGGGCAGGTGTTCAAGCCCGATTGCGCCGACATGCCCTATTTTCTACGGGCCTATTTTGCGTTCAAGATGGGCTTGCCGTTCGGATATTCGAAGTGCAATCGAGGCACTGCTGGCGGCGCGCCTAAATGTCCTCAATGGTTCAACATTCAAAATCTCGAACCGACGCCGCCTCCGCTTGAACCGAAGGGCGGCCCGGGTGAAGCGTCTGCAAGCGTCGTCGCTCCGGCGCCGCCTCCACCCACCGGTCTGGCGGCCACGTTCCGTCGATATATTCCCGTCGTCGGCAACTCCGTGCATTCCGGCTCAGGGCGAACGGCAGCGAATGACGACAGCACCGACTACTATCCTGTCGCGTTGACGCAGGAAGCGCTGCGACCGGGGACGATTTACGCCGATCCATACGGACATGTTTTGATGTTGACGCGCCGCGTGCAGCAGACGGACGGAGCCGCAGGTGTTTTTCTCGCAGCCGATGCGCAGCCTGATGGAACGGTTGCGATCAAGCGTTTCTGGCGCGGCAATTTCCTGTTCGCGCAGGATGCCACGCTCGGCGGTCCGGGTTTCAAGCATTTCCGGCCAATCATGCGCGACAAGAACGGTGCGCTGCGCCGGATGACGAACGCCGAAATTACGAAGGATCCGCAGTACGGTGACTTCTCTGCCGAGCAGGCGAAATTCACGGTCGATGACTTTTATGACCGGATGGATGACGTGATGTCGCCATCGCCGCTGGAACCGATGCGTGCGATGAAGGAAGCGATCACCTCGCTCGACGAGCAGGTGCGTGCGCGCGTGACGTCAGTCGAGAATGGACGGAAATATCTGAATAGTGGGCGTGGCGAAGCATCGATGCCGGACGGCCCTTCGATCTTCGAAACCACCGGCGCATGGGAGGATTTCGCGACGCCGTCGCGCGATCTACGCTTGTTGATTGCGATAGACGTGGTGCGTAATTTCCCGGATCGCGTGGCGCGACGTCCAGAACGCTATGCGATGCCGAAGGATAAGAGTGTCGCGGATGTGAAAGCTGAGTTGGATAGTGTTCTTGCGTCTGAGCTTTCTACGCGTAAATTTTCTTACATGAGAACCGACGGTTCGCCGTGGTCGCTGACAGTCAAGGACGTGATCGATCGCGCGTCGCTGCTGGAAATGGCATACAATGTAAACGATTGCGTTGAATTGCGGTGGGGCGCGGCGGAGAAGAGCGACGAGGCATCGACGTGCAAGCGCCACGCACCGAATGTGCAGCGTGCGAAGATGACCAAGTACCGCGCATGGTTTACGGAACGCCGCCGCCCATCGCGCGTTTAGCCGCCAGGATTTTATCCTAACGAAATTACGGATTATGGCTCCAGCGAAAGAGGTCATACGAACATGTTGGATAAGCCATCGAATTTGAATCTTAAAGATAAGAGCCTGTTGCGCAATGCCTGCCTGATCGGCGGGGACTGGGTCGCAGCCGACAATGGCGGAACTATCGCAGTGGACAATCCGGCGACTGGCGCTCTTATCGGTTCCGTGCCGAAAATGGGTGCTGCTGAGACGAAACGTGCGATTGAGATGGCCAACGCCGCGCTCCCCGCATGGCGCGCGAAGACAGCCAAGGAGCGCGCGACGATATTGCGCAAGCTGTTCGACTTGATGATATCCAACCAGGACGATCTCGCGGCTATTATGACTGCTGAACAAGGCAAGCCTCTCGCCGAGAGCAAGGGTGAGATAGCCTATGCAGCAAGCTTCATCGAATGGTTTGGCGAGGAAGGCAAACGCGTCTATGGCGACACAATTCCCGCGTTCGCGAGCGACAAGCGCATTGTCGTGTTGAAGCAGCCAATTGGCGTTTGTGCGGCGATCACGCCGTGGAATTTTCCAGCCGCGATGATCACGCGCAAAGCGGGTCCTGCATTGGCAGCCGGATGTACGATGGTGGTCAAGCCCGCAAGCCAAACGCCGCTCTCTGCTCTGGCGTTGGGTGTGCTGGCGGAGCGGGCGGGTGTACCGCAGGGTGTGCTGTCGATTATCACGGGTTCAGCGGACGCGATCGGCGGCGAAATGACGTCAAATCCCATCGTGCGCAAGCTCACATTTACGGGTTCGACCGAGATCGGCAAGAAGCTGATGGCCCAGAGCGCGTCTACCGTGAAACGCACGTCGATGGAGCTTGGCGGCAATGCGCCTTTCATCGTGTTCGACGATGCCGACCTCGATGCCGCCGTGAAGGGCGCGATGGCATCGAAGTATCGTAACGCGGGGCAAACGTGCGTCTGCGCCAATCGCATTCTGGCGCAGGACAAAATCTACGACGCGTTTGTGAAAAAGCTCACCGAGGCCGTGAAAAGCTTCAAGGTCGGCGACGGTACGGAAGCGGGCGTTAATATAGGCCCACTCATTAATATGGCTGCGGTCGAGAAGGTTGAAGAGCATGTCTCCGACGCTTTGTCGAAAGGTGCCCGCATTGTCATCGGGGGCAAACGCCATCCGCTTGGCCGTACTTTCTTCGAGCCGACCGTTCTGGTCGACACGACACCCGACATGCTGATTTTCCGCGAAGAAACATTTGGGCCTGTCGCGCCAGTGTTTCGTTTCAAAACGGAGGAAGAAGCTATTCGTCTCGCCAACGATACTGAGTTCGGGCTTGCGGCTTATTTCTACGGCCGAGACATTGGCCGCATCTGGCGCGTCGCCGAAGCGCTGGAATATGGCATGGTAGGCATCAACGAAGGAATCATTTCCACCGAGGTCGCGCCATTTGGCGGCGTTAAGGAAAGCGGCAACGGCCGCGAAGGCTCCAAATACGGTATCGAAGACTATCTCGAGATCAAATATCTCTGCATGGGTGGAATTTGATCGCCGTCAGGCACCGGTGTGAAAAATTTGGCACGCCAACAACGGCGGCGGTGGCCTGACGCGATTCCATGCGAATCTTACCTTTTTATTGCTGCACGTCGCTTGAGGAAAAATCATGTCGCGTCGGCTGATCGACATTTCGGTTCCGCTGCAAAACGATGTTCCGGCCGATCCGCCGGGCACAGGCCCTTCGATTCAATATGTCGATCACCAGCAAGGTCTGCCGCAGATGCTGCGGTTCTTCGATGGGCTGAAGGCACAGGATCTGCCGGACGGGAAGGGATGGGCGGTTGAGACGGTGCAATTGTCCACTCACAACGGCACGCATCTCGATGCACCTTGGCACTTTCATCCAACCATGAATCGTGGCGAGCGTTCGTGGACAATCGATGAAGTGCCGCTGGAATGGTGTTTGCAACCTGGCGTGAAATTAGATTTCAGACATTTGCCTGACGGTTATGTAGCGACGGCCAATGATGTTGAGGCCGAACTCAACCGTATCGGCCACACGCTTTCTCCGTTGGAAATCGTTATCGTCAATACCAGCGCCGGCGTGAAGTATGGAAAGCCGGACTATGTCACCTCGGGTTGTGGCATGGGCTATGAGGCCACAATGTACCTGCTCGAACGCGGCGTGCGGCTAACGGGCATCGATGGATGGAGTTGGGATGCGCCGTTCATCCACACTGCGAAGAAATATGCCGAGACTAAAGATGCCAGCCTGATCTGGGAAGGACACAAGGCCGGTCGGCATATTGGTTATTGCCACATCGAGAAATTGCATAACCTGGAAAGCCTGCCATCCAATGGCTTCATGGTGTCGTGCTTTCCGGTCAAAATAGAACGAGCGTCGGCAGGTTGGACGAGGGCTGTTGCAATCATCGATCAATAGGTCACGCTGATTTGCAATCTCGGGCCGATGTTTTGCGAGGCTTTTGCTTTCAGCCGCTTGATTGCCGATAGTTACGCGTCTACTTTCGCCGCCCATGAGCGCACAGGGCGCCCTTTTTCGGAACTCCCATGCGCCGTCTTCCCTTCTTTTACGGCTGGGTCATCGTGGCCGTAACGTTCGTTTCAATGGGGATTGGCGTCAACGCCCGCACATCTTTCTCTTTGTTCTTTTCGCCCATTGTCGATGAGTTTGGTTGGGAACGCGGCGTCACCGCAGGCGCGTTCTCGTTCGGATTTCTGGTCTCGGCAATGCTCAGTCCCGGTATGGGACGGCTCATGGACAGGACTGGCCCGCGCATCGTGATGGAACTCGGCACTGTGCTGATGGCCGCTGGCTTGTTGCTGGCGCCGTTGACGACGCAACCTTGGCATCTTTATCTCACAATCGGTGTGCTCGTCGGAAGCGGAAGCATTTGTCTTGGGTATTCCGGTCAGTCGCTGTTTCTTCCGAACTGGTTCGTCAAACGTCGTGGCCTTGCGATAGGTCTTGCATTCGCGGGTGTCGGACTTGGTTCCATCACGCTGCTGCCCTGGATTCAAACTGTCATCGACCGTTCGGGATGGCGTGCCGCGAGTTGGGCGATGGGAATCATAGTTCTTGTCGTTCTTGTTCCGTTGAACCTTCTCCTGCGCAAACGCCCGGAGGACATGGGATTGAACCCCGACGGAGGTATTGCGGGAACTGCAATAGCTTCACCGATCTCCAATGTCGTTGACCCCGCGTGGGCGGCGATTGACTGGACACTTAGGCGTGCGGTGCGGACGTCTCGTTTCTGGTGGCTGGCCGTTGGATATTTCTGCGGGCTTTACGTCTGGTACGCGGTGCAGGTGCATCAGACTAAATATCTTGTCGAGATTGGATTTAGTTCAGCCTCCGCTGCATGGGCGCTCGGCCTCGTCAGTCTGTTCGGAATTCCCGGACAGATTGCGCTCGGTCACCTTTCCGATCGCATTGGCCGCGAATGGATCTGGACGATTTCGACGTTCGGCTTTGCTATCTGTTTTGCGGCACTCATTCTTCTTCAATACATGCCGACGATGACGCTCGTCTATGTGATGGTGATAGCGCAGGGGTTCTTGGGCTACGGCGTTACGTCAATCATGGGCGCAGTGGTCGCGGAGATTTTTCAGGGTAAAAGTTTCGGAACGATTTTCGGGACCATCATGTTTGTGGCGCTGTCCGGAGGCGCGGCTGGTCCATGGGTTACCGGCGTTCTGCACGACATATTCGGCGACTATCAGATTGCCTTTATGATCGGTATCGCGGTCAGCGCGCTGTCCGTTGTCTCAATCTGGATGGCGGCTCCGCGCAAGGTGCGTGCCGTCGCGGGGCAAATCCAAGTTGCCGCCGGCAGTTGAACCTCACCAGTCTTTTGTGATGAAATACGCCAAGACATCCGACACGTCATACCGGACGGAGCGCCAGTGAAGAATTCGCCGGAAGCCGATGACGATGCCAGGTTGCGGGATGACATCCGGCTGCTGGGACGGATTCTCGGCGATACCGTTCGAGACCAAGAAGGCGCGGACGTTTTCGATCTTGTCGAACGTGTTCGCCAGACGTCGATCCGCTTTCATCGCGATGACGACAGCACGGCTCGCAATGAACTCGCCGCCACCCTTGATGGTATGTCTGCGCGTGAAACGGTGCGCATCGTGCGTGCCTTCAGCTACTTCTCGCATCTTGCCAACATAGCCGAGGATCAAAATCATATCCGGCGCACCCGGGAACTGAGTGTTTCGGGTGTTGAATTCCCCGCGGGGTCATTGGCCGGAGCGGTTTCGCGTGCTCATGCGGCCGGCATCACATCCCAGGAACTGAGCTCATTCTTTTCGAAGGCGCTCGTCAGCCCTGTTCTGACCGCGCACCCGACGGAAGTCCGCCGCAAGAGTACGATCGACAGGGAGATGGAAATTGCCGCGGTGTTGGATAAACGTGAGCGGACGCAGCTGACGCCAGAGGAATTTCAGGCCAGCGAAGAGCAATTGCGACGCGCTATTCTGACATTGTGGCGGACCAACTTGTTGCGCCGTACCAAACTCACCGTTCTCGACGAGGTTGCGAACGGTCTGTCGTTTTACGGTTATACATTTCTTCGCGAGGTCCCGCGCCTGCATTGCGCGCTTGAAGACCGTTTGTCAGAAGGCAATTCCGACAGCAATAGCGACCTAGCGTCATTTCTGCGCATGGGAAGTTGGATCGGTGGCGATCGCGACGGCAATCCGTTCGTTGTTGCGCAAGTCATGCGTAACACTTTGCGTATGCAGAGCACGCAGGTATTTTCATTTTACCTTGAGGAGTTGCATGAACTCGGCGCGGAGTTGTCGCTAGCGGCCAATCTTGCAGAAGTTTCTTCGGAGCTGCGCGCGCTCGCCGAAAAATCACCCGATACCTCTCCACATCGAGCAGGCGAGCCATATCGTCTTGCTGTCTCCGGAATTTACGCGAGACTGACAGCGACAGCGCTCGTGCTGAAGCTGGAAGCGAGTCGCCAGCCGGTTGGCCATGCGGAGCCCTACGCCGATTCCGCGCAGTTCATGACCGATCTCGATATTCTCAATCGGTCTTTGATCGCCAACAATTCGATCGTGATTGCACGTGGACGATTGCGACTTCTGCGGCGTGCTGTTGATTGTTTTGGATTTCATCTTGCGGCGCTCGATATGCGGCAAAACTCCGCAGTTCATGAGCGGACGATTGCCGAGTTATTTGAAGCAGCCTATCCCAGTACTGCCTATCGCGAATTGACCGAAGATAAGCGCATTGCTCTGTTGACGCGCGAACTCAAAACCGTGCGGCCGCTGGCGTCGCCCTTCGTCGCTTATGGCGAGGAGACGGCAAGCGAGTTGGCGGTGTTGCGAGCCGCAGCCGATGCGCATGCCGTCTACGGCGAAGCGGTCATTCCTCAATGCATCATTTCAATGACGGAGGGCGTGTCCGATCTGCTTGAAGTCGCAGTTCTGCTCAAAGAGGTCGGCCTCGTCAGTCCGAGCGGCAAGAGTAGCCTCAATATCGTGCCGTTGTTCGAGACAATCGACGATCTGCGCAACTGCGCGCAGATCATGGATCAACTGCTGTCGCTTCCAGACTACCGGAATTTTGTTCACAGCCGCGGCAGCATTCAGGAAGTCATGCTGGGTTACTCTGACAGCAACAAGGACGGTGGCTTCGTCACTTCAGGCTGGGAGTTGTACAAAGCCGAAATCGGCTTAGTCAAAGTATTCGAAAAACACGGCGTCCTGCTGCGTTTGTTTCACGGTCGCGGCGGCTCGGTCGGTCGCGGCGGCGGCCCGAGCTATGACGCGATCCTCGCGCAACCCGGCGGCGCGGTAAACGGTCAGATTCGAATTACGGAGCAGGGCGAAATTATCTCCAGCAAATATTCCAACGCCGAGGTCGGACGGCACAATCTTGAAATTCTTGCCGCGGCGACGCTGGAAGCGAGTTTGCTTCAGCCGAAGGCATCTGCGCCACGCGGCGAATACATTGTCGCGATGGAGGAGTTGTCAGCGCTTGCTTATGCGGCCTATCGCAATCTTGTTTATGAGACGCCAGGCTTCGTGGAGTATTTTTGGGCCTCGACTGTTATCACCGAAATTTCCACGCTCAATATCGGCAGCCGCCCGGCATCCCGCACCAAAACGCGCAAGATCGAAGATTTGCGCGCTATTCCCTGGGTGTTCAGCTGGGCGCAGTGCCGTCTGATGCTGCCAGGCTGGTATGGTTTCGGCGCGGCAGTCGATGTTTGGCTTTCGAAGAATCCTGACAAGGGTGTTCGTTTTTTGCAGGAGCTTTACCGCGAATGGCCGTTCTTCCAGACATTGTTGTCGAATATGGACATGGTGCTTTCCAAGAGCAGCATTGCGATTGCGTCTCGGTATGCCGAGCTAGTTACTGACGAAAAACTGCGCGAAGCAATCTTCAGCCGCATCCGTAACGAATGGAACGGATCGGTCACTGCCTTGCTGAAAATCATGGGTCACGAACATTTGCTTGAGGATAACCCGCTGCTGGCGCGCTCGATCCGCAATCGCTTTCCGTATCTCGATCCGCTCAACCACGTTCAGGTTGAGCTACTGAAAGCGCATCGCGCGCAGAGTGCTGATGAGCAGGTGCTTCGGGGTATCCAGCTCACGATCAACGGCATTTCCGCCGGCTTGCGGAACAGCGGCTGACGCGAGGCGTTGAGCGGAATCGCCGCCGCTATATCACGCCTTGTCGATTGCGCTGTTGATTGTGGACAGACCCTTGGCGACGTCGCCCTTGATATGCAGGCGCAATGCACGACGGTCACGCTCGATCATTACGCCGAAATCGCCGCGCGCCTGTGCAGATTTTACGACGCCGAAACTGGCTTTCTGTCCTGGAATGTCCAGGTCGCTTGCGTCATCGGCAGTGATTTGTACGAACACGCCTGTATTAGGCCCGCCTTTGTAGGCTTGTCCGGTTGAATGTAAAAAACGTGGACCGAATCCGACGCAAGTTGCGACATGTTTTTTGTCGCGGATCGACATGCGTGCGGTATAAAGGCGCGCGATGTTCTCGTCGTTGCGATCGATGTAAACAAGTAACGCGGCATAGTCCCCCGGTTTCAGGCGGGACAGATGCGCTTTCATCCAGGAAGCTATGCCGCCGTTAGCGCCGGCTTTGCGGAGCGTGTCGGCGTTCTTTTCGTCGGTATAGATATCGATCGACTCGCTCGATGCGACGGGCTTCTCGGAGGGCAGCGATCCGGATTTCTCGAATGCGGATGTGAGTTCACGCGTTTTTATCTTGGCGGCTTCCACGTCGGGTTGATCGAACGGGTTGATTCCCATCACTGCGCCTGCGACCGCTGTCGCGATTTCAAAACGAAAGAATTCCTGACCGATATGATCCGGACCGGTCACTGCAATGCGGATGACAGGATGTCCGGCCTTTTCAAGTGCATCGAGTGCGGCTCCGCGCGTGTCGTCGGGATCATCCTTGAGATGAAGATCGATGAAAATGCGATCCTTGCTGTAGACGTCCGGCTTGCCAAGCGTCTCGCCGGTTAGCGGAATAAGCGCT
The DNA here is from genome assembly GCA_038230475.1 of Hyphomicrobiales bacterium. Classification (GTDB taxonomy): domain Bacteria; phylum Pseudomonadota; class Alphaproteobacteria; order Rhizobiales; family Xanthobacteraceae; genus Afipia. The sequence goes on from JBBRNE010000004.1 coordinate 140,230, forward strand.
TTGCCGTTCTTACCCGTGGACTCGGCGATCAACTGTTCTGCCCACGCGCCGAAATCGGCAATTCTATTCGATGCCGTCAAAGTCACCTTGTCGCGGCCCGCGTTGGCGGCAGCGCCGAGCGCCAATCCCAACTGAACGCCGGGATTGTCCGGCGGCGGTACGTCGGCCCCGCAGGCGCGCACCATCGACGCGGAGAGATCGAGAAATTTTGAAAGGTCGACACCGGCTGCTGCGGCAGGCACCAATCCGAACGGTGACAGCACCGAATAGCGGCCACCGATGCTCGGTTCGCCATGAAACACGTGTGCGAAGTTGCGCGTCTTGGCTGTATTTTCCAAAACTGAACCGGGATCGGTCACGGCGACGAAATGCGAGCCGATTTTGTCTTTAAGTTTTTCGCCGACGCGCTCGAAAAAATAATCCATCAGCGCTTTCGGTTCGGTGGTGCCGCCCGATTTGCTGGACACAATAAATAATGTCTTATCGACAGTGATCGCTTGTTCAAGCCGTTTGACCTGAGCAGGGTCAGTGGAATCGAGAATGTGAAGTCGCGGAAAACCGCCGCGCTGTCCGAATGTCGTCGCGATGACTTCAGGCCCCAGGCTCGATCCGCCCATGCCGAGCACGACTGCGTCGGTGAAATCTCCCTGCTTGACCCATTCAGCAAATGATTCATATTTCGGAATGCATTTCTGCTCGCGCTCGACGGCGTCCAGCCATCCGAGCCATTTGTTTTCATCCTGTCCGGTCCACAAAGTCGCGTCGCGTTGCCAGAGCGCGCGGGCTTTGCCGCTGGCGCTCCAAGCATCCGCAAGGACTTTGACGTCTTTGTCGAGATTGGCACCCAGAGCAAGCGACTGTCCGTCGATTCGCGCGCCGAGAATTTTCGCACGCTTCTGCGCCACCGCGCCGAACAGCTTGTCGGCGGCTTCGGCAAAGAGCTGCACGCCTTCATCGACAAGCTTGTCGGTAATCGCGTCGAGCGAAATTCCAGTCTTCGCCACCTCCGCAAGCACGCGTTCGGCGTCTGTTACGTTTTCTTCAAGGCTGTCTCGCGGCTTACCGTGATCGCGGAACGCATCGAGCGTTGCCGGTGGCACGGTGTTGACGGTGTCGCGGCCGATCAGCTCTTCGACATACAGCACGTCGCTATAAGCCTTGTTTTTGGTGCCGGTAGAGGCCCACAGCAGCCGCTGCACGCGCGCGCCTTTCGCGGCCAATTTCTTCCAGCGGTCGGTGGCGATGGTTGTCTTGTAGTGCCGATAGGCGAGCTTGGCGTTCGCAATCGCCGTCTTGCCTTTCAGGGCTTCGAGACGCGCCTTCTGGTTTTTGTCGTTAGCAGACGCGATCCTGTCGTCGAGCTGTCTATCGACCGCGACATCGATGCGGCTGACGAAGAAGCTGGCGACACTGGCGATCTTTTTCGGATCTCCGCCACCCGCGACGAATTTCTCCAGCCCCGAAATATAGGCTTCCAGAACCTGCGCATACATCGCTTGCGAAAACAGCAGCGTGATGTTGATGCTGATGCCTTGTGCGGTCAGTTTTTCGATTGCCGGCAGACCTTCGCGCGTGCCCGGCACCTTGACCATGAGATTGTCGCGCTTGACGTCGCGCCATAGTCTCAGGGCTTCGGCAAGCGTGCCTTCGGTGTCGCGCGCGAGATAGGGTGAGACTTCGAGGCTTACATAACCGTCATCGCCGTGAAGTTCATCGTAGACCGGCTTCAATACATCGGCTGCGTTCTGGATGTCTTCGATTGCGACGGCTTCGTACAAATCCGTGACGGATTGATCGTGATTTTTCAGAAGCGCTGAAATCGCGGCATCGTATTCGTCGCCGCTGCCGATCGCCTTCTCGAAAATCGAGGGGTTGGATGTGACGCCGCGCACGCCGTCGCGCTCGACCAGCGTCTTCAACTCGCCCTTGGCGATGAAGCCGCGTGCGAGGAAGTCCAGCCAAATCGACTGGCCGTGATTTTGAAGGGCTTTGACAGGGTTCATAATTGTTTGTTCAACTTGATTGCGCGTCAGGGTCGTCGATATATGCGGCGATTGGGGCAGGAACCGCAATAACATCGGATAAACCGCATGTATGCACACATCAAGTTTAGCCGGAAGTCCCGATGCTTCCGTAAGCCAGGCCCGTCTCGCGCGGCAGGTCTTTTGTGTTGATTTATGCGCGGCAATTTTACATCGTCCTGCAATGGAAAATGACGACGCATCCCCTTCGCTCACGAAACTCTTTCGCTGGGCGACGACGCCTCCGCAGTCCTACGTCGTCTACGTCGTCGTGCTTCTCGCGGTCTTCGGCGTGACGTTTCTTGCGGGCACCTTGACACCCAAGAAGCATCTGACTGTTGCGCCCGGTGCAGTTACAGTGCCCACCCGCTGACACGACCGGCGACGGGCGGTGAATTCGTTGGCCCGAACCAAAGCGGGATTTGCCTGAGAATAATCTTCGGCCCTGCGAACGCCGGAGAGGAAATCTCTCTACCCAGACCGGGCGGACTGGAAATTCCTTTTTAGTTTTAGGTACTTATGGACGATCCCCTTGGCGGCGAATAGACATGAGCCAATATTTAAGGCTCAGCGCCACCCCAAGGACCTCCCCATGCCCGCCATTTCAGTTTCCGCTGGATTTCTGATCGGTCTTGCTTTTGGCGCCGTCGGTTTTCTGAGCGGCTTTTGTCTGCTCAGCAGTCTGCGCGATTGGTGGACCGCTAACGACGGCCGCAAACTACGCAGTTTTGCGGTGGCTCTTGCGGTCGCGATCATCGGCACGCAGTTTCTAGCGGGCACCGGTATCGTCGATATCGGCAAATCGCTGTATCTGCAGCCGTCTTTCTCCGCACCCGTGATGTTTGCCGGTGGATTGCTGTTCGGGCTCGGAATGGTGTTGTCGAACGGCTGTGCGTCGCGCGCCCTCGTGCTGCTCGGCAAGGGCAATGTTCGCTCGCTCGTCGTTCTCATTGTCATCGGCATCACAGCGCAGATGACGCTGAAGGGCCTTCTCGCACCGGCGCGCCTTGCAGTTCTGCAGTGGACGCAAATCACGCCGTCCGTGAATTCAGTTCCCGCGTTACTGGCATCGTTCGGGATTGATGCGACTGTCGCGCGCGCGGCCGTGACGCTCCTCCTAGGGGGCGCACTCTTTATTTTCGCGTTTTCGGATCGGCAGTTCCGCCGCTCGATCGGACAGATCGCTGCCGGTTTGACAATCGGCCTTCTCGTCGTCGCAGGCTGGCTTGGGACCGGATGGCTTGGTGCCGATGAATTCAATCCAATTCCTGTGACCTCGCTGACCTTCGTCTCGCCGATTGCTGACTCCGTTCAGTATGTAATGCTCTCGACCGGCTTGAGCCTGAACTTTGGCATTGCGCTCGTGGCGGGCGTTCTCGTCGGCAGCCTTCTGACATCGGTGTTGACCGGACGTTTCCAACTCGAAGGTTACTCGTCGGCCAATCACATGGTCCGCTCGATTTCGGGTGCGGCCCTGATGGGGATCGGCGGCGCGATGGCTTACGGCTGCTCGATTGGGCAGGGTTTGACCGGCCTCTCGACGCTGGCGCTGCCGTCGTTCATCGCGATCGCCGGAATTGTAGGCGGTGCGGCACTCGGTATTCGCGGCATTGTCGTCTTGCCCGCACTTGCCACGCGCTAATTTGAAGACCTCCCTGATTGCACTGCAATAGCGCCCCTCACGAGGTCTGGCGCAATGGTTTTGCACGCGCCAATGCGGTAAAGAAATCTGCTTGGATTTTTTAGCCGCCACCCTGGAGTCACTGCTGTGAACCGACGCACGCTGTTGCAACGAATGGGTATCGTTGCGGTCGCTTCACTGCTGTCCAAGGCGGCTTTGGCACAGACACCCCTCGCTGGCCGCAAGCCTGAAACCGACAAGCCGTTCGCCGAACATTTTCTCGTACTGCAACTCTCCGAGTCGGATCCGAAACGGGAGCGGCTCGTTCTCAGCGTGGCCAGCAACATTCTGAAATTCTACGGGCCGGACAAGGTGGCGATCGAGGTCGTCGCATTTGGACCCGGAATCGACCTCTTGCGTGAAGACAATGAATTCCGTCCGCTCGTCGATAGTCTCGTCAGCCAGGGCGTGAAGTTCGACGTCTGCGGCAATACGCTCGACACTATTGAACGCGAAACCGGCAAGCGGCCCAAGACCAATCCGCACGCCCATGAGGTGGGGACGGGGGTTGCCCAAATTCTGACGCTCACCGAGAGCGGCTATACGCTCGTACGTCCATGAATTGAACGTCCATGAATTGAACGTCCAGAAACTTAACGTAAAAGACCGGGAGACTTGAAATGCGCGTTTTATACAAAACGATTGCGGCGATTTTTTTACTGACTGGCCTTTCCTCATCAGGTTTCGCTGCTGACGTCAAACCTCATCGCGTTGCGATCCAGGTCGATCAGAACGATCCAGCGGTGATGAATCTCGCACTGAACAATGCGACCAACATCATGGAGCTTTACAAGTCGAAGAATGAGGCCGTCGAAGTCGAAATCGTGACTTACGGTCCGGGGCTTCACATGTTGCGCGACGATACCTCGCCGGTCAAAGATCGCCTCAAGCAAATTAGCGCCAGTTTTCCAAATGGCATCAAGTTTGCTGCCTGCAACAACACCAAAGAAGGCATGGAAAAACGCGAAGGAAAATCCGTTGCCATCGTTTCCGAAGCGCAGCTTGTGCCCTCGGGTGCCGTGCATCTGATCGAGTTGCAGGAAAAAGGCTGGAGCTATCTGAAGCCCTAGAGCTTCTACTCCGAGGGTCGTCGACCCAATAAGTTCGCCCAGCTTCGCTGGACCAAATCGCGCGGCGCGCCGTCGACAAGAACGGCGATGCCGATGCGCGCGCCGAGAATCATGCCGCCCACTGCGAATGGCCAAGACAGCGCCAGAACCGATCCGGCGGTAATGCCCTGGCCAATCGTACATCCGCCAGCGAGAATTCCGCCGACGCCCATCAGCGCCGCGCCGCCGAGATGACGCCGCATTTCGTGGTCGTCGTCGAAGGCGTCCCACCGCAATTCGTCCGCGCGCTTTGCCGCGAGCCACGAACCTGCAACGACGCCGAACACGGTGGCAACGCCGAAATCCGCGAAATTCCCGACATTCAAAAGGCCTGCGTAAAGCGCCTTTCCGATGGTCGATACGAAAGTGAGACTTTGCGGCTGAACGGGTGCTCTGAATTCATCGCCGAACGAGGATGTCACGATCCAGCCCGCAACGGTCAGTAGGCCGAGCGCAAGTCCCGCTGACAATAAACGCGGCGCGCGGCGCAATCGCTTATCTCCGAGCGCAAGCCCGCAAAGCGCCAAGCCGGCAATAATAGCAACCATGCCGCGCACGTCGATGCTCAACGCATGCGACGATAACGATGCCATGTCAGAATAAATGCCGTCCGGCATCGCGATAGACAGGCTCTCAAGAATGCCGATTCGAAATCCAGCCAACACACCGCGCAACGTTGCGTAGGCTGCGGCACCGAGAACCAAAAGCACGATCAGGCTGCGCAAATCGCCGCCACCTAATCTCACCAGTGAACCGAATCCGCAGGTGCCGACCATCGCCATGCCGATTCCGAACATGATGCTTCCGATTATGATCGCGGCAATCGGCAATGCGGGTGGCGTGTAGGTCAGCAAATTCGGATCGAGCACGCCGCTTAGTATGAGCGATTGTGTGCCGAGAATGGCAACGCCGAGCGCCAGGCCGAACACGCGAAGCCTGCGGCCGTCATGGCCCATCAATGCGTCTTCGATGGCGCCGAACGAGCAGAGTTTTGCATGGCGCACGAAAAATCCAGCAGCGATGCCGATAGCAAGGCCGAACAATGCGGGCGTCCATGCGGACAGGCTCTGAATGGCATTTCTCCTTGTGGAATAACGTTTTCTACTTCTTCGTCGGCTTCGTCACCGGCGCACAGAAAATGTCGTACACCACCGAAATCACGCGGCGCACGTCCTCATCCGCGAGACTGTAATAGATCGTCTTGCCGTCGCGGCGCGTATCGACCATGCCGTCGTAACGCAAACGCGCAAGCTGCTGCGAGACTGCGGATTGCCGCAACGACAGGATATTTTCCAACTCGGTGACGGAGCGTTCGCGCTCGGCCAGCAGACACAAAAGCAAGAGCCTGTTCTCATGCGACAGCGCTTTGAGAAAATTGCTCGCCTTGCGCGCCTTGCGCATCAACACGTCAAGCTCCGGCGAATACTCCGCGCCGTCGCGCAGTTCGGTTTCGAGTTCCGATGAAATGATCGATGTCATGTGAGAACACTTCGTTCGAGTGATTCAGCCATAGTCAAATGCGGTTCGGTTCGTGCACGGGGTCGAGCTTCGCCGCGAGCGCGTCGAGCAAACCCCAGAACGAATCGTCGTTGATAAAGCCGGTGATGCGGCCGACTTCGCGGCCCTGATCGACAATCACGAATGTCGGCGTGTAGCGAATGGGCGCCGTCAGCGTCACGCCGCTGGAAGATTGCCTTCCGATGTCGATACGCCGCAGCGGCAGAATTTTTGCCTCGGCGGTCTTGCCGTAAATCGTGCCGACATCGCGGTCCCAGCGCATGCACCAGACGCAGCCGCCGCTTTCGAACATCAAAAGTTCGGCGGCGGCGCTTTGCGTGGGCAAAAGGCCGATCGCGAGAAACGCGAGCGCGGCACACGAGATTTTGACGCGGGATATAAGAGACATGTGCTACATATATACGAATTCGCATATATCTGCCAGACCCGACAATAAGGGGGTCGGCCGGGAGGCAACCATGCGCGACGGATTTCAACGCCACTTGAACAGGCGGCAGGCCATCGTGCTGACGGGAGCGGGATTGCTCTCGCTTCGCGCGACGCCTTCGATGGCCGAAGCGAAGCTCGGCGACGACGGCATCTATCACATGGACTGGTACCTCGAGAGCTTTCTCGATGTGTCGGACGATCTTGCCGGCGCGACCGCGAAGGGCAAGCGCTTTGCTATCATGTGGGGGCTGAAAGGCTGTCCGGGCTGCAAGAAGATGCACGAGGTTTATATGCGCGATCCCAAGGTCGAGAATTACATCCGCGATAATTTCGAGATCCTGCATCTGAATATTCTCGGTGCTCGTGAAGTCACGGATTTCGACGGCAAGACGTTTGCGGAGAAACCGTTCAGCGCGGCCTATAATGTGAGCGGCACGCCGAGCATCCAGTTTTTCCCGGAGAAAGCCGATGGTCTTACGGCGAAGACGGGCGAGGCGCGGGAAGTCGCGCGCATGAGCGGCTTGCCTGAGAAGAACGAGTTTCTCGCGATGTTTCGCTACGTGCGCGAGAAGGGCTACGAGACATCGCCGTTTCCCGAGTGGTTCAAGCGGCAGGTTTAAATTATCTCTGTCATGGCCGGACCTGTTCCGGCCATCTCGATTCATTGGGCACTGTGCCGCGCCAGTCGGGATCACCGGGACAAGCCCGGTGATGACAATTGAGTATGATGAAGCACTGCGCATCCGACTTTCAAAATTTGTGATCCAAAGACTCAAATAAACACGGCTTCGCGTTCCCGCGCGTGCGCGGGTTGGGCGTTTTGGTTTGTCCTCTAAAAAGATGAGGGGCTAGCGCGCCGAAAAGCGCAGTGGGTCTTGGTTCGCTTCTCTCATGCAGCTTGCGAAAGCCACACTCAAAAAGCGCATCGCCTTTCGGCGCGCTATTGCGGGATTTATGGCGAGGGGACCGTTCTTCCGGGTGCGGAATGCGAAAGCCTTTCGGCCTCGCTCATCCAGATGGATTTCTCCATCCTTCTTCCGCGCCTCGTCCAGCCAGCGAAGGCAGAGCCACGTAGTTGGCCCGGACGGTGACCCCAGCCTCCCGGACGCATGGCTGCGAACCACGCGCGCGGGCGCCGCATCCTGCTCCGCATTCAAGACGCCTCTAGAAAGCGCCCCTCATGACCAGGACATGTGGAATATATTCCTAGCCCAGGGGAGTGTCAAGAGCTCAACTTTAATTCTTCGGTCAGGATGTGCCAATGCACATCGCTGCCGAAATAATCTCGTGAACTTTTTGGAAGTGGCCGACTTCGATTTATCGAGCGGCCTAATTAGTCGCGGCGCGGCCAAACAGCAGGGGGCTTGTGGGTTTGCCTCCAGATCACGAAAGCCACGCCAAACATTAAGCCCGCAGGTACCAGCACGAAATACATTTTACGCCCCAAACCACTCAAACAACTACGCGACATCCTACACGGCGGTTTCAAACTTGCTGTACCTGAAAAACGACAGTCACCTAATTTACATCGGCGAAACGGCAAGCCTCTTTTATCCAGCGATCAGCGCCCTAAAAATCCAACTTCTCTTTGATCGCCGCCACGCCCGCTTTGGCGCAGGCTTCGTCCGCGTCGCCGCCCGGAGCACCGGAGACGCCGACCGCGCCAATCATGGAGCCTGCGGCGTCAACCGTGATGCCGCCGCCGATCATCACGACGTTCGGCAGATTGCGTAATCCAGATTGCGGCATACCCGGCTGACTCATCGCCATAAGGTCGATGGTGTTTGTCTTGAAGCTTGCCGCCGTCCACGCTTTGCCCTGGGCTGTGGTCGGCGTGTGCGTGCCGGCGAAACGATCGCGCAGCATTACTGTCGGGTTTCCAAAACGATCTGTGACGACGACCGCGACCTGAAATCCCTTTTTTTGGCAATCGGCCAGCGTCGCGCGCGCAAGATCGAGCGCGAGTTCGGGACTTAAAGATTTGTAGGTGACGGTCGCGTCTTGTGCATGAACAGCAGAGGAGAGCAGGGCGGCACACGCCGCTGTTGCCAACACATGACGAAGCGACATTGTTCCACTCACTTGGCGATACTCACTTGCTTAAGCTTGCTCAAAGTTTTGCGCTTACTTGTTCACAGGAGATTCCGGATCGAACAGCAGTGCCACCAAATCGGTGATCTGCTTTTCGGACAGAACCTTGTTGGCGCCGAAACGCGGCATGCTCGAACACGCCAGCACGGCTTGCGAGTCATAGATTTTGGTGAATGCGTTTTTTGCTTCCGCCGCGTCGAACTTGCGCTCCTTGCCGTAGTTCAAGAGGCTCGGCCCCAGCGTGCCGAACGAGACTTCGGCTTTTTCCAGCTGGTGACAGGCGTAGCAATTGCCGCCGGCGGCGGTACCTTCCGGATCGGAGAATTGTCCGCCGCGTCCGTTGTTGGCGATCTTCCTGCCTTCCTTCCAGTCGCCGAGCAATTTGCCGTCGGCCGGATAGGCCACCTTCGCAAGCTCGCGCTTGACGATGGCGTTGGCGTCCTTCGACGTCACCTCGTTGTGGAATTGATTGCAGGTCTTCAGTGTATCATCGGGGACGATGCGTGCCTGCCACTCCGGCGGCGCCTTGCCGAACGTGTTTTTGAGATAAGCCTCGACAACAGCGGGATCGGCTTTTTTCGCCGCGGGCGCTGCTGCGCTTTTCTTCGCGGGCTCCGCCTTCTTGGTTTGCGCAATCGCGCCGTAAGACAATCCGGCGACGAGGGTGGAGGCGACGAGAAGCGCGGCAAATTTCGTGGTCGTGTTCATGATGCGCTCCCTCAGCGTTTAATCGACGGGACGTTGATCTCGCCGCCCATGGCCTGCTTCTGCAGGTACACGGTCAGCGCGGTCAGGCTGTCGGAGGCGTATTCAGGAATCGGCCAGCGCTGCTGGCGATAACAATCCCACAGACGATGCTGCATCGTACGCAGCGCCGTTGCGGAGACGCGATAGGTCGGCCATGTGCCCATAGTATCCTGCGCCTGCTTTCCAGGCTTGGAAAGATTCGGAAGTCCCTGCAGGCGAATGCGCTTGCCGTCTTCGGCGTGACACGTCGAGCAGGAAAAATCATTCACGCCGCCGCGGCGGAAGAACAATGCTTCGCCGACCGCCGCCATTTCCTGTTCTTTCGGATGCGTCAGCGGAATGTCGATCTTCATACCGTTCGATTTGTTGGCGATGAAGGCTGTGAGGTCTTCCATGTCGGACGGCTTGCCCGGACCTGAGAAGCGGCGCGCAATGACGTCCTTGGTGTCGAGTTCCTGAATCCTCTGCATGCAGAACAACAGGCGCTGTTCGAGGTCCATGACCTTGTCGGCATCCTTGAAGTAACGCGGCAGTTTGGCGAATGCGCCTTCGAGTTTGCCGGCGCCTTGACCGAGATCGCATGTTTCCAGCGAGACGTTCTTGGTGCCGCGCGCGAGTTTCCACAGAACTTCGCCGCGATCGACCGCGAGATAACCGGGATTTGAGAGCGGATCGGAAATCATCGCGCGATAACGCTCGATTTCTTTCTCGCTGGCGTCTTGTGCATGTGCAGCAAGACCCGAAAAACAAATGACAATTGCGGCGAGTGCCGAACCAATTGCGGCGTATCTCATGTTGTCTCCTCCCAGCCATCAAAACCGTCTTATGCGGTCTTTGCAGTGCGTCCGGATTGTCCGGCATCTTTACATTCAAAAAAAACAATATAATGATGTTTGCAGATCATGATGGATCGCAAACGGAATCGTCAAGCGATACTTCAAACGATAATATCGTCAAGGAAGACACAGAGCTTCCGTAAGAACGATTGCAAGAACGATTGATGGAGGAGACACGATGAAATTGCGCACCGCCGAACCCACACGCCGCGATGCAATGACGCTGGCTGCGATCGCTGGTCTGACCGCGATCCTTGCGCCGCGCATGGCGTTCGCCGACGAGAAGGCGGTCGCCGCCGAAATCACAAAACTCTACGGTGACAAGAAACTCGACAGCGGCAAGATCAAGCTCGACGTGCCTGAGATTGCGGAAAACGGTCTGGTCGTGCCGGTCAACGTGGAAATCGAAAGCCCGATGACGGACGCCGACTACGTCAAGACGGTACATGTGTTCGCCGACGGCAATCCGTTGCCGGGCGTCGTCACCTACCGTTTCACGCCGGCCTGCGGCAAAGCGTCCGCCTCGACCCGCATGCGCCTTGCACAGACGCAGAACATTGTCTGCGTCGCGGAAATGTCGAACGGCAGTCTCTACACCACGAAATCGAATATCAAAGTGACCATCGGCGGCTGCGGCGGTTAACGCGCGGGCTCAAAAAACAAATCAGGCGAGGAATTTCCAATGGCCACCACATCCACACCGCGCGTCCGCGTTCCGGCAACGGCGAAGCCCGGCGAGTTGATCGAAATTAAGACTCTCATTTCGCATGAAATGGAATCCGGTCAGCGCAAGGACGCGGCTGGTGCCGTGATCCCGCGCAAGATCATCAACAAATTCACCGCTGCCTTCAACGGCAAGACGGTGTTCGAGGCCGACTGGAATCCGGCGATCTCGGCCAATCCGTATCAGTCGTTTTTCTACAAGGCGGCGGAGAGCGGCGACTTCACCTTCACTTGGAAGGACGACGACGGCTCCGAATACAAGGCGACCAACAAGCTTACCGTTGCCTGAGTTTATTTAATCCAGCGAGTCCCTTCCTCGCATGAAGGGCAATAGGACGAACCGATGATTTCACGGCGGGATTTCCTGCAAGCGACGGCGGCTGCCTCGGCTTTGACCACAGCGAGTGGGCTTGGTCCGCTCGGTCGCGTCGCCGCGCAGCAGCGTTTGACGCAGGCTGACATTCTGAAATTCGATCCGCTCGGCACCGTGACGATTTTGCACATCACCGATACCCATGCGCAGCTGATGCCGCTGCATTTTCGTGAGCCGTCGATCAATCTGGGTGTCGGCGAAGACAAGGGTCTGCCGCCGCATCTGACCGACGACGCGTTCCGAAAATATTTCAAGATCGCCGCAGGCTCCGCCGACGCGTTCTCGCTGACGGCTGATGATTTTGTTTCGTTGGCAAAAAACTACGGTCGTATGGGCGGCATGGATCGTATCGCGACACTGATCAAGGCTGTGCGTACCGAGCGCGGCGAGAACAACGTGCTGCTGCTCGATGGTGGCGATAGTTGGCAGGGTTCATGGACCTCGCTGCAGACCAAGGCGCAGGACATGATCGATGTCATGTCCGCGCTCAAGACCGATGCGATGGTCGGCCATTGGGAATTCACCTATGGCGCAGATCGCGTCAAGCAAATCGCCGACACCTCGTCGATTGCGTTTCTGGCGCAGAACATTCGCGACAATGAATGGCAGGAGCCGGTGTTTAAACCGCGCAAGGTATTCGAGCGCGGCGGCGTCAAGGTCGCGGTGATTGGCGAGGCGCTCTCACGCACGGCGGTCGCCAATCCGCGCTGGATGATTCCGAAATGGGAATTCGGCATCCGCGAGGAAGACATGCAGAAGCAGGTCGATGAAGCGCGCGCGGAAGGCGCTGCCATCGTCGTGCTGCTGTCGCACAATGGTTTCGACGTCGACCGCAAGCTTGCTGGTCGCGTCAAGGGCATCGACGTTATTCTCACCGCGCACACGCACGACGCGATTCCAACCCCGGTCATAATCAACGGTACGGTGCTCATCGCGTCGGGCTCGCACGGAAAATTTCTGTCGCGTCTCGATATCGAAGTCAAAGACAAGAAGGTCGAGGCCGTGCGTTTTAAGCTGATGCCGGTGTTTTCCGACGCGATCAAGCCCGATGCCGCGATGACGGCACTCGTCGAGAAAGTTCGTGCCCCGTTTGCGAAAGATCTCGCGCGCGTCATCGGCAAGACGGATTCGTTTTTGTATCGCCGCGGCAACTTCAACGGCACGATGGACGATCTGATTTGTAACGCCATGATGTCTGAGCGCGACGCAGAGATTTCGCTGTCGCCGGGATTTCGTTGGGGTGAAAGCCTGCTGCCGGGCGAAGATATTACGTGGGAGCATCTCACCAACGAGACTGCGATCACCTATCCGAATTGCTACCGCAATCAGATGACCGGCACGCAGCTCAAGGAAATTCTCGAAGACGTCGCCGATAATCTCTTTCACCCCGATCCGTATTTTCAGGGCGGTGGCGACATGGTGCGCGTCGGCGGCATGGGTTACGCGATCGACGTTTCGCAAAAGATGGGCTCGCGCATCTCGAACATGACATATCTCAAAACCGGCAAGCCGATCGATGCGGCGAAGACCTACACAGTCGCGGGCTGGGCTAGCGTCAACGAGAACACGCAAGGCCCGCCGGTCTGGGACGTTGTGTCTGCGCACATCGCGAAAAACAAAACGGTGAAGATTGTGCCGAACGACGCCGTGAAAGTTACGGGAGCTTGATGATGCACTTCGGTGCCTATGAAAAAGAAATCCGGTCTGTCATTGCGAGCGCAGCGAAGCAATCCAGTCTTCCAGTAAGAGATGGCTGGTTTGCTTCGTCGCTGCGCTCCTCGCAACGACGTCGGCGCGACCGACACATTCACACATTGGGATAGATAAAAAGAAAGGATGCCGCATGTCTGACAAATCATCTGCGGATATTCTCAACCGCCGCAAGTTTCTCGGCGCGGCCACTTTGGCCAGCGCGAGTGCGGTGATCGGATCGCGCTCTGCGATTGCTGAAACTGCCAAACCCGATCCGCTGATTACAGACGTGCAGGACTGGCAGCGTTATCTCGGCGACGGCGTCGATAAGCGTCCTTATGGCACGCCGTCGAAATTCGAGAAGACCGTCATTCGTCGCGATGTGCCGTGGCTGACGGCCTCTGCCGAATCCTCGGTGAACTTCACGCCGCTACATGCGCTCGATGGCATCATCACGCCGTCAGGGCTTTGCTTCGAGCGGCATCATTCCGGCGTCGCCGAGATCGATCCGGCGCAACATCGCCTGATGATCAACGGTCTAGTCGAGAAGCCGCTGGTGTTCACGATGGACGACATCAAGCGGATGCCGCGCATCAACAAGATTTATTTTCTCGAATGTGCGGCGAACTCCGGCATGGAGTGGCGCGGCGCGCAGCTCAACGGCTGTCAGTTCACGCACGGCATGGTGCATAACGTGATGTACACCGGCGTCTCGCTCAAGACGATTCTCGACGAAGCCGGCATCAAGCCGAACGCAAAATGGCTGATGCTGGAAGGCGCGGATGCTGCCGGCATGAACCGTTCGCTGCCGATTGCGAAGGGACTTGAAGATTGCATGCTGGCGTTCGCGATGAACGGCGAGGCATTGCGTCCCGAACAGGGTTATCCACTGCGCGCGGTCATTCCGGGATGGGAAGGCAATCTCTGGGTGAAATGGATCAGGCGTATCGAAGTCGGCGATCAACCTTGGGAGACGCGCGAAGAAACTTCCAAATATACTGATCTCCTCGCCGATGGCCGTTCGCGCAAGCACACCTTCATCATGGATGCGAAATCAGTCGTGACCAATCCATCGCCGCAAGCGCCGCTGAAATATAAAGGCCGCAACGTCCTGACGGGTCTCGCATGGTCGGGTCGCGGCAGCGTCAAGCGCGTGGATGTGTCGTTGGACGGCGGCCGCAACTGGCAAACGGCGCGGCTCGACGGGCCGGTGCTCGATAAATCGCTGGCGCGCTTCTATGTCGATTTCGACTGGAACGGGCAGGAGATGATGGTGCAGTCGCGCGCCATCGACTCGGTTGGATATGTGCAGCCGACCAAGGACGAGTTGCGTAAAGTTCGCGGCGTCAATTCGATCTATCACAACAATGGAATCCAGACCTGGCTGGTGCGCGCGAACGGGGAGACCGAAAATGTCGAAATCGGTTAGTCTCGTTGTCGCGACATTCATTGCGTTTGGCATTTTATATTCCTGCGACAGCTATGCGCAGCAGGTCGCCGCGCGCGACAGCAAGTCAACGTCGAAACTCGGATTAGGTCGCCCTGCATTGCCGGAAGAGATTAAAGCGTGGGACACGGATGTTCGCGCCGACGGCAAGGGACTTCCGCCGGGCAAAGGCACCATCAAACAAGGCGACGAAATTTTTCAGACGCAGTGCGCGTCATGCCACGGCGAATTTGGGCAAGGCGTCGGACGCTGGCCGGCACTTGCCGGAGGTTTGGGGTCGCTCAAAGCGGATCGCCCTGACAAGACTGTCGGCTCATTCTGGCCGGATCTGTCGACCGTGTTCGATTACATCAAGCGCGCGATGCCTTATGGAAACGCGCAATCACTATCCAATGACGATGTTTATGCTCTCACGGCGTATCTTCTCAGCATGAATGATATCGTAAAGGACGAAAATTTCGAATTGAACGACAAGAACTTTACGTCCATCAAGATGCCCAATGCGGCCGCGTTCTACGACGACGACCGCGAGGCGACTGAAAAGCAGTTTTGGGGCAAACAACCCTGCATGACAAATTGCCGCGCCGCGCCGAAAGTCATCGGCAGGGCGATGTCGGTCGATGTGACGCCGGACGCCAAGTCGGGGCCTAAAGTCGAGTAAGCGGAAGCGGCTTTGGGTTCGTGGTGGGATAGACTATAAGTCGGCACCCATTCGAAAGATTTGAGTCCAGAGGATTTGCAGGGAGCTTGTCATGACGGATCATAATGCATCGGCGACACGGCGAAGCTTACTTCTCGGCGCGGCTGGCGGTTTGATCGCCGCATCCGCGCAGGCTGCGCCGGCGCAGCTGAAAATGGCCGACATCAAAAAGGAAGCCGATGTCGCTTGTCTTTATCATTGCGATTACGGCGACAACGCGCGCTTCGCGCAGACGCTGAACAATATCTCAAACCACTATTCGGTCTATGGCGCCGATCCGTTCGGGCTGCAGCTTGCGCTCGTGGTGCATTCCGTCGGCATCAAGTTTTTCCTCAGCACGCTGGAAGGCACGCCGTGGAAGGACGAAACCATTCCGCCGGATATTTTCGAGCGCATGACTGCGCTCGCGAAAAACGGTCTTAAAGTTTATCTCTGCGAAATCACTTTCGTACGACTGAAGCTCGACAAGGGTTTGGTGCGCGATGCGCCGTTCGTCAGCTTCGTGCCGTCGGGTGTTGCGACTGTCGCAGCTCTTCAGTCGAAGGGTTTTTCCTATTTGAAGGTCGGTTGAGCCGAGTAGTTATCCGAAAGGTGTGAATACATGATCGTTCGTTTAATGGCTGCCGCAGCTTTGTTCGCAACCACCTCGCTTGCCGCGCATGCGCAGGACGCCGCTGCTGGCGAAAAATCCTTCAACAAATGTCGCGCATGTCACCAGGTCGGCGAGACCGCCAAGAACACGGTCGGCCCCGTGCTGAACGGTTTGTTCGGCCGCAAATCGGGCACGGTGGAAGGCTATAGCTATTCGGAGGCGAACAAGAATTCCGGCATCACATGGGATGAGAAAGTGTTCGCCGAATACATCATGGACCCGAAAGCAAAAATTCCCGGCACCAAGATGGCTTTCGCCGGAATCAAGAACGAGACCGAGATCAAGGATCTCGCCGCGTTCCTCAAGCAGTTCGGCAAGGACGGCAAGAAAGCGAACTGAGCCGGGTGGTTTCGCACCGCTGACGTTTTATTTACCGATGCGTTCCAACTCTGCGGTGAGTTTGTCGAACGCATCCGCCAGCATCGGCCCACCGCAGATCGTCAGCCGCTCCGGCAGCACGATCCGCTTCGACGGCGGGTAAAATTTTTCCAGCGCTGGATGCAGCAGGTACGATTCACCGTCATCGCGCGCGACGTTGCCTTCGTTCGAGACCAGCAGCAAATCCGGGTCGAGGCTGATGATCGTCTCCAATGACGCAAAGCCGCCGAATCCAAATCCCACCTCGCCGACTGCATTGCGAAGCCCCACGCTGGCGAGTATCGAATTGGCGAGGCTGTCGCGGCCTGTCAGCCATCCGCGTCGCGACACCGCGAGAACGCGATAGTGTCTCGATGAGGCGGCTTTTTGTGCGCGCATGATTGCGGCATCGAGTTTTGCAATGTCTTCGGTCGCGCGGTCGGGATGCCCGACAACATCGCCCATGCGGCGAATTTGCGCTTTCACCTCGTCGAGCGACCGCGCGTCGTTGAATTCTTCGACGTTGAGGCCTTTGCCTTTCAACAGTTCGCGCGTCGCGCGCTTGGTGTAGGAGCCTGCGACAACGATGTCGGGCTTCAGCACCAAGATGTCCTCGGCTTCGCCCGACAGTCTGGGAAATTGCGCGGCCTTCACGGCGTCCCAAGATTGTGACGGGTCGCGCGCAAAAGGACTGAGGCCCACGATCTGCGAGGGATCAGCCAGCGCCATCACTAGCTGATCGGTGCACAGATTGATCGACGCCACGCGCGGCAAATTGTCCGCGTGCGCCATCGTTGCAGCAAGACCCAGTATCAATGCGAGCAGAAATCGCTTCGCCATTGCTAGACTCTCGCCCATGGCAAAATGATTTTCTGATTCTGGAAATCCGAACGGTAAGTATCGACCCGGAAAACATCCTCCATGATCGCGTTGGAGAGCGCGTGCTCCGGCGTGCCTTCCGCCACCAACCGTCCGTCAGAAAGAACGAGCACAGTATCGGCAAATCGCGCAGCAAGGCTGAGGTCGTGCGTCACGACGATGACCAGCGAACCGTTATCGGCGACTTTCCGAAGCACGCTCATAATGTCGAGCTGATATCGCGGATCGAGCGACGCGGTCGGCTCATCCGCCAGCACAACCGGCGCCTCGACCGCCAGCACGCGTGCAAGCGCGACGCGGCTACGTTCGCCGCCGGATAATTCGGTGACGCGACGCTCTGCGAGGGCGGCGATGTCGGTCAGTTTGATCGCGCGGGCAACGGCGGCGGCATCCGCTGCGGGCAGGCGCAATGGATCGGTCGCGCCGTGCGGATAACGGCCAAGCGCGACGACATCTTTGACAAGTAACGGCCAATGCACGACGTGGCCTTGTGGCAGATAACCAAATGTCTTCGCGCGATCTTGCAACGAAAGGTCAGCCAGTGGCGTGCCGCCGACTGAAATTGCGCCGCCCGACGCAATCAATCCCGCAATCGCACGCAACAGCGTTGTCTTGCCCACTCCATTCGGTCCGACCAGCGCCACCAGATGTCCGCCGTCAAGTGACGACGACATATGATGGATCACCGTTCGTCCGCCGAGCGGGACGGAGACGTTCTGCATGATAATCGAATTGCGATCCTTCAAGCGATGCCTCCGCCCAGCGCACGCCGTTCGCGCACGATCAGATAGAGGAAAAACGGCACGCCGATGATCGAGGTGAGTACGCCGACTTTAATATCGCTCGTCGATGGAATAATGCGAACGGCGATATCGGCGGACAGCAACAAAGCCGCGCCCGTCAATGCACTGGGTATAATCAATCGCGTTGGATCGTGCCCGATCAATGGCCGCATCAAATGCGGCGCGACCAAACCTATAAATCCGATCGTGCCGGCGACGGCGACTGCGCCACCGACACCAAGCGCGACACCGACGATCACCAACAGCCGCAAGCGTCCGACATCGACGCCGAGGCTTTGCGCGGTTTCTTCACCCAGACTTAACGCGCGAAATGCGCTGCGCTGGCTCATCAATATCATGCCACCCGCAACGATGAACGGCAGCGCCAGCATGACATGCCGGAAACTTCGGTCTTCGAGCGATCCCAACAGCCAGAACGAAATTTCGAGCGCGACGAACGGATTCGACGACAGGTTCATCACCAGCGCCGTGGCAGCTCCTGCCAGACTTGAAATCGCGAGGCCCGCAAGGATCAGCAGTAAAAGACTTGCGTTGCGGCCTGCCACCGCCAGCAATGTGAACACCGAAAGAAACGCCATCAGAATTCCGGCGACGGGTAGCGCATATGACCTGACATCTGCCCAACCGAGTGCGATCATCAGGACCGCGCCGAACGCTGCCGATTGCGGCGCGCCGAACAATGACGGCGAGGCAAGCGGATTGCGCAGCAAACCCTGAAGTGCTGCACCTGACAGGCCGAGAATGCCGCCGATGGCGAGGGCGAGGATCGCGCGGGGCAGGCGTATTTCGCGCACGATGGTCTGCTGTACGTCATTTCCACCGCCGAACAGCGCGTCGAGGACGGTGAGCGGCATCAATTTGACCGGACCTATTCCGAGCGAAAGCAGCGTCAGCAGCACGACCAAGATCGCAATCACCGCTGTGACAAGGGCCGTTCTCTGAGTGGTTTCCAATGCCATTTACGTCTGCGCCGATGGGCCATGCTGCGAATTGCCGCAGCGCCTAGATAGCCGCAGGATATGGGAGTGTCACGCGGCTCGAAGCGCATTTGAGCGCTCAAGATAAAGACATCAATAAAGACAGGGATAAAGACCGGGAACGGCGTTGTGCTGCGATGCGACGCAAGATTCGCTTTGAGCCGGCAAACGATCAGGTAGCATCTGGTGACGGGATGTAGAAAAATCTCCGAAAGGCGAGGAAACACTCGCCGTTGATCGAAGCGAATTCCAAGGAAAAATCGAAACGGATTTTGGGCAGCAGCCGCCCCGAACGGGACCGGCGTATCAGCGAGGACATCAGGATGACCGGCTTCAAGTTGGATCGACGATCTTTGCTCAAGGGCACAGCCATGACGATAGCGGCCGCGGCGACGATGACTGCGGACCAGTTGCTCGATTGTGCGAAGGCTTGGGCGCAAACGTCGCAGTGGAAGCCGGAGCCCGGCGCCAAGATCAATTTTCTGCGCTGGAAGCGATTCGTGGAGGCCGAGGACGTTGCCTTCATGAAGATCGTCGATGCGTTTCAGGCGGCGACCGGCACCACGATCACCGTCTCGAATGAATCCTTCGATGACATTCAACCGAAGGCGTCTGTCGCGGCCAACACCGGGCAGGGCCTCGACATGGTGTGGGGGCTTTACTCGCTACCATTTTTGTTTCCGGAGAAATGCGTCGATGTCTCCGATGTCGCCGAATATCTCGGCAAGAAATACGGCGGCTGGGCGCCGTCCGGTGAGGCTTACGGCAAGCGGGGCAATAAGTGGATCGGCATTCCGGTCGCGACCAGCGGCGGTCTCGTCAATTATCGCGTCGCCGCGATGCAGAAGTGTGGCTTCAAGGAATTTCCAAAGGACCTCGGCGGATTTCAGGAGCTTGTGAAGGGTCTCAAGGCTAACGGCACGCCTGCTGGCATGGCGCTCGGCCATGCAACGGGCGACGCCAATGGATGGCTGGCCTGGGCGCTGGGCGCACACAATGCCTACACCGTCGATAAGGATAATAATGTCACGATCAATTCGCCGGAAACCGCGAAGGCGCTGGAATACGTCAAGTCGCTGTATGACAATTTCATTCCGGGCACCACGTCATGGAACGACAGTTCCAACAACAAGGCGTTTCTCGCAGGGCAACTTCATCTGACGACGAACGGCATTTCGATCTATGTGGCCGCGAAGAAAGCAAATCCGGCAATCGCGGAGGATATGGATCACGCGCATCTGCCGGTCGGAATCAGCGGCCAAATTCGCGAGCAGCATCTCGCTTTCCCGATTCTCATTTTTAATTTCACGAAGTACCCGCAGGCATGCAAGGCGTTCACCGCGTTTATGATGGAAGGGCCACAGTTCAATCCGTGGATCGAGGCAGCGCAGGGGTATCTGTCGCACTTCCTGTTGGCTTATGACAAGAATCCGATCTGGACGGCGGACCCGAAGACCACGCCTTATCGCGATGTCGCCAAGCTTGCGACGACACCGGCCGGCAGAGGCACGTTGAATGAAGCCGCTGCGGCTGCGATTGCCGACTTCGTCGTCGTCGATATGTTTGCGAATTATTGCAGCGGCCGTGACGACATCAAGGGTTCGATCGCCTCAGCGGAGCGGCAGTTCAAGCGAATCTACCGGACGGCATAAGCGATCGACAAAAGCAAAACGGATCGTCCTGCGCTGGCGGGACGATCCGTTCTCTTTTGCCGTTGTTTTTCGATTTATGCCGATCAGCTGCTGATGCGGGCGTTGGACACGGCCTTCTGGAACAGCGCGTTCATCGCTTGCGAAATGCCATCGGTCGGGCTGACTTCGAAATAATAGCCGGGCGACGCGCATGCGTTCATGTTGGTGGCGATCTGGCTGTTCACCGAGGGTCCATACGGCCCCGGATTGAACGGCGCGATCCACTGATTGTACCAGGCGTTCGATGGCAGCGCGAGGTATGTCGTGTAAAGCACGGCGATCTTCACGCCGCGCAACTTCATAGCGGAACAAAGTGCGGGATTAAGTGGCGACTGGCAACGCACGCCGGACGTCGGTTTCAGACATGCGGCGTTGGCTTCGTCGGCGACGCCGTCGGAGACGAAAAACAGAAACTTCTGTGGCGACGAAGATGTTCCGGGGCCGGGTGTTGGAATCGCCAAGTCCATCTGCGGGATCAACGTCGTGAAATTGGTGTCTTGGTCATTGTTCTGGTTCTGACCGGCCACCGTCATGAGATCGATATTGCCGGCCTGCGTCTTGGCGGTCGATAGATTGGATGTCAGCGATGCGATCGTCGTCAAACCGGCCGAGGCGGCGGAGGCACCGAACGTATAGATCGCCATGCGGAACTGATTGCTGAAGATTTGCGTCGCGGCCGCGGTGTCCATCAAATTCTGCGCGGCCGAACGCACGACATCGATGCGCGTGGTGACGTTCAGCGACTTCGCAAGGTTGTAATAATTATTGCTATCGTTGGTGTCGTGACATGCAAACGCGCACTGGTCGGGCGTGTGACTTACCATCGTTGCCACGTCAGTCGGCGTTGCGGCGACGCCCATCGACGGCGAATTGTCGAGCAGCAGATAGAAATCGATGAAAACAGGCATCGTCGACTGCGACACAGACGTGCCGGTGACGGTCATGGCATTCTTGCCGAGCGCTTTCATGAAGGTGGTGTTGATCGTTGCGGAGAATTGCACGGTCGATGTGATGGTGCTGTTGGCCTTGACGACAGCGGCGGTCGAACTGTTCAGCGTGTAGCCGGCCTCGCCAGTCATGTTGGCGGTGAAAATCTTGAGTGCGTCCGGCCCGCCGACGGGAATTGTGCCGTCTGCTGCCGTGCCTGCTGCCTGATAGGCGGGTGAGTTTTTTCCGACTGAGCCGACGCTTGCGGCATCTGATGCGGCCTGCAACTTGCTGCGAAGACGAACCGCCTGGCTGTAATCGACCGCGCAACCGACGCCGCCGAGAATTGGCATGATGGCGATGGCGAAGATCACGGCGACATTGGCGCGCGCGTCGTTTCGCAGGCGGGCAAAAAGTTCGGTCGTCCGGACAATCATTTCGTCACCTGGCATGAGGGTAGCGTCACATTGCTACCGCCAGACCATTGCAAAACACTTAGAATGAAGCGGAAAAAATCCGGGAAAGGTTTAACGATTAAAGATCGGTAAATGGGAACTTCGCAAATTGCGGTGACTCCACGCTAAATGCGGTCGACTTTCAGAAACAGCGCCCAGACCAGCGAGATTGCGCCGACATAGAGCAGCCATTGCGGGTGCTGGCAGAACACATCGCCATAGGTGCAGAACGGTCGCGTCCACGAGGGCGCGTCCCGATCGGAGGCAAGATAAAACAACCCTGAGCTCACGATAATTCCGCTTGCGATCATCAGCATCGTAAATTCTCCGGCATCGACACTCGATTTCGATGATGAACTATCGAGATCATTGCGAGCGAATTCAAGAACACTCCGCGTGCACGCAAATTCAAATCCAAACATGGAGAACCAATGGAAAATGAGATTAGAGAAAGTGCGCAGGTCAAGCCACACTCGGGTGAATGCCGCGCCAATATCGTCAGATACCGGACTTACTTTGCGCGCATTCACCCTTAATTTTCGGTAGAGTTTGAAACGTAACGTGACGACGCGCGTTTTATAAAAAGACAGGAACTGTAATTTGAATCTCTTTTGTAAAAAATTGGATATGGTTGCGCGGCATCTTTGCGCTGGGATCGCGTCATGACGGAAACGCGAGTTGCGCGCGTGTTCGTGCTGTGCGTCGGCGAGCGTCCGGTTGTGGCCTTCGAGGCCCGCAATACGCCGGAAGCCAGAGAGCTTTGCAGCGAAGCCTGGCTGCTGGAAGATCTCGCAGCGTTGCGCTCCGAAGACCGGCCGGTCTGGAATGGACAGGACAAGATCAGCGTCCGGCCCGCGACGGCGGACGAGGTCCAATTATTTCACGAGGCCGACGCCACCGAAGATGCTGAAGAGATTTTGCTGGTCTATCTGATTGCGCTGGACGGCGCCTGACGAGACTTCATGCTGAGATGGTGCGGAACTTCGTCACTGCGGGTGTAGGATATTGCCTTTATCCACGATACCGCGATGCGAGATGTCTTCATTGCGCACAACTTTTACGTCTCCAGACCGTAACAATTCCGCGCATCGAGCGAAACTTGCTTAAGGTATTGGGGCGCGGTTTGGCGATTGACAGCGCATGTCACGCGCCCTTGATTTGATGAAGGCATAACGGCGTGTCACGTCGCTAAGAAACATTGGGGTGGAAATTATGAACGGACTCGTCTCTTTACTTATTAGTTTGCCGGCGCGTATCGCGTCTTATTTTCCGTGGGTTGGACCGTTGGTCGCCCGTTTGGTGGTCGGCTACGTCTTCATGCTGAGCGGCTGGACCAAGCTCAACAATCTGCCGACCATGATTGAGCGCTTCACGGAGTGGGGCATTCCCGCGCCTCAAATTCTGACGCCTTTCGTCTCCGGCGTCGAATGCTTCGGTGGAGCGATGCTGGTCTTGGGCCTGTTCACGCGCATTCCGGCCGCGATGCTCGCGGTCGTCATGGTGGTCGCCATCAAGTCGGCGAAGTGGGGCGATGTAGATTCGATCGAGACGCTGTTCGGCTTCGAAGAGGCGACGTATTTCGCGGTTTTCCTCTGGCTCGCCATTGCTGGACCGGGGCTGGCATCGCTCGATGCGCTGCTTCTGCGCATGACCGGTGGCGATGAACGAAAGACCTGATCACGCGTTGGTAGTGCCGGAGTGAGCCTCACGTTGTCGTGAAGGTTGGCGATCCATGAGCCGAATGGGTCGGTGGCTTCGTAGCTCTGGTAACAACCAACGTCCGGGAGGCGTCATGAAGCTCGTCCGTAATGCGATCGTCGCAATCGTCACGTTTTCCGCATCAGCAAGTTTGGCATCCGATTCCCTGAAGTGGAGCGGATGGACCGACGACCTGTTTACGCGCGCGACGGCTGAGAAGAAGTTCGTTATTCTCGATCTGGAAGCGGTGTGGTGCCATTGGTGCCACGTCATGGAGAAGACGACCTATGCCGATCCGAAGGTAATCTCGCTTCTTGATTCCAAATACATTCCGGTGCGCGTCGATCAGGATGCGAACCCCGACCTCGCCAGCCGCTACGGAGATTGGGGCTGGCCCGCGACCATCGTGTTCGGTCCAGATGGTACCGAGCTTGCGAAGATCAGGGGCTATATCGAGCCGGAGCGGATGCAGGCATTGCTCAAGGCCGTGATCGACGATCCGACGCCGGGTCCGTCGGTCGGCGCGGCGTTTGAAGTCAAACCATCGACCAAAGCGTTCCTGCCCAAGGAAGAGCGCGCACAGCTCGTCAAAAATTTCAACGAATCCTACGAAGAGAATCTTGGCGGCTGGGGCGATTCCCAGAAATACATCGACGCCGACAGCATGGATTATGCAATCGCGCGCGCGGAAGCCGGCGATGAGGAAGCGACGAAGCGCGCGCGGCAGACGCTCGATGCAGCGCTAGTGCTGCTCGATCCAGTCTGGGGCGGCGTATTTCAGTATTCCGAGGCTGGAAGCTGGACCAAGCCGCATTTCGAAAAAATCATCTCGTTCCAGTCGCAATATATGCGCCAATACAGCCAGGCTTATGCGCTCTGGAAAGATCCGAAATATCTCGCCGCTGCCAAATCGATCGAAGGCTATCTGGTTAATTTCCTGAGCAGCCCTGACGGTGCGTTTTATGTGAGCCAGGACGCCGACCTCAGCCACGATGTCGATGGACACAAATTCTATCCGCTCGACGACAAGGGCCGACGCGCGCTCGGCATGCCGAAGATCGACAAGAATCTCTATGCCCGCGAGAACGGCTGGGCGATCGGCGGACTGACTGCGCTTTATAATGTGACCAACGATCCGAAAATTCTCGCAGCTGCAGAAGGCGCTGCGAAATGGGTCATGGCCAATCGTGCGCTGCCCGATGGCGGCTTCCGTCACAGCGATAAGGATCGCGGCGGCCCCTATTTGGGCGACACGGTGTCGATGGGTCAGGCGTTTCTCGACCTCTACGGCGCAACCGGAAATCGCGACTGGCTGACACGCGCGGCAAAGGCCGGCGATTTCGTTGAGGCCAACTTCAAGGACAAGACCGGCGGTTATGTCACCTCCAAGACGGGCGAAGCCAAGATCGGTGTGTTTGCGAAATCTGCAAGAGTGATGGACGAACAGATTCAAGTCGTGCGTTTCATGAACCTGCTCGATCGCTATTACGGCAACGACACTTATCGCGAGCACGCCTTGCATGCGATGCGTTATCTGGCCGGTGCCGCTGCGGAGATGATCCGTCCGTTGCCGGGTGCTCTGATTGCGGACGACCAGCTTAGTCTTGAGCCGACCCACATCACCATCGTCGGCCATAAGGACGATGCCCGTGCGCAGGCGCTTGATGCGACCGCGCGAGCGTTTCCCGCCAACTACAAGCGCCTCGAATGGCTCGATCTTCGCGAAGGCAAGTTGCCAAATCCCGACGTCGAATATCCCGACCTCGGCGAGCCGGCAGCATTCGCCTGCAGCAACAGGATTTGTTCGTACCCGTCGTTCAATGCCGACGATTTGAAGAAAACTGTCGAGCAGATGGCGAAGCTGAAGGTCAAGCGCGCGGCGATCGAATGATTTGATATTGCTAAAAGAGGCCGCAGCAATGCGGTCTCTTTTTTCGGTGACGTTGGAATGACGTTCGCTGCTTGCAGCGTTTCGGGCAAAGACCGACTTATTCCCAGCCCTGGAACAAAAAAATATCCTCAACCGATCAAACCAAATTTGCTGTTGCGCGTAACTGTGGGGAGTGCCGATCCGGGTCGTCGAAATGGGTGCTGTGCAAATGCGTCAGTCTTTCTGTCCTATCGGTTCCGCAGGAGAGATCGGCTGCAATTCGTCATCATCCGTTTCATGAGTCGGACGTCATTCCTTCATTCGTGCCGAACAGCACGATCATTCAAAAACATCTCACGGAGATCGTCATGAAAATGGAATCCAAGGCAGGTGCTACACTCGCAATTGCTGCAGCTACGCTGTTCCTGGCTGGCGCAGTTGTTTCGACCGGCGCAAATCAAGCGCAGGCCGCTGCCGGCAAGTGCATTGCTGCGAACGCCTGTAAGGGCCAGAGCGCATGCAAGAGCTCGTCGAACTCCTGCAAGGGCATGAACGCTTGCAAGGGCCAGGGCTTCTCGATGTCGTCGAAGGCTGGCTGCGAAGCTAAGGGCGGCAAGTACGTCGGTTAATCTGCCAACATAACGAGCGGGAAGTCGCAATTGCGGCTTCCCGCCATTTTTATTGCGACGCAAAAAAGACAAGTTGAGCGACGCTCTGAAAAAATATTTCTCGGAAACGGTGAAACAAACGTAACCAATTCCGACTTGCCCCCGTACCTGCGAATGGATGACCTGTTCCAGTGGTGCGGGAGTATCTAGCAGGCTCGGCCTCAAACGGTGTTTGTCCCACATCGTTTGTGACGATCCGGTTTTATCACCTAACTTAAACCTCATGAGGAGACGTCTATGAAGTTGACTTCGAAGTCGGGCGCAACGCTCGCTGCTGCTGCTGCTGCTATGTTCCTTGCTGGCGCAACCATGACCACTGTAGCTCAGGCTGCTGACGGTCATTGCGTTGGCGTTAACGCCTGTAAGGGCCAGGGCGCCTGCAAGGGCGGCGCGAACGCCTGCAAGGGCCAGAACGCCTGCAAGGGTCAGGGCTTTTCGGCAATGACCAAGGAAAAGTGCGATGCAGCCAAGGGCAAGTTCACCGCTGGCTAATATCGGCCTCGTGATCTTACTTTGATCTGATCGAGGAGGGGGTCGACACCTTCGGGTTTCGGCCCCTTTCTTATCTTGATATGTTAGATTGTAACTCAATAGCCAACGCCGAACGCTTTCGGTAAATTCGTCCATCGCGGTGGAAGCAGCATGAACATTTCCAGCAAGATGCAAAATCTTTCCGACGGCGCGCAAACGGGCGCAAAGCCTGCCACCCCCGTCGATCGCAGCAATGCCGTCAAGCCGCCGTTTCTCGGCTTCGGCCTCGGTCTGCGCGCGCAGCATTACGATGACATTCTCAACGGCAATCCGCCGATCGACTGGTTTGAAGTCATCAGCGAGAACTACATGCTGCCCGGCGGCCAGCCGTTGCGCATGCTCGACCGTATTCGCGAGCGCTATCCGGTGGTGATGCACGGAGTTTCTCTCTCCATAGCGTCGACCGCCCCACCGAATTTCGAATACCTTTCCGGCTTGAAAGAACTGGCCGCGCACGTCCAGCCGAAATGGGTCTCAGATCATCTGTGCTGGACTGGCGTGCATGGCAAGAACCTGCACGATCTTTTGCCGATTCCATATACCAAGGAATCGCTCGATCATGTTGTGAGCCGCGTGCAGCTTGTGCAGGATTTTCTCGGCCGCGAGATCGCGCTGGAAAACGTGTCCACCTATGTGCAGTTCGCCAATTGCGAAATGACCGAATGGGAATTTTTGTCTGAGTTGTCGCGCCGCTCCGGTTGCTGGCTGCTGTTCGATGTCAACAATGTCTATGTCAGCGCGTTCAACCACGGCTACGATCCGATGACATTCCTCAACGGCATTCCGGCGGATCGCGTCGTGCAGTTTCATATGGCGGGCCATACCCACATGGAGACGCACATCATCGACACCCACGATCATCCTGTGTGCGACGATGTCTGGAAACTCTATGAGGCCGCACTTCGGCGCTTTGGCGCGGTATCGACAATTATCGAGCGTGACGACCACATCCCGCCGCTCGATGAATTGCTGGTTGAGGTGCAGAAGATGCGCGACATCGCAACGAAGATATTGCCGCGGATTCCTGAACTGCTGCATGCGCGATGAATGAGTTCGAGCGGCTGCAGGACGAATTCCAGCGCGGTATCATGAGCGGCGACGACAAGGTGTTGGGAGAGATTCTCGACAGCCCAAAGGAAAAGCGCGACGTCCTGTTCGGCGTTTATCGCCACGCTTACGTCTCGCGCCTCGTCGAAGCGCTGCGCAACGACCACCCGCATTTACACGGTTATCTCGGCGACGACATGTTCGACGACATGGGCAAGGCCTATGTCGCGGCCAAGCCCTCGCAACACCCGAACATGCGCTGGTACTCGCAAGGCATTCCGGAATTTCTCCGAACGACCGAACCTTACCGCGACTATCCGGCCATCGGCGATCTTGCTGCATTCGAGAAAGCCTTGAATGACACGTTCGATGCCGCCGACGGGCCTGTGGTCGGTCTTGAGGCCGTCGCGGCGTTCCCGCCCGAACAGTGGAACGATCTGAAGTTTCAGCCGCATCCAAGTTCGATCCGCCTCGATCTGTCGACCAACGCCGTCGCGATCTGGAACGCACTCAAGGACGACGAAACGCCTGCCGATGCGGTTGCGCTGGATGAGCCGAACCATGTTCTGGTGTGGCGTCAGGATGTCACGCCGATGTTCCGGGAACTTGCGACCGAAGAATCCATGATGTGGGACGAGGCGTGCGCCGGTATTCCGTTCGGCGTGCTTTGCTCGATGCTTGCCACCTATGCCGATCCAGACAGTGCGGCGGCGCGCGGCGCGGGTTATCTTCACGGCTGGGTCACGTCCGGGCTTCTCACATCCGTGACGAGAGGCTGATCGCCAAGGCCAGAGAGGCTATGCGTGCGCGCCAACGACAAACGCAATTTCGTCGAACATCTGAGTTGGGACGAAGTTTCCGCGCGGATAGCCAAAGGCGCCGCGGCGGTCTTGCCCATCGGCGCAGGCGCCAAGGAACATGGCTTTCATCTGCCGATGAACACGGACCGCATTCAAGGCGAAGAACTCGCGGCGCGATTTGCCGAAAGATTTGCCGGCACTCTCGATGTGTTGATATGGCCGCCGGTGACTTACGGTTATTATCCTGCATTCGCTGCCTATGCCGGCAGCTGCGGTCTTTCAGCCAAGACATTCGAGGCAACGATCGAAGAGATTGTCACATCGCTTATTCGATGCGGTTGCAAAGCCGTGTTCGTGCTCGATACCGGCATTAGCACCATCGCTCCGGTCGATGATGCATTGAAGCGGGCGGACCACAACAAAGTTCATCATTTCAAGATTTACGACGGCCCGCGCTACAAGGCCGCCGCGATGCGCGTGACCCAACAGAAACACGGCAGTCACGCCGACGAACTTGAAACCTCGGTGATGCTGGTGCTTGCGCCAGATGTCGTGCGCATGGAGCGTGCCGAAGCAAGTCCTCCCATTGCGCGCGCGGCTCCCGGACCGCTGACGCCGTCGGATAAAACGTCGCCGAATTACAGTCGCTCGGGAAGTTTCGGCGACCCGACATTGGCGACGCGCGAAAAAGGCGAAATCCTTCTAGCCGCGATGATGGATGATATTGCAGAACAGGCGAGTGATTTTCTCAACGGCGCGGCAGAGACAAAAAAACAAAGCGAGCGCACTTCATGATGGGTGGGAATCCAGCGCGCGCATTCGTCGCGTTCATTTTGGTGATTGCACTAACGATGGGAGCTTTGACCTTGCGGACAGTGGCGCAATCTGAATTTCTCGGCACTAACGGATTTCCTTACAACGCTTTCGATAAGCTTCCTGTCACCGATATCGGCGTCAACGGCGCAGATGTTCGTCTTGCATTTGCACCGGGAGAAATTTCGTTGCCGAAAGCAACTTTGATCGCGTGGGTGAAGCGGTCAGCCACCGACATCTCAACCTACTACGGAAAATTTCCGGTCAAGTCGCCGCGCATCCTGATGGTGCCGACCAGCGGACGCGGCGTGCAGGGCGGAACGACCTGGGGTTATCGCGGCGGCGCGATCCGCATCAAGCTCGGCAGCGACGCAACGGAAGACGATTTGCGCCGGGATTGGGTTCTCGTGCATGAGATGGTGCATCTCGCTCTGCCCGACATGGACGATCGCTATGCGTGGCTGTCCGAGGGCCTTGCAGTTTACGTGGAGCCGATCTCGCGCGTGCAGACCGGCGATCTACCAGAGAAGGGCGTGTGGGCGGCGATGATCCGCGACATGCCGAAAGGCATTCCGAATTCATTCGATCGTGGGTTGGACAACACATCGACATGGGCCAGCAAATATTGGGGTGGCGCGTTATTTTGTCTTCTTGCCGATATCGAGATTCGCAAACGGACGAACAATCGTCTTGGCTTGCAGGACGCGATGCGTGGCGTTCTGGCCGCCGGCGGTAATCATGAAAGCAACTGGCCGCTTGAGCGTGTGCTGTCGGTTGCGGACGCGGCAACCGGCCTCGACGTGCTCACGCGCCTTCACGACGAGATGGGTCCGAAAGTGATGCGGCCCGATCTCGATAAGCTGTGGAGCGATCTCGGTTTGAAAATGGGCGAGGGCGGCGTCGAGTTCGACGACACCGCGCCGCTGGCCGCGACGCGCGCGGCGATCATGAAAAGCAAGCCCGCGGGTGTGCGCTAGGCGCACCGCTAATCTTTAAGCGTGCCGGTGCGGGTGTTTGTGCTTCGTGCCGGTTTTCTTGCCGCTATCGGTTGGTATCATGACCAGGCGGCCATAGCGGACCCCGCGCTCGGCGATGACATGGTCTGCGAGGTGCTGTACCTCGCCGCTTTTGCCCTTCAGCGCCGTCACCTCCATGCACAAGTCGTCGTCGAGATGCACATGCAGGGTTGCCAGAGACAAATCGTGGTGGCCGTGAAAATTCTCGATCAGTCGCCGGGAGAGATCGCGCGCTGCATGATCGTAGACATAAACCAGCGCGCCGACGCAATCGCCGGTCTTGCCCGCTTCTTGCTTTGCTTGTTGCATGCCCGAGCGCGTGAAATCGCGGATCGCCTCGGAGCGGTTCTGATAGCCGTGCTGCTCGATCATGCGATCGAGCTCGTCCATCAAATCGTCGTCGAGCGTGATTGTTATGCGTTGCATGAACTGCTCCCATCCGGCTGCACCAGGTTCAAGATGCGTTGACTCATCGAGCGCCTTTCGCGGCGTCGCAGGCTTTTGCGGCTGCAAGAATTCGCGCCGCGCGCAGGCGAACCGGCGCATCGACCATCATACCATCGACGGCGGCGGCGCCATCGCCGCTGTTGGCGATCCTCAATGCCCAGTCGATCTGGGATTGCGCGGGCCGCATTCCGGCCAGTACCGGCGCAATTTGCTTTGAATGAATGCAGAGCTTGCCGCCGAACCCAAGCGACGCCGCATAGCGCGCGTCATCCTCGATTTCTTTCGCGTCGTCGAAAGACGGCGTGACACCTTCAAGCGCAGCGACAAGATTGCCGAGGCGTGACGCCAGCACAATCTCCAAGCGTGCCTGAAGCAAAGCGTGCTTCTCCATGCTGCAGCCGAGATCGGCGCTGTAATCGATATAGCCGAAGGCAAGGCGGTCGGCTGCGGTGGCGATCTCGCGCACATTTGCCAATCCGGCAGCGGATTCGATCAACGCGATGATTGGCAATTCGCCGAGTGCTGTTTTCAACTTGCGGATTTGCGCGCTGGATTCCGCTTTCGGCAACATCACACTGCCGATGGCAAGTTTCCTGACGGCGAGAACATCGTCTTCATGCCAGTGCGTGCCATGCGCGTTGATGCGCACGGCTGCGTTCGCGGGCAATGGCGATGCGGCGATTGTTGCTCGGGCTGCGTCCTTGTCGCTGGCCGCGACGGCATCTTCCAGATCGACAATCACTCCGTCAGCGCCGGATGCCGCAGCCTTGGCGAAACGATCCGGCCGGTTGCCGGGCACGAATAATGGCGCAAGAAAATCGATGCGCGAGCGGGGTGACATTTTTCGATGGCTCCGAACCAGTTGACCGCGGATCGGTGGCGATCGCGATGCGTTGGCTGGCTGCAAAGTGGCACGCAGCGGCAATGTTGCCAAACCCTGGATGTTGGATCTCGAGTCCTACGGCGCGCCGGTCTATATTGTTGATCTTACTTATGAATTTTCCGAATCTGGGCGTAGCGGTAAATTCTATCAAGGAGCGTCCAAATCGCGCGCGCAAAAACGGCTTTTCCATCTTCACCAAACGACCTTCGCAGCGTTGCCTGCCGGGCGGGTCTGGGGCAAAGGTGGCGCCCTGTCGGCCGGCAAAAATGCCGGAATTCTCCCGGCACGATCGAGACCATGCATGACTGAGCGCGCATCGAGTTCGCAACCTGGATCGGCGACGCATCTAACGCGTCTTTCGCCGCGTCTTGGTTTCGATTCTGCGGCGTGGCGCGGCGCGCCGGATGTGTTGTGCGTCCTGATTGCATTTTCGCTGCCGTGGTCCACGACGCTGGTTGCAATTTTCATTGTCGTTTGGCTGCTGTCGCTGATCCCGGCATTCGACGCCAGTGAATTCGCCCAGGCGCTAAGGCGGCCTGCGAGTGCCTTGCCGGTGGCGCTGTTCGTGCTAGCCGTACTCGGAACGCTGTGGGCGGCGGATATTGCGTGGTCCGAGCGATTGCATGGAATTGCCGTTGTCTCAAAGTTGCTGTTGATTCCGTTTTTCATCTATCATTTTGAGAGATCGGGGCGCGGACTTTGGATTGCGATTGCATTTTTGGCGTCGTGCACATTGGTGATGCTCGCTTCATGGGCGCAGTTCATCGATCCGCGTTTCGCTTTCAACCAGATCTACACGCTCGGCGTTCCGGTGAAAAACCCCATCTCACAGAGTCAGGAGTTGGCATTTTGTGCATTTGGTATTTTCGGCGCGGCGATGCTTCTTATCGCGCGACGTGAAAAGAAACTCGCGGCGGCACTGATTGCGCTCGGTCTTGCGTTCATTGCGGATATGATTTTTGTGGCAAGTTCGAGAACTGTGCTGGTCTGCATTCCGGTTCTGCTGTTGTTTTTTGCGTTCACGTATTTCGAGCGCCGCGGCGTGCTCATTTTGGTCGCTGTCGCGATCATCGCGGCCGGTGCGGCTTGGGCGACATCGCCGATCCTGCGTGCACGAACGACGGTCGCCATCGCTGAGTTTCGTAAATATAGTGAAGCCGGGGATATAACATCGATCGGTCAACGGTTGGAATATTGGCGCAAGTCGATCAGATTTTTTGCCGCTGCGCCTGTGATCGGTAACGGAACTGGCGCGATAAGATCACTGTTCGAACGCGACGCTGTTGGTCGAACCGGGCTATCCGCCGAAATCATCGCCAATCCGCATAACCAAACCTTGAACGTCGCGGTCCAGTGGGGCGCGATCGGAATCGTCCTCCTTTACGCAATGTGGTTCGTGCATCTGAGGATGTTCGCCGGCGTCTCCGGCCTCGCTGCTTGGATCGGTCTTGTTGCGGTCGTTGAAAATTTCGTCAGTTCAATCTTCAACTCGCATTTGTTCGATTTCGTCGAAGGTTGGATTTATGTGTTGGCCGTGGGCGTGGCCGGAGGCATGGTGATGCGTGCGCGCAAGCCAAGCGAAAATGCAACGGTACGCAGCACGATGGAGCGATCGTCGTGATCCAGCGCTTCTTTCGCGACCTCACGCGGCTGACCTGGCGCAATCTCTTGATTGCGATCCACGATGCACTGGCGACGACGGCTGCGGTCATTGCAAGCTTCTATCTGCGGTTCGAGGCTGGCGGATTGATGGAACGGCTGCCGCTGCTATTACGGTTTCTGCCGTACTTCGTGCTCTTTAGTGTGGTCGTTTGTTACGTTTTCAAGTTGACCGTTACGAAATGGCGTTTCATTTCGCTGCCTGACTTGCTCAACATCGTAAAAGTATCGTCAGTGTTGGCGGTAACGCTTTTGGTGCTCGACTACATTCTGATCGCACCGAACGTCTACGGCTCATTCTTCTTCGGCAAAGCCACCATCATTATCTACTGGTTTCTGGAGATCTTCGCGCTCGGTGGCGGACGGCTGGCGTATCGGTACTTCCGTTATTCACGCACGCTCAGTCAGGCGCGCAGCCTTCACGCCTCGCCTACAATTCTCGTTGGGCGCGCGGCGGACGCGGAAGTATTCCTGCGCGGCGTCGAAAGCGGCGCGGTCAAGCGCGTATGGCCGGTCGGCGTGTTGTCTCCGTCGCATTCGGATCGCGGTCAATCGATCCGCGGCATATCTGTTTTGGGCGGGATCGACGATCTTGCGGACATCGTGATGGATTTCGAGCGGCGCGAACAACCGATCCAGCGCCTCGTCATGATGCCGTCGGCGTTCGACGCGGAGGCGTCGCCGGAGTCGGTGCTGACGCGCGCGCGGCGACTGGGGTTGAACGTCAGCCGTATGCCATCGCTGGAAGATGGCGGCGAGACGCCACGGCTGACACCGGTCGCCGTTGAGGATCTGCTGCTGCGGCCCAGCGTGAAGATCGACTATGCGCGACTTGAGGCCTTGGTGAAGGGCAAATCCGTTGTCGTCACCGGCGGCGGCGGCTCTATCGGTTCGGAAATCTGCGACCGCGTCATGACGTTCGGAGCATCGCGTTTGCTGATCGTCGAGAATGCGGAGCCGGCGCTGCATGCGGTGACGGAAAGTCTCGCGTCAAAATTTCCAGATTCAAAAATTGAAGGTCGCATCGCGGACATCCGCGACCGTGAGCGCATCGTCTTTCTGATGACAGAATTCAAGCCTGACATCGTGTTTCATGCGGCCGCGCTCAAGCATGTTCCAATCCTTGAGCGCGACTGGGGCGAGGGCGTCAAGACCAACATTTTCGGCTCCGTGAATGTCGCGGATGCGGCTGCGGCAGCGGGTGCAGAGGCAATGGTGATGATCTCGACCGACAAGGCCATCGAGCCGGTGTCGATGCTGGGACTGACCAAGCGTTTTGCCGAAATGTATTGCCAGGCGCTCGACCGCGATCTGATGACGCGCGCGAAGGGAAAGACGCCGATGCGCCTGATCTCGGTGCGCTTTGGCAACGTGCTGGCGTCGAACGGTTCCGTTGTGCCGAAATTCAAGGCGCAGATCGATGCGGGCGGCCCTGTGACCGTGACGCATCCCGACATGGTTCGATATTTCATGACCATTCGCGAAGCGTGCGATCTTGTCATTACCGCAGCAACGCACGCGCTGACGCCGCAGCGTCCGGATGTTTCGGTTTACGTTTTGAACATGGGCCAACCCGTAAAGATCGTCGATCTTGCCGAGCGCATCATCCGGCTGTCCGGGTTGCAACCCGGCTACGACATCGAAATTGTTTTCACGGGCGTGCGTCCTGGCGAGCGACTCAACGAAATTTTATTCGCGCAGGAAGAACCGACTGCGGACATAGGCATCGCTGGCATCGTTGCTGCGCGTCCCAACGAGCCGCCGCTCGATACGCTGCGAGGCTGGTTGGCGACGCTCGACAGAGCGGTCAACAGCGAACAGCGCGGCGTCATCGTTGCCGTGCTGAAAGAAGCGATCCCCGAATTTAAGGCGGGTGCGGCTTAAGCCGGTTGCGGTTGTTTCGCGGAGAAACGCCGCAGCACGAATGCAACATCGAGACATCCGGCAATCAGCGCTGCCGCGTCGAATGCAATCGATTGAGAGAAAATCGTCAAAATCGCCAAAACCGCCAGAACGATATTGAGCAGGAAGACTTCGGTGACGACGCGCATGACGCTAAAGCCGTTGCTCGTGGCGCGCTGATAGAAATGCGAGCGGTGCGCGATACGAACGTCTTCGCGATTGGTGATTCTTCGCATCAGTGTGATCGTCGCATCCGCAAGGTAATACAGCGGCAATAAAAGTGCAGCGGCGAGATGCCCGCTGCCTGCGAGTTGAAGCAAGCACCACCCCGACAACAATCCAATCGGCAAGCTTCCCACATCGCCGAGAAACAGTTTTGCAACCGGACGATTGAACGGCGCAAAGCCGATCATCGCACCGCCGAGCGCCAGCGCGATGAGCGTGGCGTTGCCGGACAGATTTCCTGTAACTCCAAGGAATGCAAGCGCTGCAGCGATTGGAACGATTTCCGCAACCGTCATTCCGTCAAGCCCGTCCATGAAGTTGACAAGGTTGATGAACCACAACCCTGCGATCAGCAGCAACGCGCGCTCGATCCAAAGGGGGATGAACGGAAACAAATGAAAGGTTGCGGGCATCGCGCCTAGAACGGCGCCGACAGCAATTGCCTGCAGCAGCAGGCGTGGAAGCACCGGGATCGAGCGCAGGTCATCGACGGCGCCCACGAAAGCGATGAACACTGTTGCGCCGAACAACACCCATAGTCCGCTATCGAGCATGAGAGGTGAAAACGGCAAGAAAGCAGCCGCAATTGTCGCCGCGATGACGGCGACCCCGCCGCCCTGCGGTGTAGGCGCGGTATGCGATGAACGGGCATTCGGGCGTGCCAAGGCGTAGCGCGTCAGCAGAGGGCGCAACAGCAAAATCAGCGCGGCGCATAACACGGCGGCTGCGAGCGGGATCGCGACGATCGCAAAGCCGTTCATGATGCGCGTCTCATCGGGTCAACCTTTGAATCCGACCGCGCACCAGAACGGCGTGTGGTCCGAAAATCGAATCTCCCTAAACCCAGCCGCGATAAGCATCTGCTCGATCTGCGCGCGTGTGAAGCGTTGCTCCAGCCGCGTGCAGAAACGGTCGTAGGCGTCCGTCCTCATGACATAGAAATCGCGGTCCTTGTAATATTCCAGAGGCAACGAGCTTGCGGGAAATCCAAATTTTTCGACTAACGCTGCGAACCGCGAGAGCGGCCAGTAAATCGTCACGGCGATGATCTGGCTGATCCAGAGGCGCGGCGTCTCCGGCATTCTGGAAATCACGACACGCCACACATTGCTGAGTTTCCAGAGCGCACGATACCAGGCAGGGCGGTTGTCGAGCGCATAGTAGAGATAGATCAGGAACGGCGCGCCTGTTTTGAGCTTGCGTGCGATGGTGCGGATCGCGGCCTGCGTATCCGGAACGTGATGCAGCACGCCGAGCGAGAATGCGAAATCGAGAGATGTGTCGGGCAACGGCAGATCGCCGACGCTGGCCAGATGAAATGTCACATTGTCTGCGCCCGCGAGATTTTGCTTTGCTACGCCGAGCGCGTCTTCACTGGCGTCGAGCAGATGCAGATGACAGACGCGCGGCGCGACCAGCACCGACCATCGTCCGCTGCCGCAGCCGACATCCATGCCGATACTCTGAGTAGTCACGCGATCCCACGGAAAAATTGCGAAATAGTCTTTGAAGATCGCTTGCCGGTCGGCGTTGGATAATTCGCGCTCGCCCTGACGAAAGGTCGACCACTCATGGCCAAACCCGGACGCGACGGCGGGGTCGATATTGCGGGATTGCGAATCGGTCACGTCATCGCCTTCTTATACAAGGCGACGGTTGCTGCTCCCACGCTTCGCGCCGACATTTTATCGACCGCAAGTTGCCGTGCGGCGGCGCCGTAACGCAGACGCAATTCCTTCGATGCCACGAGCTTGGCGATTGCGTTTGCGAGCGCCTCGGCATTTTCAATCGGTACCAGCAATCCGGTTTGCCCGTCGATCACGATTTCGCGGGAGCCTGGCGCATCGGCGGCGATCAAAGGTCGTCCGCAGGCGGCGGCTTCCAGCAAAGCTTTCGGCAGCCCTTCGCGATGCGACGGCAATACGGCGATGTGTGCGCGCAGCCACAGCGACGTGATATCCGCGACGTGGCCGAGCCATGTGATTCCGGGTTCGTCGTTCCAGCCTTGCGCTTCCTGCAATGTGACGGAGGCGGGATTGGCAGAATCCGGATCGCCCGCAATCAGAAGATTCACATCGACATTACGCCTGCGCAAAATGCGATGCGCGGCGACAAGCGCGCGGATGCCTTTTTCCGTCAGCAGCCGTCCCGCAAATCCGACAGTGACGGTGCCTTCCGGCTCAGGCAGCGGCTGCAGCGCGTCGGTATCGACGCCAGATCCTGGAATGAGCACAATACGATCGAGATCGATGCCGATATTTTCAAGTGCGCGCCGGTCGTCTGGATTTTGCACCAGCGTCGTCGAGTTGGCGCGGTTCAGCAGAAAACGCAATACGAAGGAGATGATGAAGCGTAACGCTCGGGCGCGCAACGAATTGCCGGTGAAGGCATATCCAAGTCCTGTCATCGCATTGATCTGGGGCGTCGATTTGCCGAGCGACGTTTTGCCGAGCGATGAAAGTCCGCCGAGCACGCAAAGCTGCAGACCTAAATGGTGCACGATGTCCGGCGACAGCGATTGCCTGATCCGCCTCAATGCGAGAACTGTCGATGACAATGCCAAAGGTGACAGCCCGCCGCGGCGGAACGGCATCGGGTGAATCGTGAAGCCTTCTGCGCGGATGGTGTCGCCCTTGTCGCGCTCCAACGTGGCGACATGGACGTCGAAGCCGGCGGCGCGCGCGGCGCGGGCCATCGGCAGGCGGTTGCCGAGAAAGACCCAATCTTCCGCAACGACGTATAGCAGCACGGGCCCGGATTTTTGGTCGATCATGAGGTTATTGTGTTCATGTAAAGCGTGAGTATCATTCTTGGCAAAAGGCCCCCTGCATCTGAGTAATGGCTTATCGCGTGGCCCATTGGGAGGCTAGATGCAAGATCGCTTCAACAGCGGATTTTGACACAGGCTATGACGTTTCGGCAGCAGATTTTTCGATTCATGGAATTCGCTAACATATGACGCCTAAAAAATTCGCCATCAAGCTGATGATTGACTCCGCAACGATGTTCGCGGGTACGGCAGCCACAAATCTCTTGATCGATCATGTTGCCATTTTTGGCACCGATCTGTTTCGCTACCGTGACCCCAACTACTGTCTCGACTTTCGGCAATACAAGCATGAAAGCAGATCGGTCGATGCGAGGATGTTCTCATCGTCGCGCGGGTTATGGATCGATCAGAAGCTGCTGGCAGATCGTCTCGGTGCTGAAGACCCCTTATTCAATAACTATTGGCCTAGAGCGCGGCCAAGTTCAGTCAGTTTCAATGTTCACAAGATGAACCTATTTCATTGACGCCAATAATCGTAACGCGCTAATGGCCTGCTGAGGCCACATGTGCATCTTAAAATGCGTAGAAGCTTAACTGACGAGGGGTAGCCGATGACTTCGTTTGCTCTGATCGGCGCGGCCGGGTATGTGGCTCCGCGCCACATGAAGGCGATGCAGGCCGTCAAGGGTGATCTGAAGGTTGCGTTCGACCCGAACGATTCAGTCGGCGTGATCGACAATCATTTTCCCGAGGCGCATTTCTTCACCGAGTTTGAACGCTTTGACCGCCACATCGACAAGCTGCGCCGTCGCGGAGAGAAAATCAACTACGTCTCGATATGCTCGCCCAATCACCTGCACGACGCGCACTGCCGTTTTGCGTTACGCTCCGAGGCGGATGCAATCTGCGAAAAGCCGCTGGTGCTCAATCCCTGGAACATCGACGGGCTGGCCGAAATCGAGCGCGACACTGGCCGGCGGATCTCGACGATACTTCAGCTTCGGCTTCACCCCGCGATCGTCGCCTTGCGTGAGCGCTATGCGAACACTTCTAAACGTCACAAGGTCGATCTCACCTATATTACGTCGCGGGGCCGCTGGTATCATGCGTCTTGGAAGGGCGAGGATCCAAAGTCGGGCGGCGTGGCGACCAACATCGGCGTGCATTTTTTCGACATGCTGACGCATGTGTTCGGTCCTGTCAGCCGCAACGAGGCGCATTTGCGCGAGCCGGAGAGAGCCGCAGGTTTTCTCGAATGCAAAAATGCCGATATCAACTGGTTCCTTTCGGTAGATCGCAGCGACCTGCCTGCGAACGTTCAGGGCAAGAAAACAACCTTCCGCTCGATCACCGTGGACGGAGAAGAAGTTGAGTTCTCGGAAGGATTCACTGATCTGCATACCAGAAGCTATGAGGAGATCATGGCGGGGCGTGGTTTCGGCGTGAACGAAGTTCGCTCTTCGATTGACATCGTGTCGACGTTTCGCAACGCGCCAATCGTATCGGGCAAGCGGCAGCATCTGTCGTTGCGCGAAGGTTTTCGCAAATGACCGACATGCGCGAAGATCCGCGTTTTCCGGGCGCGCTGATTCATGCGTCGAGCTACGTGGATGAAGGCGCAATTGTCGGACGCGGCACCAAGATCTGGCATTTCTGCCATATCCTGACCGGCACTTCGATCGGCGAGGACTGCTCGATCGGTCAGAACGTCATGATCGGGCCGCGCGTCAAAATCGGCAATGGCTGCAAGATCCAGAACAACGTCTCGTTGTATGACGGCGTTGAACTATCGGACGAGGTTTTTTGCGGCCCGAGTTGCGTGTTCACCAACGTGACCAACCCGCGCGCGAATGTGTCCCGCAAGGACGAATTTCGCACCACGCCGGTCGGCCGCGGCGCCAGCATCGGGGCGAATGCCACGATCGTTTGCGGCCATGCGCTCGGCGACTATTGCTTTATCGGCGCGGGCGCGGTGGTAACGCGCGACGTTCCGGCCTTTGCGCTGATGGTCGGCAACCCGGCAAAACGCGTCGGCTGGATGAGCCGGGCCGGCGAGCGTCTTGGCGACGACCTAATTTGTCCCCGCAGCCTTGAGCGCTACGCCCTGCGCGGAGAGACCTTGGCCGCCGTGTCCTGAGTCCCGGCAGCAAACGCAGCCGTTTCGCTTCAACTTCTAAATTTCATAGTAAAAAGAGATGCTTAACATGGTTCACGCCATGAACAAACGCTTGACGTTCAGGCTATGAACGCGTTAAACGACGCTTTCTTGGGCTAGTCCGCAGTCCCCGGGGCGTCATGTTAGTGAACGATAGCGAGCAAGACAGCGAGCAGGATCGGATTGTCCTTAACCTGCTCAATTCGGTTGAGCAGGACGGGACACGTTCACAGCGCCATTTTGCAGCCGAACTCGGCATCGCGTTGGGACTGGTCAATGCCTACCTGAACCGCTGCATCAAAAAGGGTCTCGTGAAGGTCGGCCAGGCGCCCGCCAAGCGCTTCGCTTATTATCTCACCCCTCAAGGCTTTTCGGAAAAGTCGCGCCTCACGGTCGAGTACCTCACATCGTCGTTCGGATTTTTCCGGCGTGCGAAGGCCGATTGCGCGGCTGTTTTCGAGGCTGCGCACGATCGCAAGCTGAAGAAGCTGGTGCTGATCGGCGTCTCGGATTTGGCCGAGATCGCCGCGATCTGCGCGCTGGAAAGCAATGTTCCGTTGGCGGCGGTGATAGATCCCGCGTTTCAGGGTGATCGTTTTGTCGGCTTGCCGGTGCTGTCTTCCTGGCAGGATGTCGATGCCAATGTCGATGGCGCGATTCTTACAGCCCTCACGCCGCATGCAGAGATTGATCGCGTCATCGTGGTCGCTACGGAGCGGCTGGGTGCGGCCAACGTGCTTACTCCGAAACTCGTCGCAGGTCGTCAATCTCCTCAACAGCAGGAGCGCGCGTCGTGAGTAATGCCGGTGCGCGATGGTACGTGGTGCAGACGCAGCCGAACGGCGAGGCGCGTGCAGCCTCGCATCTCGAACAGCAAGGCTTCGAAGTCTATGCGCCGCGCTATCTAAAAACCACGCGCCATGCGCGCCGCGTCGGCGTTGTAAAAGCGCCTCTGTTTCCGCGTTATATTTTTGTGCGTATCGACGTCACCGCGCAGCAATGGCGCGTCATCAATTCGACCTTCGGCGTCTCTCAGCTTGTCGGACATCGCGGCCTGCCGGTGGCGGTGACGCCGGGCGTGATCGAGACGCTTCGTCTGGGGCAGGGCACCGACGGCTTCTTCAAACTGCAAAGCAGCGCCGCGCGTTTTCGCGCCGGCGACGCGGTGCGGATTCGCGCCGGTGCGTTCGACGATTGTCTTGGGATTTTTGAGGCGAGAACCGACAGCGAACGCGTGGCCATTCTGCTGGATTTGCTGGGACGAAAAGTTCGGGTCGTGCTTGGCGCACAGGCCATCGAAGCCGCCTGACGCGGTTGCGATGTGTCCGATGAGGTCCGGGCGGCTGATGCCGTTTCACCCGGAGTGCGGCAGCATGGAAATTTCTGTTTCGGTTTCGACAGGCTCACGCAGCATCAATGCTTTTTAACAGCTTCGAATTCCTTCTGGTCTTCCTGCCGATCACTTGGGTGGGTTTCGTCTTCGCGAGTCGCATCTCGCACCAAGTAGCGATTGCATGGCTCGCGGTGTGTTCGATTGTTTTTTACGCTTACGGGTCGGTGTTTGGCCTCGCGGTTTTGGCTTGGTCGGTGGCCTGGAATTTCGGCGCGGGCCTCTGGATTATTCAATGCGTCGGCAGTGGGCGGATGTCGGCGGCGCGCGCGGTGCTAACAATTGCAATTTCGGCGGATCTGTTGGCTCTCGGGTATTACAAGTACGCGAATTTTGTTGTCGCAAATCTCGAACCGTACGTCGAAAATCTCGGCAGCGGATATTCCCGAGTGATTCTGCCGATCGGCATTTCGTTCTACACCTTTACGCAAATTGCTTTCCTGGTGGATTGCTTCCGCAATCGCGCGCGCGAATACAAATTCATGAATTATCTTTTGTTCGTGACATATTTTCCGCATCTCATCGCCGGGCCGATCCTGCACCACCGTGAAATGATCCCGCAATTTCAGCGCCGACTGGCCTATGTCTTCCGCTGGGAATGCATTGCAGTGGGGCTCACGATCTTTGCGGCAGGGTTGTTCAAGAAAGTTATCATCGCGGATAATCTCGCGCCTTATGCCGAGTTTGTCTTCGGTCATGCGGAGTTTGGCAAGCTGAGCGCCGCTGAAGCTTGGGGAGGCGCGCTCGCCTATACCTTGCAGCTCTACTTCGACTTCTCCGGCTATTCCGATATGGCTATCGGGCTTGCGCGTCTGTTCGGCACGCGTCTGCCGGCTAATTTTTGGTCGCCATACAAAGCCGCGAGCATCATCGACTTCTGGCGCAGTTGGCACATGACGCTGTCACGATTTCTGCGCGACTATCTTTACATCCCATTGGGCGGAAATAGGAACGGGTATTTTCGGCGCCATCTCAATCTATTCATCACCATGCTGCTGGGCGGTATGTGGCATGGTGCCGGCTGGACATTTCTGGCTTGGGGCGCGCTTCACGGCGTGTACCTGATCATCAACAACGTGTGGCGCGCTTTCTATCCGAACTTCTTCAGCGCGTCACGAACGCGCGTCTTGTTGTCCTGGTTCATTACGTTTCTGTTCGTGATCGTGGCCTGGGTGTTTTTTCGGGCGCCGTCGATGGGCGCCGCAATTGCCATGCTGCAAGCGATGGTCGGCGTAAACGGAGCAGTCGATGCATCGGCGACCGGCTGGCAGGCGATGCTGTTCTGGCATGGGTTCCCGCCTGGCACGCCCGGTTGGCTTGGAGGAATTATATGGATTGCAATCGGCTTGGTGATTTCGCTGCTGTGTCCGAATTTGCAGGAAATCATGCGAAGGTATCGGCCGACACTTGATGCGCTCCGGCCGATGCACACCTGGACTTGGCGCGCGCGTATGCCTGAAGCGGTTGCTAGTGCGGCGCTGTTACTGGTTGCATTGGCGGCAATAGCGGTCGGGCAGCCGACCGCGTTCCTTTATTTCCAGTTCTGAACGGGTATGAAGGTCCGCCGCAATCGCTACGTTGGCTATGTCGCGATAATGATCGCGATGATCATCGGAGTGCCGGTGAGCTATTTCGTGATATCTTACCGCATCATGCAGAACGGCAAAGAATTCCGGTCCGTGGTGCCGTTGATCGACGAAACGCGCCGCGGACCTGTGTTGTACAACGTACTCAATTTGCCGCTGCACGCATACAAAGGCGCGATGTTTCTCGCGGCCAAGCCAATGATCACTGTTGCCGGCAGTTCGCGATCGATGCAGGTGCGAGAGTATTTTTTCGATGATTCATTTTACAGCATGTCCGGATTGGGGAGCGGATCTAATCAAATCAAGCAGCTTGCGCAGACGCTTTTCGCCAAACATCGGCCCAAGGTTGTTCTGGTCTTTCTCGATTTTTGGGATTTTTGCGGTAGCCGACAGGGTGACACCGGCTCGATCGGGCCGACGCAAAACGGATTCTACGAGTGGATAATGCTGCCCTTAAATCTTGCATGGAATCGCCGATTTGCGCCGCAGAATTTCCTGCGCCTGGCGCTTGGGATACTGCCGGTCAAGCAGGGCGACGTTACCAAACTCGGATTTTCCGCAATCGTGAGCGACGTAGGCTTCGGAGCAGATGGATCATATTACTACTGGGGGCGGATGCGGAAGTGGGCGGAGCAGCCGATTTCCGTTCGCTGGAACGAAGCATTCGCAATGATGCGCGACAACATCGGTGTGTTCCAACGCAATTGTTCGCTGGCCAGCAATAGAGTTGCCGAGTCCGCCGCTGTATTGGAAAATCTTGCGCAATCCGGCAGCTCGGTTGTGGTGGTGCTTGCGCCAATGCCGCGCAACGTGCTCGACGGCATGAAACAGGCGGGAGCGTATGGCTATATCGACGATCTGCGCCCACTTCTCAGCGAGCGCTTTCAGTCCAGCAAGGTCGAATATTATGATTTCTTCGACGCCGCAAGTTTTGGATCCGAACCTTGCGAATTCTTGGATGGGTATCACGGTGGTGAAGTAACCTACATGCGGTTGCTGCTAAAGATCATCGAGCGGCGACCAGACAGTGCGCTAGCCGCAGTCTTGGCGACGAAACATCTGCGC
This sequence comes from Hyphomicrobiales bacterium, assembly GCA_038230475.1. GTDB lineage: Bacteria > Pseudomonadota > Alphaproteobacteria > Rhizobiales > Xanthobacteraceae > Afipia. The sequence goes on from JBBRNE010000004.1 coordinate 184,863, forward strand.
CAACTGATTGCGACCCACACCGGCCAAACAACGGTTGCCGACGATCCGGTTGGACGCGCTTATCGCGCCGGTTTCGATTTTGATCGGGCCGAGTGCTTTCGCCGCTCGGCAAACCGCGATCATTCAGGGAATTCAGTACAGTGACGACAAATTATTGGTTTGAAGATTTCACCGAGAAATCTTACAGCGCGACGCTTGATCTTGCACGCAAGTATTGGCGGTTTGTCGGTTTCGGATCGACATGCGAGGAGCCACATGTTCTGTGGCGCCACGATGTCGATATATCGCCGCAGCGTGCGCTCAAGTCCGCCGAAATCGAACACGGCATGGGATTGAAGACGACATACTTCCTGCTCATGCACAGCCCGTTCTATAACCTGTTCGAGCCATCGGTGCGCGATATCGTGCGCAGAATTCGAGCATTGGGTCATGATTTCGGTCTGCATTTTGATGTCAGCTTCCACCAGGATAACGCGGATTTCGCGGCGCTCGAGAGAAACGTCGCGGGCGAAGCGGAAATGATTGCCGATTTCACAGAAACGAAATTGACGTCGATCTCGTTCCACCATCCAACCGAGCACGCGCTTGCTACGTTCAATCAGGATCGAATTTGCGGTCTGGTCAGCGCCTATGGCCGCACGTTGCGTGAGCGCTATCGCTACGTCTCGGACTCGAACGGCTATTGGCGCTTCAGTCGATTGCAGGACGTGCTCACCTCGCGCGTCGATCCGTTGCTGCAAGTTCTTACGCATCCGGAATGGTGGACACCCGAAGCGCAAAGTCCGCGCTCGCGCATCGTCCGCGCCGTGGAAGGGCGCGCCGCGCGCGTGCTTGCCGAATACGATGCGCTTCTTGAAAAAGATGGCCGGGTTAACGTTCGCTAATGCTGATGTTGCGGCGTTGCAAAGTCACCCGCGCGGCTGCGCTGGCCACATCGCGTGACGCTATGTTAATGTGCCAGCTCGGCGAGACGTTGAGCGATATCAATATCCGTTGACGTATGCGAACGGATCGATTTGCTGGATATTCCGGCGGTGCCGATCAATCTGCAGCGGTTGTTCTAAGGCGCGTCTTCGATGCGTTCTATCAGCCAAACTAGCTCTGGACGAAATGAACCACATTAATTTTGACTGGTATGCGCCGAAGAACGCGCATCGACATTCGATTGAAGGAGTTCGGGGCTGGTGCGCCGAGCTTGGTCTCGCCATCGCGCGCGAGCAGGTCGAGGATTCCGGCATCACCATCATCGCGAGACACAATTAATGTGCGGCGTCGCTGGCACGTTTCATCTGGATGGCGCGCCGTCATCTGCACGGCTGTTGCAGCGCATGACGGATGTCATTCGTCATCGCGGCCCCGACGACGAGGGTCACTTTGTCGATGGCCCGTGCGGTCTCGGGCATCGGCGATTGTCGATCATCGATCTGTCGAAAGCCGGGCACCAGCCGATGATGACGCCGGATGCGCGCTTCGTGCTGTCCTACAACGGCGAGATCTACAATTACCGCGAGTTGCGCGTTGAACTCGAAGCGCTCGGCCATACGTTTCGCTCTGCCACCGATACCGAAGTTCTTCTCCATGCCTTCGCGCAATGGGGCGAGGCGGCGGTGCCGCGCTTCAACGGCATGTTCGCCTTCGCGATCTACGATCGCAAAGAGCGTCGTCTATTCCTCGCGCGCGATCGTTATGGTGTGAAGCCGCTCTACCTGGCCCACGTGGGTGCTGCTGTTGTGTTTGGCTCCGAGATCAAGGCCGTACTGGCCAGCGGATTGGTGAAGCCGGAGGTCGATCTGGAAGGCTTGACGGAATATCTCACGTTCCAGAATTTTCTGGGCTCGCGGACATTGTTTCGCAATGTCTCGATGGTGCCCGCTGGAACGATTGTGACGATAAGTGAAGGTCGTGACATCGTTCGGCGGCGCTATTGGGATTTTTCGTTCCAGAGCGGTGATGACCGTCCGTTGGCTGAACTGGTTGACGATCTCGATCATAAATTCCTGCAGGCGGTGAATCGTCAGCTTGTGTCCGATGTGCCGCTCGGCACTTATCTGTCGGGCGGAATGGACACCGGCGCGATCACGGCGGTTGCCGCAAGTCAGATTCCGAACATTTGCTCTTTCACGGTTGGTTTTGACATGACGTCGGCCTCCGGCCTGGAGCTTGGCTTCGATGAACGCGGCCCCGCCGAGCGCATGTCGTATCTGTTTGGCACCGAGCATTACGAGATGGTGCTGAAAGCCGGCGACATGCAGCGCGCAATGAGTTCCGTCGTGTGGCATGCGGAGGAGCCGCGCGTCGGGCAGAGTTATCCGAATTATTACGCGGCCAAGCTTGCGGGCGGATTCACCAAGGTCGTGCTGTCGGGCACCGCAGGTGACGAATTATTCGCAGGTTACCCCTGGCGATACTACCGCCATGTCGAGAGCGACAGCTTCGACCATTACATCTCCGACTATTTCGGGTTTTGGCAACGTCTCGTGCCCGATGGCGATTTCGAAAACATTCTGGCGCCGGTGTGGTCGCAGGTCCGTCATGTCGATCGCATGGAATTGTTTCGCGGCGTGTTCTCCAATCCGCCTGCGCGCCTCAACAGCGCGGCCGACTACACCAATCAGTCACTGTATTTTGAAGCAAAGACCTTCATGCACGGCGTCCTTACCATCGAGGACAAATTGTCGATGGCGCATTCGATCGAGTCCCGCGTGCCATTCCTCGACAATGATCTGGTCGATCTCGCGATGCGCATTCCGGTCCAGCACAAGCTGGCGCGGTTGGAGGATATGGTGCGGCTAGACGAAAATTTACCGGGCCACAAGGCGTCGCGCTATTTCCAGAAATCCAAGGACGGCAAGATGATCATGCGCGAGCTGATGCGCCGTCATGTGCCGGCGGATATCGCCGATGGTCTGAAGCAGGGCTTCTCGGCACCGGACGCCAGTTGGTTCCGCGGCGAATCGATTGACTACGTACGCAGCCGCCTGCTCAATCGCGATGCTCGTATCTTCGAATTCCTCGATCGCACGGCAGTGCGGCGCGCACTGCAAAGCCATCTTGATGGCCACGAAAATCGCCGCTTGCTGATCTGGTCGCTGCTTTATCTCGAAGAGTTTCTGACTTGCTTTATGTCTGGCGAGGGCCGGATGGCGCAGGCGATGCAAGCATGAACGCTTATCGCGCCATCATCAGTGACATGATCGCTAAGACCGGCTGGAGGTTGGGAGTCCTTGTCGCTTTGATGCTTTTTGTCGGTTTGATGGAAGGGCTCGGCACCACACTTCTGTTTTCCTTGCTGGTGCGGTTGGGCATTTCCGGATCTTCCGAAGCTGGCGGCGTAACCATGGGCATCGAAGATATTCTGAACTACCTCAGCCCCAATGGCGGTGCGTGGTTTGTCTTTGCGGTTCTGTCCGTCACCGCCTTGATCCAGGCAGTATTGTTCATCCAGCAAAGCTGGATGATGTCGGACATGGCGCGCCGTTACGCCGCGCGATGGCAGGTCGATCTTTTCTCGGCCTTCATTCGTGCCGACTGGCTATTCCTGACGGAGCGCAAATCCGGCGATCTCGTCAACGCCATCGTCACGGAGACGGGCCGCTTGACTGCAAGCTTTATCGGCCTGTCGCAACTGGCTGCTGCGATCATTGTGGCCACGATCTATCTGGTGGTCGCGTTCTTTGTGTCGTGGCAAGTGACGCTGCTGCTGATAGGCCTCGCAGTTGTCATGCTATTGTCGATCTCGCGGTTGTATCGGACCAGCTACCGGATCGGCAAGCAGACCGGGCCTTTCAATGCGGCAATGCTGACGGCCTGCAACGAGCAATTGTCGGCGGCCAAGATCATCAAAGCATCCGGCGCGGAAGGCCGGGCGATCGGACGGTTTTCAACCGCTGCAGTAAACCTGCAAAAAGTCGCCCGCGTCGCAAACTTCCTGCCCAATCTGGTGCGCGGTCTGTTCGAGATGATCGGTATCGTCGGCTTGGCCGGTCTTTTGGTGGTCGGCACGTCGTCATTGCATGTGGCGCCGGCCAATCTGTTGGTCGTGCTGGCGCTGTTCGTTCGGCTGCTGCCGCGCATCACGGCGCTGCAAACTCAACTCCATAATCTCAATACCTTCGCGCCGGCCATCCTGCATCTCCAGGATTTGCTGAACAGCGCGCTGGCAAGACAAGAGCGACTGTCGGGGTCGGATCTGCCTTCGTCGCGTGAGGTCATTTTGTCGTGCAAGCAGCTTCGCCTTGGTTACGGTGGCCGCAATGTCATCAACGATCTTAATCTCGATGTATCGCTGCCAGGCCTTTACGGTATCGTCGGTGGCTCGGGTGCCGGAAAATCCAGCCTGATGCATGCACTGGTCGGGCTTGTTCCGTTGCAGGGCGGAGTAATAGAGCTTGGCGTGGCGCGGCTCGACAAGGTGTCGCTGTCGTCTTGGCGCCGGAACGTTGCGCTTATTCCGCAGGAAACCACGCTCTTCAACGCGACGGTTCGCGAGAACCTGACTATTGCTTCGCCTATTGCCGATATGGATGCGGTGATTGCGGCGGCGCGTGCGGCCAACGCGCATGATTTTATCATGACGCTTGATCGCCAATACGACACGCCGATTGGCGATCACGGCGTGCTGCTTTCCGGCGGGCAGCGTCAGCGGCTTGGTATCGCGCGCGCGTTGTTGATGAAGCCTTCTTTGCTGTTGATGGACGAGCCCACCAGTTCGTTGGATACCGAATCTGAGGCTGAAATTCTTGAGACGCTGGAGCACTTGCGCAAATCGATCGGCATTATTGTCGTCGCGCATCGGCTCGCGACCGTTCGCAATGCGGATCGAATCTTTGTGCTTGAAAATGGCTCTGTCGTTGAAAGCGGAAACTGGGCGGAACTCGTGACCACTCGCAAGCGCTTTTACGATCTGGCGCGGGCGCAGCACATGGTGCTGGTGGGGTCTGAGGTATGAGCGCTTCGGTGACGGATGTGCCTCGGCTGTTGCCGCTGCTTTTGCAGCAGCTTAATTGCCCGTATATCGGGCGTAAGGAAATGTGATGTCGAGTGCAAAAGCTGAAATGGAAGCAATGCTGGCGACCTTTCGCAGAGAGGTTCCAAGCCACTATTCGATTTGTTCGCTGCAAGCTCCCAAAAGCGACTGCGTCACGTTCGTCCGCAATGAGAAGTATGCCGACCAGCTTCAAATCATGGCCGATCGGGGTGTAAAAAACGTCACGGTGATCGCGCCGCCCAACCTTACGCTACCCACGATCAGCGGTGTGTCGTACTACCTGACCGATCATGTGAACTTGCTTTTTGCGCTGTTCAACAACGATGTCCGGAAAGGGTATGACGCGAGCAAGCACGATCGCATCAGTTCGTCGGTGATTGTTGACGCAGGCGCAGTGATCGGAGCTGAAGGCGTAAGCATTGCGAAATACAAAGACGAGCGCGTGCTGTTTCGTCACTACGGCAGCGTCGTGCTGGAGGATAACGTTTACATCGGTGCCAATGCCGTCGTTCAGCGCGGCAGAATAGATGAAACCGTTATTGGCAAAGGTTCGATGGTCAGCTCTCTGTGTGTCATCGGCGCCAATTCGATCATCGGGAAGAACTGTACGATAACGATTCAGGCAGGAATCTCAGGTTCAGCTCGAATCGGAGATCGGTGTTGGATCGGTATTGGGGCTCTGGTGCGAGACTATGTCACAATTTGCGATGACGTATTCGTCGGCATGGGTTCTGTCGTCACGCGGGATATTACCGAACCCGGTGTCTATGCCGGAAATCCGTGTCGTTTCTTGCGCCCGAACGACGACAGCTGAGGGATCAACAATGCACGACTACAGAACGATCTTTCCCCGCATGCCGCAAAAGGTCACGATTGGCGATGTGACCGTGCGTGATGGGTTCCAGAATCAAGAAAAGCGAATCTCGACAGAAGCAAAGCAATTCTATCTTTCGGAACTGGTCTTCGCCGGTTGCAAGTACATCGAGGTAACCAATCTCGGCAATCCCTTTATCATGCCGCAGTTCGACGATGCCGAGGAGATGTTCCGTTACGTTCGCAGTAACCTGTTCAAAGATCGTTGTCAGCGCAAAGGGATTGATTATGACGAGCTTTGTTTTACGGCTGTGACTATTCGCGAGTCTGCCGTCGATCAGGCTGTCCGTCTTCGCGACAAAGGCATCGGGCCGGATCGCCTTCTCATGATGATCTCCACCGAAGAGGAGCATCACTATGTGAATTCGGGAACGACCATCAAGGAATATTGGAAAGAGGCGGAGCGGAGCATCAAGAAATGCAACGACGCCGGGATGATCATGTGCGGTACGGTGAGCACGATATGGGGCAGTCCTGTCGGCGGTCCAACGGACATGAAGGATGCGCTAGAATTTACGAAGCATTGGCTCGATATCGGCGCGCATAATATCGAGCACAGCGATCATGATGGCAGCGGCACCGCACCGGAAATATTTCGCTATTTCTCCCAGGTGCTCGATGCTTTTCCCGATCCCAATATTCATGTCGCCCATTTTCACGAAACGAAGCGGGTCGGATCTGCATCGGTTCTTGCGGCGTTACAGGCCGGCATCAGTCGTTTTGAGGGCTCTCTCGGTGGAATTGGCGGGCAACCGGCCAATTTCTTTGAGGATCATCCTGTGCCCGGCACCGGCAAGTACTATCACATCAGTCCGGGAATCGTGCCGCTCGAAGACTTGCTTGTTCAGATTGACGAGATGGGCATCGAACACGGTTATGACATCGATCAGGTGCTTTGGTTGGGGCAACAGATGGAGAGGACTTTGGGTCGCCGCTTGAGGTCGGACGCCATCAGGAACGGGCGCACCCTCAGGGAGGGAAATATGAGTTTGGCGCGCCCGGGGCTTCAAGAGCGAAAACGAAAATTGGGTGAGGTGTAAGTCGATGATCCGCGCGCTTTACGTTGATATCGAGCTCATCCAGCTCAATCCATCGGGAACCTATTTTCCGCAGCTGATTGAAGCGGCTGTCCCGAACGTATCCTTTTACGGACCTGGGTTCAGTTCACCGGATGTTTTGGCAAAAGGCCTTTCGGAATATATCCGGGAGACGGGCCCGTACGAATTCATCATCGTTGGCCCCAACTCACCGATATTGGCCAGCAATCTCGACGACGATGTCATTCGCAATACCTTGCATTACATGCATCGCTCCACAGCCAATGGACATGAAGATGCGCAGATTGTTGCATTTCTCAAGGATCTGTTTGCAGCGTTGCCCGAGGTTGACGTTGAACATCGGGTCGTCAGCTCGATGAACTTCGACTTTTACGGGGCGACCGCTGCGCAGGTTCAGCGTCTGCAGGATTTGAATTTGACCTTGATCGGGCCTAATGAACAGTTTGTCCGGCCCTTCGCCGAGCTTCCCAAGTTTGTCTTACAAGAGAAACACTATCAGCGAAAGAAAGCTTTGATATCCGACTGCTGGTTCGATTTCCTCCATGCTCATCCTGAACGAGTCATTACCGCGCCTCACTATGTTGTACCGTCAGAGTTCTCTTTTACGCCGATTCATTTGAGGCGGCCTGTGGTTGCGGTTCCGGGAGTTGAATATTACATGCGAAAAAAGGCCAATGTCGAACTGCGCCGCTCTGGCGTTCGCATGGCATCCAAATGGTATTTCCATCTCTTCCGTATTCTGAATCTGCTTAGAATGCCGGTTTATGCGCACTCAGTGGGACTGCACATCTATAACCAGCTCTTCCAACGTACATTGAAGACGTCCCGCTACGTTTACACCGCTCCCGGCGGGTTTGGTCTGCCCATTCGAAAGTTTTTCGAGATTCCGGCAGCAGGCCCCCTGTTTTTGTGCAGACCTTGCAATGGCTATCAGGATCTCGGCTATGTGGCCGGAGTTCATTATCTTTCGGCCGAACCGAACGAACTGCCTGAGTTGCTGCAAAAGCTCGCAAGAACAGGGGCAGGGCACGATGTCGCTACAGCCGGGCGCAAAGTCACCGCAAACAACCACTCCCTTCAGGCTCGTGCTCATCAGATCCGGTTATGCCTAGAAGCCTTGACGCGTGGGACGTATCGCGGGGCGCGTTGGGACGCGGGTAACTTCGTTGTCTTGGAAGCGTGATCTGCGCAGGATCGTTGATGGGACATCCGCCTTGAAGCGAACAGACTGATGTGCGGTCTTCTTGCCGTGTTTGAACCCTCCGGTGTTTCGGCGGAGGGGGCGCAAATCGCGCTTCATCTGCTGCGTCATCGTGGTCCAGATGTGCAGGCCCTGTGGATCAGCGACGATCGTGCGCTGGCGCTAGGTCATGCGCGATTGAAAATTCTCGATCTAAGCGACGGCGCCAATCAGCCGATGCTGTCGCCGGATGGGCGCTATGTGCTGATCTTCAACGGCGAGATAGTCAATTTTCGCGAGCTGCGCCAGCGCTATCGCGGGCCATGGATGTTCCGGACCAATGGCGACACCGAAGTATTGCTCGCCTATTTCGTGCAGCAGGGCATCAAGGCGCTGCATGAATTCGTTGGCATGTTCGCATTCGCTTTGTTCGATCGCGAAGAGCAAAAGCTGCATGTGGTTCGCGACCGTTTCGGAATCAAGCCGATCTATAGTTGCCATCTTCCGCAAGGGGGCTTGGCGATCGCAAGCGAAATTCCGCCGCTGCTGGATTTGCGCAAAGAAGCCGAGGCCGATCTCAGCACGATCCGTACTTATCTTGAGACAGGCCTTTACGACTCTGGTCCACAGACCTTTTTCAGCGGCATTGAGTCATTGCCGCCGGGATGCTGCGGCACGCTGGACCTAAAGGATGGAAGTTTTTTCATTGAGCGCTGGTATGAGCTTGGTGGCAGAGCGCAGGATCTATCAGGTCGGACACGGGGCGATCTCGTGGAGCAGGGCTGCGCGCTTGTCCAGACGGCTGTGCGCGATCATCTTGTCGCCGACGTGCCGGTGGGTCTGAACGTGTCTGGCGGCGTGGATTCATCCGTGTTGGTCCGGGCCGCATTGAAAGTTCAGCCGGATCTGCATGTGTTCACGCAGGACTATCCGGAGCCTTACAGCGAGCTTGGCTTTGTCAAGAAGGTGGCTAACGGGACGCATCTGCACTGCTGCTCGTTGTCGAGTGGCGATATTCTATCGGTTTTGAACGACACCGTCCGCGCGCAGGCCGAACCGTTTGGCGGCGTCACCGTCGCGGGCTACGATGCGATCTATGAGGCAGCCACCGATCTTGGGATCACGGTGCTGCTGGATGGCAACGGCGTCGATGAGGTGTTTCTCGGCTATGACAAATATTTGAAACCCTTGACGGTTGCGCAGCAGGCAGGTCGTTCGATCGACGGATCGACGGGCCTTGCACCGGAGGCGATAAGCGCTTCGCTCCGCCGTTCGGCGACTTTGCGACCGCAGGCTCCGGTTGCGTATTCAGGCAATGACGGTGTTAGGCAGGAAGCTGCGCTGGATTTGCTCGGTGAGAAAATCCCGCGAGGCCTGCGATTCAACGACCGGATGTCGATGAAGCGTTCGCGCGAGTTGCGGGTGCCGTTCCTCGATCATCGACTAGTGGAATTCGGATTTGGTGTTCCGACCGGCGAGCATTTGACCGGCGGTCATACAAAATCTCTGTTCCGAGAGATTGCGGAAACCTTCGTGCCGCACGACGTGGCTTGGGCGCCGAAACGGTCGGTGCAGTCGCCGCAGCGCGAATGGCTTGCGGATGAGTGGCATGAACTGGTTGAGGAGATTCTGGGTTCGCAGTCATTTCGCGATCGTGGATGGATTGATCCCGATAAGGCTCAAGCAATGTACCAATCATATTGCTCAGGTAACAAGTTCAATTCATTTTTTGTCTGGCAGTGGATCAATCTGGAGTTATGGGCGCGCGAGTTCCTTGGTTAGGCCGCAATAGAAAAATGATGATGAATATCGTGTATCTCGGCAATCAAGGAGGCATATGGAATCTCGAATTCTATCGAGCCATGGCTGTTGCGGCGAGCGAACGAAGCGCCGGGGTACACGCTGTCTATCTGGTTTGGCTTGAATCTGAACGCGACTGGCTGACGCAGCGCGGTGTGACGGACGCCGACATTATGGTGTTCGAGTCATGGGTTACCAGCCGCCGTCACATTGCGCCGGACCCGCAGAGACTCGAACGTGACTACCCGCAAGCCGGATGGTCCGCGGTCGCGGCCAGCGAGCGGGCGTTTACCGACTACTCGTTCCTGCTGGGTGCCGTTGGCAATCGCGCGGAGAAGTCAGATTATGTCGACCGACTGATCGAAAACGTCGTAACGTTTTTCGAGGAGGCGATCCGTCGCTATCGACCGGCTGCTTTTGTCTGTCAAACGCCGGACACGCTCTACTCACATTGCATATTCAAAGTGGCGAAGACCCATGATGTTACCATCTATGCGGTGAGTCCGGGCTGGCTGTTCGACGAAGATATCGGAGAGGGGGGCTTTTTTTCCAATGATGAGTATTTGCGCTGCGATCGCATGATCGCCGCCTACGAACGCATCGGTACGCGGGCGCTGACGGCGCGCGAACATGAGCGGATCGATAGCTTGCTGCGGCAGATCCTCGGCTTCAGTGGGCGCACCGCGTTTTACGAAAAAATGCGAGGTGCTGTGTTCAGTGGAAACGTCGTCTCGCCCAACATCCGCCGAGCGCTTTCGTATCTGCGCGACAACAATGCGCTCGACAAGGATGCGCTCTATATCCGAATCGATCCCTGGCAAAAACTCAAGGCCAATGTCCTGCGCTTCTGGCGAAAGCAGACGACGGCCCGGTTGATGCAGACCGTGGCGTTGGAGGCGCTGCCCACCAAATGCGTGCTTTATGCCATGCATTTCCAGCCCGAGCAGTCGACTCTGGCGCAAGGAATTTTCGTAGCCAACCAGATTGCTTTGATCGAAAACATCTCCAAGGCCTTGCCACTCGGTTATAGGTTGATCGTGAAGGAGCACCCTGTAGGTCGCGGCCGTCGTCCGGCCTGGCAGTACCGTCATATTGCCGGCCTGCCCAATGTCGAGATGTGCGATGCGCCTGCCAAGGAGATCGTCAAGCGTTGCGATCTGGTAATGACCGTCACCGGAACAATTGCAATCGAGGCGCTTGCACTTGGGAAAGCGGTGGTCGTATTCGGATGCCATTTCTACAGCTATTGCGATCTGATCACGACGGTCACCGATCCGACGCAGCTTCACGCGGTTCTTCATCGACTTCTGATCGTGCGAAACGTGCCATCGCCGGAACAATACGACGCGCGGCTGCGACGTTTCTTGTTGTCCTATCTCGACGGGCTCATTCCCCATTTCCCTTTGCACGAAGGCGCGCATCATTATGGCGCGGCTTTGATGGACGATCTTCTTGAGCGCACGACGGTTCGGCCGCGCGATGCCGCAGCTCCTTTGTGAGTAGCGGGCCTGCGCCGATGCGCATTCTCGCTATTGTGCCAGCGCGTGGTGGCTCAAAAGGCATTCCGCGCAAGAATCTAGCGGATCTCTGTGGTAGGCCGTTGATCGCGTGGTCGATCGATACGGCGAATAAGTTGCTTGAACTGGGAACGGTGACTGAGGCGATTGTTTCGACTGATGATGCGGAGATAGCTGACGTCTCGCGCACTCACGGCGCCCATGTGCCGTTTCTGCGTCCTGCGGAGTTGGCCAACGACACGGCCAAAGCGATTGCCTATGTTACGCATGCGCTGGATTTTATGGCCGCCCAAAGCCGCGAATTCGATGCGGTCATGATCCTGCAGCCGACGGCGCCGGTGCGTGATGCAGCTGCCATCGACGAAGCCGTGAAGCGCTTTGCCTCCGGTACAGCGAACTCGATGATCAGTTGCTATCAGGAAGACTACATCAGTGATCTCGTGTCCTATAATGATGACGGCAGCGGCTATCTCATCCCCCGCAGGGCCGATCATAATGTCGGCGTTCGTCGTCAGGACCATGGCCCGATGATGGTTCGTAACGGTGCACTTTATGTCATACGGACGTCCTTCATCCGTAAGTCAAAGAGTCTTGTCTGCGAAAGGCCGATGCTCATGACCATGCGGCGCATCGACTCTTTCAATATCGATACGCCCGACGATCTCGCTATTCTACGAGCGCTGCTGTGCAGATAGCGATTCTCGAGCCTGCGAATTTCTCGGCCGATGCGCTGGCCGCGCTCAAGCTGTTGGGGCAGGTTGTCCTGATCGATGATACCAACAAAGCGCAGGCCTTGGCGGATGCGAGCGTTTTGTTTGTCCGCCTCGGGACCAAGATCGATGCGGAGTTCTTGCGCTTGGCTCCACGTCTCAAAGTTGTTTGCAGTCCCACAACAGGCCATACCCATCTCGATGCGAGTGCGTTGGATGCGCGCGAAATTAAAACTCTGAGTCTGCGCGGCGAGACTGCGTTTCTCGAAACGATCCGCGCCACGCCGGAACTCACGCTCGGATTGATGCTCGCGCTCTTGCGTAACTATCGTTCGGCAATCCTGACGCCGTCGAACCAGCATTGGGATCGCGACCGCTGTCGTGGCGAAGAGATATTTGGGATGCAGGTGGGGATCATCGGCTATGGTCGGGTTGGCCGCGGGCTCGCGTCCTATCTCGACGCGCTGGGCGCGCGGGTCGGATATTACGATGTTCGCAATGTCAAAGCCAATGCCACGCATCAACGCTTTGCAAGCCTCGACGTCTTGATCGAGACAAGCCGCATGGTGGTCATGGCGGCGTCCTATACCGATGGCGCGCCGCCGATCGTCGGACGCCGGCAACTTGACGCGATGCGCGGGCGCTATTTCGTAAATACGGCTCGTGGCGAGTTGGTAGATGAAGAGGCGTTGCTGGCGTTAATCAATACTGGGCATTTTGCGGGCTGCGCTATTGACGTCATTGCGCAGGAAACCGGTCAATCGCGCAAGGCAGAATGGTTTCAGGCTTCTGCGCGAAGTGATTTGATCCTTACGCCGCATATTTCCGGCGCGACGGTGACTTCGATGGCTGCGACCGAATACTTCATTGCCGAGAAGCTACGGCAATTCCTTGAATCACGACAGATGGCGATTTGACATGGCAACAGCTTTTTCTCTCGCAGAGATTGCACGAAGTGGCCGGGTATTCATCGTGGCTGAAATCGCGCAAGCACATGACGGTAGCCTCGGCATCCTTCACTCGCTGATTGATGCTTCTGCGCAGGCCGGTGTCGATGCCGTGAAGTTTCAGGTTCATATTGCTGAGGCTGAATCTTCGAATGTCGAGCCGTTTAGAACGAAATTCTCCTATGTTGATAAGACACGCTACGACTATTGGCAGCGCATGGAGTTCTCGTTCGAGCAATGGCAGGAGATCAAGTCACATTGCGACCGCGTGGGCGTCGAATTTCTAGCGACGCCGTTTTCAGTCACGGCTGTCGAACTTCTCGAATCGCTCGGAGTCACTCGCTACAAGGTAGGCTCGGGCGACATCTGTAATGAACTCTTGCTGCGCCGGATCGCGGCGACTGGAAAAGACGTTATCCTGTCGACCGGGCTTGCGACGCTTGATGAAATTGGCGCGGCTGTGAAACGCATCGGCGCCGACAAGACGGCACTCTTGCAATGTACCACGAAATATCCGACCGCTGCCGAAGATGTCGGTCTCGACGCCATCGCGCTGTTGCGCGATATGTTTGGTTGCGTTGCCGGTCTTTCCGATCATTCCGGAACGATATGGCCCGGGATCGCCGCCGCGGCTCTCGGTGCAAGTGTGTTCGAGGCACACGTGATCTTTGATCGTCGCATGTTCGGACCGGACTCAAAGGCCTCACTCACGATTGACGAGTTTCAATCGCTTGTCTCTGGCATCCGTTTTGTAGAAAAAGCCCGCAGCGGCGTGGCGGGAAAGTCGCTTGATACCGGTGTCGCTACATTGAGAACAATCTTCGGCCGTTCGCTGGCGGTGCGTCGTGATCTGCCCGTGGGGCATGTGCTGACCATTGATGATCTTGAATCTAAAAAACCGGCCGGGCACGGCGTCGACATGCGTGAACTGGATTCCATACTTGGCAAGCGGACGCGCCGCGTCCTGTCGCAATGGGAATTTCTGAACAAGGCCGATCTAATATGAAGAAAGTGTGTGTTGTTGTGGCCAGCCGTGCCAATTACGGGAGGGTGAAATATTTGCTCAGGGCGATTGAGCAGCATCCGGATTTGCAATTGCAGTTGATCGTCGGCGCGTCCACCCTGCTTCAGCGCTTTGGACCGGCTATTGACGTCATCAAGCGCGACGGTTTCAAACCGGTGAGGTCGATCTTCTACTTGATCGAAGGTGAGACGTTGTTGACGCAGGCCAAATCCACCGGGCTTGGTATCGTTGAACTATCGTCCGCTTTCGAAGATCTGGCACCGGATGTCGTAGTTACGGTGGCCGACCGCTTCGAGACCATGGCGACAGCCATTGCGGCGACCTACCTCAATATCCCGCTAGCACATCTGCAGGGCGGCGAAGTGTCCGGCAATATCGATGACCGGGTTCGTAACGCGATTACCAAGCTTGCAGATATTCATTTTCCTTCATCAGCGGATTCGCGTCGACGCGTGATCTCGCTTGGCGAAGATCCGGATTATGTGTTCGATTTCGGATGCCCTTCCATCGACGTGCTGTGCCACGACGATCTCGTCATTTCGAATGAAGTGATGCAGCCCTATTCGGGGGTGGGGCGGCCGATCGACTGGAGCAAGCCTTATATGCTGGTCGTACAGCACCCGGTAACGACAAGCTATGGCAAGGGTCTCACCCAGATCACCGAAACGCTTGAGGCATTGAAGCAGCAGCCTGATATGCAAAAGGTGGTTCTGTGGCCGAATATCGACGCTGGCAGCGACGACGTGTCCAAGGGCATACGTCAGTTCCGCGAATTCAACATGAGTGAACCGATCTATTACTACAAAAACTTTTCACCCGAGGATTACGCGCGTGTTTTGCGAAACGCAGCTTGCTGTGTCGGTAATTCGTCGTCGTTCATTCGTGAGGGCGCCTTCCTAGGCGTACCTGCCGTTCTGGTCGGTGATAGGCAAGAAGGCAGAGAGCACGGTCCGAATATCGTCTATGCGGATTATAAACGCGCCGAAATAGGCGAGAAGATCGCAGCCCAGCTCCATCACGGCCGCTATGAAAGCACGCCGATTTTCGGAAGCGGCAATGCTGGCGTTCGAATCGCCGCCAAGCTCGCCGAGTTGGATGTTCATGCGGTGATAAAGAAGAAGCTGCCATGACATCGACCAGCGCTTGCCTTCTGGCTGTGGCGGACCAGTGTGTCTTGCCCGCGGCGCGACCAAAATTTGCGCTGTTTGAAGCTATTTATGCGCGCCGGCGTATCCGGGAGCGGACACCGTCGGCGTCTATGCCGATGCGCTTGCTATCAATTGTCGACACCTTTCAGCCTTTGCGCTCTCGTGTGAACGCAGCAGGCCAATGACAGGGGATCTGCCGCTCGTCACGATCGGGATGCCGGTGCGTAACGGCGGCGCGTTGTTTCGCGAGGCCTTAGCTTCCGTCGTTGCGCAAGATTATCCAAATCTCGAAATTATTATTTCGGATAACGCATCGACAGACGAAACGTCTGACATTGTCCAAGAGTTTCAGGGGCGAGACGCGCGTATTCGTTATGTGCGGCAACCGGAACTGCTCGACATCTTCGAGAATTTTATGTTTGTGCTTCGGGAATCTCGCGGAGAGTTTTTTGCATGGGCAGCCCATGACGATACGCGCTCGATCAATTACGTGTCACAATTGCTCACCGCGTTTTCTCGGCCTGAGACCGTGCTCGCGTTTGGCGTTTTGAACATTCGCAACGCCCCGTCCGGTCCTGTCGTTAAAAAAAGCTACGACTTTGACAACGCGAATTTGGCGCCGCTGGAGCGAATGAAAAAACAGGGCTTCCAGCAGTGCTACCAGATGTACGGTCTGTGGCGAAGTTCGGTGCTGAAGTCGATCCGCTGGGCCTACACGCCGTGGTGGATTGATTTGCCGCTTCTGGTGACGGCTGCAGGATTGGGAACGTTTAAATTCGTGCCCGGTGCGGAATTCAACTATCTGGAAATACTGAAAACCGACGAGCAACGCGCTAGCTATCATGACATTTTGCAGGCGTCTCCGAAGGTGGTGAATGTGTTGCGTCTTTTGCGGGCGACGTTCCTCACGGCGTTCCGGAATTTACCGCCGCATCGCGCCGCCGCCGCGTTCCTGATTGTGGTGGCCCGCGAGGGCCGGGATTTCGGCGGCTGGCTATCGCGCCGGGTTGTCCGGTTGTATCGATCGGAGAAAGTGGCGTGATCGAAATTCACGCCACGGCAAAAGTGTCCGCGTTGGCAGATATTGAAGATTCCGTTCGCGGTACAAAAATCGTGATCGGGCCGGGTTGCATGATCGACGCCTTCGTCAAGATCAAGCCGGTGGGGGGCACTGGCGATCTTGTGCTTGGCAGCAACGTTTATCTCAATTCGGGGTGCGTGCTTTACACCGGCAATGGTATCGGAATCGGCGACAATGTTCTGGTCGCAGCCAATTGCACTTTCGCCTCTGCGAACCATGAATTTTCCGATCCGTCGCGGCCGATCCGGTTGCAGGGATTTAAGCCGAGCCGAGGCGGCATCGTGATCGGCAACGATGTATGGATCGAGGCCAATACGGTGCTGCTCGATGGTTGCAAAATTGGCGATGGCGCCATCATCGCTGCGGGCTCAGTGGTGCGCGGAGCCGTCGAGCCTTATACAATTTGCGGCGGGAGTCCGCTCGAAGTCTTGGGGCGTCGATCCGGATGAGCCGCTATACGGTGTTTGGCGCGGCGGGGTTCATCGGCTCCAGTCTAGTAGCTTATTTGCGCAATGAGGGCCATGAGGTGATCCCGGTTGCGCGCGATCAGTGGCCGGAAGTGGCGACCGATCTCGGCCATGCGATTTACGCCATCGGGCTGACGGCGGATTTCAGATCTCGGCGGCTCGACGTTACCGACGCGCATGTGCACTTGCTTACACGGATTTTGCGCGAGCATCGTTTTGAAAGTCTGTTGTATTTGTCATCGACGCGCGTTTACGCCGGCAGCAATTCGTCCAGCGAGGAAGCTACTCTTTCGGTTTCGCCGTTGAATGAAGACCACCTTTATAATGTGTCTAAGATCATGGGAGAATCGCTGGTCTTGAGCGATAGCAATCCGCGCGCGCGTGTGGTGCGTCTCTCGAACGTCGTCGGCGTGAACGACCGTTCGGACAATTTTCTGAATGCTGTGATCGCGGATGCGGTAGCCAACGGCAAGGTTATGTTTAGAACTGCATCCGATTCGGCGCGCGACTATCTCGGCGTTGGCGATGCATGCAAAATGATCGCCGCTATCGCGTCCGAGGGCAAACAGCGTATCTACAATGTCGCGAGCGGAGAGAACGTATCCAACAACGAAATTGCGCGGTTGCTTGGCACGCGTCATATTGAAACGGTATTCCATCTGGGCGCAACCAAGGTTGCATACCCGGTGATTGACATCGGGGCTATTCGGCAGGAATTCAGTTTTTCACCTGCTTCGTTCGAAAATAACTTCGATGATATTTTTGCTCACCGGAAAACCTTAGAGAAAAGCGTTCACCTATCATGAAGACGACAATCGACGAAACCTCCGGCGAAGTGATTATCGAGAGCGAAGGCCGCAAGGTTCGCCATCCACTCGCCAGCGCCGAGGGGTTCGCCGCCGCATCACGCGCATGGGTGAGGGCAGGGTGGGACACCAAATATGTCTATAGCTTCAGTTGGTTCGGTCGTCCGTTGATCCAATTGCCAGACGACGTGCTGCGCATTCAGGAAGTCATCTGGTCGATCAAGCCGGACGTTATCATCGAGACCGGCGTGGCTCACGGTGGATCGCTGGTATTTTACGCGAGCCTGTTGAAGGCGATGGGTCATGGGCGTGTCGTCGGCGTCGATATTGAAATCCGCCCGCACAACCGCACGGCCATCGAGACGCATCTTCTCGCACCTCTGATTACGCTGATCGAAGGCAACGCAATCGCGGGCGATGTGGTAGCGAAGGTCAAGGCACAGGTTTCGTCCGGCGACAAGGTTTTGATTCTGCTCGACAGCAAGCACACCCGCGATCACGTTCTGGAAGAACTTCGTCTTTATGGACCGATGGTCTCAGTCGACTCCTATATCGTGGCGACAGACGGCCTGATGGAATTTGTGGCTGGTGCGCCGCGCTCGGAGTCCGACTGGGCAACGAACAATCCACGTCAGGCGGCACTGGACTTCGTTCGCGAGAACAAGAACTTTGCGATCGAGGAGCCGGTCTGGCCATTTAACGAAGGTTTGGTGCGAGATCGGGTGACCTACTGGCCAAACGCCTTTATCCGTAGATTGCGTTGACGGGAGCATGTCGATGAAATGCGTCATTCTCGCAGGTGGCCTTGGTACGCGAATTTCCGAGGAAAGCCATCTGCGGCCAAAGCCGATGATCGAAATCGGCGGACGGCCGATCCTGTGGCACATCATGAAAATCTATTCGAGCCACGGTATCAACGAATTCATCGTCTGCCTCGGCTACCGCGGATATATCATCAAGGAATATTTTACGAATTATTTTCTGCATCAGTCCGACGTCACGATCGACACCGCAACCAACAAGATGACGTTTCATCAGAGCCAAGCCGATGACTGGAAGGTCACGCTGGTGGATACCGGCGAGAATTCGATGACCGGCGGTCGGCTGAAGCGGGTAGCGCAGCATCTCAACACAAACGAGCCGTTCTGCATGACCTACGGCGACGGCGTGTCCGATATCGATATCGGCAAGCTGATCGCGTTTCATCAGGCGCATGGCAGGCAGGCGACGCTGACAGCTGTCGTGCCGCCCGGACGATACGGTGCAATCGAGATCGACGGCGATCTCGTCAAGCAGTTTCAGGAAAAGCCACCAGGCGATAACGCTTTCATCAATGGCGGATTCTTCGTTCTCGATCCTGCTGTTCTTGGGCGGATCGATGGCGATGAAACCCCTTGGGAGCGCGCGCCGCTCGAAGGGTTGGCGAAGGACCGCCAGCTTGCGGCCTATCGGCATCTCGGCTTCTGGCATCCGATGGATACGCTGCGCGACAAGACCATTCTGGAAGAAATGTGGGCGACGAAGCGCGCGCCGTGGAAGGTGTGGACGTGATGGTGGAATTGCAAAAATCCGCATGGCGCGACCGCCCGGTGTTTGTGACGGGCGCGACCGGCCTGCTCGGAAGCTGGATCGTGGGTCGTCTCATCGAGCTTGAGGCCGACGTCATTGTTCTCGTGCGCGACTGGGTGCCGAACTCGCGTTTCGTGGCGCAAGGCTATGACAAGCGGGTCATAGTGGTGCGCGGTGACGTGCGCGATCAGGTTGCGCTTGAGCGGATATTGGGCGAATACGAAATTCACACCGTGATGCATCTTGCCGCGCAAACCATCGTCGGTATTGCGAACCGAAATCCCATTTCGACGTTTGAGACAAACATCGCTGGCACATGGGCCATGCTTGAGGCGGCACGGCGCAGCCCCGCCGTGCGCTCTGTGGTTGTGGCTTCGTCGGACAAGGCCTACGGCTCGGCGCGCGATCTTCCCTACGTCGAGAGCACGGCGATGGCGGGCGAACATCCCTACGATGTCTCGAAATCCTGCGCCGATTTGATTGCGCGGTCCTATGCTAAGACGTTCGGCACGCCGGTTGCAGTGACGCGTTGCGGGAATTTCTTCGGTGGCGGCGATCTGAACTGGAATCGGATCGTTCCGGGTTCGGTGCGCTCTATTCTGCGCGGCGAACGCCCGATTGTACGCTCGGACGGCAAGTTTGTCCGTGATTATATTTATGCGGAAGACGCCGTCGATGCCTATCTTCAGCTTGCGCAGGCGCTCGCGGAAAATTCAAAGCTCGCCGGCGAAGCGTTCAACTTTTCAACAGGCACGCCGCAAAGCGTTGTCGATGTCGTCGCGGCAATTCGCAAGGCGATGAAAAGCGATCTTGAGCCGGTGATTCTAAACGAGGCCAGCAACGAAATTCGCGAACAGTTTCTCGATTCGACCAAGGCGCGCAACGAACTCGGCTGGAACGCGCGTTTTGGTTTTGAGGAAGGGCTTACGCGTACCATTGACTGGTATCGCAATCACCTTGGACTTGCGCGCGCATGACGTATCGGTGCCGGTCCTGTGATGGCGCGCGACTTCACAGCGTTGCCGATCTCGGCGAGACGCCGCTTGCGAACGCGCTTTTGGACAAACGCGCGCTGGCGCAGCCGGAAGCGCGTTTTCCACTCGAATTGGTGTTTTGCGAGGATTGCACACTGCTCCAGATCACGACCACTGTTCCTCCCGAGCAATTATTTTCCGACTACGTTTATTTCTCATCGTTTTCTGATGCCGCTGTTAGTAACGCTAAGAACATCGCCGATCGCTTGATGCAGAAGCTCGATTTGACGCCGCAATCGCTGGTCGTGGAGGCGGCGTCGAATGACGGTTACTTGCTCAAGCACTATCAAGCGCGCGGTATTCCAGTGCTAGGCGTCGAGCCGGCAGCGAATATCGCGGCACATGCGAACAAACTGGGCATCCCGACGCGCTGTGCCTTTTTCAGTCTTGACGAAGCCGCGCGCATGGTGGACGAGGGTTTTGCTGCCGATGTCTTTCACGCCAACAATGTGTTGGCGCATGTCGCCGACTTCAATGGATTTCTCGCCGGTCTTGCAATTTTGTTGAAGAAGGATGGCACTGCGTCGATCGAAGCGCCTTATGCACGTGACATGATCGATCACATGGAATTCGACACCATCTACCATGAGCATCTGTGTTATTTTTCGCTCACCGCGATGGAGTGCGCGCTCGAACGGCACGGTCTCGCCGTCACAGATGTCGAACATATTCCGATTCACGGCGGCTCGTTGCGTTACTTCATTCGCCATCGCAGCCATCCTGTGTCGGCTGCTGTTAAAGCGATGCTGGCGGACGAAAAGAAGATCGGAATGACGGCTTACGATTACTATGCTGATTTCGGCACGCGTATCGATGGTCTCAAGCGCGACCTCACGACGTTGCTGACCAAACTCAAGGGTGAGGGCAGGACGATTGCGGCCTATGGTGCCTCCGCAAAAGGCGCGACATTGCTCAATACCTTCGGTATCGGGCACAGTGAACTGGATTATGTGGTCGATCGCTCGACGGTGAAGCAGGGAAAATATACGCCGGGAACGCATCTCGAAATTCTTCCGCCCGATATTCTGCTGGAGTGCCAGCCAGACTACCTGCTGCTGCTGACTTGGAATTTCGCCGATGAAATTCTGGCGCAGCAGGTCGAATATCGCGCGCGGGGCGGAAAGATCATTGTTCCCGTGCCAAACGTGCATATCCTGTGATTGTTGAACGTCTTCCCATTGCTGGTGCGTTCCGCGTGATGACGGAAGGTCATATTGATGAGCGCGGTCGCTTTTTCCGTACCTTCGATGCGGGCATATTTCGCGCTCACGGACTTGAGACGAATTTTGTTCAACGCAGTTCGTCGTTCAATACGCGCCGAGGCACATTACGCGGACTCCATTGGCAGGCTGATCCTCACGGCGAGACGAAGACGGTACGATGTACGCGTGGTGCGATCTTTGATGTTCTGGTCGATTTGCGCAAAGGCTCTCCGACATTTGGCAAGTGGCACGGCGAGGAATTGACGCCTGACACACCGGCAATGCTCTATATTCCGAAGGGTTGCGCGCATGGCTTTCAGACATTAGCCGATGCGTCTGAGATTTATTACGAGATCTCGACGGCTTATGTTCCGCAGGCAGCACGTGGCGTGCGTTATGACGATTTGACTCTGGGAATTCGCTGGCCGCTCGCAAATCCCATCCTTTCGGATCGCGACCGTCAGCTTCCGCTTGTGAGCGAGCTTTAGCAGCGCGATGTGCGGCATAGCTGGAGTGCTCGACAGGTCGTTATCCGGCCGCGACGGCGATTTGACGTCGATGGCAAGCAAGATGGGCGACGCCATCGCGCATCGCGGTCCGGACGGCAGCGGTGTGTGGATCGACAGTGTTGCGGGATTGGCCTTCGCCCATCGCCGTCTGTCGATCATCGATCTGTCGCCTGCGGGCGCGCAGCCGATGGTGTCTGCCGATGGCCGCTGGGTGATTTGCTACAATGGCGAAATTTACAATGCAGAAGATATACGCCGCGAACCGCTTCTCGCGGATGTTTCCTGGCGCGGACATTCGGATACCGAAGTAATCGTTGAATCCGTTGCGCGGCGTGGAATTGATCGCACGCTCGAAGATCTCAACGGCATGTTCGCGATTGCGGTGTGGGATAAGAAAGAGAAAACGCTACATCTCATCCGCGACCGGCTCGGCATCAAGCCGCTGTCTCTGAGTCGCGACGGTGGGCGAATCGCATTCGGGTCGGAATTGAAGGCGCTTCACGCCATTGGCGTTCCGCGTGACATTGACCCTGCGTCGGTGACGAGCTTCTTGCGTTTCGGTTATGTGCCGACCCCGTTCTCGATCTACCGCAACGTGGAGAAAATCGCGCCCGGTGAAATCGTCACCATTGCGGCGGGCGGAAAGACGGCGCGGCGATTCTATTGGTCTGCTACCGACGCTGCGCGTCGCGGTATCTTGTCGCCGCTGGATGCGTCGGACGATGAAGCTACAGCGCAGCTTTCCGAGTTGCTGCTGGACGCGGTATCGCGCCAGATGTTGTCGGATGTTCCGCTCGGCGCGTTTTTGTCTGGCGGAATCGATTCCTCGACCGTCGCGGCGTTGATGGTGCGTGCCAATCGCGGCCCGGTTCGCACATTTTCGATTGGCTTTCCTGAGTTCGGTTTTGATGAGTCCAAACATGCGGCGGCAGTCGCACGCCATCTCGGCACGCATCATACCGAAATGATTGTGTCCGGCGCCGATGCGCTGGCGGTCGTGCCACAGCTCTCCGAGATGTATGATGAGCCGTTCGCGGATTCGTCGCAGATCCCAACTCACCTCGTTTCAAAGCTGACGAGAGAGCATGTCACCGTCGCGCTATCGGGCGATGGTGGCGATGAATTGTTTGCCGGTTATAACCGCTACCGTTTGGCGGAAGGGCTGT
Source organism: Hyphomicrobiales bacterium (assembly GCA_038230475.1). Classification (GTDB taxonomy): domain Bacteria; phylum Pseudomonadota; class Alphaproteobacteria; order Rhizobiales; family Xanthobacteraceae; genus Afipia. Next base: position 207,941 of record JBBRNE010000004.1, read on the forward strand.
GGCAGCGAACGTCTATGCTGCCAAAGGCTGTTCGACAGGGCATCGGCAGCCTTCTGAACGGTATTCCCATGGGCCTTGTCGATGGAATTGCAGGACGGTTGCCATCCGGTTTCGCGCCGCCTCAAACCGCCGACAAACTTCGCAAGCTCGCTGATATTCTAGCGCTCGACCAGAATGGCATCTATCTGCGACTGGTCAGCCAATGCGAAGATCCTGCATTGCTCGCTCCAACTGCGCCGGAGCATGATTTGTGGTCACAGGCGTTGCGCGACGTCGAGGGCTTGCCGACGTTTCTGGATCGCATGCAGTTGCTCGACACGGTGACTTATCTCCCGGACGATATTCTGCAGAAGGTCGACCGAGCGTCGATGTCGGTAGCGCTTGAAGCAAGACCACCCTTGCTGGATCATCGCGTGTTGGAATTCGCGTGGCGACTTCCGAAGAAATTCAAAATCCGAAATGGCGAATCCAAATGGCTGTTGCGGCGTGTCGCCGAGCAATATGTCCCTCGCTCGCTACTGGATCGCCCAAAAGCAGGATTCGGTATCCCTTTGGCCGATTGGCTACGTGGGCCCCTGCGCGATTGGTCTGAAGATTTGCTCGATCGCTCACGGCTCGGCGGCGGCCTGATCGATCCGCAGCCCGTCCATCGGTTGTGGAACGAGCACCTGAGCGGTCGACGAAACTGGGCTTACGCGTTGTGGACCGTGCTGATGTTCGAATCCTGGCGCCGCCGTTGGGCATCGGCGTGAAGGCGATGTCGACAACTATTGAAAAACCTTCGGTGCTCATCGTCACCAAACGGCTTGATCGGGGTGGGGCGGAACAACACATCGCGACGATATCGCCGGCGCTGCGAGCCAGGAACATCGACGTTGAAGTGTTCGTGCTGGAACGAGGCGGTGCGTTGGAGGCGTCGCTTGCGGCGGCTGGTGTCAACGTCACGGGCGCCGCGCGGACAACAAGCGCCTTTGTTCATGTGATGCGCGCGACATTGGCTCTTGCGATCCATTTGCGCGGGCATCGCTTTAGTGCCGTGCACTTTTTCTTGCCTGAAGCTTATATGATCGGTTCAGTCGCCGCTATTGCAGCGCGTCAGCCGATGCGGATCATGAGCCGACGTTCGCTTGGTCATTATCAGCGGAACCATCCGTTTCTCGCACGTGTTGAGCGTTGGTTGCATCGCCGGACGAGCGTATTGTTGGGAAATTCCAACGCTGTCGTCGATGAAATTGTGGGTGAATCCGGCCACCGCGAGAAGATCGGATTGGTCTATAACGGCGTCGCGCTGCCGGACCCGCCGACCCAGGCCAAGCTTCGCGATACCCGTGCCAAACTCAAGATATCGGATTCGATGTTTGTAATTGTGACTGTGGCAAATTTGATTTCCTACAAAGGCTATCGGGATTTGCTTCAGGCGCTCACATCGATTGCTCCATCGTTACCGAAGCAATGGAGGTTTGTGGCCGTAGGCCGCGACGAAGGCATTGGTCTAGACCTGATGCGCTACGCACTGGATCAAGGTATCACGGAAAATATTCTGTGGCTCGGTGAGCGCGACGACGTATCGGATATTTTAGCAACTGCGGATATTTTCGTTCTCGCCTCGCATCAGGAAGGATTCTCGAATGCGTTGATCGAGGCGATGGCGCAAGGGCTGCCCGCAGTCGCCACTTCCATTGGAGGCAATCGGGATGCGGTTGCAAACGGTGAAACCGGACTGCTGGTTGGAGTTCAATCGCCGGACGAACTCGCGGCGGCGATTCTTAAACTTGCTCTTGATCCGGATTTGCGTCAGTCGTATGGCGCAGCGGCGCGCGCGCGGGTACGGAATCTTTTCTCGCTCGATGCCTGCGTCGGTCGTTACGAAAATCTCTATCGCGGGCTTTCTCGGGTCGGCCGAGATCCCGTGCAGTCCATCATCGACGCCCCATCTCGCCGGCCGATCTAACTTTTGTGTTTGGAAATGACAAGCTAATGACCGCATCCGCTCTCTCTCCGCGCAAGGCGGCAATCCTTCAACACTCGGAAACTTACGCGGCGGATCGCGAAAGATGGCGCAACAAGGCGTCGTTCTTTCATAGTGAGGATCAGAAGTATCTGCATTTTCTGATTCCGGTCGGATCCCGCGTGCTGGAACTCGGGTGCGGCACAGGCGATACACTCGCTGCCTTGCAGCCATCCCTTGGTGTGGGAATCGATTTCAGCCCCGACATGATCGAGGAAGCGCGCAAGCTGCATCCGCATTTAACATTCCAGATCGGCGACATCGAAGACGCCGCGACGTTTTCCGGCTTGGAAGAGCCGTTCGATTTTATTTTGGTAATGGACACCATCGGCTCGCTGGACGACATACAGAAATTATTAGAATTTCTACACCCGCTTTGCGCGCGGCACACGCGGCTTATCGTTGGGCATTTTTCGCATCTCTGGCAGCCGGTTTTAAAGGCCGCTGAAATACTGGGCCAGCGCATGCCCTATCCGCCGCAGAATATCCTGACCCCGGAGGACGTTGCGGGAATCGCGCAATTGGCGGATTTCGATCCGGTGAAAGCCGAGCGTCGCATGCTAATGCCAGTCTCGCTGTTCGGACTAGGGCGTCAGATCAATCGTTTCATCAGTATTCTGCCGGGCTTTCGTCAGTTTGCACTACGTCACTATGTCGTCTGCCGTTCGCTTCGTGCCGTGGAAGACGGATTGAAATCGGTGACAGTGGTGATTCCGGCGCGTAACGAGCGCGGTAACATTGAACCTGCGGTCCAGCGGATTCCAAGATTTTGCGACGACATCGAAATCATCTTTATCGAGGGCCACAGTGCCGATGGAACGTTCGAGGAAATGGAACGCGTCAAGGCTGCTTATCCCGCATTGAATATCAAAACCATGCGGCAGCCGGGTAAAGGCAAGGCCGACGCCGTGTTTACAGCCTACGATGTGGCGCGTGGGGACGTGTTGATGATACTCGATGCCGATCTCACCATGCCGCCGGAGCAGCTTCCGAAATTCTGGAACGCGATCAAATCGGGGCAGGGCGAGTTCATCAACGGCTCGCGGCTGGTCTATCCACTCGACGAAGATGCGATGCGTTTCCTCAATCTCATCGCCAACAAGGTCTTCTCATATCTGTTCTCATGGTTACTTAACCAGCGCTACACCGACACGCTGTGTGGCACCAAAGTCATGCGGCGCTCGGATTATTATCGTTTGCGCGACGGCAAGGCCTATTTCGGCGACTTCGATCCGTTCGGCGATTTCGACCTGATCTTCGGTGCGTCGAAGCTCAATCTTAAATCCATCGATATGCCGATCCGTTATGCTGCGCGCGCGTATGGCGAAACGCAGATCTCGCGCTTCCGGCACGGCGTGATGTTGCTGAAGATGGTGGTATTCGCATTTTTCAAAATCAAGGCGATTTAGCGCGACACTAAGAGTTCGCGCGCGCAATCACGTTGATACTCGCGCCATCGCCGACCAATTTGCGAAGATCGGCTGCGCCAACGGGCAGCGGGCGTTCGTTCCGTTCGTCGTAGAAGCGGTACCCATGCGGTGCGAAGCAAGCGAGCAATTCCTCGAGCGACGAGCCACGTTCGTCGAGCACATAGGGCGATAATTCCATTAGAAAGATCGGGCGACTATCGCGCAACAGCGCCGCCGCGCCGCGCAGAACTTCGGTCTCGAATCCGTCAACGTCGAGTTTGACGAGTTGCACTTTAGGATTGCCTATCTCCGCCAGCACGCCATCTACGCTGCGCGCGCTGGCTTGCTCTGTCGGCATCGCCTGACCAAGATGTTTGGCGTGAAGATCGTCGGTCTTGTTCAGCGGCCAACTCGAATAGATTTCAGTCGGTACCTTGGCCTCGTCCCGGCCAGCGAGAAAGCAATGATAGGTCGTGACGCGTGGGGCAAGTTCGGGATTCAGCGCAAGATTGCGCTGCAATTTTCGATAGGCGTAATTGGTCGGCTCGAAGGAGAGCACACGGCCTGTTGGCCCAACGAGTTGCGCGAGTGGAAGCGAGTGCGCGCCGATATTGGCGCCAATGTCGAGCACAAACCAAGACGGCTTCACCAGACGTCGCAGCGCGTTTCTTGTTCCACGTTCAAACATGCTTCCGAGAAAAATCGCAAAATCGATGCCTTGCGAAAGATCGAGATCGTACATCGCGTCGTCGCGTGTCGTAATGCATCGATCCGAACAGCCAATCACCGCGCGCGCGATGTGGGTCATCCGGTAGGCGACGCGCGCCAATGCGAGCTTGTGAACGGTTTTCATATCGATTGAGTTCGAGGCAAGATGTCCGGGTATCGGACGCCCGTTCTCATAACCGATTTAGTCTCTTAGCAAAATAGCGCTGACGCCTGATATTGACTTCCAGCTAATGTTTCCCGCAAAACGAAAAATCCCCACATGAAGTCCGTAGAAAGCATAGATACAGAAGCCCTTGCGAGCGGCAGTGGGAGATCTGACGCGTTCGGTCGGCTCACCACCTTCGGATGGCGAGGCGGTCTTGCATTGATCGTCGGTTTGCTTGCGGCCTCATTTCTTCTGGCCGGATATTTTGTAATCTATTGGCGCAACGCCGATATGGATTTCATGGTGGTCTATAGCGCCCTGTCGCTGAACGACGGCCGCTATGTGTTTTTCCCGCATCCGGCCTATTTGACGATTCTGTCGGTCAATCTGTGGTTGCAATTCTTGCACTTCGTCGGTCTGCTTGATACGTCGTCCCTTTCGGTTATTCCGTCGGCGTCGAATGTAACCACTTTCGATGCGGCGATGACGAGCGTTATCCGTGCGGGTCGTGTCGTCGCATTCGCAACCGCGATGGCCTTCGTTCTCGTATTTGCGGCGTTGGCGCGACGGTTGGTGCACGATTGGCGAATTGCGTTGCTCGCGACTATCGCTTTTGCATTTTCGGGCGGCGTCGCAGTTCATTTGCGCATTCTCCGCAGTGAAATGATTGCGGGATGTCTCGTTACCTTCGCGCTGATGATCCTGATCGTCATCGCCGGGCGGGCGAGAAGTTGGCGGCCGCTGGCAGTCGGGTTTGCAGCATTGCTTTGCGTGCTGGCGCTAGAAAATAAAATTCATGCGATTCTTCTGATCGCTTTACTCCCGGTACTGATTTTACCCTTCGGTTCGGCCGACAGCGAAAGCAATGCTTTCTGGCACGACAACAGGAAAGCGTGGTTCGCCGCACTCGTCATGGCGATCATTGCGGTCACATTGGTCGAACGGGCGATTCCCGTCATCGCGCTCGGTCTCGATCCGTCTCGCACAGAGATGGCGTCGCTGCGCCCGTTGTTGTTCGGTCGGTTCGGTGTCTATCAGGTTGGATTGCTGGCATGGATTTTCATTTGCATGTATGTGTTCGCGAAACTTCGACGCGTGACGCTGGCCGAAACGTTGGCCGCAATGTTTGCAATTATTGCAGGTGCGTCGCTGGGCCTGTTTGCGTTGTTTATTGTTCGCGATGCGAGCAATGTCGTCGTGGTTTTGAATCCACTTGAGGAAATGCTGACATTTGCGGACCCGCAGGGTGTGGCGGCGGCAAGCGGCGGCGGACTGTTGGCGTCGGTCGGTCTCCTTCTTTCTGGCGTCGTCAGCGTCCTACAACGCTACACATTCTTTCTGCACACATCGCCACGCCCGGCCGTATTTCTGACGTGGCTGATCCTGCCGGGAATTGTTTATGCGTGGCGACGCAGCGAGCGGCAGGTTGCGTTGCAAGCAACGCTGCTGATGTTGTCGGCGATCGGCATTGACGCGATCGGTATCCGACGCGGTTTGAAGGTTGAGTATTTCATCCTGACCGATCCGCTTATCATCATAGCGGGCATGGTTCTATTGGATCGGATGGGCGACTTACGATTCAATAAGTGGGCCTATCCGATTGGCGTGGCGCTAATCGCGCTGCATGTCGGCATCAGTCAGGCTGAACCAATCAAGTCATTGACCAGGCGCGAAGGACCAGCCGGCATCTGCGAATGGAATCAGTATTATCTGCCGCGTCTGCCGCTTCCGTGGTGCGACCTGCCGGCGAAACCGAAATGATTTACCGAAAGCCGCGCCAGTTCAGATGTCTTCGTTGGGCTCAATATTCTCGGGTGCCTTGGTTTTCTCTGCGCTGAGGATCCAGATCAGGCCGCCAATGGCGCCGACAATGAACGATGTTGCACCGAACAGAAGCGAAACGACGGTGCCGTCAGCCTGAGCGAGGCCGGCGTAACCGAACGCGACCATCATTGTGGCTTCGCGCACGCCCCAACCCGCAATCGAGATCGGCAGCATGGTGATCAGCATAATTGGTGGTACCAGCATGAACAACTGTTCGAAGGCGGCTGGTGCCGAGATCGAACGCACCGCGCACCATGCAATGACGACGGCCATGACATGGATCGATAGCGATAGCACCGCGATCTTCGGTCCGCTCGTGCGGTTGAAGATGACTTTGTTGGCGATCACAGAGCAGGCGTGGACATGTTTGGTCGGCCAGAAGGTCGTCAGCCATTTCCACGACACATAGCCGAAGATCAAAAATCCGACACCCGCCGACAGCGCGCCGATGTCGACCAGAAGCAAAGCTATACGCCCGCGGTGATTGGCGACGAGATCGTAACTCCACGGCAAGCTTGCAATCACGATGATGGCAAGCGCGATCAGCCCGATGGCGCGATCGACCAGAACTGAATATGTCGCGGCGCGCCAGCCAGCGCCGGTTTGTTTGACGAGCCACAGCCGCATCGCATCGCCGCCGATGGTCGAGGGCAGTGTCTGATTAAAGAATGCGCCGATCATGTTATAGCGGAACGCCTGTCCCGTCCCGAGCGGAGCTGAACAGGCTGCGCTGATCTCACGCCAGCGCAACGCGCCGAGAAAAATCTGGAATACGGTCGCCAGCACGGCGAGGAAAATCCATACCGGATCGATGCCGGACAGGCGCGACTGAATGGCCGCGAAATTGACGCCACGGAACGCAAAATACAGCAGCGCTGCCGACACCAGAATTCGGACGGCAAGAAGCAGAAATCCGCGCATTCCGGACCGTATCGTTAAGATGGAAGGGGCTCGGCAAAACCCACTAAAAACAGCGGTTTGCCGCGTGAATTTCCAAGGAATTTTCAACGTCTTGGTATGGCTTTAGGGCCGCTCTGGCAATAGGAAAGGCCGCGCCACTTGCAGCCTTCACTGGGGCATGGCTAAAGAGAGGCAAATCGATCTCGAAAATTCGGCGCAAACTAGCGCCTTTTCGGTGTGAGAGCGCCCAGGTTTTCCAAACGGACATCTATTGGCACACGGACGCAAAATAGCGGTCATTGGTCTTGGCTACGTTGGATTGCCCGTCGCAGCGGCGTTCGCGCGCGCAGGGATTACGGTCGTCGGATTCGACATCGACGCCAAACGTATTTCGGAATTGCGCGCGGGCCATGATCGCACGCATGAAGTCGAAGCATCCGATCTGCGTCATACGTCGCTGACATTTACCGACGACGTCAAAGCGCTCGCGGTATCCGACTTCTTTATCGTCACCGTTCCGACGCCGATCGACGCGGCGCGTCGCCCCGATCTCGGCGCGATGTTCGCAGCATCACGAACCGTTGGCGGCGCACTGAAGAAAGGCGACATCGTCGTTTATGAATCCACCGTCTATCCCGGCGCGGTGGAAGAAGACTGCGTGCCCATTCTCGAGAAAATATCGGGACTGAAAGCGGGTAGCGACTTCAAGGTCGGTTATTCCCCTGAGCGCATCAATCCAGGCGACAAACAACATCGCTTTGAGACGATCATGAAAGTAGTCTCCGGGCAGGATGCTTCAACCCTCGATATCGTCGCCGATGTGTATGGCTCGGTCGTCACCGCGGGCATTCATCGCGCGCCGTCGATCAGGGTTGCGGAGGCCGCAAAGGTGATCGAGAACACGCAGCGCGATCTCAACATTGCCTTCATGAACGAACTGTCGTTGATTTTTCAGGCGCTCGACATCGACACCGGCGATGTGCTGGCGGCGGCGCGCACCAAATGGAATTTCATGCCGTTCCAGCCCGGTCTGGTCGGCGGTCACTGCATCGGCGTCGATCCATATTATTTGACCTACCGCGCCGAGAAGGCGGGCTATCATCCGGAAGTCATTCTGGCAGGTCGTCGGATCAATGACGGTATGGGCCAGCGCATCGCGCGCGAATGCATCCGTGGTCTGCTCAAGCGCAAGGTCAGCAACGGCGTCGTCACTGTGCTGGGTCTCACCTTCAAGGAAGACGTTCCCGACACCCGTAATTCGCGCGTCGTCGATGTGATCCGTGAATTGGAATCGTTTGGACTGAAAGTGCAGGTCGCCGATCCGCAGGCCGATCCGGCGGACGCGATGCATGAATACGGCGTGACGTTGACCAAGCTCGATGCCCTCAAACCCGCCGACGCCATCGTCATGGCTGTCGCGCACAAGGAATATCTCGACGCGGGCTGGCCGTTGATTGAGAAAATTTTGAGTGGCGGGAAAGGCCTCGTGCTTGACGTCAAGATCAAGCTCGACCGCACCACCAAACCCGCCGGCATAGAATTATGGCGGCTGTAATGACTGACAAACCGATATTGGTGACAGGTGCTGCGGGCTTCATCGGTTTTCATGTCGCGCAGCGTCTCCTGCAAGCCGGCAAAAAAGTCTTGGGTGTCGATAGTCTGAACGATTATTACGATCCGAAACTGAAGGAGGCGCGTCTCAGTATTCTGAAGAACGATCCAAATTTCAGTTTTATCAAACTCAATCTCGCGGATCGTGCTGCCTCGAAGGCGCTGTTCGCCGAGCATAAATTTCCGGTGGTGATCCATCTCGCAGCCCAAGCTGGCGTGCGCTATTCAATCCAAAATCCTTTCGCCTATGCTGACGCCAATCTCGAAGGGTTTTTGAATATCCTCGAAGGTTGCCGCCACAACGATTGCAAGCACTTGTTGTATGCGTCGTCGTCGTCGGTCTATGGCACCAACGCGAAGCTGCCATTTTCGGTGCATGACAATGTCGATCATCCGATCAGCCTTTATGCGGCGTCGAAAAAGTCCAACGAGCTGATGGCGCATTCCTACAGCCATCTCTACGGGATGCCGTCGACCGGCTTGCGTTTCTTTACTGTGTATGGACCGTGGGGTCGGCCCGACATGGCGATGTTCATTTTCGCCAAGGCCATCGTTGAGGGCAGGCCGATCCAATTGTTCAACCACGGCGAGATGCAGCGCGACTTCACGTTCGTGGACGATGTTGCCGAGGCTTTGGTGCGGCTGATCGACCATCCGCCGCGACCGCAGCTGAAGGCTGCGAGCGACGATCCGGGTACCAGCACTGCGCCGTGGCGCGTGTTCAACATCGGCAATAACCATCCCGAACAATTGATGAAGGTCGTAGCTATTCTTGAGAAAGAATTCGGCCGCAAGGCCAAGACCGAGATGCTGCCGATGCAGCCGGGTGATGTACCTGCGACCTACGCCGACATCGAGGATCTCAAACGCGAAGTCGGGTTCTCGCCTTCAACGACCATCGAAGACGGTATTGCGCGGTTTGCAGCGTGGTACCGTGACTATCACCAGCTGTGAACGCAGTCTAACCTTCGAGCACGCATGAGCGAACGTATCATTCCTCTGATTATGTGCGGCGGCGCGGGAACGCGGCTGTGGCCGGCGTCGCGCGAAAATCGTCCCAAGCAGTTCCTGAGGCTGTTCGGTGCGAACTCGACGTTCCAGGATACGATGCTGCGCGTCAGCGATCCGAAGCTGTTCGACCGGCCCATCGTCATTACCAATGCGGCCTATCGCTTTATGGTTCTGGAGCAACTCGCCGAGGTCAATCTTGAGGCCGACATCCTGCTTGAGCCTGCGCGCCGCGATTCCGGTCCTGCGATTGCAGCGGGGGCGGCGTTTGCGTTGACGCGTGCCAAGGACGCAACCGTGCTGGCGCTGGCGGCGGATCACGTGGTGAGCGATACAGTTGCTTTTGTTGAGGCATGCGGCAAGGCACTGGCAGTCGCAAACAAGGGACGCATCGTGACGTTCGGCGTGCGCCCTGAACGTCCCGCGACCGAATACGGCTACATCCAACCCGGCGAGAAAATCTCCGGCGACGTGATGGCGGTGGCCAAATTCGTCGAGAAGCCGGATGCGGCGACGGCTACGCGTTATGTTGCCGACAATTATCTCTGGAACAGCGGTAACTTTATGTTCGGCGCAAAGGTGCTGCTTGATGAATACCGTGTTGTCGATGCGGCGAGCGTAACTGCCGTGAGCGACGCGGTGAAAAACGCAGGCCGCGATCTCGGCTTCGTCACGCTGCCGCCTGAGTCGTTCGAGAAAGCCAAAGCAATTTCGATCGACTACGCGGTGATGGAGAAAACCAAACAGGCCGCCGTGATTCCCGTCGATTGCGGCTGGTCCGACGTCGGCTCGTGGCATGCGGTGTGGGAATTGTCCGGCAAGGATGAACAAGGCAACGTCGCGCAAGGCGGCGCTGTCGCCGTGTTCGAGGATTCGCGCAACTGCAACGTCTCGTCCGACAAGGCGCTGATCGCACTTGAGGGCGTGGACGATCTCGTCGTGGTGGCGACGCAGGATGCCATTTTGGTTTCGCGCCAAAGCGACCCGAACGGGTTGAAGCGGCTTGTTGCCAAACTCAAGACAACCGCGCCGCAGGTAACGGAAGATCATCTCAAAGTTCACCGGCCGTGGGGATCGTATCAGTCGCTCGACATCGGCGATCGTCATCAGGTGAAACGCATCATCGTGAAGTCTGGCGGGCGGCTGTCGTTGCAGAAACATCACCATCGCTCGGAGCACTGGATCGTGGTGCGTGGAGCTGCGCTGGTGACGGTTAACGACATGCAGAAGATGGTTCATGAAAACGAGTCGATCTACATTCCGCTTGGCGCGACGCACCGGATGGAAAATCCCGGCAAGATTCCGCTGGAACTGATCGAGGTTCAGACCGGCAGCTATTTCGGCGAGGACGACATCATCCGCATCGAGGATGATTACAAGCGTTCTTGAGCAACGTAACGATCCCATGCGCCGCGCGAAATTATCGCCTGATTTCAATTCGTTATCGATGCTCGGTGCTGTAATTTTTTGCATCAAAACGTGTAGGCGGTCGCGGTCCCATGGTTCGCCACACATGTGACGGCATGCTAATGACACCACGCGCGGATGGGGTTTGAACCGCGCTCAAGAATTCCAAGAAGATTTTGCAAGAAGATTTCAGGCGGGTGGCAGCATGAGTTCAGTTTCAGCGTCGGGTGGGGCAGAGCGCCCACTTCGTGTGGGAGTGGTCGGCGCAGGCGTCATGGGTACCAATCACGCGCGCGTGCTGGCGGGATTGCCGGGCGTTTCGCTGACCGGCATTGCCGATCCGCTGGCTGCGCATCGCACGCGCGCCGAGCAGATGCTGGAATGTAAAACCTTCCAGACTGTTGAAGAATTGCTCGACGCCGGCGCCGATGCCGTGACAGTTGCTGCTCCGACCCATCTGCATCGCGACGTGTCGCTCGCCTGCATCGCGCGCAAGATCCACGTCCTTGTCGAAAAGCCGATCGCCTCCACCGTTGCGGAAGGCCGCGAGATCGTCGATGCCGCGCGGGAAGCGGGCGTGACCTTGATGGTCGGTCATGTCGAGCGCTTTAATCCGGCGGTCGCCGCCATCAAGCAGGCGATCAAGGACGAAGAAATTCTTTCCATCGCGATCACGCGCGTTGGCCCATTCCCGCCGCGCATGTCGAATGTCGGCGTGGTGATCGATCTTGCTGTGCATGACATCGATCTCATTCGCTGGTTCACCGAATCCGACATCGTCGAAGTGCAGCCGCAACTCGCAAGCGCTGTCGCCGAGCGCGAAGACATCGCGCTGTTGCAGTTTCGCACGGCCTCTGGCGTGCTCGCCCACATCAACACCAACTGGCTGACGCCGTTCAAGGCGCGCAACGTCACGGTGGCGACGCGTGGCAAATATGTGCAGGGCGATCTCTTGACGCGGCAGGTTACGGAATGCTTCGGCTTTCAGCGCGACGGCAGCTATTCGATGCGTCATCTCTCAGTGGGGCACGACGAACCACTTCGTGCCGAGTTGCTCGCATTTCTCGATGCGGTGCGCACCGGCAATGCACCCGCTGTGACCGGCGACGAGGGTGTCGCGAGCCTTGAGATTGCGATTAAGTGCCTTGAAGCGCCTGCGGGAGCTATCGCAGCCCCATTGCGTAAGGGCCCGCGCGCGGTCGCGAGCTAATCCCTCATTCAATCTTCAAGAAACTCGGCAAGAAAGTCGGCAAGCCTTATGAACCAGCATCTGCGACCAGAACCCGTGGCATTCATCGACATTGCCGAACAGCGCCGTCGCCTCGGCAGCAAAATCGACAATGCCGTGTCGAAAGTTCTGACGCATTGCCAGTTCATCAACGGCCCCGAAGTCACTCAATTCGAGTCCGACCTCGCAGCCTTCTGTGGCGCAAAGCATGTCATTGCCTGCGCCAGCGGTACCGATGCGCTTTTGATGGTGCTGATGGCCAAGGGCATCGGTCCCGGCGATGCGGTGATTTGTCCGTCGTTTACGTTTTGCGCGACCGGCGAAGTCGTGGCGCTGGCGGGTGCCACGCCGCTTTTTGTGGACGTGGACGAGACGACATTCAACATGAACGTCGAGTCGCTCAAGCGCGGTATTGCCACCGCAAAGAAGCTCGGCCTGAAATTGAAGGCTATCATTCCGGTCGATCTGTTCGGCCAGAGCGCGGATCACGATGCCATCGCCGCTGTCGCCAAGAACGAAAACATTTTCGTGCTCGACGACGCGGCGCAATCCTTCGGCGCGACGTATAAAGGCAAGCGTCTCGGCACGATGGCGCTCGCAACTGCAACCAGTTTCTTTCCGGCCAAGCCGCTCGGATGCTACGGCGACGGCGGCGCGATTTTCACCAACGATGCTGAGTTGGCCGAAAAACTCCGCAGCGTGCGCGTGCATGGCGCGGGCAGCGACCGTTATGACAACGTCCGTATCGGTCTCACCGCGCGGCTCGATACCATTCAGGCCGCCGTACTGATCGAAAAGTTGAAAATTTTCGATGATGAAATTGCCGCGCGCAACAAGGTGGCGTCGCGTTATTTCGACGCGCTGCATAATATCGTCGGTGCACCGCGCGTCCCCGAGGGAAATATCTCGACCTGGGCGCAGTACACGATCCGGCTGCCGAATGGCAATCGCGATGGGTTTGCGAATGCGCTCAAGGCACAAGGCATTCCGACCGCGATTTATTATCCGAAGTCGATGCATCAGCAGACGGCGTACAAGCATTACCCGGTGGTCGACGGCGGATTGCCCGTCAGCGAAAAGCTGTCGGAAGACGTCATTAGTCTGCCGATGCATCCCTACCTCGATAGCGCGTCGCAGGATCGCGTCATCAAGGCTGTGCGCGACGCGGTTTCCTGAGCTGTCGCGCGTATTGCTCAGCCCGCGGCTGCTGTAAAAGCATCAGATGTTATGGCGAATCTTCACCGTTGGCGGCTATACGCTGCTCTCGCGCGTCACGGGCTTTGCGCGCGACATCATGCTCGCTGCCATTCTGGGCGCGGGCCCGGTGGCGGACGCGTTCTTCGTCGCTCTCCGTCTCCCCAATCATTTCCGCGCGATCTTCGCCGAGGGCGCATTCAATGCCGCCTTCGTGCCCGCCTATGCGCATGTGCATGGCCGTGACGGCGCGCCGACGGCGAAACTATTCGCCGACCGCATATTCACCATCCTGTTTGCTTCGCAAGTCGTGCTGCTGGTCGTGGCGCTTTTGTTTATGCCGCAGGCGATGAGCATTCTCGCGCCGGGGTTCTCCGACGATCCCTCGCAGCGGGCCCTCGCGATTTCGCTGACGCGAATCACGTTTCCCTATCTGTTGCTGATTACGCTGGTCACGCTTTACGGCGGCATGCTCAATGTCATGCATCGCTTCGCGAGTGCCGCCGCCGCCCCCGTCTTCCTGAATCTGTCGATGATGGCGACGCTGGCGCTGGCTGCGTTCTTTCCGAGCGCGGGTCATGCTGCGGCGTGGGGCGTTTTGATTTCAGGCTTCCTGCAATATTTTCTGCTGGCGGGGGATGCGTGGAAGCATGGCGTGTTGCCGACATTTACGTCGTGGAAACTCGATCAGGACGTTCGCGCATTCTTCCGCGCGCTTGGGCCCGCAACGCTGGGGTCGATGGGCACGCAGGTCGCGTTGTTCGCAGATACCATCATCGCGACTTTTCTTGCAGCGGGTGCGCTTTCGGCACTTTATTATGCGGACCGTCTCAATCAACTGCCCATCGGCGTGATCGGCATTGCCATCGGCACGGTGTTGCTGCCCGAAATGTCACGGCGGATCACGGCGAACGATCATGCGGGTGCGATGGCGTCGCAACGCCGCGCGTTCGAGTTCACGCTGCTGTTTTCGATTCCCTTCGTTGCCGCGTTCCTCACTGTGCCCGACGTCATCATGCGCGCGATGTTTGCGCGCGGCGCGTTCTCGAAAGCGGATGCGGCTGCTGCTGCTGCAACGCTCGCGGCTTATGCCGTCGGGCTAATTCCCTTTGTGTTGATCCGAAGCGCGGTCGCGACCTTCTATGCGCGCAAAGACACCGCGACGCCGGTAAAGGCGGCGCTGACCGGTGTCGCCGTCAACGTCGCGTTGAAGTTGGCGCTGGTGGGATCGCTGGCACAGGTCGGCCTCGCATTGGCCACGGCCGTCGGCGCATGGATCAATCTTTTGTTGGTCGTGATGTTCGCCGTGCGGCGTGACTTCATCGAAATCGATCGCCCGTTCGTCATGTCGTTGCTTAAATTTGCAGCGTCCGGAATTCTACTCGCTGCAGTGCTGTGGTTCTCGTCGCGATGGTTGTCAACAGCGCTCGCAGGGATCACGACCCTGAAAGACGAATCCGCGCTCGGTATCTTGATCGTGATCGGAGCAGTCGTATATGGCGCAGCAGTGTTCCTGCTGTTCGGCAAGCGCGGGATTGCATCGCTGATCCGCCCGACGTGACGCCCGGTAACATTCCCGACAATCCTTGGCGTTTGCGCTGGCGTCAGATCCGCTGCAATATGCGGTCAAGCATTCGACAGGTTGCATTCAAAAGGTTTAAAATAAAATGGCTCCAGTGAAATTCGGCGTCGGTCAAAGCGTCAGGCGCAAGGAAGACGATCCGCTCATTCGCGGCAAGGGCCAATACACTGACGACCATGCGCCCGTAGGCGCGCTTCACGCACTCGTGCTCCGCTCGCCGCACGCGCACGCGACTTTCACCATCAATACGTCGCTGGCGAAAAGCAAACCGGGTGTCGCTGCGATCCTGACCGCTGAAGACACCGCAAATCTAGGCGGCTTGCCCTGTCTCTTTCAGTTGCCGGATACGCCGTTCAAGTCGCCGCTCTATCCGATTTTGGCGAAAGAAAAGGTCTATCATGTCGGCGACGCAATCGCCTTCGTGGTGGCCGATACGCTCGATCATGCGCGCGATGCGATTGAAGCGATCGATGTAAAGTGGTCGCCGTTGCCCGCAGTCGTCGGCGTCGTTAGTGCAGTCAAGCCCGGCGCTCCGCAGTTGCGGCCCGAATATCCTGGCAATGTTTTGTTCGATGTACCCATCGGCGACAAAGCGAAGGCCGAGGCGTCGTTCAAAGGCGCGCATGCGGTTGCGGAAATTTCAATCGTCAATCCACGCGTCGTCACCAACTACATGGAACCACGCGGGGTCGTCAGCGAATACGACGCGAAGACCGAGTTCTTCACGATGACGATCGGCAATCAGGGCAGTCACCGCCTGCGCGATATTCTCTGTCAGAACATTCTGAAAATTCCGACGGACAAAATGCGCGTGATCGCGCGCGATGTCGGCGGCGGCTTCGGCACGAGATTGTTTCCCTATCGCGAATATGCGCTCGCCGCATTTGCGTCCCGCAAACTCAAGCAGACCGTGAAGTGGATTGCCGATCGTTCCGATCATTTCATCGGCGACGCTCAAGGCCGCGACAATGTCACGACCGCGCGAATGGCGCTGGCGGCTGACGGAAAGTTCTTAGGTCTTGATGTCGATCTGATGGGCGATATGGGCGCTTATCTGTCCACCTTCGGTCCTTATATTCCGCATGGCGGCGCCTTCATGCTGCCGGGCCTCTACGACATTCAGGCGTTCCATTGCCGCGTGCGTTGCGTGTTCACCAACACTGTGCCGGTCGATGCCTATCGCGGTGCGGGCCGGCCTGAGGCGTCTTATGTGCTGGAGCGTCTTGTCGATACGGCTGCGCGCAAACTGGGAATGACGCCGGATGCGATCCGCAAGAAGAACTTCATTCCGCCGAAGGCGATGCCTTATAAGACCGCAACCGACAAGGTTTACGACTCCGGCGATTTCGCTGCGCACATGAAGCGCGCGCAAGATGTCGTCGGCTGGAAGGAATTTCCCAAGCGCGCAAAGCTTGCCAAGAAAGCTGGGCTCGTGCGCGGCATTGGCATGGCCACCTACGTCGAGATCTGCGGCACGATGGGCGAGGAGACCGCCCACGTGAAGCTCGATTCCAACGGCGACGTGACGGTGCTGATCGGTTCGCAGTCAACAGGGCAGGGGCATCAGACTGCGTATGCGCAGGTCGTCGCCGAACAGTTCGGTTTGGCACCGGAGCGCGTTCACGTCATTCAGGGCGACACGGCTTTGGTTGCGACAGGTCTGGGTACTGGCGGCTCGAGCGCGATTCCGACCGGCGGCGTCAGCGTGCAGAAGGCGACCAGAAAGCTCGGCGATAATCTGAAATTGATTGCCGCCGATGCGCTTGAGGCAAGCGCAGGCGATCTTGAAATTCGTGACGGCACGATCCGCGTCGCGGGCACCGACCGCACGATTACTTTCGCAGATTTGGCCAAGCGTCCGGGTGTCGATCCTTTGATGCTCGATGCTTCCGATAAATTCACGCAGGCCGACGGCACGTTTCCGAACGGCACCCATATCGCAGAAGTCGAGATCGATCCCGCGACGGGCGTCATCAAGATCGTGAACTATGTGATCGTCGACGATTTCGGAGTTACGCTGAATCCGTTGCTGCTGGCGGGTCAGGTTCACGGTGGTGCTGCGCAGGGGATCGGCCAGGCGCTGATGGAGCAGGCGCATTACGACGCGGACGGCCAACTCGTGACCGGCACGTTCATGGACTACGCGTTGCCGCGCGCGGCGGATGTGCCGTCATTCCACTTCGAGACCCACAACATTCCCTGCGTCACCAATCCGCTTGGCGTCAAAGGCGCGGGCGAGGCGGGTTCGATCGGGTCGTGCCCAGCGGTGATGAACGCCATTATCGAGGGGCTTTGGCGCGAATACGGGATCGGCCATATCGACATGCCGGCAACCGCTGAGCGTGTCTGGATGGCGATCGAGGCGAATCGAAGCAAGTAGGGCTTGTCAAAAATTCCCTGTCCCGGACAAAAATGTTGGGCTTGCCAATTCAGCGCGGAACGGCGAATCTTGAGCCGTTCTAAATAGAAAAAGCTTCAACCTCTGGGAGACATTTAAGATGAAGCGTATCGCGATTGCCGCCGCCGTGACGTTGCTTGGCGCTGGACTTGTCTATGCGACGCCTGACGGCTCGGCGCTGATGAAGGGCAACGGAAAAGCGCTCGCGACCGTGCTGCTTCCGACCATGAAGGGCGACAAACCATACGCGCAGGCCGACATCGACGCAGCCCTTGCAACGATGGCCGACACCGCAGCGAAACTTCCGACGCTTTATCCGGACAGCCTCAAGGGTGCAGCGCCCTCAGGCGACTTTGGTCCTTCGCCTGCTGTTTTTACCGACAAGGCTGGCTTCTCGGCCCAGATCACGGCGTTCGTAGCGGCAGTGGCTGCAGCCAAGACCTCGGTCAAGGACGCGGATTCGTTGAAGGCGGCGATGCCCGCTATCACCAAGACCTGCGGCGGGTGCCACGAAACCTTCCGAGTTAAGAACAGCTAAGAACACGTCTTTATCTTCGGTGACATGAATGAGGGCGGGTGCTTGTGGCACCCGCCCTCGCTGTTTGTGGGTGTGGCTGAACGACCCGAAGGACAGCGTTACCTGGTCACATTACTTGACGACTTGGCCGCGGATTTCGCCGCCCTTGTTCGCTTCCGTATGAACGTTCACGTACATCTTGCCCGCCATGAGATCGGCGGCCTGTGCGTCCGTCAACGTCGCGCTGCCCTCGGCACCGCTAGCAGCGTCCTTGAATGGCACCACAACTGGTGCGTTCTTGCCGGCCTCAGCAGGTCCGTGGAAATGCGCCATTGTGGCCGGGCCGGTGAGGCCCGAATACGTCACTTTCCACGTCATCATCTTGGAAGCCGTATCATAAGTGACGTCGGCGGTGCCTTTTCCGGCGCTGGTGTTTGCCGGGACTTCGGCGGCGCTGGTGAGCGGAACCTTCATCGTCATCTTTTCAGCGAAAGCCGGTCCTGCGAGTGAGACGCACGCGCCAAACGAAAATGCTGCAATTGCAAACGTCGTACTTTTCATGGTTTTCTCCCGGAATGAAACTGGTGACATATTGTGAACTCCCGACGCGGTGGTTTAGTTCGTCTCACGCTGGATTTATTTGGGGTAGCCGATGTTGAAAAAGCTGTTCTGGCTTGCGGTCGTCGCGGGCATAGCTGGTCTTGCGGTTTTCTGGGTCGTCACCATTCCGGCCATTGTTGCCGCAAGCGCGCTCCCCGCTTACACGCCCAACGTCGCCAACGGTCAGACCATCTTCAACATCGGCGGTTGTGCGTCATGCCACGCGGTCCCCGGCGAGGCGCGAACCGCGCTCGGTGGCGGCTTCGCCATCCCGTCGGATTTCGGCACGTTCTACGTTCCGAATATTTCGTCGCATAAGGACAACGGCATCGGCAACTGGACCGAGGCTGAATTCGTCACCGCCGTGACGAAGGGCACGTCTCCAGCGGGCGAACATTACTATCCCGCGTTTCCCTACACGACCTACGCCCACGCCAAGGTCGAGGATGTGCGCGATCTTTTCGCTTATCTGAAAACGCTGACGCCGGTGTCAGGCAAGGTGCGCGAACACGACGTGAAATTCCCATTCAACATCCGCAGACTTCTTGGCGGCTGGAAGTTTCTCTTTTTTGACGACAAGCCGTTTGCACCCGATACCACGAAGTCCGCGCAATGGAATCGCGGCGCGTATCTGGTAAACGCGCTCGGCCATTGCGCCGAATGCCACTCACCGCGCAATTTGATCGGCGGTATCGTTTCCTCGCAGCGGATGGCCGGCGGTCCCGATCCGGATCATCCGGGCGGCTGGGTGCCGAACATCACGCAGAAGGGCAGTGTGAAAGACTGGTCCGAAAAAGACATCGCGTCCTTCCTCGGCGATGGCACGACGCCCGACGGCGACACTGCGGGAGGCTCGATGGCGCGCGTGATCAAGAACACGTCGCAGCTTGGCGAGGACGACCGCGCTGCGATGGCGACTTATCTCAAGTCGCTGCCGCCGGTTGAGGGCCCGCCAAAACCTGCGAAGAAGAAGACGTGAGGTTTTAGGCCCCGAACGCCTTGAAGGTGATGATGGTGTAGGTGTCTTGAATGCCGGGAATGACTTGCACTTTCTCGTTCACAAAATGTCCGACGTCGGTGCCGTTCTCGACATAGAACTTTACCAACAAATCGTAGTCGCCTGCAGTGGAATAAATCTCCGAGGCGATCTCGGCTTCAGCGAGCGCATTGGCGACCTTGTAGGATTGCCCCATCTTGCATTTGATCTGGATAAAGAAGGGGACCATCGCTGCTTCTCCTGAGGTATTGTGACGCGCTATCAACCCGAATTTGATGTGCCGCTGCAAGCTTGTCGGCACGCCATGCAGCCTGATACGCTCTATATTATATAAGGATTATACAAGGTCGAATGTTCGTTTAATGAGAGCGCCAAGATCACCATGAGCATGCCGGTTGCGCTGACCATTGCCGGTTCCGATTCCAGCGCAGGCGCTGGCATTCAGGCCGACCTCAAGACATTCGCTGCGCTTGGCGTCTACGGCGCGTCAGTGATTACGGCGGTGACGGCGCAGAACACCAAGGGCGTCATGGGTATTCACGATGTCCCGGCGGAATTCGTCACCGCGCAGATCGACGCCGTGTTCGGCGACCTCGACGTGCGCGCGGTAAAAATCGGCATGGTGTCGCGACCGGAAGTGATCGACGTCATCGCCAAGGCATTGGAGCAATGGAAGCCAAAACATGTCGTGCTCGATCCGGTCATGGTTGCAACGTCCGGTGACAAACTCCTGTCTGCCGATGCCATCGGTGCATTGAAGACGAAGCTGTTTTCGCGCGCAAACATCACCACGCCGAATTTGCCGGAAGCCGCCGCGCTGCTGAACGAGACGACCGCAGTGAGCGAGGCTGACGTTGAGGCGCAGGGAAAGAAGCTGCTCGCGTTCGGTTGTCCGGCGGTGCTCATCAAGGGTGGACACGGCGAGGGCGCGGAGAGCGTAGATTTTCTCATCACCAAGGATTTCGTCGTTCGTCTCGCCGCACCTCGGATCAAAACCAAAAACACCCACGGCACTGGATGCTCGCTGTCGTCGGCGGTTGCGGCAGGACTGGCGAAAGGCGAGGGATTGGAACAGGCCGTTCGTTCCGCGAAGGCTTATGTCAGTGCCGCGATTGCGGCCGCAGACAAACTTGGAGTCGGACACGGCCACGGGCCGGTGCATCATTTTTATAAGTTGGACTGATGGGCGCCGTCATCCTGAGGTGCGTGCTCTTGCGCGCCTCGAAGGAGACGGCGAGACCCAACCGCTCATCCTTCGAGGCTCGGCTTCGCCTCGCACCTCAGGATGACGAAATCGGCCAAAATGGCAGCGACGGCCTGTCGTCTCCCTGTCGCATAGCAACGGTATTTTCAGGCAGAACCTGATTCTGCCGGATCACATCATGACCACCGCCGATCTTGAAAAATCCGTCGTTGAAACCGCGTATGCGCGCTGGGCGCCGATTTACGACGCGGTCTGCGGTCCGGTCATGGTGATGGGTCGCCGCGCGGCTGCGGAAGCTGCGCGCTCCATCGGCGGCAACATCCTCGAAGTCGGCGTCGGAACTGGTCTGTCGTTCGACGATTACGACGACACGACCGAGATCACCGGCATCGACATGAGCGCGCCGATGCTGGAGAAGGCGCGCGCCAAGATGGCGAGCGGCAAATATCCGTTCGTGAAGGCCGTCCACCAGATGGACGCTCATGCGATGACGTTTGCCGACGCAACGTTCGACTGCGTCGTGGCGCAGTTCGTGATCACGCTGGTTGCTAATCCCGAACAGGTTTTGTCCGAGTGCCACCGCGTCGTGAAACCCGGCGGCCGCATCATTCTTGTTAACCATCTGTATTCGGAAGTTGGGGTCGCGGCGGCGATTGAGCGCTGGGCGGCTGAAAAGACTCGCAAGCTCGGGTTGCGTCCGGAGTTTCCGTTCGCGCGTCTTCAGGCGTGGGCGCAATCAACGAAAAGCGCAAACCTTGTGGAGCGGCGGAAAATTTCGCCGTTTGGTATCTACACGCTGGTTTGTTTCGAGCGGACGCCTGAGCCAAGAGTTGCGTGAGAATAGTGTGACGCATGACCCGGAAAAGTGGAATCCGGTTTTTCGAACAGGTTACGCCTTTGCTGTGAAGTGTCACAGGACTGTCATCAGATTTTGATATTGGCTTGCGCATGGAAAGACAGGTTGTGAGCGAAAGCACTCCCGAACGCCACTTTCGCACTCTCTTCATCTCCGACGTCCATCTCGGAGCCCGCGGTTCGCAAGCAGACCGCCTTCTCGATTTCCTTCGCGTCCACGATGCAGACACCATCTACCTCGTCGGTGACATCATCGATGGCTGGGCGCTGCAATCGAACTGGCACTGGCCGCAAACGCACAATGACTTCGTGCAGAAGGCGCTGCGCCGCGTGCGCAAGGGCGCGCGTATCATTTACATTCCCGGCAACCACGACGAATTTCTGCGTAATTATTACGGCACGCATTTCGGTGGCATCGAGGTTGTCGAGAATGCGATCCACGAAGGGTTGGACGGGAAAAGATATCTCGTCATTCACGGCGACATCTTCGACCTCGTGGTGCAGAACGCGCGCTGGCTGGCGCATCTCGGCGACCGCGCCTATGATTTCGCGATCCAGATGAATCGTTTCGTCAATGCTTTCCGTAAACTGTTTGGCCGGCCTTACTGGTCGCTGTCGCAATGGGCGAAGCAGAAGGTGAAAAACGCCGTGAATTATATCGGCGCGTTCGAGCAGACGCTTGCTGCCGAGGCGCGGCGTCACGAGGCGGACGGCGTGATCTGCGGCCACATCCATTTCCCTGTCATCCGCGACATCGACGGCATCCGTTACATGAATTGCGGCGATTGGGTTGAAAGTTGTACCGCGCTGGTCGAGCACCACGACGGCCAGTTTGAGATTCTGACATGGACCGATCCGCTGCGCGCCTCGCAGCACAGCGAGCCCGCCAAGAACGGAGTCAAGACCGGCGTGAAGACCAAGGTCGCAGCCTGATGAAAATTCTCGTCGCAACCGACGCCTGGCACCCACAAGTCAACGGCGTGGTGCGGACGCTGAACATGATGGCGGACGCCGCAAAGTCGATGGGCGTCGAGGTTACGTTCCTCACGCCGCAATCGTTCAAGACGATTTCACTTCCGAGTTATGCCGACATTCATCTCGCGTTGCCGCGTCCCGGCATGATCGCGCGGATAATTGAGGAGGCGCAACCCGATTACATTCATATTGCCACTGAAGGTCCGTTGGGCATTCTGGCGCGGCGCTATTGCGCTAAGAACAAAGTGCCGTTCACCACGAGCTTCCACACCCGTTTTCCAGAATATATCTCTGCGCGCTTTCCAATTCCGGAATCATGGATATGGGCCGCGCTTCGGCTTTTCCACGGCACCAGCGACGCCGTGATGGCCGCAACACCGGCGCTGGCGGACGAATTGCGCGGACGCGGGTTCCGAAACGTCGTGCTGTGGTCGCGCGGCGTCGATGCAAAATTGTTTCATCCGCGCGAATTCGATCTTGGGCTGCCGCGTCCGATTTTTCTGTCGGTCGGCCGCGTTGCGGTTGAGAAAAATCTCGAAGCGTTCCTCGATCTGGATTTGCCCGGAACGAAAGTCATTGTCGGCGATGGCCCCGCACGCGTTGAGCTTGAGCGCAAATATCCTGATGCGGTATTCCTTGGTACGATGCAAGGCGAGCAACTCGCCGAGACTTACGCCGCTGCGGACGTATTCGTGTTTCCGAGCAAGACCGACACCTTCGGTCTTGTGCTGCTGGAAGCACTTGCCAGTGGCGTGCCGGTAGCTGCCTATCCGGTCTGCGGCCCACTTGATGTGATCGGTGACGCGCCGGTCGGTGCGCTCGACAATGATCTGCATGCCGCGTGTCTCAAAGCGTTGACGATCTCGCGCGATTCCTGCCGCGAATTCGCGTTGGGCTTGAGTTGGGATGCCTGCGCGCGGGTTTTCGTCGAGAACGTGACTCGCGAACGTCCGCCGGAAGTCAAACGCCGCTGGCGCCGTCGTCTTGCCCGCACGCTGCGGTGGTCCTCGGAACCGGCTCCTGCTCCTACGGCAACGCCCAAAACCATCTAAGGACCATCTCATCTAAGGACCATCTAGAGACTGTCTCGTCATCGCCAAATCTGGCGGCCCTGCGCTTGCCGATTGATGGCACGGCGCGATACAAGCCGCGCATGAGCGAACTTGTATTGCCCACTGCCGCCGATATCGATGCTGCCGCGAAAGTGCTCGCGCCCTACGCTGTGCGGACACCTCTGCTCACATCGCCCGCGCTCGATGCGCTGACCGGCGCGCGCGTATTTCTCAAACCCGAAGTGCTGCAACGAACCGGCTCGTTCAAATTTCGCGGCGCATTCAACAAGATTTCTTCGATACCGCAAGACAAACGCGCAGCGGGCGTGGTCGCGTTCTCGTCCGGCAACCATGCGCAGGGCGTGGCGGCGGCGGCGCAAATTCTGAAAATGCCCGCGACCATTGTGATGCCGTCCGATGCTCCGATGTCGAAAATCGAGCGCACCAAGGGCTACGGCGCGGAAGTGGTTCTCTACGATCGCTACAAAGAAGACCGCGATAAAATCGCAAGCGACATCGCGCAGAAGCGCGGTGCCACTTTGGTACGTCCGTTCGACGATCCGAAGATTATTGCTGGCCAAGGCACGGTTGGCCGCGAGATCGCCGAGGATTTGATCGCGCTCGGCGTGACCCCCGATATTATTTCCGCGCCTACGTCCGGCGGCGGGTTGATGGCGGGCATCGCGCTGGCCGCGCGCGCGAAGTTTCCTAACGTCACGTTGATAACAGCTGAACCCGACGGCTTCGACGATCATGCGCGTTCGTTCGCCGCTGGCCGTCGCGAGGCACATTCGCATCAGGGCAAGACCATCTGCGACGCGCTGATGGCGACAATTCCCGGCGAGATTACGTTTGCGATCAACAGCAGATTGGTGTCGCGCGGCGTCACTGCAACTGACGCTGAAGTTGGCAAAGCGATGGCGTTCGCATTTCGTGAGTTCAAGCTGGTGGTCGAGCCGGGCGGGGCGGTGCCGTTGGCTGCACTGATGCAGGGACGGATGGATGCGCGAGAAAACTTAAGGGGCAAGACGGTGGTGATCGTGTTGTCCGGCGGAAATGTCGACGCAGATTTGTTCGCCAAATTGATCGAAGAGAATCCGTAAGAGCGCATCGCTGTCGTTGCGAGCGAAGCGAAGCAATCCAGAGATTGCAATAAAAGGCGACGAACTGAATTGCTTCGTCGCCGCGCTCCTCGCAAAGACGACCCCTATGTCATTTTCAGTCAACTCTAGCTAAAGAACGCGATCTTCTCGGCCGCGCTCATGCGGCGGATAGGTGCCAGTGGATCGCTCTTCGGTGCAGACGGCTTTGCGACCAGGCCGCTGACAAGAAGACTCGCGCCGAGACTGCCGCCGATGCTGGCGTGTAACGATGTCTCATCAAGCGCTTTCGCGGCAGGGGTGACGGGCGGCACAGTCGGCGTAACAGAAGTTTCTGCCGGTGGCGGCGCGTCCGCAGTTTTGACCGGAGCGAGTGCCACCGTGTCCACTGGCGTTGCGATGATCTTCCGTTCCGTCGCGCTCGGTCTGGCTTCGAGCTTGACGACACTTGGCTCGGTGCGCGGCGTCGCGGCTGGCGAGGCTGCTTCCGACGATGGGGCTGCGAGTTCGGCGATTTTGGTTGCGGCCTCGTCAAACGCCTCCAGCACGCCGTCGCGCAGATTGTTCGTTGAGAAATCCGCACACGCGCTGCTGATGGCATCGGCCTGTGCGTCGAGAAGTCCGCAGATGCGACCGTCCGCGCCGGCCTCGCGCAGGCCCCACGCGATTTCGCGAATGACGCCTGCGCATCTGAATGATTGCGCCAGCAGGTCTTCGCGCGCTGGCTCTGCAAAAACCGCCTCGGCGCCTTCGCGGGCGATGGCCAGAATTGAGGTCATTGCGGCGATGGTGTCTGAAGTGTCAGCCGGCTCTTTCTGCGCAGCAAGCGAGCGTTCGATGCGGGCGACGGCCTCAAGCACGGTCGCGGTATCGGCGTTGCGGTTGCGGCGGGCATATTCACGCAGAAACCAGCGGCCGCGCGCGGTCTCCATGAACGCTTCGCTGATCGCGTCGTAGTCCGCATCGGTCGGCATCACGCCGCTGGCGGTCACAGGTGAAATGGCGAAGGCTTTTTCGGCCATGATGGTTCACAATCACAAGACACGAGCGAAACAAATCGCGCTAGAAATGCAAAACGGCACTCACGCGAATCGCAGCACTCTTGACCCCTAAAGAATCACAAAACGACCTTGTCCGGCAATCCGTCGCCCGGCGTTTTGCCCTTGGGACGAGCCTTTTCTACGCTTCGACATTGGGGCTGTTGGGAACCTATCTGCCGTTCTTTTCGCTCTGGCTGAAGATGATCGGGATCGATGCAACATGGATCGGCATCATCACGGCGATACCCTCATTGTCGCGCTTCACGGTGCTGCCGCTGGTGACGGCTTTTGTGGAACGTCGCGGCATCCTTCGCGGCGCGATGATTGTGTTGGCGTTCGTGACTGCGATGGGATTCGCCGTGCTCGGATTTTTGCGCGAACCCTTGAGTATCCTGATCGTATTCTCGCTGATCGCATGCGTCTGGACGCCACTCAGTCCGCTGACGGACGGATACGCGCTGAAGGGCGTCGCGCGTTACGGCTTGAACTACGGTCCGATGCGGCTGTGGGGGTCGGCGGCGTTCATCGCCGGCGCGCTTCTTTGCGGATTGCTGGTCGACGTGCTCGACCGGCAGAACTTGATCTGGGTCATCGTTGCCATGACGTTCGCCAGCGCGTTTGTCAGTCTCAGTCTCGCGCCGCTCGATGCACCGCCTGCGAACGCCGAGACGGATGTTCGCGCCAGCGCGCTGCTGAAGCAGCCGATGTTCTGGGCCATCATCGGTACGTCAACTCTTATTCAGGGCAGCCATGCCGCGTATTACGGCTTCGCCTCGATCACATGGCAGGGTATGGGCCTCGGTGGTTTCACGATTGCGCTTTTATGGTCGCTCGGCGTCATTGCCGAAATCATTGTGTTTGCAATCTCGCCGCGTTTTACGATTCAACCGACGATGCTCCTTCTCATCGGCGGTGCTAGCGCGGTGGTGCGCTGGATCCTGATGGCGCTTGAGCCGCGAATGGAAATTCTGCTCGCGATTCAAGCGATGCACGGGTTGTCGTTCGGAATGACGCAAGTCGCAATCATGTCGCTCTTGGTGCGAAGCGTGCCGCACCATCTGCTGGCGAGCGCGCAGGGTTATCTCGTGGCGCTCGGCGGCGCGGTCATCGGTGTGACTGTGATCGTATCGGGAATTGTCTATGCGCGCTGGGGTGCCGGTGTCTATTTCATCATGGCCGCGATGGCGTTTGCGGGCGTCGTCCTGATGATGATGTGGCGCAAGCGGCTCGACGCGACGCATGCCGAGGTGGATCAACCCCAGAGCTTTGTTTCCGGCGGATAGACGGTGCTGCCGTCATAACGTAGCCCGTCGTCGCGATCTTTCGCCAACAGCAACGGCCCATCCAGATCGGCGACGCACGCGCCTTGCGCGACGAGCACGGCGGGAGCCATCGACAGCGAGGTTGCCACCATGCAGCCGACCATGATGTCGAATCCAAGTTTGAGCGCGGCATCGCGCATCGCAAGCGCCTCGGTCAGGCCGCCCGTCTTGTCGAGTTTGATGTTGATCGCGTCGTAACGTTCGCGCAGGCCTTCCAATGAAGCACGATCATGCACGCTCTCATCGGCGCAAACTTTCACCGCGCGTTTGATGCGGCCCAGTGCCTGATCGTGACCGGCAGGAAGCGGCTGCTCCACCAGCGTCACGCCTGCATCCGCACATACCGCGAGATGTTTCTCGAGATTGGCTTCCGTCCATGCCTCATTGGCGTCGACGATCAATTCCGTTTTCGGGGCAGCCTTACGGACGGCCATGATGCGTTCGACGTCGCCATTGCCGCCGAGCTTGATCTTGAGCAGCGGCCGATGCGCGGCTTTTGCGGTGGCGTCCGCCATGCTTTGCGGCGTGCCCAGCGAAATGGTGTAGGCGGTGGTCAGCGGCTTCGGTAAGCCGAGTTTCAACGCGGCCCAAACCCTGACGCCGGTCTCCTTGGCCTCCAGATCCCACAGCGCGCAATCGAGCGCGTTTCGTGCCGCACCCGGTTTTATCCGCGCATTAATCGCATGGCGGCTGAAATCGGCTCCCAGCGCCAGATGCGCATTCCCCATCGCCGCAACTGTGTCGTCGAGGGTTTCGCCGTAGCGTGCGTAGGGTACACATTCACCCCGCCCGGCGTGGTTCCCGCGACTTAACCGCGCCACAATCACCGCCGCTTCTGTCTTGGCCCCGCGGCTGATCGTGAAGGCGCCTTCGATCGGCCAGCGCTCGATTGATACCTCCAGAATGGTCAGCGCGGGCTTCATGTCGGGGGATGAGCGGTCTTTCGGGCGGGGTTGCCGGACTGCGGTAATTATGGCTCTTAAGGTCATCCCCGTACAGGTCAGGTGCTTCGTGAAAGATCGGGCATCGTGATAGGTTCTCCCGCGAGGGCTTGAGAAGATTCGATTCAGGAGCTTGCGTTGCAAGATCTGCTAGACGGCAATCCCACATTGGAACAGATCTCTATGGGCTCGAGCCTCGCGCTGCGCGCGACCGGGCAGTGGACGGTGCATCATGCGCCGGATCTCGAGAAAATCGTCGAGTTGACCGAGAAGAACAACGCCGGGAACGGCAGGATCGTCATCGACGTTTCTCAAGTCGCCAAGCTCGACACTTTCGGCGCTTGGCTGATCGAGCGGCTGCGTCGAAATCTGACCCATGCCGGTGTCTCGCCGCAGATTGCCGGATTGTCGGCGAATTATGCGAGCCTTGTGGACGAGGTGCGACAGGTCAAGGAAGGCGTGGTTCACGAGCGTGAGCCCGCGACGATCACGACCATGTTGGAATCAGTCGGCCGTAGCGTGGTCGATGTCGGCAACACGCTGCTTGGCCTGATCGCGATGACGGGCTCGATCCTGAATGCGATGTGGCGCGTGATGCGTCATCCGTCGAGCTTTCGCCTGACCTCATTGGTGCATCATCTCGATCAGGTGTGCTGGCGTGCGGTGCCCATCATTCTTCTCATTACATTCCTGATCGGTTGCATCATCGCCCAACAGGGTATTTTTCACTTCCGCAAATTCGGTGCCGATGTGTTCGTTGTCGACATGCTCGGCGTGCTGGTGCTGCGCGAATTGGGGGTGTTGCTGGTCGCGATCATGGTGGCGGGCCGCTCCGGCAGCGCTTACACGGCTGAGCTTGGTTCGATGCGCATGCGCGAGGAGGTCGATGCGTTGCGCACGATGGGCTTCGATCCAACCGAAGTGCTGATCCTGCCGCGCATTGTCGCATTGATTATCGCCATGCCGATCCTCGCATTTCTCGGCGCAATGGCCGCGCTCTACGGCGGCGGCCTTGTGGCATGGGGCTACGGTGGCGTGCTGCCGGACGCGTTTCTGCAGCGGCTACGCGAAGCGATCTCGATCAACCATTTCGTGGTGGGCATGGTGAAGGCTCCTGTGATGGCGCTGGTGATCGGCGTCGTGGCCTGCGTCGAGGGCAATGCTGTGAGGGGAAGCGCTGAGTCGCTGGGCCAGCACACCACGGCGTCAGTCGTGAAATCCATTTTCTTCGTCATCGTCATGGATGGCCTGTTCGCGATCTTCTTCGCGGCGATCAACTATTAGAGACGGGCTAGTGATCCGGTTCTGACATTCGTACTGTAATCTTCGCGGGCACTTTTACGAATGTCAGAACAAAAGGATCACTAGGATTATAATTTGCTCGTGTTCTTTCGAATCCGACGTTCGCTAAGGACCGCGCCGCAAAATGAAGCGAACGTAGGAATCGGGACACGAGATGGCGACCTATTCAGACAACTCAATCATCCGGGTGCGCGACCTCACGGTCGGCTTCGAAGACAATTTGATTCTCAATCATCTGGACCTCGATGTCCGTCGCGGCGAGATTCTCGGCTTCGTCGGCGCGTCGGGTGCTGGCAAATCCGTTTTGACGCGCACCATCATCGGATTGATGCCCAAGCAAAGTGGGACCATCGAAGTGTTCGGCACCGATATGGATTCCTGCGACGAGGATCAACGTCGTGCGGTGGAGAGGCGATGGGGCGTGTTGTTTCAGCACGGCGCATTGTTCTCGTCGCTGAATGTCCGGCAGAACATCCAGTTCCCAGTGCGTGAATTCATGGACGTTTCCGAGCGGCTGCTCGACGAGATTGCGATTGCCAAATTGGCGATGGTCGGCTTGAAGCCGGAGGTCGCGGATCGGTTCCCGTCGGAACTCTCAGGCGGCATGATCAAGCGCGTGGCGCTGGCCCGTGCGCTGGCGCTGGACCCGGAAATCGTCTTTCTCGACGAGCCGACGTCGGGCTTGGACCCGATCAGCGCAGGCGACTTCGACCAGCTTGTCATGACGCTGCAGCGGACTTTGGGCCTGACCGTTTTTATGGTAACTCACGACCTCGATAGCCTTAAAACGGCCTGCAACCGCATCGCAGTGTTAGGGGATCGAAAGGTTCTCTTGGTAGGGACGATGAACGATATGCTGGCCTCGCAGCACCCGTGGTTGCAGGCCTATTTTCATGGCAAGCGCGCCAGGGCCGTTGTCGGGTAATCGCGTCGGATAATTGTTGTGGTTGAGTTGGAGTTAAGTCTATGGAAACAAAGGCAAATTACGTCCTGATCGGGGCGTTTACGCTGGCGGTCATCGCCGCGGCTTTTGGCTTTGTGTTCTGGTTCCAGAACCTTGGTGCTGCTGCTGCGCGAACGCCGCTGCGCATCGTTTTCGAGGGCGCGGCGTCGGGCCTGCGGACCGGCGGCAACGTCAATTTCAACGGCATCAAGATCGGCGAAGTGACCTCGATCAAGCTCGACGATCCGAAGCGCGTCGTCGTCATCACCAACGTCGATAAGAACGCCCCCATTCGTAAAGACTCGCTGGTCGGTCTGGAATTCGCAGGCCTCACCGGCGTGTCGTCGATTGCGCTGAAGGGCGGCTCCTTGGAGGCGGGCGGAGTGCCGGTTGCCGAAGACGGCGTGCCGACGTTGACAGCCGATCCCAATGCCATTCAGGACATCGGCGAGGCCGTGCGCGCGACGCTGCAGAACGTCAACAAGCTGGTGACGGACAATCAGGCTGCGCTGCACGATAGCATGGCCAACATCCAGGTGTTCTCCAAAAGCCTGGCCGACAACGCCACGCGCATCGACAGCATCATGGCGGGCGTGGATGGCCTGATGGGTAAGGAAGGCGAACTGGCGGGCGCTGCGAAGTCGTTCCGTGAACTCGCTGAGAATCTCGACAAGCGCTCAGCGGGTCTCATTATCGATGGTCGGCGGACTTTGGCTGACATCAGCCGCGCGGTGAACAACTTCGACCGCAACCCGACCCGTGTGCTGTTCGGCTCCGGTGGTGGCGACGCCAAGCCGGCTAATCCGAACGATGCAAAAGCAAAGCAGCGGTAATAATTTTCTTCGTTCTAATTTGTCATCACCGGGCTGGTCCCGGTGATCCCGATGAGTTGAGCAGAGTGCTTCCATGATTGGGATGCCCAAAACAAGTCCGGGCATGACAATCTTTGCATTGAGTCACCCCGACACAAAAAACGGAGACCGCGAGGTCTCCGTTTTTGCTTGTCCTGATGAGCGGTACCTAAGCCTTACCCCAGCCGTCCCGCTGCGTGCGCGAGCAGCGTGTAGACGAGGCCGGTTTCCGAGGCGAGTTGATTGCGCAAAGCGACCGGCCCGCGCTCGTCGCGTGAGACTTCGTCGAGAAGCTTTTCAAACTCGTTGATATAGCGATCGACCGTCTGCTTGAAGTTGCGCTCGGCACGATATTTCCGCGCAACGTCCTCATACGCCTTCTGACCGGCGGGCGTATAGAGCCGCTTGGTGAAAGCCTTGCGTTCGCCGCGCTGGTAGCGATCCCACATTTCGGCCGCGAGATCGCGGTCGACGAGGCGGCCGATGTCGAGCGCCAGCGATTCCAGCGGATTGCCGGAGCGGGCAGGCGGTCCGCGACGCTGCGGTTCGCGGTCGCCGTCATTGTCCGAACGATTCAGCAGGTTCGAGAGCCAGCCGTCACCATCCGAGCCTACGGGCGAGACCGAAGGCGCGTCCGTGCGGCGAGGGGACGGGTTGAACTCCGGCGGTGGCAGGCTGGACGCGCTTCCGTTGTCGCGCGGTCCACGCGGCGCAGGACGAGTGTCCTGACGTGCCTCCTGCCTTGGTTCTTGCCTCGATTCTTGCCTCGCACCTGCGGTTGCCATCATTGGCTCTTCTTCGCGCGCGCGATTTGACGCCGTGGTGACATCGAGGCCGCGGCCATGACGAGCGACGATGCGGTTGAGTTCAGCCAGCGCCTCGATCTGATCGACGATGACCTTGCGCATCTGCGCGGTGCTCTCAGCCGCCTCCTGCGGCATGTCGAGAACGCCCTTGCGCAATTCGGCGCGGGTGGAGTCGAGTTCGGTATGAAGCTCGGACGCCATCTGCTTCATGCTGTGAACGATGGAAGCAAACTTGTCGGCGGCCTGCCGGAACATAGAGTCAGCCTCGAGCGTGCTCTGATCGTAGATTTCGGTCATGGCTTCCGAGGTCTGGCGGCGCTCGTCCTCAATCGACAGACGCACGGTCTCGAACTGGCGGGCGACGGAGGCGGAGCTTTCGCCGGCGGTTTCGGCTACCACTTGCGCGATATCGCGTGCGCGCGTCTCGGCAGCGTCGAGCGATTCGTCGAGCAGTTTGGTGAAGCGATGCAGCCGCTCGTCCATGTCGAGCGTCCGCAGATCGATCGTGTTGATGAGAGATTCGAGCTGCGTGTTGCGCTCGACCACGGACTCGCCAGTGCGCTCATTGCTCTGCTCGATCATGAGCGCCGCTTCGGCGAGCGAGCGTCCGTGGGTCTCGAACTGACCGGCCAGCGAGCCGAGGTGGTCCAGAGCGCCCGACGTTCGGCTGTTGAAGATGCCGAGCTGTTCTTCGAGCGCCGCTGTGGACGTGCCATTGCGGGTCGTCAGGTCGTTCATCGTCGTCACAAATTCTGCGACGCGGGTGACAAGAGTGCGTTCCAAATTGTCGAGGTTGTCGTGCGCGCCGGTGAGCACTTCCTGGAGCAGGATGTTGCCCTCGCGCAGACGCTCGAACAGCGCCAGCGTGTCGGTGCGCAGGATTTTGCTGGTTTCCTGCAATTCGTTGACCGTCGTGGTTGCGACCTGACGCGACTGATCGATCGCCGCGCGCGAGCTTTCCTCGATGTCCTTGAGTGACTTGTTGACGGCGCCGATGGCAACTTCGCTCGCGGTGTTGATCTGGCGCGCCAAATCCGCAGAGTTGTTCATCATCGCGACGGTGAATGCACCGCCCTGACCTTCGATCGACTTGAGAGCCTCGTCGGTGGCGCTGCCGATGACGCTGGCGACTTCCGCAGCCTTACTGCCGATGGCCTCGACAAGCGTGCCACGGTTGCCGTCGATCATCTGCGAGAGCCGCTCGGCCTGTTCGCGCAAACCATCGGTGATTGCATCGACGCTGCCGCCCAATGCGCCGCCGAGGCGTTCGGTCGATGTGAAGATCGTGCGTTCGATTTCGGACGATGCCGATTTCATCTGGGCCGTGGCGTTGGTCGAGGCGAGGGTAAGCGCACCCTCGGCTTCGCGGGCCGCCATTTGCACGCTGCGTTCGGCGTCGCCTGAGACTGTCTTTACCTGTGCGCTCACTTCAACGAGCGAATGGATAGCGTCCTCGACCGTGGTCTTGATGCCGAGGGTGAGTTCTTCGGCGCGCGACACAATGATGTCGGCAGCGTGTTGTCCGCTGGCGGTGACGCGGGCGGCAGCCGCCTCGACGCGTGTATCGAGCAGGTTCTCGAATTGATTGACGCGCGCGGTGACGTCTGTTGCGACTGCACCGAAACGAATTTCGAGACCGTCATGCAACTCCTGGAAGCGCGACGAAATCGTATTCGACAACTGGGTGCTGCGGCTTTCGATCGCTTCGGTCAGTGCCACGGCCTTGCCGGCGAGCGACGTGTCGAATGCCGAGGTGCGGGTGTCGATCGCATTCTGGAAATCTGTCAGGCGCTGATCGAGCTTGGCGTGGATGGAGTCGCTGTGTCCGGTGACGCGGCTGTCGAAGGTGTCGACATATGTCTTCAGATTTTCGGTTAGGCTCTCGGTGTGCTGGCCCATGCGATCGACGATCTCGCCGCCATAGGTTTTCACCGTGCGGTCGAACTCGGAGACGTGGCGGGTGACGAGCGCGCCCAGCGATCCGCTGTCGCGCGCGAAGCGTTCGGCGAGTTCGCTCAATGCGCCATGTACGGTTTCGGTCTGGCTGACGACCTTTTCCACGAGCGAACTCACGGTCACGTCGAGCGATTCACTCGCTTTGTCGCCGCTGACGAGAATACGGTCGGCAAGCTGATCGCCCACGGAGTCGAGCTTGCTGGCCAAATCAGCAGCGCGCAGATCGAGCTGGTTCAAAAGATTTTCACCGGAATCGACCAGGACGCCCTGAACGTTTTCGGTCCGCGCCATAATGCCGTCGACGATGGCAAATGATTTCTGGCTGAACTCGCTGGCCGCGCGATCGAGACGTTCGTTGAGCAAGTCGTGAACGCGATCGGCGAGGTCGGCGAATTCGTCCTGGACGTGGCCGGTCTTGAAATTCAGGCTGGCGTTCAGTTGTTCGCTGGCGTCGAGGACGGCCGCAGCGGTCCGGTTGCTGGCTTCTTCAAGACGGTCGAGCAAGTCGCCACCGCGCTCACCGAGAGCGACGATCATGGTGTCGCCCGCAGTCGTGAGCGAACGCGTGATGTGCTCGCTGCGTTCTTCAAGGGAGTTGGTGATGTTCTGCGAGATTTCGTCCACACGCGAGGCAATGGAGTCGCTGATCAGCGAAATGTCCTGCCGCAAATCGATTTGGACACCCGAAAGCGCGTTGCGAACCTGTTCGGCTTGGCCGGCGAGGTTTTCGCGCTGGGTGGAGATATCGTCCAGCAGCGAGCGGATGCGGGATTCGTTGTCGCTGTAGGCGCGTTCAAGCGACGACACTTCGTTGCTCACCAGCGCTTCAAGTTCGCCAGCGCGCGCGATTGCGCGCTCTACGCCGTCGCCCATGGCCGCGACTTCGCGGCGAATCGCCTGTCCGACACTGACCATTGAATCGCCAGCCAACTTTTCGGGTTCGGAATAGCGAAGCGCCATCTGCGCCATTGACTGCGCGATCAGGCTCAACTCCTGTCCGCGCCAGGCGAGACTGGCCATGAAGTAAAACAAAATCAGCGGCGCGAGAAAAAGCGCTGCGAGGCCGGCAAGCGCGAGTGCACCGCCGCCTTCTTGGCCCGCGATGGACTCAAGCGCGGGCATGAACAGGAAAGTCAGCAGACCGCCGGCAACAATCCAAAGACCGGCGAACAGCGTTGCAACCGTATAGGCGCTGCGGCGCGGCCGGCCCTTCTGAATGGTTTGGAGCATCGCGCCGATTGTCTCGCGATCGTCATTCGCGGCGGAGGCGCCGAAGCGCGGTTCGGACATATCGTCGGACGGGCGAAGATCGAGCGGCAGGTCGGTTGTATCGCGGCGCAACGATCCACGGCGGCCATTTTCAGGTTTCGCCTTGCCGATGTTGAGGGCCTCTTGGATAGCCGACATTGCGACTTCGGTTGGATCCTTGATCTTCGGATTTTTTGCCATGTGTCGTGTACGCCCTTACATTACGCATTCGCGCACGCGCCGCTTAAATCGCCGGTCGCGCCGTGAGTGTTGCCTCGATACAATTCGAGCACTGTGAAAGTGAAAGTCCCCAGCCGCCCAGCAGGTTGTCCCTAACTTCCGCAAACATCCTATTGGCTCGACACCTCGAATGAAATGCCGCGTGTTAAGGACATTTTAATCATCGTTAATCGTCGCGCGCGAAAAATTCGTCGCGGAAGCGAAATTTTATCCTTCAACGGGGTCCAGCGGACCCAAAAGTGGCAAAAAAGCGGCACGTACATCTTACGTTCCGTTAACCAGACCTGTGATTGGCTCAGCTCAAGTCCGGCTCCGAAGGATTCGGAACGGCTCAAATTCGGGTCTGCCCATGTCACTCCATCTGGAACAGGTTCACTGGATGCCTTCGCCGCCGCTTGTTCCCAATGACCCGCCGATCGATCTTCAACATCTTGCACGCATGACGCTCGGCGAGCCGGGTCTCGAGCGTGAAGTGCTGACGTTATTTGCAACTCAGAGCCGCGATCTTATCGGCAAGCTCGCATCGCTGCCAGAGGACGCCGCAGCGCTGGCACATACGCTCAAGGGTTCGGCCCGTGCCATCGGTGCGTTTCGCGTTGCCGACGCAGCTCTGCATTTCGAGGCGGCGTTGCGTCGCGAATTGAACCTCACGACTGCTCTTGGCGCCCTCCAGGATGCGGTCGAAGAGGCGAGGGTTGCAATCGACGGTTTGTTGCGTCGGCCCTGACCGCTGCCTGATCTCTGCCTGATCCCTGAAATAGGCCCATTCCATGGCCTTTCTGGCGCTGGCGTCCTGCGGATCGAACCGTTATAGGACTGCCATCGTTATTTCGGGCAGCACGAGAAATTATGGTCAAGATCAACTTCACCGATCACGCGGGCACTCTACGAACCGTCGATGTCGAGGCGGGAGCCACCGTGATGGAGGCTGCCATCCGCAACACCATTCCGGGCATTGAAGCTGAGTGCGGCGGCGCTTGCGCATGCGCGACTTGCCACGTCTATGTCGATGCGCCCTGGGGCGAAAAGGTCGGCGCGCCGACGCCGATGGAAGAAGACATGCTTGATTTCGGTTTCGACGTGCGGCCGAATTCGCGGCTTTCCTGCCAGATCAAAGTGACGGATGAACTCGAAGGCCTGTCATTGTCCACGCCTGAGCGGCAGGCTTAATTTCCTTCGACTGAAATAGACGAACCCCGGATCGCTCCGGGGTTTTTTTGTTGATCGCAGATATCCGGCGGCGATCTCTCAATAAGCGCGCTGGCGATAGCGCCCCTTGAGCGGAGGCTCGACGGGTTGCGCATAGGCCAAACGCCAGTTGTAAGTGCATGAACCGGCCACGCCTTGGGCGGAGGCTTGGCATTGGGCCATCGTGGTGTATTCGCAGCGCTCGACGAAGCTTCCCCGTCCGCTAGCGGATGCGAGGCAGTAAGGGTATTGCTGCGCTTCGGCGCGCGTTGCAATCGTCGTCGATGCCGCCGTCATCGCGGACGCGGCTGCAAATATCAGGGCGATTTTTTTCATTTTATTTCCTTTGCCGGTTCAGCTTTCGATCGACGTGATCTCATTCGCTCGAATCGCAATTCGATCAGATATAGTCCTTCAAGTTACGTGACCGGTTCAGCGTTTGTTTCGCGCAGCATCCATGGCCGGAACTTTGTGATGATCGCGTCAGTCACCGCTGTCGGCTTTCCGGTCGCTTTATCTACCAGCACAGTGATCGCTTCGGCCGAAGCCGCGCATTTTCCATCCGAGAACACGACTTGCGTATAGGACACCGAACTGCGTCCGATATTCCGCACGCCGAGACCAAGCTCGATGGTGCCGGGCCATTTGACCTCCGACTGGAAATCGATGGCCAAGCGAACCAGCATCCAACTTAGTCCCTTCGGCATTAGGCCGTAAGCCGGGTTACGAATAAGTGTCACGCGCCCGGTCTCGAAATAGCTCGCATAAACCGCGTTGTTGACGTGCTGCTGCGGATCGAGATCGGCGAAGCGGACATTGTCCGAGACGCGAAAAGGAAAATCTTCCAAGCGGAGAGCCGTTTTTAGGCGTTGAGGTGCGTTCACGTGGCAATCTCCGGGATGACAACGCTTTATGGCAAAGCAACGCCTTCCTACAGCTAAATATCGGTGCCCTACAATGCGTTAGAGTGGCTCCAGATAGGCGCAATTATCCCTTCCCCGAAGCTTCTATCTTGGCTAGACAGGCCCGCGAAACGCGGGCTTTTCCCGCTATTTCCCAGCAAAATTAATTTATCTGAGCGAACCGGAACGAGCATGGCCGAAACAATCAAAACTGACGTCCTGATTATTGGCGCGGGCCCCTGCGGGCTGTTCGCGGTATTCGAGTTGGGCCTGCTCGATATGAAGGTCCATCTCGTCGATATTCTCGACAAGCTCGGCGGCCAGTGCGCGGAGCTTTATCCGGAAAAACCGATCTACGACATTCCGGGTATTCCGATGGTGACGGGGCAGGGCCTCACCGACGCGCTGATGGAACAGATCAAGCCGTTCAACCCCACATTCCATCTCAACGAAATGGTCGAGACCATCGAGAAGATTGGCGATCCGCTGTTTCGCGTCACCACCGACGCGGGACAGGTGTTCGAGACGAAGGTTGTCGTGATCTCGGCGGGCGGAGGTTCGTTCCAGCCGAAGCGCCCGCCAGTGCCGGGCATCGAGGCCTATGAAGGCAAGTCGGTGTTTTATTCCGTGCGCAAGATGGAGCAGTTTCGCGACAAGGACATTTTGATCGTCGGTGGCGGCGACAGCGCGCTCGACTGGGTTCTCAATCTTCAACCGCTTGCGAAAAGCATGACACTGCTACATCGGCGCGACGATTTCCGCGCGGCGCCTCACAGCGTCGAGCAGATGCGCGAACTGGTCGCATCCAAGAAAATTCAATTGAAGATCGGTCAGGTCACGTCGCTCGAAGGCGCAGACGGACAAATCACGGGCGCGGTGGTGAAGGGCAACGACAACGAAACCTTCAAGATCGATTGCAATACGATCCTGCCGTTCTTCGGATTGACGATGAAGCTCGGCCCGGTCGCGAACTGGGGCGTCAAGCTGGAGAACAATCTCGTTCCGGTCGAGACGGCGGCATTCGAGACCAGCGTGCCGGGTATTTTCGCCATCGGCGATATCAACACCTATCCGGGCAAACTGAAGCTCATTCTCTGCGGCTTCCACGAAGGCTCGCTGATGGCGCAGAAGGCACATCGCTATGTCTATCCGGACAAGCGCCTCGTGTTTCAATACACCACGTCGTCGTCCAGCTTGCAGAAAAAGCTCGGCGTGAATTGAACCGAAACCGTGTAAGCGACGACAAACTCCGACATTGAATTTGGGAGTCGTTATCATGGGTTTCTACGATCGTTACATCGGACCACGCATTGTCAGCGGACTTTGCTCGCTGAAGGATGTTTCCGAACAGCGCCAATTGGTCTTGCCGCAGGCGCGCGGGGTTGTGCTCGAAGTCGGTTTCGGCTCTGGCCTCAATCTTCCTTATTACGATAAGTCGAAAGTCTCGCGCGTCATCGGTGTCGATCCCGGCGAGGGCTTTCTTGCGCTCGCAGACGGTCGGTTGAAAGATTCGCCGGTGCCGGTCGAACTGATCCGTGCGCCAGCCGAGAAAATTCCGCTTGGTGACAACGTTGCCGATACCGCGGTTCTGACTTTCACGCTGTGTTCCGTGGACGATCCGGAACAAACGCTTCGCGAAATCCGCCGCGTGTTGAAGCCGGATGGTGCGTTGCTTTTTTGCGAGCATGGCAAGGCGGATGACGCGTCGGTGGTGCGTTGGCAGGATCGGCTCAATCCGATCTGGAATAAGCTGGCGTGCGGTTGCAACCTTAACCGCGATACGGCGGCGCTTTTGAAAGACGCGGGTTTTTCAATCGATACCATGGAACGGTTCTATCTGCCGAACGCGCCCAAACCGATCATGTTTTTGTGCCGAGGTGTGGCGTCGAACTAGCCGTGCTATTTCTGTTCCGATGTCGGCGTCACAGGCGCAATCGGTTCGCTGCTCACTGTCGGCTCAGGACCGCCAAGACCAAGTACGGCGGTTGCCGCCGGCAGTGCCGCGTCGGCCATTGCGGCATGACCTTCTGCCGTCGGGTGGATCGCGCCGCCATACACGGCTGACAGCACACCCCATGACGCGTCGTGAATATCGCCGGGCTGATTGGGCGCGCGCGCCGCCTGCGGATAGGTCATCGCCGTGAAGTAGCTGTCGTTGGCGTCGCGGATCCAGCGCGCACGCGGCAGATAGGCGCGGAAGTCGCTTGCAGCTGCGCCGCAGGTTAGAGGGTTGTTGGCGGCATCGACGATGTCGGCGACGAAGCTATCGCCCTTCGCTGAAAAACATTGCTTGTCGAAAGCAGGATCGGTTTCCGCGCGCACGCAGAAGCCATGTTCAATGAACGCCGCCTGATGCTGATCGACGAACGTCATGCGGTCGTGGCTGGCGTCAGCGCACAGCGTACCGCCGCTGCAGGTTGCGAGTTTCTTGATCTGCGGCAGGAATTCGCTCTGTACGAAGTTTGCTACGTCTGCAAGGCGCTGCGGATCGGCGTTGAAAGAGGGATGCACGTCGAAGCCTGCGCGTCCGCCGGGGCAGGGCGCGCCGCCTGCGAATGCGGGATTTCCATACGACACATAAAGCACACGCGACATGTCGCCGCCGACGAGAGGTTTCAGCGCAGCGCGCAATTTACCAAATCCTGTCGGGAGATCGCGTGCAAGCATGGTGCGGGCGTCCTCAACAGTGCCGAGCACGCCGGTTCGCCGCGACACCGCGCGCTCGGTGGCGCTCTCGACAATGATGTCGGCGACGAGACCCGAGAAGTTGATGTCGTTGGCGCCGATCGACAGCATGACGAGATCGAGTTGACGGCCTGGCTGGCGGGCTGTCGCCGCTGTCAACGCCTCGCGTAATTCGGCAAGCTGTGCATTTACGGTGCCCGCGCAGTTCAGCCCGTTTTTGGTGAAGGCGCATTCGCGCGCGCCTTGCCGTCCGAGCATGCCCGCCGGAATTGTCGCACCGGTGCAGGCAAGCGGCAGATACGTCACCGCGATTTGCGGATTGCGTGCCGCCAGCGCGATCGCGGTTCGTGTCTGATAGCTGTAGAGCGAACGATGGCACGCCGCGTTGAACCATTGCGCCCCGGCTTTCTGCCAGTTCAGCAAGGTCATGGCGTCGAAAATATCGCAGGCGCGCGCGCCCTTGAATTTGGCGCGGCCGGGACGGAAATACATTCCGGCCGGACCGCCCAAATAAGAGCGGAAACAAAATCCGTCGTCGGACAGTTCGACCGCGCGATCCGGATTGCCTTCGCCCGATGCAACGGAGTCGCCGAGGCCCGCGATCAGAATGTCGCGTACGGCGATTGTCTCGGTCAGGTGTTGCAGGGCTTCAGCGCCGCTCGACACATCGACGGCGACATTGGTGGGGCGGCCATAGCGCGCGCGGAAATTGATGACTTCGCTGCAGTCGAGGTTCGATTGACGCGGCGCTCCCTCGCCGTCGTCGAACGTCCATGCACACGTCGCACCGACGGGGACCGAACCCGCTAGATGCACCGTCACCGGATGGTCCTGCGGCGTGAGGTAGCTTTCCTTGACGTTGTCGCGCGTGCATGGCTCGGCGATGCGCCCCGTCGCATCGATGCAAAGTCGGCCAACTGCATTGCGCGCCCAGCCGCGTCCATCGCTTTGCGCCGCCAGCGACTGTTCGGATGCAAGAATGGTTTGCCCCGACAGCGTATCGGCTTGAAGCAAAAAATCGCGCTCTTCGCGAAACAGCCGGAAGCGATTGCGCACTTCCCAGGAAATCGAGTACGCGGCGTCAGGCTTTTGCGCCTGAGCGGGTTGAGCCTCGGGTTGCGGAGTTTGAAGCGTTGCAGGCGGCTGGCTTTGCGCGAATGCATCCGGCGCGGCGATTGTCGCCAGAGCCAGAAAAATACCGAACGTCATGAAACGCGAGCGCAACAACATCATGCCTGTTTGAAGCCCAGCGTTGGGGCCAAAATGTGGGGAGCGAGCCAACGATAGATTACGCCGCACCCGGCACAAGAGCAAAGTTGCGGAGTTGTACGCGCTTTGGCGCTACTCGGCGGCTTGTTTGTGCTTTGCGGATTTAGACGCTGACGGCCTTGCCGGCACAGCCTTGAGGCCGCCGTTTATCCTGCGGTGATACCACGGCTGCACGATATTGAGCCAGAGTTCGCGCGTTCCCATGATTGAAATCGAGATCGCAAATGGGATGAAGAAATAGAGGAGCCGATAAAGCAGCAGCGACGCCAGCAACTCTTCCTTGCCGAGCATCGGAAGACCGACCAGCATGGCTGCGTCGAACACCCCAAGGCTGCCCGGCGCGTGACTGGCAAATCCAAGCAGCGTTGCCAGAATAAAGACGACCGCAAGAGTTACGAAATCGAGTTCCGGATTCTTTGGCGCAAGCAGAAACATCGCCAGCGCACAGAAACCGAGATCGATGACGCCGATCAGGATTTGCACCAGCGTCAATCGTGCGGACGGCAGCTTGACCAGCCAGCCGTCGCGGCCGAGTTCGCGCCGTTTTTTCCCCGTTGCGATCCAGATCAGATAAGCCGTAATGCCACCCAAGATACCGGCGCCGATCAATTGATTGATCGTCTCCGGCAGCAGATCGATGGAAGCCGCAGCGTAAGGGTGCCAGATCATGCCGAAGCCGAGCACGAAGGTGTTGCCGAGCCAAAAGGTGAGGCCGGAAATGAAGCAAATCTTGGCAACGTCAATCGCTGTCAGTCCCCAATCGGAATAGATGCGAAAGCGGATTGCGCCGCCGGTGAATACCGTTGCGCCGATGTTGTGGCCGATGACGTAGCTGCAAAAACTGGCGAGCGCGGC
Source organism: Hyphomicrobiales bacterium (assembly GCA_038230475.1). Taxonomy (GTDB): domain Bacteria; phylum Pseudomonadota; class Alphaproteobacteria; order Rhizobiales; family Xanthobacteraceae; genus Afipia. The sequence continues at coordinate 250,232 of JBBRNE010000004.1, forward strand.
GATGCGATAAGGAATGTGGTTTTTGCCGATCGTGCGCAGAGCAAACAGGTCGTAGAATGTGAGCGTGAAAAACGCGCACACGACACATAAAGCGGCCAAAGCGATTTGATGCTCGGACTTGTCGGCAATCGCCGACAGCACCGCATATTTGTCCACGCCCTTAAGGGTACGGACCAGATGCATGATGGCGATTGTGACGATGACGAGGCTTGCAGCAATGCCCAGCCGTTTCCAGCCGACGCGTTCCTTGAACACACGCGCAAACGTGCTTAGCAGTCGTTGCATTCGTCCTCCCGGCAGGGCGACCATAAAGCCGATTGAAGTCTATTGACGCAAGCGGCTGCGGTCGGACTCATAACCGAAAACTTGTTAAGGTAAAATAGGGCGTTGCGCGGTGCTGGCCGCGCCGGAGCGGCTCAAAATCCTTGCGAAATCCCGTTTAATCCGCATCGCATCGCAGCCCTATGTGTGGCGTCACATATCGTTCACAAGCTGCGCTCGCGTCGCGCAATGATTCTCGTATGGGATTTTATGCCCGACGCAGCGCGAAATTTGCACCGCAAAACGCCATAATGGCGCCGATGCATAATGCCGCGACACCGGCGAGAAGTCCGGCCAAACTTGGAACCGCGCTCGGCGCGGACGCAGCTTGTCCGGCTGCAGCCAGCATCAGCACACCGACGCCGATCATCAACTGCCGCATGCGGACCGAAACTCGTCCCGAGACCGAAACGCTCATGAGCGACGCCGTGAAATACCCCGCGCTAAACGAGACGGCGACGATGATCCACCACGCGATGGCGGCGCTCGCCGGAATAAGCCCCGGAGCGTTTGGCTTCCACAGGTCGCCGAGATTGAGATTGAAGCGTTGGATCAGGATATGAACCGCGAGCGACAGCAGCACGCCGAAAATCGTCGCGGCGGCGAGGATGATATGACGCGGGAAATAAGTCGTCTCGGCCATGCGCTGCTATTTGGTGCGGGTGAGGTCGGCTGCTAAGAAGGTTGTAGAATAGAGGGTTGCTCCGGCGCAAGCCGGGTTAATATCGAGGTGTCGTCATGCGCACGAAATTGCGCGAAATGTTTCAGGCTAAGAAGGCCGCGGAAAGCGAATCCGTTCCAGCGGACGGTACGCATTATTCGTTCAAACCTAATCTGGTCGGCGGCGCGCGACAGTTCGATCTCACGGACGCTGGTCTGGCGTGGCAGAGCGGCGGAAAATCCGGCATCTGGCCGCTCGACAAGATCGCGGCCATCAGATTGTCGTACCGACCGATGTCGATGCAGTCGCGCCGCTTTCGCGCGGACGTCGAGGATTCGCGCGGCGAACGCGTGACGCTGTTCTCGACGACGTGGCACTCGGTGGCATTGATGTCGCCGCAGGACGACGGTTATCGCGCCTTCGTCGTGGAATTGCATCGGCGTCTGGCGGCGGCAGGGAGCAACGTGTTTCTGATCGCAGGGATCAATTCAAAAATTTATCTTGTCGGATTGGCGTTGGTGTCGCTGGTCGCCGCCGCAATGATTGGGCTTCTCGTTCGTGCACTATTGATTGGTGAGTTCGCGGGCGCGCTTTTTCTGATTGGGTTTGCCGCGCTGTTCGCCTGGCAGATTGGCGGTTTTTTGAAACGCAACAAGCCGCGTAGCTATACGCTCGATCATCTGCCGGCGGATGTATTGCCTTGAGAGCGTTGCCTTGAAGCGAGGCTTTGGCGGTCAGCTCGGCCGGGCATCATTGGCCGGCCCGGCCAAACCTAGTCGCCAGATGATGGGGATCACCCCCGGCGACACGCGACACTAGCGGGAGATTCGAACGGGTGGAAGATATCGGCGGCAGGATCGCCGAAACCAAATGCCAGTTGGAGCGTTATCCAACATGCCGCGAAAACAACATCCCATGAACGTCCAGACAGGCAGCAAGGCGCCTTTGCCGTCACAGATGGGGGCATGGTCCAATCGGAATATGGAAGAGCCCGTTAAGGGAAAAAGATCGGCGCACGATTTGGCCAAAGCATTGCTGTCAAGAAAAGCTTCTCTCAAAAAACAACGCGATGCTTTGAAGAAACGATAGATGATACGCAAACTCATCGAGTGGTTACGAAATGTCTGGCGCGGCGAAGGCCCGGAAATGCCGGACACACCGGACGATCCAACAAGTCAGGATATCAAATGATCAATCAGGAACCACCGTACATCTATGAGGGATACGATCCGGCGACTGGCCAGCACGGACGCGGGAACATCGGCAAGATAATTTACAGCGTTGCTGAAACTGTCGGCGATGCAATCCGTCGCAATCGCGAACCGGGGAGACCGCTACACACTTTAAGTAACGTTGTCAGGGAAGCGCCGCTGGGTGCGGTATGCGTCGCATTTGTTCTCGGAGTCGCATTCGCAACTCGGAAAGTAAATTCGCGTCGGTGAAGGGGTGGGTGTGACGACGCTCACGCCTTGTCCGACCACTCTTTCAAAAGTTTCGGGCTGGCAAAGCGTTGCAGTTTGCCGCTGCGAAAACCGACGTCGCCCCAGTTTTCGGCGACGAGATCGATCACGACGACGCCGGTTGTCGGCAGGTTTGCTGCAAGGGCCCGAAGCCCCTCCGTCTCGCCGGTCGCGATCAGCGTCAGCGCCAGTTCGTGAAGTGTCGGATTGTGCGCGACGATCATCAACAGTTTCGGATCGACCACTTCGACGGCATGGATGATCGACAGCAGTTCCCCCGCATCGGCCGAGTAAAGTTCTGAACGTGTTTCCGCTTTCGCGTCCGGCAACGACTTCGCGAGGATGGCCCACGACTCTTGTGCGCGCACTGCATCCGAGACCAACACCATGTCAGGACGGTAGCCTTGGCGCACGAGCCATTGGCCGATGCTGGCTGCGTCCTGCTTGCCGCGCTCGTCGAGGCGGCGGTCGATGTCGCGTTTGGAAGGTGCCTCGCGCTCGGTCTTGGCGTGGCGCAACAAAATCAACCGGCGCATTGCGCGATCTCGTTCAATCGATGAGGCTCTGGACTGGAGGCGGTCCCGGAATAGTGTACAAGTCAGTTGAGGACAAGGTGACACGATTTCGCCATTCGATTCCAAGTCCGTCACCGTCTCGCCATAAAGACTTCCAGCGGCCAAAATGACGAATGAAGATAATACCATAGCGGCTTTTTCCGATGCGCCGGCCCGTCCGCGCCTGACCTTCAATCTCGACGTCGATATCGTCGTCGTGGGCGCTGGTTTGGCGGGGCTTACGGCTGCGCGTGAAGCCGCTAAAATGGGCGCGAGTGTTGCCGTTCTAGAGAGCCATCGCGTCGGCTGGAATGCTTCCGGAAACAACATTGGCGTGGTGATGCCGGGCTTCGGCGCGCCGATCGGCGATCTCATCGACCGCGTCGGTTACGAGAACACGCGCGAGCTTTGGAAAATGTCGCAGGAGGGCGCCGACTATGTGCGCGCGACGGCGACCGATGAAGCGATGAGTGATCTCACATTGACCGACGGCGCGCTGGAAGTCTCCAACGTCGACGTCGGCGATAAACTGCTTAACCGTTTGCAGATGCTCGGCGAGGATTTCGGCACCGAGGTTGAGGGTTGGCAGACTGAGCGCGTGCGGGATGTTCTCAAGACAAAACGATACTTCCATGCCGTTCATTACCCGCGGGCGTTCCACATCGACGGGCGACAATACGTTCATCGCCTTGCGCAGTTGGCCGAGAAGGGCGGTGTCAGAATTTTTGAAGACACGCCGGTTGTAAGCATCGATCCCAACGGCATTCGCAAGCGAGTTGTCACGCCATCCGCGCGGTTGCGTTGCTCGCAGATTATTCTTGCGGGCAATGTTCATCTCGGCGCGCCGGCGCGCCGCTTGACTGCAACGCTGCTGCCGACATGGCGATACGCGGCACTGACGGCGCCGCTCGGCGAGCGGCTTGCGGAGGCGATTGCTTATAAGGGCGCAGTGACGGACACCGACGGCATCGATTGCTTTCGCGTCGTGGATGGCGACCGGCTGCTGTGGTCGAGCCGCGAGACGACATGGCAAGGCAATGCACGACGCTATGGCCGCAACATCGCCCGTCGTATCGCCACCATTTTCCCGACGCTCGGAAAGCCAGAGATTACAGAGACTTGGAGCGGGGTATTTGGTCAAACCGTCCATGGCATGCCGCAGATTGGCGAGCTTCGCAAAGGACTATGGGTTGCCAGCGGCTTCGGTCGGCAGGGCTTGAACACAACGGCGATGGGGGGTCAGTTGGTCGCGCGCAGCATTTTGTGGGGCGATGATCGTTGGCGTCTGTTCTCGCCGTTCGAACTTGTCTGGGCCGGCGGATCGACCGGTCGCGTCGCAGGTCAAGTTGTCGAGACTTGGACGCGGGGACGGTCCTCGGTCGCGGGCACTCTGGCGCGTTTTCGCGAACGTGCCGGTGCGCGCGAAGTGACCCGGGAGCGGGCGCGTGAATTGCGGATGGCGGCGGCGAATGTTCGCGTCGAGGCCGAACGCCAGCGCATGGTGGCAGCGACACGTCAGGCGGAGAAGAATAGGGAAGCCGAGGGCGTGTGATCGGATGCCGGCAAATACTGGAACTCCCTCGCGTGAACGTGAGGCTGGCGCAGACGAGTTTGTGTAACTATTTGGTATTGGGAACGTAACTCGTGGCAGATGACCTGATTTCACAACTGCACGGAGCCTTGACGATGATCGACCGCCGAATCCTGCTCGCGTCCGTCGCGGGCCTCGCAGCTTTCTCTGCCTTTCGATGGCTGGGGCTTGGCAATGCCAACGCGGTCGAGAAAGCGGCTGAAAAGTTTGAAGTCGAGAAGACTCCGGAGGAATGGCGCAAGATCCTGACGCCGGAGCAATTTGATATCCTGCGGCAGGCGGGCACTGAGCGCCCGTGGTCCAGCCCCCTTAATAAAGAGAAGCGCAAAGGCACCTTCGCCTGCGCCGGCTGCGACCTGCCATTATATTCGTCGGACACCAAGTTCGAGAGCGGCACCGGCTGGCCGAGCTTCTATCAGGCGCTCCCCAACGCGCTCGTTGAGAAGTCTGATCGCACCTTCTTGATGGTGCGGACGGAAACTCTGTGCCACCGCTGCGGTGGACATCTCGGCCACGTGTTCAACGATGGTCCGAAGCCGACCGGTCTGCGCTATTGCATGAACGGGCTGGCGTTGAGCTTCAAGCCGGACGCTTCGGCCTCCTGATCCTTTTTCCTTTCCATGCGGCAAATCTTGCCGCGCTAGGCAATTGTGCCCCGGTCATTTGGCCGGGGCATTTTCTTTAAGCAATTGATATATATCATATTTTTACGTTGGCACAGTGCTTGCGAATCCACCTTCGAACGCGGCCATGATTTGGCACAACCGGCGGGCCGCACCGGATCGAAGTTGGAGACAATGTTATGGGTATCTTTGGCGCACTGACCACATCCGTCGCAGGTTTGCGTTCCCAGTCATACGCACTGGAAAACATTTCCGGCAACATCGCGAACTCACAGACGACTGCGTTCAAGCGCATCGACACCAGCTTTCTGGATCTCATTCCAGACACCGGCACGACGACTCAATTGGCCGGCAGCGTCACCGCGAACTCGCGCGAGACCAACTCGGTGCAGGGCGACGTGCAGGCCGCCTCGGTCGCGACCTACATGGCGATCAATGGCGACGGTTTCTTCGCTGTGCAGAAGCCGGGCAGCTTCACCGACAATCTCCCGACGTTCGACGGCGTCGATCGATATACGCGACGAGGCGACTTCACGCTCGACAAGAGCGGCTACCTCGTCAATGGCGCGGGCTATTATCTTGAAGGTCTTCCGATCGATCCAAGCACCGGCAACGTGACCGGCAGCGTACCGCAGGTTTTGAAATTCGGCAGCGACTTCCTTCCTTCGCAGCCGACCACGGCGGTCACATACCGCGCTAATCTTGCTAGCTATCCGCTGACGACCAAACATGACACCTCAGTGCCGGGTTCGGAATTGCTCAACGTCGCTGATTTCACCAGCAACCCGAGCATTCTCGGCACGCCTGCAACCCCGTTTGTAAACGGCGCGAAACTCGGCTCGGCACAGAACAGCAAGCTGACGACACCCACGGCGATCAGCGGCGCGACGCTGTTGTCGGGTGGAGCGAACACCGACTCGCTTTCATCGAACTTCACTGTCGGCGATTCCATCACCGTCAATGGAACACCGATCACATTCACAATTTCAGGCGGTCTCAGCGACGCAACGCATATCAACGTTGACGACACAGTCGCCAACTTGCTCGGTAAAATCGACGCCGCCGCCGGCAACACGACGAATCCGTCAAGTGTCAGCGGAACAGGCGCCGTCACGTTAAATACCGGCCTCGCAAACAATCTCTCGATTACGTCATCCAATTCGTCTGCGCTCGGCGGGTTGGGTTTTGTCGGCACAGTGACGGCGAACCGCACCGGCGGTGGCACCGTCGGTACGGGAACCGTCGTAGGTTCCGACGTTCAATCGTTCATTGCCGAGTCGGTCAGCGGCGGCGCGGTGACTGCATACGACGTGTCCGGTTCGCCGGTCAGCCTTCAGTTCCGCTGGGCAAAGTTGGACAGTGCCACACTTGGTGCCGGCCACACCGATACATGGAACGTGTTCTATCAAGTCGATCCGAATGCTACGGGTGGCGCGACCGCGTGGCAGAACTCAGGCACCGATTTCACGTTCTCGCCGAATGGTCAGATGAGCCCGACCGTTGCGTCGGTCACACTGTCCAACGCGTCTGTCGGCGGCGTGTCGATCGGCAGCCCCGTTATCAATTTCGGATCGGGCGGATTGACCCAGTTCGCCGACGCGAACGGCAACGTGCAGGTCAACCAGATTGCGCAGGACGGCTTCCCCGCGGGTCAGCTGCAAACCGTTTCGATCAGCGGTAACGGACGTGTAGTCGGCAACTATTCAAACGGCCGAAACATCGATCTCGCAGCGATCACGCTTGCCACCTTTAACGGCACTAACTTCCTCAAGCGCGACAATGGCGGTGCGTTTGAGGCAACCGACGAATCCGGTCAGGCACTGTTCGGCAAGGGCGGCAGTATCGCTGGATCGTCGCTTGAGGGATCGAACACGGACATCGCCGACGAGTTCACCAAGCTAATCGTGACGCAGCAGGCCTATTCGGCCAACACCAAAGTCATCACCACGTCGAATCAGATGATTCAGGATCTGCTGAACGTGCTGCGGTAACGGCCGAGGTTTCGCGTAGTGCGAATTGAGATGGACAGTTAGTTATGGGTCTGAGCCAAGCTCTCAATACGGCGATCTCCGGATTACGCGCAAACCAGGCGGCTTTGCAACTGGTCTCGTCGAACGTCGCCAATGCGGAAACGCCTGGCTATGTTCGCAAGACAGTTACGCAAATCCAAACGGTCGCTGGCGACAGCTCAAATGTGCGCGTCACTGGCGTTAATCGTGAACTTGACTCCTACATTCAAAAGCAGGTTCTGACCGAGACATCGGGCGCCGCATACGCCGACGTGCGTTCGAACGCGCTGCAAAATTTACAGGGCGTCTACGGCGATCCGACATCCGGCACGACGATTGAATCCAACATCAACAATCTGACATCCGCGTTGCAGGCGCTGTCCACCAGTCCGGATTCGTCCTCCGCGCGCATTACCGTGATCAATTCAGCGCAATCCCTGGCACAGCAGCTCAATACGACTTCGGCAGGTATCCAGTCGCTTCGAAGCAGCGCCGAATCCGCGCTCAACAACTCCGTCAATACCGTCAACAACGCTCTCAAGCAGATCGCTACCATCAATACGCAATTGCTCGGCACGTCGGGAAACGACGCGGCATCGGCGTCGCTGCTTGACCAACGCGATCAGTATGTGACCCAACTTTCGCAACAATTGGACATCCGCGTCGTCGCCAACGACAACAACCAGATTACGGTCTTCACCAACTCCGGCGTGCAGCTCGTCGGCAGCGAAGCCGCCACGTTGTCATTTAATCCGCAAGGAACGGTGACGCCGAATACGTTGTGGAATGCAGATCCGACCAAGAGCAATGTCGGCTCTATCACGTTGTCGTTTCCGCATGGAGGTAGCATCGATCTGGTGGCAACGAACGCGATCCGATCGGGCGCAATAGCTGCTTACCTCGATCTGCGCGACAATACCTTGGTACAGGCGCAAACACAGGTCGATCAGCTGGCGGCATCGTTGTCGAGCGCATTGTCCGACACGACGACGGATGGCGCTGCGGTATCGGGCGTGCCTGCCGGTTTCTCGCTCGATCTCGCAGGCGTTCAAAACGGCAACGTCGCTCGCTTCAGCTTCACCGATACGATCACGGGCAAGGTGCACAACGTTTCAGTCGTCAGGGTTGACGATCCGACCGCGTTGCCGCTGTCCAGCTCCGCGACGATCGATCCGAACGACGAAGTCATTGGCATCAGTTTTGCCGGCGGTGCGGCATCGGTCGCCGCCCAGCTAAATTCGGCGTTCAGCGGCGCGAACATTCAGTTCGCAAATCCGTCGGGATCGACATTGCAAATTCTGGACGACGGCGCGGGTGGATTGACCGACATTAATTCGGCCTCGACCACCACGACCGCGACGTCATTAACCGGCGGCAGCGCGCAGCTTTCATTGTTCACAGACAACGGCGTTCCCTACACGGGCGCAATCACCGGAGTCGGTTCGCAACAACAGGGTCTTGCCAGCCGAATTTCGGTCAATACAGCGTTGATCGGCGACCCTTCGCGCTTGATCGTCTATAATACGTCGCCGACGACGCCCTCCGGTGACACCACACGCCCGGATTTCATTCTTTCGCAACTCACCTCGGCGTCACTTTATTTTTCGCCGCAAACTGGCCTCGGATCGTCAGCTTCGCCGTTCAAAGGAACGCTACTGAACTACGTTCAGCAATTCACCAGTGCCCAAGGCCAGGCTGCGAGCTATGCGAAGCAAACGGCGGACGGTCAGGACGTGGTTCTTTCGACGTTACAGAACAAACTCAATCAGTCATCCGGTGTGAACATCGACGACGAGATGGCTCACCTTCTGGCGTTGCAAAATGCATACTCCGCGAATGCGCGTGTCATGTCCGCTGTAAAGGACATGTTTACGTCGCTCCTCCAGTCAATCTGAGGTAGTCATGGCAATCGATGGCGTTAGTGGCCGGACGAACTATCTAGGTTCCTCCATCCTCAATATTCAGAGTCAACTCAACGATCTGACGCAACAACTGTCGAGTGGCAAGAAGGCCAATACCTATTCGGGGCTTGGCATCGATAGCGGCTTTGCGACCAACCTGCGCGCGCAGTTGTCTGCGTTGAGCGGCTATGCCGATACTGCGACTAATGTGAACACACGCATCAACATTGCCAATCTTTCGTTACAAAGCTTGATCGATTCAGCGAGCACGACGAAAGCTGCGGCAATCGGATCGTCGCTTACGCTCAACAGTGCCGGTCAGACAGCCGGTCAGAGAACCGCTTATGCGGCATTCACGCAGTCGATCTCGCTACTGAACACCAATTCCGGCGGACGCTATTTGTTTTCCGGTCGTGCGACCGATACGCCTGCGACCGCCTCTGCTGACGACATCCTGAACGGGACCAGTACGCAAGCCGGATTGAAGCAGGTGATTTCCGAACGCAAAGCTGCTGACTTGGGGGCAAGCGGATTGGGGCGGCTCGTTGTCGCGTCTCCGAGTCCGACCTCGGTTTCCCTTTCGGAAGAGGCCGCAGGTCTTCCCTTCGGTTTGAAGCTGAGTTCGGTATCGGGCTCATTCACCGCAGGCGGCACGATCAGCGCCGTCGGTGGATCGCCGCAAAGCACCACGATCGATCTCGGCGCCACTAACCCAGCCGAAGGTGACAAGATCAGCATCACTTTCACTCTCCCCGATGGAACGTCCGAGCAAGTCCAGCTCACGGCAACGTCCACTGTGCCGCCTCCTGCCGGTTCTTTCGCGATCGGTGCAGACTCAACGGCGACCGCCAGCAATCTCGGCGCTGCATTGACGACGTCAATCGGCGCGCTTGCGAAAACATCGCTCGTCGCAGCGTCCGCTGTTCAGGCCGCCAACAATTTCTTCGACCAGCCGCCGTTGCGCGTTGGCACATCACCTTTTAACGCTGCGACGACGCTGGTCGCCGGTACACCCACCGACACCGTCAGTTGGTACACCGGCGAAACCGGAACGGACCCAGCGCGTGGAACGGCTGTCGCGAAAGTGGATCAAAGTGTTGCTGTTCAATACGGCGCACGCGCGAACGAACAGGCATTCCGGAACGCCATTCAGACCGAGGCTCTTTATGCTGCTGTGACGACGCTGCCATCGGACCCCAATGCCAACGCTCAGATCTCAGCGCTCAACCAGCGGGTCACGGCCAGTCTGTCGGCGCAGCCGGGCGTGCAGTCCATCCAAGACGTTCAGGCGGATTTCGCAGGCGCGCAGGCCGCAATAAAATCGGCGACAACCCGGCAGGCCCAGACCTCATCGTTGGCGCAGACAATGCTGGATTCGATCGAAGGCATTAATAATGACGAGGTCGCGACCAAAATCTTGGCGCTTCAGACCAGTTTGCAGGCGTCGTATCAGACGACCGCGACGCTCTATCAGACGAGCTTGACGAAATATCTACCGATCGGTTGATCGCGGCCATTTTAAACTTTATCACCGACGCAAACGAAAAAGGCTTCCTTCTGGAAGCCCGTTCGTTCAGTCGTTTGCGTGTGGTGTTAGGCTGCGCCGCGAACTTCGGTCTTGCCGCTGTCGCGCTTGGCTTGTGCGAGGAGCTGCTCCTCGTAGGCGATCAGTTTCTTCGATTCCTTGAGGGCTTTATAATAGTCGCCGCTTAAGATGTGGTTATTGATCTCCTGAATCGCGTCAGCGGTGCTAGGGGCGGCGCTCAGCAGATCGCGCATCAGATCGAAATAGACGCGATGGTGCTCCTGTGGGTCGTCCGAGATGTACATCAGTTGCACCGCCAGATAGAGCAGCTTCGCCGGCGTGTCGGCGGTCGCCGGTGTCAGGATGTCCTTTTCGCGCAAAATCGGAATCCGTTCGCCCTCGATCAGAAGTCTGGCGCGCTGTTCGGTGTTGGTGATGACGCACGAACCGATAATGATCTTCTCGTTCGGCTTGAGTTCGACCTTCAAAGGCATGTGCAGTCTCCGGATCGCGAAATGGTTTCGCTTTTTCGCAAAGTTGAGCGCGATCCTTTCCCATCATGGTTAACGCGACGTAAACAATTTGGCATCGCGCGACATCGACGCCGAAGCGAACCTGCTGGCAAATCAAGGCATTTGAATAAAAAGCCCGATATTTTGGGAATATCTGACGACGGCTTTCGGGGCCGGGGTCAGTTCTGATTCATGTTTTTTTAGATTGTTAGTTCCAATGTGGGCGAAGGCGCCAATGAAAGTTGGCGTTGCGCTCACACGCTATGAGTTTTTCACCAGAAAGGTACTATCATGTCAGATATCGTTCTCTCGGCGTCAGTACGCCAGAACCTGCTGTCGCTTCAGTCGACCGCAGATCTCTTGTCGACCACCCAGAACCGTCTTGCGACCGGCAAGAAGGTCAACTCGGCTCTCGACAACCCGACCAACTACTTCACCGCTGCGTCGCTCGACAGCCGCGCCAGCGACATCAACAATCTTCTCGACGGCATCGGCAACGGCGTGCAGGTTCTGCAGGCTGCCAACACCGGCATCAGTTCCCTGCAGAAGCTCGTCGACAGTGCAAAGTCGATTGCCCAGCAGGTCCTGCAGGCTCCGGTCGGCTACTCGGCCAAGTCCAGCACGACTTCGACTGCAGCGATCACCGGCACCGCCGCCGATCTCGTCGATGGCGTCTCCTTTGCATCCGGTGGCACGCTTTCGGTCACGCCGGCAGGTGGCGGCACCGCAGTGGTCTTCACCTTTACCGCGACGTCGTCACTCGCTGAACTCAACGCCGGTATTGCTTCGGCTGGCGTGGTGGCAAGCCTCGACTCAGCAAACAAGCTGGTGATCACCAACACCAACAACGACACGGCGTCGTCGACGCTTGCAGCAGTAACTCTCGGCGGCACCGCCGGCAGCACCCCTGCAACATTCGTCGCTCCGGTCGCTCCGACTGCGGACGTAAGCTCGCAGGCTACTCGCGCCAACCTCGTCGCGCAGTACAACACCATCATCGACAACATCACGAAGACGGCCCAGGACTCGTCCTACAACGGCATCAACCTGTTGAACGGCGACAATCTGAAGCTGACCTTCAACGAAACCGGTACGTCCAAGCTCAACATCACGGGCAAGC
>JBBRNE010000005.1:0-241584 GCA_038230475.1 Hyphomicrobiales bacterium
GTCCTCTGGGGACTTTGAGGCGCAAATCGCTGATTTACATGGCTTTTTGGAAGAAAATTGGCGCGCCAGCGTCAGCCTCCGGTCGGGCATGCCAGTCTATGAGCGGCCTATCGCGCTGGTGATCTACCGCGAGGACCACCGTTTTCTGCTGGATTCCATGATTCCGAGGGCCGGGCGGGTCGAGGCCAATTTCGACCTTGTCATTGCCTCGCAGCCCTATCGGGCGAAATCCTCGTTGAATTTCAGGGCCAAACGCATCATCGCACCGCTGGCTAAGGCCTTGAGAGCTGGCGGTCGGCTGATCGGGATTCACTCTTATGGCCACGACCCCGGAATGGAGATCATTCAGGCTGTCTGGCCGGGAGAAAATCCTTTCGCGGTCAGCCGCCATGAGCTACTTCGTGCGGTGAAATACGAGCTGGGATCGGCCGCCCGCGACCTCAACTTCAACGCCTACGCCGATAACCGCTCCATTTTCCGATACGACATGGAAGCTTTACCAAACGAGGTCACGGGCCCCATCGGGTCTTCTACGGCCTTTGCAGCATGGAACGCGGCAGTGTATGTCGCTCAGGTCGAAGACGACCGGCTGACGGAAGTGACCCAAAGCGGCCGCTACCTCGACGCCACGCGGGACGTGCTGCGCAAGCATAATGGGCTGTGGTTTTTCGACGAATCCTATGTCATTTCGCGACGTCGCGACTGACGAAATTCAAAAATGATCGAACGGGCCGATCGCGGTCCAGCGGAAGGAATTTGGTTGATGCGCGCGTCTTACATGTTCACGAGTGAATCGGTGTCCGAGGGCCATCCGGACAAGGTCTGCGATCGCATTTCAGACGAGATCGTCGATCTGTTTTTCCGTGAAGGTCCGAAAGCGGGCATCGATCCGTGGGCCATTCGTGCGGCGTGCGAGACGCTTGCGACGACCAACAAGGTGGTGATCGCGGGCGAAACCCGCGGACCATCGAGCGTCACCAACGATCACATCGAGCAGGTCGTGCGTGATGCTATCAAATCGATTGGTTATGAGCAGGACGGCTTTCACTGGAAGACCGCCGACATCGAAATTCTTCTGCATCCGCAGTCGGCCGACATCGCGCAGGGCGTCGATGCGCTGCAGCCCGGCACCAACAAGGAAGAAGGTGCCGGCGATCAGGGCATCATGTTCGGCTACGCCACCAACGAGACGCCGGAATTGATGCCGGCGCCCATTCACTACGCGCACAAGATTCTGCGCCTGATTGCAGAGGCGCGTCATGCCGGCACCGAAAAAGTTCTCGGACCAGATTCAAAAAGCCAGGTCACGGTGCAATACGAGAACGGCAAGCCGGTTGGCGTGCGCGAAATCGTCGTCTCGCATCAGCATCTGGTTGAGGACATGACATCGAACCAAGTGCGCGAGCGCGTCGAGCCTTATGTGCGCAAGGCGCTTCCCGAAGGCTGGATCAACGGCAAGACCGTGTGGCACGTCAATCCGACCGGCAAGTTTTATATCGGCGGACCGGACGGCGATTCAGGTCTGACCGGTCGCAAGATCATCGTCGACACGTATGGCGGCGCGGCCCCTCACGGCGGCGGCGCGTTCTCGGGAAAAGATCCCACCAAGGTGGATCGTTCGGCAGCTTACGCGGCGCGCTATCTCGCCAAGAACATCGTGGCCGCCGGTCTTGCCGACAAAGCAACGTTGCAGCTTGCTTATGCGATTGGCGTGGCACGTCCGCTGTCGATCTACATCGACACCCACGGCACCGGCAAAGTCTCCGAAGACAAACTCGAGAAGGCCGTTGCGGAATCGATGGATCTGACGCCACGCGGCATTCGCAAGCATCTCGACCTCAACAAGCCGATCTACGCCCGCACCTCCGCCTACGGCCATTTCGGCCGCGCGCCGGACAAGGACGGCGGCTTCTCGTGGGAAAAGACCGATCTCGCCGACGCGCTCAAGCGCGCAGTATAAGGAATCGAAAATGAGCACCGCCACCGCCAAAGCCCCCGCAGGCTTTAACGACTACATCGTCGCCGACATGGGTCTCGCGCCATTCGGCCGCAAGGAACTCTCGCTGGCCGAGACCGAAATGCCGGGCCTGATGGCCACGCGCGAGGAATACGGCCCGAAGCAGCCGTTGAAGGGCGCGCGCATCGCGGGCTCGCTGCATATGACGATTCAGACCGGCGTGTTGATCGAGACGCTGAAGGTTCTCGGCGCCGATATTCGCTGGGTCTCGTGCAACATCTATTCGACGCAGGATCATGCTGCGGCTGCGATTGCCGCCGCAGGAATCCCGGTGTTCGCGATCAAGGGTGAATCGCTGAAAGATTATTGGGACTACACTGCGAAGCTATTTGATTGGCACGGTGCAAAATCTGGTGAAGCGCATCCCAACATGATCCTCGATGACGGCGGCGACGCCACCATGTACGTCCATCTCGGCCTGCGCGCCGAGAACGGCGACGTAGCTTTTCTCGACAAGCCACAGTCCGAGGAAGAAGAAGTGTTCTTCGCGCTGCTCAAGAAGCAGTTGAAGGAAAAGCCGAAGGGTTATTTCAAGGGCATCGCTGAAAGCATCAAGGGCGTCTCCGAAGAAACCACCACGGGCGTGCATCGTCTGTATGACATGCAGAAAGCCGGCACGCTGCTGTGGCCAGCGATCAACGTCAATGACTCCGTTACCAAGTCGAAGTTCGACAATCTTTATGGTTGTCGCGAGTCGCTGGTGGACGGCATCCGCCGCGGCACCGACGTCATGATGTCGGGCAAGGTCGCGATGGTGGCGGGCTTCGGCGACGTCGGCAAGGGCTCAGCCGCCTCATTGCGTCAGGCCGGTTGCCGCGTGATGGTGTCGGAGATCGATCCGATCTGCGCGCTTCAGGCCGCGATGGAAGGCTATCAGGTCGTCACGATGGAAGACGCGGCGCCGCAGGCCGACATCTTCGTCACGGCCACGGGCAACAAGGACATCATCACCATCGAGCACATGCGCGCGATGAAAGATCGCGCGATTGTCTGCAACATCGGCCACTTCGACAACGAGATCCAGATCGCGTCGCTGAAGAACCTGAAGTGGGACAACATCAAGCCGCAGGTGGACGAAATCACGTTCCCCGACGGTCATCGCATCATCATGCTGTCGGAAGGCCGTCTCGTGAACCTCGGCAACGCGATGGGCCATCCGAGCTTCGTGATGAGCGCTTCCTTCACCAACCAGACGCTGGCGCAGATCGAACTCTACGCCAACAACAAGGACGGCAAGTACAAGAAGGAAGTGTACGTGCTGCCGAAGTCGCTCGACGAGAAGGTCGCGCGTCTGCATCTGGCAAAAATCGGCGTGAACCTCACCGAACTGCGCAAGGATCAGGCCGACTACATCGGCGTGAAGCAGCAGGGACCGTACAAGAGCGATCACTATCGGTATTGAGATTTTCGCATCGCGAGAAACACAAAAGCCCCGGACAAAAATCCGGGGCTTTTTGCTACTCGACATGACGCGGCGGCGATTGGTTTTCGAAGGCGGAGTATTGAGCTAGCGGAAAAACTAAAATCGCGCTTTGGGGTTTAGTTTTTTAATTTTCGGTTGGTTTTTCTAGGCCACTGCCGGGTTCTTTGTTTTCAAGAATTTCTTGGATGTTTTTGGCCGATGCTGCTAGTGCAGCAGTTGCTTCCTTTTGTGAGTGATTTTTCATAATGCTCAAGAGGGACGTGCGTACTAGAATTTTTTGAGAGATGAACGCGAACTTGATATTGCGAAAATTACGAGCAATCAACTGTTTCAGAACAAATGGAACGGTTTTGTGAAGAACACCAACGTTCAGCGCCAGCATCCCAATAACCATCGCGGACGCTCTGACGAGTGGGAGCTGGAGGGGGTGACGCCTGCGAAGAACTCGCTCCACGCGTCGTGCTCCGCTGAAAAAGATACCAAAACCGAAGCGTAATTTTCGAACCACGCCGGGGAGGTCATCTATAACGGCGAGCCATTCAGCGAGATAGCGTTCGCGGCTTTCCGCTTTGAGTTGAAGAACTGCTCTGCTAACGAGCCATTTTGAAATTGACGGAGCGTGAGCAATTATCTCGTGCGTTAGCAGGCCGAGAATAATCGGGCACAGAAAAGTCATTAGGGCTGCCATGACAGCGCTCCTCCAAACTGAATCTCGGCAAGCGCAGTTCGCGCGCAGGTCTGGCCTTGACCCGTAAGGCGATAGAATCTCCTTCGTGGTCTACCGAGTTCCACCGGGCTGGTATTTTCCCATTCGCTGGCCAACCAACCTGCTTTCTCAAACCTCGCTAACAATGGGTACAATGTTCCGGACGCAACGTTAGTCGCCAAAGTAACCTCTGCTCCGGATCGCTTGGTCCCAATGTCATTTAGAAAATAGCTAAGTACTTTCAATGATGTACTAGTCTGCCGAAGTTGATTGCTCATTGGATCGGTCTCCCATATAGGTCTTCTATATAGCCTATGTAGATAAATTACAATGGGTTCCGGAAGTCTTGACAGTATTCCTATTATGACTATATTCCTATCTATCCCACCCCATTTTGAGGGGCGAGCGCGATCGTCACGAACGCGGGGCGGGTGCGGTGGCCGCGGATGGCGTTCGAAGGCCGGTGTGTGAAAAGCACGCCGGATGACGGCTTCGCCAAGGCGGACGGCGAGAGGCGTGGTCAGTCCCGGTGCGGTCGTCCCCGCACCCGATGGGCGCCGGGGTCAGCCCTTGCGATCGTTCTCTCACGAGAGGTCGTTCGGGCGGCAAGTAACCCCGAGCAAACGGCGGAAACCCGGAGCGTTCGCCGGGGGCGCCACGCAAGACGCCGTTAAAACCATTGCGTGCGGAACGCCGGATGTCCCGGCGGATTCGTGGTGACTATGCTCGTGTGCTTTTTTATTTTTGCACGCGAGGCTGCGGATGCGTTTGGCATCCGGCGTTCCGCATGCCCTCATTTGGGCAGAGCGCGAATGGGGTAAACCCCAAGCGCGCGTGGCGTGAGGCAAGTTGGAAATTCAGGCGCGCCCGCGCCTTAAAGAACAGGGCCGATGATGCATGTTCTTGTTGAGGGCCGCCCCTCCTGCAATGTCATGGCCGGGCGTGTCCCGGCCATCCCGATAATCATGACACGGTGCCCAACTCATCGAGATCACCGGGACAAGCCCGGTGATGACATCTAAGATGACGCGACCGCGACCGGAGAATGAAATGCTCGATAAGATGTCAGTGAACGAGCAGACCCCAAATCATATCGATGTGCTGATCGTCGGCGCGGGGCTGTCCGGCATCGGTGCGGCGTTTCATCTGCAGGATAAATGTCCGAACAAAAGCTACGCCATCGTCGAGGGACGCGCGGCCAGCGGCGGCACCTGGGATCTGTTTCGCTATCCGGGCATTCGCTCGGACTCGGATATGTACACGCTGGGCTATTCGTTCCGGCCGTGGCTCGAGCCGAAATCCATCGCGGAGGGCCCGCGCATTTTGAATTATGTGCGTGAGACGGCCGCGCAATATGGCATCGACAAGAAGATTCAATTCAACACGCGCGTGACGAAAGCTGCGTGGTCGTCCAAGGACTCGATGTGGACGGTCGAGGCCGAGCAGGGTGAGTCGCAAACGCCCGTGACGTTCACCTGCAATTTCTTATTTATGTGCGCGGGCTATTACTCTTATGAGGGCGGCTACGCGCCGGAGTTTCCCGGTTCGGATAAATTTTCCGGAAGGATCATTCATCCGCAAAAATGGACCGACGATATTGCGTATGCGGGGAAAAGAGTCGTCGTGATCGGCTCCGGCGCGACGGCTGTGACGTTGGTGCCCGAAATGGCGAAGACCGCGGCGCACGTCACCATGCTGCAACGCTCGCCGACCTACGTGGTGTCGCGCCCCGGCGACGATCCGTTTGCGAAATTTCTGCGCGGGATATCCCCAAAGCTCGCCTGGCACATCACGCGCTGGCGAAACGTTTTGTTTCAGATGTATTTCTTTCGGCTGTGCCGAAAAAACCCCGAGCGCGCCAAAAAAATGATTCTCGGCGGCGCGCGGCATTTTTTGCCGGAAGGCTACGACATCGAAAAGCATTTCACGCCGCGCTACAATCCGTGGGAGCAGCGGCTCTGTCTGGTGCCCGACGCCGATTTGTTTAACGCGATTAAAAACGGCAGCGCGTCGGTCGAGACCAGCGCCATCGAGACTTTTACCGAAAAAGGCATTCGACTTGTCGATGGCCGCGAATTGCCGGCGGACATTATTGTGACCGCAACAGGTTTGAATTTGCAGGTGCTGGGCGGATTGAAAATGGCGATCGACGGCAAGCCGGTCGATTTTTCAAAGACGCTCAATTACAAAGGCATGATGTATTCCGGCGTGCCGAACATGGCCTCGATTTTCGGTTATATCAACGCGTCATGGACGTTGCGCAGCGATCTCACCAGCGAATATGTCTGCCGCCTGCTGAATTACATGGACCAGCATCATTTCACGCAATGTACGCCGCGCGCGGACGGAAATGTTTCGTCCGAGCCTTGGGTGGATTTTTCGTCCGGCTATCTCGCGCGCTCCGAGGCGATGATGCCAAAACAAGGCTCGAAGGATCCGTGGAAACTCACGCAGAATTATGCGCGCGATATTGTCAGCTTGCGTTATGGCAAGATCGATGATGGCGTGATGGTGTATGAGCGAAAATAGCGCGCGCTAGTGCACAGCCGATTTGAACTTCACCGGAATTTTCAGGTAATGTACGCCGTTCTCGTCCGCCGTCGGAAATTCGCCCGCACGCATGTTCACCTGAATGGCCGGCAGCAACAGTTTCGGCGTCGATAACGTTGCGTCCCGCGCGTTGCGCATCGCGACGAAATCGTCCTCGCTGCGACCGTTCGCAAGATGCACATTGTGATCGCGCTGTTCCTGCACGGTCGTCTCCCACGCGAACACGGTTCGCCCCGGCGCTTTGTAATCGTGACACATGAAAAGTCGCGTCTGCGGCGGCAGCGCGAGAACTTTCTTGATCGACTTGTAGAGTTGATGTGCGTCGCCACCGGGAAAGTCCGCCCGCGCCGTTCCATAGTCCGGCATGAACAGCGTGTCGCCGACGAACATGGCGTCGCCGATTTTGTAGGAAATATCCGCAGGCGTGTGCCCCGGCGTGTAGAGCACTTCAACGTCGAGATTTCCGATTTTGAAAATCTCGCCGTCTTTGAACAGATGTTCGAAATCGCTGCCGTCGGTTTTCATATCGTTGGAGTTGAACAGCGGACGGAAAATGCGCTGCACATCCTTGATGTGTTCGCCGATTCCAATTTTAGCGCCGGTCTTCGCCTTGATGTACGGCGCGCCCGACAAATGATCGGCATGCGCGTGCGTTTCCAAAGCCCAGACGATGTTCAGACCCGCCGCATTTGCCTCATCGATGATTTTCGCGACCGAACTTGTATCGACCTCGCCGGAATGGTGATCGTAATCCAGAACCGGATCGATCACCGCCGCCTGCTTCGTCGCGGGGTCCGCGATCAGATAGCTGATGGTGTTGGTGGGTTCGTCGAAAAACCCTCGGATGATCGGCGCGCCGGCCATTGTCAGTCTCCGCTGGCGGACATTGTCCGCGCTTGTGCGGCCACTATATCAGAAATTCACGACATGGATGGCATACGTGCCGCGCGATTTAGCCGAGCCAGCACGCGTATTGGTAATGCTCAATTGGGTGACGATTACTTGATTGACACCTTCAGCGTGCCGATGCCGTCGATCCCACATTCGATTTTGTCGCCGGGCTTGAGCGCCGCAACGCCGGCTGGCGTGCCGGTGAGGATGATGTCGCCGGCACCAAGCGTCACCTGAAGCGACAGCTTCGCGATGATCTCGGAAACATTCCAGATCAGCTCGGACAGATCACCCTTCTGTTTTTCGACGCCGTTGACGTTGAGCCAGATCTTGCCCTTCGCCGGATGGCCGATTTCAGACGCAGGGCGCAAGGCTCCGCAGGGTGCCGAGAAATCGAACGACTTGCCGATCTCCCAAGGCTGTTCTTTCTTGCGCGACGCCATCTGGAGGTCGCGACGCGTCAGATCGATGCCGACGCCATAACCATAGACGTGATCGAGCGCGTTCTTTGGATCGATATTCGCGCCACCTGATTTCAACGCCACAACCATTTCCACTTCATGCTGAAAATCCTTGGTCAGCGATGGATACGGAATCGATGCACCCTCGCCGACGATCATGTCGGCATGTTTGGCGAAAAAGAATGGCGGCTGCCGCTCATCATTTCCCATCTCGCGGATGTGCTCGAGATAGTTGCGTCCCACGCACCAGATGCGCCGCACCGGAAACACTTTCGAATCCCCCGTGACCTGAAGGGAGGGTTGGGTGAAGGCGGGAATGACAGTGGCGGTCATGGCGTATCCGATTGAGAGTAAAGAACGGGAAAGTCTTATGCACTTGCCGCTACAGAGACAAGCGAAGGCGCTTCGCGATGTTGTAGGCGGAAGAACGAAGCGTAGCGGCCGTTGCGTTTCAACAGCTCATCGTGGCGACCTTGCTCCACAATCTGGCCGCCTTCGACGACAAGAATCTTGTCGGAGTGCATGATGGTGTGAAGCCGGTGCGCGATAACGATGGTCGTCCGGTTCTGACACAGATGTTCGATGGCTTCCTGAACCAGCTTCTCTGACTCTGAATCCAGAGCCGCAGTTGCTTCGTCAAGAAGAATGATCGGGGCGTTCTTCACCAGCGCGCGTGCAATCGCGATCCGTTGGCGCTGCCCGCCGGACAATTGCGTACCGTGTTCGCCGACCGGCGTGTTGTAGCCGAGAGGGAAGCTCATGATAAAATCGTGCGCGCAGGCAGCTTTCGCGGCATCGACGATCTCGGCTTCGGTTGCGCCGGGTCTGCCGAACGCAATGTTCTCGCGAATGGTGTCGCGAAACAGGTAGACGTCTTGCCCGACGTAAGCCGTCTGTTGGCGCAGCGATACTCGCGACGCATCTGAAATAATCTGCTTGTCGATGACTACCGCACCGCGTTGCACTTCATACAGACGCAGCAACAGCGCGAGAACCGTCGATTTGCCGCCGCCAGACGGGCCAACGAGAGCGGTGACTTTGCCGGGTTCGGCAACGAAACTCATGCGATTCAAAACCGTCTCGTTGTCGCGATAGGCAAACGTTACGTCGCGGAATTCAACCTGCGCATTGCTCAGCTTCAACGACGGCTTGTCGCTGTCGTCGGGCTCCGTTGCCGGGCTGTCCACGATTTCGAGCAGTTTTCGCGCACCGATCAGATAGGTGTTCAATTCGATGTTGAGTCGCGCGAGTCGCTTGGCAGGCTCATAAGCCAGCAGAAACGCAGTGATGAAAGAGAAGAACTGTCCAGGTGTCGCTCCCGTCGCGACAACACGATAGCCGCCATACATCAATGTGCAAGCGATCGCGATGCCGCCAAGCGTTTCCATCAGCGGGCTGGAACGGCTTTGCACGCGCGCCATCTTGTTGGCGTTGGCTTCGACCATCGCGATGCTCTTGTCGATGCGTGTCTGCATCGTCGTCTCTAACGTGAACGCTTTCACCGTACGGATACCTTGCAGGGATTCCTGCATGGTTTCCAGAATGTCGGTTGTACCTGTGAACTGGTCGTGCGCGAGATGGCGGATGCGGCGCACCAGTTTGCGGATGAAGAACAGTGCGGGCGGCGCGACGAGCAAGCCGAACACAGACATCCAAGGGTCTTGAATGACCATGACCGCGCCGAGACCAATGAGCGAGAGCAGGTCACGACCCACCGCGTTGATCAGTAGACTCAAAACCTGTGTGACGGATTGCGCGCCCGCAGTTAGCCGAGCCAGAAACTCGGAGGAATGGCGTTCGGAATAGAAGCCTACATTTTCGCGCATCAGTTTTGCGAACAAACGCCGCTGATTGTTGGCGAGAATGGCGTTGGAAATCTTCGACAGGATGACGCTATGTCCATAGGTCGATGCGCCTTTGACGGTGAATAGAACGACAATGGCCAGCGACAGAATAGCGATTCCACGAACGCTACGTTCGACATAGGCTTCGTTGATGACCGCGCCGAGCAAGTACGCGGACGCCGCTGTCGTCCCGGCGGACACTGCCATCAGTGAGAATGCGACCGTGTATCGGCGCCAATACGCCATGCCCTGCTCGGTGACGAGGCGACGAATAAGTGCCGCGGCTCCATAAGGATCGTCAGTGATCTTGCGTGGTAGTTCGGTCATCCGCGTTCCATTGACGAGGTCTGGCACGGATGTGCACGCCTGTCATGATTGCTGCGAGATGTCCGTTTGCCCGCTATGGAACGGATTTTCAAGTCAAAACAGGGCTGTTAACCCCTACGCTGGGACCGCTTGGCGGGTGTCGTCCGAGCGCTGCGCGAGCAGCTTTTCCTCCCAGGCCAGCGCATGGCGGGCGATGGTGTCTAGGCTGTCGTATTGCGGGTTCCAATCCAATGTCGAGCGGATACGTGTGGTGTCCGCGATCATGGTCACGATGTCGCCTGGCCGACGCTCCGCGTATTGGATCGCGAAATTGCGACCTGACGCGCGACGTACGGCCTCTATCGTTTCCAGCACGGAATAGCCACGGCCGTATCCGCAGTTCAGCGTCGCCGATCGTCCGCCGGTGTCGAGATATGAGAGTGCGGCGACGTGCGCCTGCGCCAAATCGCTGAC
Organism: Hyphomicrobiales bacterium; assembly: GCA_038230475.1. Lineage (GTDB taxonomy): Bacteria > Pseudomonadota > Alphaproteobacteria > Rhizobiales > Xanthobacteraceae > Afipia. Next base: position 10,673 of record JBBRNE010000005.1, read on the forward strand.
GTGGATGAAATCGCGTATGCAACTGCCGTCGGGTGTTGGGTAGTCGGTACCGAACACGTCGATCTTGGCGCGTTGACCGGTTGCGGCTTCCACGGCGATTTTCAGAAGATGCGTTGCGCCGACAGTCGCGAGGCCGATGCGGGCCTGCGGGTCCGCGCCTGCAACGTTGAAATATCTCAGCACGACATAGTTCATGCCGTGCGCGGTCGCGACATCGTGCAGCATGATTTCGGTCATCAGCTTCGATGAACCATAAGGCGACAGCGGTCGCGTCGGAGCTTCTTCCGTCACCGGCATCGTTTCGGGATTGCCGTAAACGGCGGCGGTCGACGAAAAGATGAAACGGTTGACGTTGCATTTGACGGCAGCGTTCAGAAGATTGCGCGTCGTCATCGTGTTGTTGCGATAATAGGCGAGCGGATCGCGCATCGAATCCGGCACAACGACCGATCCGGCGAAGTGGACAATCGATCCGACATTGTGCTGGGCAATCACGCCTTCGACGAGATTTTCGTCGGCGGCATCGCCAATAAAGAGCGGAACGCCTTCAGGCAAAAACTGCGAAAAGCCGGTCGACAGATTGTCGATGACAACAACGTTCTTGCCGGCATCCACCAACGCGCGAACGGTGTGGCTGCCGATATACCCTGCGCCGCCTGTGACAAGTACGGTCATTGCGTCCAGCTTTCCTGCCTCGATGCCCTGTGCGGCACGCGCTTGACCGGCGTGCTCTGTTCATCGCGCAGTTCAAGCCGGAATTGGGGTATAAAGCTGAAACGCGACCTCGCAATTCATCGCTTTTGCGTCCGGAAACTGCTTTATGGTTTCCAAATCGTAACGCTCATTTCGGGAATTCCCGTATCCTTCGCCGATGCCCGGTATCCTTGTAATAAAGACGTCATCGCTCGGCGACGTGGTGCACCAGATGCCCGCGATGACAGATGCGCGGAAACATTTCCCCAACGTTCGGATATCGTGGGTCGTCGAAGAAGCATTCGCACCCTTGGCCAAACTTCATCCGGCGGTCGACGACGTCATTGCAGTCTCGACACGACGCTGGCGGTCGCAATTGTTGCAATCTGCGACGTGGCGCGAAATCTCGGAGTTCCGCGCGCGACTTTCGGCGCTGAAACCGGATAAAGTCATCGACACGCAGGGATTGATACGATCTGCGCTGATCGCGAGCCAGTCAGCTGGAGAGCATCATGGCTACGATATCTTTAGTATTCGCGAACCGCTGGCCTCGGTATTTTATGATGTGATGCATAAAGTGACGCGGGATCAGCACGCGGTAACGCGCAATCGACTATTGATGGGCCTCAGTCTAGGTTACGCGCTGAACGATGGCCCGAACTATGGGCTTGTTAAGCCCGCGCGTGATGACCATGCGCCTTATGCGGTCCTGCTGCACGGCACATCCCGCGCGTCGAAAGAATGGCGCGAGGTCGACTGGATCGGTACAGGCAAATGGTTGCGCGGGCAGGGCCTCGACGTCCTGTTGCCCTGGGGATCGGAGAGCGAACGTTTGCGCAGCGAACGCATTGCTGCAGCTATTCCGGGCAGCCGCGTTCTTGAGCGCAAGCCGCTCAATGAGACGGCGAAAGTGATCGCGAATGCGTCGCTCGTTATCGGCGTCGATACGGGCTTGCTACATCTGGCGGCGGCCTACGGCGTGCCGTTGATCGCAGTTTTCCTCGCCACCGATCCGGGTCTCACCGGCCCTGTCGGAAATGGACCGATCACGATCGTTGGCGGGAAGGGCGCGTATCCGTCGTTCGAACGTGTGATTGAAGCGGCGCAATCGCTCGGCATCGGCGCGCGTTAGCGTTTCGCAAGAATGTTATCGACGAATTGCGACAGGTCGCCGCCGCTGAAAATGTAGCCTTCGATTCCAACGGCCGTACCCGCATCGAGATCGCGCTGGCGGTCGCCGATCACGAAGCTGCGATCCTTGTTCACCGGCCAATGTTTCATTAGGTCGAGGATCATGCCGGCCTGCGGTTTGCGCCAGTCGCATTCATTGTCGTAACCCGGCACGATGCCATCCGGATGATGCGGGCAGTAACGGAAATCGTCGATGCGTGCGCCGTCGCGCACCAGTTCATCGCGCATCCATGCGTGCAGCGTGCGCACATCGTCTTCTGAGAAAAATCCGCGCGCGACGCCTGATTGGTTCGTGAACACGAAAACAAAATAGCCTGCGTCGTTCAGTTTCTTGATCGCCCTGCCGACGCCCGGCATCCAAGTAATACGCTCGCGCGTCCCGATATATTTACCATCGTGATTGATAACTCCATCGCGGTCGAGGAACGCAGCGGGCTTGCGCGGCGTCTGAGGAGTGCCGTCGCTCATGCTTTGGGCGACCCAACGAGTGTGTGCTCGACTTCGTCGCAAATCGCGTGCAGCGCCATCATGTGAATCTGTTGAATGACGGGCGTGTCATCGCTCGGCGCGATGAATAGTTGATCGCAGGACGCGCGCATGCTTTCGCCCTTGGTACCGGTGAAGCCGATGGTCACGATGCCGAGGTCGCGCGCCGCTTTGATTGCGCTCAGAATATTCGGGGAGCGACCCGACGTCGTGAGTGCGATCAGTACGTCACCCCTGCGGCCGAGCCCCTGTACCTGGCGAGCGAACACTTGCTCGAAACCGTAATCGTTGGAAATCGCTGTGAGGGCAGACGTGTCTGTGGTCAACGCAATGGCCGCCCATGCCGGACGTTCGAGCTTGTAGCGGCCAACGATTTCGGCGGCGATATGCTGTGCATCGGCAGCGCTGCCGCCGTTTCCAATGAGTAGTATTTTCTTGCCGGCCTTCAGAGCTGCCGCGATTGCTTTGGCGATCGCGTGCGATGTCTCAAGGACATCGCCGCTCTGCGCGGCCTTGGTCAGGCCCGTAAGAGAGCTTTGAAAATGGTTTGCGATCCGGTCCTGGTTCAAAAGTCACCGCTCTTGTTGATCTGCATCAGTGGTAGTCACGTCGCGATTTCGGTGCAAGCGCGTTGGAACGTCGAGCTTAACGCGTCGGGCCGGCATTTGCGGCCTCCATCACGCGGTGCGCAGTCGCGACGACTTCGGAAGCTGGAATATCGCGCATGCAATGGTGATCGTTCTGGGTGCAGACCGGCTTGTGACACGGCTGACACGGTAAATCGACCTCCCGCTTGATAGTGGCAGCAAGTCCGTTTAACGGCGCCCAATGGTAGGGACTTGTGGGGCCGAAAATTCCGATGGTCGGCGTGCCGATGCCGGCTGCGATATGCATTAAGCCCGAATCGTTTGAGATCGCTACTTTGGCAGCGGCCATTGCCAGAATTCCGTTACGCAAATCTGTGCCCGTTAAGTCGCGGACGCGCGCGCCGCCCGCATTGACGATCTCTGTCGCAATAGCTTTCTCGTTCGGGCCGCCAATCACCCACACATCGAATCCTTGGTCTGCGAATGATTTTGCGGCCTCAGCAAAATAAGTCCACCGCTTTGACGAGCCGACAGAACCAGGGGCGATCGCAATCGCATTTGTCATGCCCAGACCATTCTTCGCACGCCACGCGTCAATCTCGGTAGACCGTACGACGATTTGAGGCACCGGCCATTCTTTCGGGAGCGAGGCATCGGCGGGTAAAGCGAGGGCGGCATTTTTGTCGATGAAGCGCGGCATCGATAACTCGCCCCAGCGCCAATCGTTGATCATGCCAAAGCGCGCTTCTCCGACCCAACCGGTTCTCTCGGGAATGGCGGCAAGCGTTGGCGCAATCGCCGATTTCCATGTCCGCGGCATAATGAGAGCCGTGCCGTATTGCTCCTCACGGAATTGCTTTGCGAGCGCCCACTGTTTGGCCAACGCCAATCGGCCACGCGGAAGATCCCAGACGATGCCTTTGCGAACGCCCGGCATGTAATCCACCAGCGGCGCGCAGAGTGTTGTGGTGAGAAGATCGACCGGCCGGTTCGGCCAGCGCTCTTTCAGAACCCGCACGACGGAATGCCCGCGCACGAAATCGCCGATCCACATATAGGGGACGATCAGGACCGGGCTGGTCTCCGACGGGTCAGGCAATACCCCGATTTCCAATAAAAATGGGCCTTGATTCATCATCTTAATGGCGATCCGCTTGTCCTGGTCGTGGACGGGCCGGTGCTTGGCATAGCCGGTTAGCGCGGCCTTTTCCCCGCGTCCAGTCGCGTTTTCGGCAGCCAAACAAGCGCCGGTCTTCACCACATTAACCGACTTGAGTTGCCTGCTGGCCGGGACTGGGGCAAAGGTGGCCCGCATCGATTTTGTGGGACTTATCAATGATTTTGGTGACCGGCGGGGCCGGTTTTATCGGGTCGAATATCGTCGCTGCCCTGAACGATGCGGGTCGGGCGGATGTCGTCGTTTGCGATTTTCTCGGGACCGACGGCAAATGGCACAATCTCGCCAAACGTCAGCTTGCCGATGTCGTGCCGCCCGCCGAGTTAATCGCGTGGCTCGAAGGCCGTAAGCTCGATACCATCATTCATATGGGCGCGATCTCCGAGACGACCGCGACCGATGGCGATCTGGTGATTGAGACTAATTTTCGTCTGTCGATGAAATTGCTCGACTGGTGCACGGCGAATGGCACTCCGTTAATCTACGCATCTTCGGCGTCAACTTATGGCGACGGCGAGGCGGGCTTTGTCGACGATGATTCTCTCGGCGCACTGAAAAAACTTCGTCCCATGAATCTCTACGGCTGGAGCAAGTCGCTGTTCGATTTGGCGGTTGCCGAGCGCGTCGCTAAGAAAGCGAAAATGCCGCCGCATTGGGCTGGCCTAAAGTTCTTCAACGTTTTCGGACCGAACGAATATCACAAGGGCACGATGATGAGCGTGCTCGCCAAGCGTTTCGACGACGTTAAATCCGGGCGCAAAGTGCAGCTTTTCAAATCGCATCGTGACGGCATCGCCGACGGCGATCAGCGCCGCGACTTTATTTATGTTGATGACGTCGTGCGTGTCGTCATGTGGCTGCTTGCAGCGAAGTCAGTCAATGGAATTTATAATGTCGGGACTGGCAAGGCGCGCAGCTTCAAGGATCTGATCGTTGCGTCTTACGCAGCACTCGGCGCGAAGCCGAATATCGAATATATCGACATGCCGGAGCAGATCCGCGACAGCTATCAGTATTTCACGCAAGCTAGTGTCGATCGATTGCTGGGCGCGGGATACAATGGCGGCTTCACGCCACTTGAAGATGCTGTCGGCGCTTACGTGAAGAGTTTTCTCGATCAACCCGACCGCTACCGCTGATCGCGCCACAAGGACACGGACGCCAAATGTTCGATTTCGATGCGCTGTCACAAACATTCGCCCGCCAGACCGTGCTGTGCGTTGGCGACCTGATGCTTGATGAATTTGTCTATGGCGACGTGTCGCGCATTTCTCCGGAAGCACCTGCGCCGGTTATTGCGGTTCAGCGCAGTGATATCAATGTCGGCGGCGCGGGCAATGTTGCGCGCAATATCGCATCGTTGGGCGCGAAGTGCATTTTCGTCGGCCTCATCGGCGACGACGTTGCGGGCGGTACATTAAAGACCGAACTTGCGAAGGAAAAGTCAATTGAACCCGTCTTGATCGTGGATTCGTCGCGACCGACGACGCGCAAAGTGAGATTCGTCTCAGAGCATTTCTCGACCCACATGCTGCGCGCCGACTGGGAATTCGCCGTGCCTGCATCGGATGCCGTCGAACGGAAACTAATCGACGCAGTGATCGCAGCGCTTCCTCGCGTCGACATCGTTTTATTGTCCGATTACGCCAAGGGTGTTCTGACAGCGCGCGTTATCCGCAATGTGATCGATGCGGCACGCAAGCTCGGCAAGCGGGTGATCGTCGACCCGAAAAGCGCGAATTTGGCGATCTATCGCGGCGCGACTTTACTGACGCCGAACCGCAAGGAATTTGCGGAAGCGACACGCCGCCGCATCCAGTCCGATGCCGATATCGCAGAAGCCTCAATCGAGGCGCTGCTGACGGCGGACGCGGAAGCCATTCTCGTCACACAGAGCGAACACGGCATGACGCTGGCACATCGCGATGGCACGCTGATTCATGTACCTGCGCAGCCTGCCAAGGTGCGTGATGTGTCCGGTGCTGGGGATACCGTCGCTGCTGTTCTTGCGGTTGCGCTCGCGGCGGGCGCGGATTGGGAAACAGTGCTGCGTTGTGCAGCAGCAGCAGCAGCAGTCTCGGTGAGCAAGCCCGGGACGGCGACGGTGTCGTCGATGGAGTTGCGCAGCAAGATCTTGCCGCATGCTTCCCTTACCGCAGAGGAAAAAATTGCGTCAAGCGCGGCCGATCTCGATGCGCGCGTTGCTGACTGGCGCAAAGCAGGTCTTCGCGTCGGCTTCACCAACGGGTGTTTCGATATCCTTCACCCGGGGCATGTCCGCGTGCTGACACAGGCGCGTGCGGCGTGCGACCGTCTGATCGTCGGCCTCAACAGCGATGCGTCGGTGCGCCGGCTTAAGGGCGCGGATCGTCCGGTCCAAGATGAGCGCGCGCGCGCCGAAGTGCTTGCGGCACTGGAGGCCGTCGATCTCGTCGTCGTGTTCGAGGAAGACACGCCGCTTAAGCTGATTACACAGATCAAGCCCAGCGTGCTCGTGAAGGGTGGGGACTACACGCGCGAGCAGGTCGTCGGCCACGAGATTGTCGCTGCTAATGGCGGCGAAGTAGTGCTGGTCGATATTCTGCCGGGCCACAGCACGACGTCGCTGGTCAAACGCGCCCGAGATAACAAAGCCTGAGAACAGCCAGCCTTGTGAAGAAAAAATTTTCGCAAAACGTGCTGTCGGCATAGCAGGCTTGCCAGTCAATTCCATTGCAGAACTTACAAAATCTGCGCTAACAATATCGCCACTTTCAGGGAGGTCACATGAAAACAGCCATCACCGAAATGTTCGGCATCCAGCATCCGATCATTCAGGGCGGAATGCATTATGTCGGCTTTGCCGAACTTGCAGCGGCCGTTTCCAACGCCGGCGGTCTCGGCATCATCACTGGCCTGACGCAGAAAACGCCCGAGCTGCTCGCCAAGGAAATCGCGCGTTGTCACGAGATGACCGACAAGCCGTTTGGCGTGAACCTCACTTTCCTCCCGGCCTTCACCTCGCCGCCATATCCAGAATACATCGCCGCCATCCGGGAAGGCGGCATCAAGATCGTCGAGACTGCGGGCCGTAGCCCTGAACAATACATGCCCGCGCTGAAGGCGGCCGGCATCAAGGTCATTCACAAGTGCACGTCCGTGCGCCATTCGCTGAAAGCCGAAGCGATTGGCTGCGACGCCGTCAGCGTCGACGGATTCGAATGCGGCGGCCATCCCGGCGAAGACGACATGCCGAACATGATCCTGCTGCCGCGCGCAGCGGAGGAATTAAAAATTCCGTTCGTAGCCTCTGGTGGCATGGCGGATGCACGCAGCCTCGTCGCCGCCTTGGCATTGGGGGCGCAGGGCATGAACATGGGCACACGCTTCATCGCGACTAAGGAAGCCCCGGTTCATCCGAACGTGAAGAATGCTTTGGTCAAGGCCACCGAACTCGATACGCGCCTCATCATGCGCCAGTTGCGCAATACAGAGCGCGTTCTCGACAACAAGAATGTCGAGAAACTTCTCGAGGTGGAGCGCGAAAAGGGAGCAAGCCTCAAGATCGCTGACATTATGGATCAGGTTGCGGGCGTCTATCCCAAAGTCATGATCGATGGTGATATGGATGCGGGCGCATGGAGCTGCGGCATGGTCGTCGGTCTCATCAACGACATTCCGACCTGCAAGGAATTGGTTGATCGCATCATGTCGGAGGCTGAACAGATCATTCGCGGGCGTCTGACAGGATTCTTGGACGGAAAAATCCCGACCGCTGCAAAACAGAAGGTCGCCTGAGGTTCAGGGAGACTAAAACCGGGTCTTCGCGAGTTGGTCCGGATTATTTTGTCTGAACGCATCCGCCATTTCGGTGATCGCTTCCAGCTTGGCTTGAAACGCCGACCAGTTATCGTCATCGGCGATCGGTTTCCAGATCGCTTCGACTTCATCGATCAGCATCGTGCAGGGCGCCGACCGCTTGAAATAGGCGTGGTCGATCTTGGCGCCAGCGAACGGTTTGTAATCTCGTAGTGCTTCGCGCATCGGTGCGAATTTCTCAGACCCATAAAACTCTTGCGAAGCACTTTTGGTGGCGCGTGCTTCGCTTGCAATGCCGCCGTACCAATCGAAGAAAAATTGCTCGAACGGAGCTTTCGATTCCGAAAGAAACTGCCACACGACGCGTGACAGTTCGGCGTCATGTTCCTTGCCGAGCGATTGCAACCCAAGTCGCCAGAGCATCTTTTTCGTGAACTCATCCTGCAACGCTGGCGCAAATGCGCCGAGTGCATTTTCGAGCGGCGCACGTTCGGCAATACCTAAAAGGCATTCCGCAAGACGCGTGACATTCCAGAGCAATGCATCGGGCTGGCGACCGTATGCATATAGACCGGTCTCGTCGAAATAAGCTGCAGTAAATGGTGGATGCAGGACCGGCAGAAATCGCCACGGGCCGTAGTCGAAACTCTCTCCGGTGACATTGGTATTGTCGGTGTTGAGCACACCATGAACGAAACCCGCCATCATCCATTGCGCACCGACGCGAGCGACACGGCGGCAGACTTCTTCCAGAAATAAAACCGCGCGCTCCGTCGGTTCATCACGCCAGATATCGGGCATGTAAGTCTTGATCGTGTAATCGAGCAGCTTCGCGACGTTCTCCGGCTGGTGGAGAAACGCTAGCCGTTGAAACGAACCAATGCGAATATGCGAATAGCTAAGGCGCACGAGGACGGAGGAACGCGTCGGCGATGGCTCGTCGCCGCGCACGAGGTCTTCGCCGGTCTCGATCAGGCTGAAGGACTTCGACGTATCGACGCCCAGCGCTTCCAGCATCGAAGTCGCGAGCACTTCGCGTACGCCGCCCTTTAATGTGAGTTTTCCGTCGCCGGTGCGAGACCACGGCGTCCTTCCGCTGCCCTTGGTCGCAAGATCGAGCAGCCGCCCGTCGGCATCGTATAATTGCGCGAAAAGAAAGCCGCGTCCGTCGCCGATGTCAGGATTGTAGGTGCGAAATTGATGGCCGTGATAACGCAGCGCGAGCGGTTGCTCGAAGCTGCCGGGCAGCGGGTCGAAGCGTCCGAAATGCGCAATCCATTCCGTGTCGGTTAGCGTATCGAGACCGACGGTCTTTGCCGACGCCTGGTTGCGGTAGCGCAGAATTGTTTTTGGGAATGTCGCTGCGGCCACGATGTCATAGAAATCGGGTCCGAGTGCTGCGTGACTGGTTGAGGCGCGGTATAAGGCCGAGGCGGGCATTGCGAGTCCGGATCAATGAAGATTCGATGTCGCGACCATAACGGATGGCGGCGGGTGCGGGTCCAAAAAGGAGTCTGTAGATGGCCAATCAGGTTGGTTCGCTCGGAGGCGACAGAGCGCTGTCCCGCCATATTCTGCCGACGTCGGCAACGATGATCGGAATTTGCACCACCTTTATCGGTCTGGTGAAAGTCGCAGAAACCAAAATCGGTCCTAGTCACGTCGATGAGTATGCTTCCGTTGCGGCACTTGTTTTTCTTATCAGTGCGGCGTCATCATATTTGTCGATACGTTACGCGAAGCAAATTCGACTCAGCGGCCGATACGAGAAAATAGCGGACATCTTGTTTCTCGCCGGACTGATCGGGATTACGCTGATCGCGATGCTGTTCGCCTACGAGGCGATTTAGCCTCAGTGAATTTCGGCGGCCCGTGACAAGGCGTCCTTGAGTTTCTCCAGCGAGAACGAAGCGCTGCGTGCAATTCCGAGGATAGGCTCCTCGCGCCGTTCACATAATTTCACCGCAGCAGGCAGTTTTTCTGCAATATCGAATGGGATGACAATGGCCCCATGGAGATCGGCATGAATGAGATCGTCGGAATGAACCGTCATTCCCGCGACACAAACATCGTCGCCAAAGCCGTCGAGATGCACATGAGCGTGCGAGGGGCCGATGCTTCCGGCGAGCGCCTGGAATCCGGGAGCCCATTGCGGAATGTCACGGATCGAGCCGTCGGTGACGACACCGAGACATCCGAGCGCTTTGTGAACGCTGCTCTGCACCTCGCCCCAGAATGCTCCGAAACCAATGTTGGCTCCATCGAGGTCTTGAATGATGCTGATGCGCGGTCCGTGCCCCGTGCCGCAATATTCATAATACGCCGTGCGCTGCGCTCGCGCGTCGGCGGGTGAAAGGATGGATGCAGAGGTCGCCCGGATTGTTGCAGTGCGTGCATAGCCCACCATCGGCGGCAAATCAGGAAACGGGCACACCAGAGGCTTCGTCGTGTAGCCGATGAGACGCCGCTCCGGCGCAACGATCTCCATCGCGTTGCAGATCGTTGGCGTGTCGTACTTCGCCAATGTCTCGACCAGCGAAGCGGGCAGTGGTTCGGTCGCGTATCGCTTCACGGATAGTCTCCATTTCAGGTCGCGGTGTTGTGCCGACCGACGATGATATTGCCGAAACGGTTATCCTGCGCTAGGCCGCTAATGCCTGAAAGATCAAAAAAGTGCTGGGGAATGAAATGTCAACGAACAAGAAGAAACTGCTGATCGTCGAAACAATGGCTCCGCAAGGATGGGCTTTGTTTCGGTCGCGCGGCGACATCGAGGCGATCGAATTTTCCAACTCCATTTCGGCAGCTGATTTCAATGCGCTTCTTAAACAACACGCTCCCGTCAACGGCGTCGCACTCGGCGGCACGGGTTTCGGTCAAAATGAAATTGTCTCGTCCGGCGAGATGATGGTCGTTGCGCGCATCGGTGTCGGATATGACGCTGTCGATGTGCCGGCACTCAGCGCAAAGAAAATTCCACTGATGACGACCGGTATTGCGAATTCGCCGTCGGTGGCGGAAGCGGCGTTGTTCATGATGTTGGCGCTGGCAAAACGCGCTGCCGAACTTGATCATCTGGTCAAAAGCGGCAACTGGAGCGCACGTTTGAGCGCGATACCTTATGATTTGCTTGGAAAAACTGCGCTCGTGATCGGGTGCGGTCGCATCGGCTCGCGCCTTGTCAAACGTCTGGTTGCGATGGAAATGAAAGTGCAGGTCTACGATCCGTTTAAGTCTGCTTCCGACATTCAAACGATGGACGCCGAATTTATAAAAGACCTGGATGCTGCGTTACCTAACGCCGACTTTGTTTCGGTGCATTGTCCAAAGTCGCCAGCAACAATCAATTTGTTTGACGCTGCGAAACTGCAATTGATGAAGCCATCGGCGTTTCTCATTAATACGGCGCGAGGTGGCATCGTCAACGAGGCCGCGCTATATGCGGCGCTGACGAGCAATAAGATCGCCGGTGCAGGAATCGACGTGTTCGAGAAAGAGCCGCCGCCGTCCGACAATCCGTTGTTCAAACTATCGAACGTCATTGCCGCACCGCATGTTGCCGGCGTTACGCGCGAGTCGCTGGACCGGATGGGATTGCAAGCGGCGAAAAACATTCTGAGTGCACTGGACGGCGAGACGATCCGTGAGAATGTCATCAACCAGGATGTCTTGAGCTAAAGCGAGACCATGCCGCTCCAAAATCGCGTGACGCCGTTCGGTGAAATTGTCGCTGTTGCGGATCGCGGGCGATTTACCGGTAATCGTGGAATCATTCACGACCCCGCGACGCGAACGCTGCTCAACCGCCGCTGGTCGTCGAAGGCGTGGATTACATGTGTATGTGAATTCAAGGGTCGACGACGCAAGGTCATGTGCACGCGAAGTTGGACGGAATTATTTTTTCTCGACGAAGCGACGTCATTCGCAGCAGGTCATCGGCCATGCTTTTATTGTCGCCGCGTTGATGCAGTGGCGTTTCGCGACGCGTGGGCAAAGGGAAATCGCCGCCGCAATGTGTATTCGAAAGATGTCGACGCGGTCCTGCATGCGGAGCGTGTCGATCACGGCAAGAAGCGTCTTCACCCATTGCGGGGCCCCTGGATAGAATTGCCGGACGGAACGATGGTGGTCGCAGGAGAGCGAAGTTATCTGATCAAAGACTGCAAGGTGTGGGAATGGTCGTTCTCCGGATATTTGCAATTCGCGCCAAATCTTGCGGACATAAAATTACTAACGCCACCGTCCATCGTTAATGCGTTTCGCGCCGGGTATCGGCCGAAATTCGACGCGGATGCATTCAGTTAGAAATGCGACCACGGCGGCGCTGACTTTAACCATCCCGAATTTAAATCGTAGCTTTTGTTCCGTCGCATTTTAACCATCGCGCGGTGTTTCGGTGGTTTCGGTGGGAACCACGGATCATGATGGTGGTTGCCGCCATCAAGTGAGGTCGTCATGAAAGTTCTCGCAATTGCGACTGCCTTTGCAAGTCTCGTCACTTTGGCGGATTGGAATTATTCCGGCTTCTGGGTGATCAAGGACACGCGTTCCGAGGGATGCAGCATTGTCACGTCGAATCCCGTGATCGACGGTCCGATCGGACCGATTCTGTGGGGCAGCGGGCCTTACAAGAGCGCAAAAGATGCTGAACTCGCCAAAAGCACAATCGGTGCTTGCAGCTGAGCTAAGCTTTGCTCGGCGCGAGTCCGACGGCCCACAACGCAAACGCGTAAGCAGTTGCGACTTCGTCAAGACGATTGAATCGTCCTGACGCGCCGCCGTGGCCTGCGCCCATATTTGTGCGCAATAACACCGGACCGCCGCCGGTCATCGTTGCGCGTAATCGCGAAATCCATTTCGCCGGCTCCCAATACGTCACGCGTGGATCGGTTAGGCCACCCATCGCTAAGATCGCAGGATAGGATTTTGCGGCGACATTGTCGTAAGGTGAGTACGACAAGATATTGCGAAATGCTTTCTCATCGGTGATCGGATTTCCCCATTCCGGCCACTCCGGCGGCGTCAACGGCAGCGTCTCGTCCATCATTGTGTTCAGCACATCGACGAACGGCACTTCGGCGACAATGCCGGCGAACAATTCACCTGCGCGATTAGCAACCGCACCCATCAGCATGCCACCAGCGCTGCCGCCGTGACCGACGATACATTTCGCTGACGTGTATTTGCTTTCGATCAACGCGCGGCCAGCGGCCGCGAAATCGTCGAACGTGTTGGTTTTCTTCTCGCGCTTGCCATCGAGATACCAGCCCCAACCTTTGTCCGCGCCACCGCGTACATGCGCTATCGCGTAGACGAATCCGCGATCGACCAGGGAAAGCCGATTGGCCGAGAACGAAGCCGGGATCGCGTGGCCGTATGAACCGTAGCCATAGAGCAGCAATGGCGCTGCTCCATCGCGTTTGAGGTCGCGGCGATGAAGAATCGAGACGGGCACCTCTGCGCCGTCGTCCGCGCGCGCCATGATACGTGTCGTGACGTAGTTCGCTGGATCGTGACCTGAAGGAATTTCCTGTCGCTTACGCAATTTTCGTTCACGGCTTTTCATGTCGTAGTCGAACACTTCGCCCGGTGTCGTCATCGATGAATAGCCAAATCGAAGATTTGTCGTCTCGAATTCATAACCGCCCATGGTGTCCAATGAGTACGCGGCCTCGTCGAACGCAATCGCATGTTCGTCGGTCGCGCGCAGATCGCGAATAACGATGGAGGGCAGGGCGTTCGCGCGTTCCAGCCGAACCATATGGTTTGCGTACAGTTCAACGTCGATCACATAGATGCCGGGTCGATAAGGGATCAGGTCGCGCCAATTCTTGCGGTCCGGTGACTTCAACGGCGCGATTGCGATCTTGAAATCGATCGCGTCGTCGGCATTCGTCAGAATATAAAGGTCATCGCCGCAATCGTTGACGGAGTATTGTACGCCTTCCTTCCGTTGGGTCACGATCACAGGCTTCGCGTTCGCGTCTTGAAGATCGATCAGATGCTGTTCCGATGTTTCGTGATCCCCACCCGCAACGATGCAATAACGTCCGCTTGCACTTTCATGGATATGCGTGAACCACCCTGAATCTTTTTCTTCGTGGACGAGGGCATCGTCCGATTGCGATGTGCCGAGACGGTGGCGAAAAATCTGCATCGGGCGATGATTGTCGTCGAGTTTGACGTAGAAAAATGATTTGGAATCTGCGGACCAAACCACGCTGCCGTCCGTTTCTTCGACGATGTCGTCGCTATCTTTGCCCGTCGCCCAATCGCGCACGCGAATGGTGAAATACTCCGAACCTCGGACATCGGCGCTCCACGCGTGAAGCCGGTGATCCGGCGAATGACGCGCGCCGCCGAACTTGAAGTACGGCGACTTCGCTGCCTGCTGGTCTCCATCGATGATGATAGTTGCGTCGCCGCCATCGCGGGGCGACCGCACGATCAATTCATGTTGCCCACCTTCACGGAATTTATGAAAGTAAGCGAATGGCCCGTCGGGCGAGGGCACGCTGGAATCGTCTTCCTTGATACGCCCGCGCATTTCGGCGACGAGCTTTGTTTGTAGCGCCGTTGTGTGGCCAAGGATGGACTCCGTGTAAAGATTCTCAGATTCGAGATGGGCCCGGATATCCGGATTGAGAAAAGTCGGATCGCGCAGCACCTCCTGCCACTTGTCGTCCTTGAGCCATGCGTAGTCGTCGGTAATTGTCTTGCCGTGGATCGTGAAGCTGCGCGGCCTTCGTGCGGCAGTTGGAGCAGGAACTGAAGTCTTCATAAAGTTGCCTTAAGTGAACTTGAATAGGTCAGCTATTCGCTTTTGCGGAGGAAACAACACCTGCCAGAGCGAGTGTCGTATGAAGCAGGACATTCGCGCCCGCCGTGCAGTCCGCTTGCGTGGCGTCTTCCAACTCGTTGTGACTGACGCCGTCCTTGCATGGTACGAAAATCATCGCAGCGGGCATCACTCCCGCGAGATTGCAGGCATCGTGTCCTGCGCCGGATGTGATGCGGCGATGTGAATAACCAAGTTGTTGGGTAGCGCTCTCGACGGCAGCAACAATTTTTGCGTCGAAGACCGTCGGTTCCTTTCGCCATATCCGATGGAGCGTAACTTTAACTTTGCGGCGCGTTGCGATCTCGTCAACGACCTTTTTGAGGCCGGCGTTCAATTTGTCCATCGTCGCGGATTCGGGGCTGCGAAACTCGGCGGTAAATTTCAAGTCGCCAGCAATGACGTTGCGCGATGAGTTCTCGATCGTGACTTCGCCGATTGTTCCGACGGCATGCGGCCCGTGATTTTTCGCCAACCGTTCGATTGCGAGCACAACCTCTGAGAGCGCCGCAAGCGCATCGCGTCGCAGCGGCATCGGCGTCGTGCCTGCGTGGCTGGCAAATCCGGAAATCTCGCCGTTGTACCAGATGATGCCCTGTCCCCGATCCACCACGCCGATGATTTTGCTTTCTGCTTCGAGAAGGGGGCCTTGCTCGATGTGCAGTTCGACGAAGGCACCGAATTTTCGTTGTCCGACATTCTCAGAGCCACGATAGCTGATTTCCTGTAACGCTTCGGCGACGCTCATGCCGTCAGCGTCCTTGCGGCCAAGGATATCGTCGGTGGTGTATTCACCGGCATACGCAGCCGACGCCATCATCGCAGGAGCGAAGCGCGAGCCTTCTTCGTTCGTCCAATTGCAGATACAAACCGGCGCGTCGGTTTCGATTCCTGCATCGTTCATCGAACGAATGACTTCAAGCGCGGCGAGCGTTCCGAGAACGCCATCGAATTTTCCGCCAGTGGGTTGCGTGTCAAGGTGTGACCCAATTGCGATCGGCAGTTTCGACATATCGCGTCCTTTGCGCAGGGCAAACATGGTGCCGAGAGCATCGACGTGCACGTCGCAGCCGGCGGCTTCGCAGGCGTTGCGAAACCAGTCGCGAACCAGTTTGTCTTCGGCACCCAAAGTGAGCCGCCGCACACCGCCTTTGAGCGTGCCGCCGAATTTTGCTGTCGCGTGGATGTCGTTCCAAAGCCGGGCGGAATCGATCTGAAGATTGGATTTGGTATTAGTCATGCGTCACCGATACAGCAGGCGGTCGTGGGTTGCACCCATTGCTGGCGAGCTTCGGGTCTTGGCAAAGGGCTGCGTAAATGCGCCCACAGACCAGACGAAATGTCATATTTGCGTTGCAGCATTTCTGTTGACTTGGGCCAAAGTGAGTGCTTACTCACGACCCCATGAGTACCCTGAGATTGACCAGCGATTTGCGCCGGGAGCAGATACTGGAAGCGGCGAGGCGCTGTTTCGCGCGCTACGGCTTTGCTGGCACGACAACGAAGAGTGTCGCGGCCGCCGCTTCTATTTCGGAAGGGTTGCTGTTCAAGCATTTCCCGACCAAGGCCGCATTGTACGCCGAGATTCTTGTCGAGGCTTGCGAAGCCGATCCGGAAATGCACCGGCTGCTCGAGCTTGAACCGTCCACTTCGACGCTGGTGATCCTGATTCGCGACATGACCGCGCATTTTCTGAGTGCGTCGGAAACGCCGGACCAGGAAGAGGCGCAGAAAATCCGGTTGATGATCTCAAGCCATCTTGGCGACGGAGAATTTGCGCGGCTGCTTTTTGAAAAAATCGGTAATCTCATCGGTCCGATTTTTACAGCCTCGCTGGAAAGTGCAATCGCGGCCGGAGACGCCGCGCGCAGCGAAGGACAACCATTAAATCTTTTCTGGTTTGCGCATCAGGTTGTTCACATGATCGCGCTGACAAGGCTGCCTGCGATTCCCACTTTGCCAAATGCGGACACGCAAACATTCGAACGGCAGGTTTGCCAGTTCATTCTTCGTGGCATCGGGTTGAAAGATCAGGCCATCGCTACTTACCTGGATGCCGAGCCGTCACCATATCGGGCAGCGCCCCGCATTTCGGAAAGTGCATAACATGGACGCAAAAACCTCGCCGTCTCAGCCGAAACCTTCTTCGAATAATAAGCCGCGGTCCCAGCCGGTGCAAATGAAGCGCTGGCTTATCATCGTCGGCGGTGCGCTCGCGTTGTTGGTGTTCCTGTTCGTGGGTTTCAACGCATTCCGGAGTTACATGATCGCGAAATTCTTCGCGAACAACAAGCCGCCGGCCGTTTCCGTGAGCATCGCCACGGCGGCCTCGGAAGTGCTGCCGCGCTTTCTTGTCGGTATTGGCGATCTCGCCGCAGTCCATCAGGTCGATGTGACGACCGACGTCAACGGACGAGTTACGGACATTCTCTTTACACCTGGCGCGACCGTGAAGGTGGGCGATCCACTTATCCAGATTTTCGATGCTCCGGATCAAAGCGATCTTGCGAGCTTCAAGGCGCAGACGCTGGCAGCGCAACTTGCGCTTGACCGCGCGAAGACTCTGGCCGCCAAACAATTTGGCCCGCAGGCGACCGTCGATCAGGCGCAGGCGACCTACGATCAGGCCAACGCGGCGATCGCAAAAACCGAAGCGATCATATCGCAGAAGCGTATCAAGGCGCCATTCGACGGCGACCTTGGCGTTCGCAAGGTCGAGTTGGGTCAATATTTGAGCGCGGGAACGCAGATCGTATCGCTGACCGATCTTTCGAAACTCTATTTGAACTTCACTGCGACGGAAAAAGATCGCGCGATTCTGAAAGTTGGACAGAGCGTTCTTATTTCGGTTGACGCTTATCCGAGCCGTAAATTCGAAGGCAAGATCACGACGATCGAGCCGCAGATCAGCGCGGATACGCGCAACGTGCGCATTCAGGCGACATTTGAAAACCCGGACAAGATTTTGAAGCCGGGCATGTTTGCAACGACGAAAGTCGAGCTTCCGCCCGATGGTGCTGTCGTGACCGTGCCCGAGACATCCGTCGACTACACGCTCTATGGCGATTCGGTTTATCTCATCGAAGAAACCAAGGCCGAGGACGGCACAACCGGATTCAAGGCGACGCGTACCTTCGTCAAGGCTGGTGACCGCGTGAACGGCAAAGCTGTGATCGCAAGTGGCATCAAGGCGGGCGATCGTGTTGTTGCCGCCGGACAACTCAAACTTCAATCAGGTTCGGCCGTGACTATTTCAGCCGATCCGCCGCCGCCTGTGCCCGCGCAGCCGCCGCGTAATTGAGCAGATAGGAGCGCTATCATGGCTTTCACCGATCTGTTCATTAAACGGCCGGTGCTTTCGCTTGTTGTCAGCTTGCTGATCCTTTTGATCGGCTTCAAAGCGGCGACAAGTCTTGGCGTACGCCAGTATCCAAAACTGTCGAACACGGTGATTACGATTACAACCGCGTATCCCGGCGCTTCACCGGCATTGATGCAAGGGTTCATCACCCAGCCGATTGAACAGGCCGTCGCCTCGGCCGAAGGTGTCGACTACATCACGTCGTCTTCGGTGCAGGGTACGAGCACGATCTCGGTCTATGTCAAACTGAACTTCGAGCCGGATTTCGCGCTTACTGAAGTCAGCGCGAAGGTCAATTCGGTCAAGTATCTGATCCCGAAAGAATCCAACGACCCGGTCATCACCAAATCGACCGGTCAAACCACGGCCGTGATGTATCTTGGGTTTTCGAGCGATGAACTCGGCGGCCCGCAGATTTCCGATTATCTGACGCGCGTCGTGCAGCCGGTGCTTTCCACGGTCGATGGAGTTGCGTCCGCCGATATTCTCGGTGCGCAGACGCTTGCCACACGCATCTGGCTCGATCCCGCTCGTATGGCGGGCCGCAACGTCTCGCCAGACGACGTTGCTGCTGCGATCAGGGCCAACAATTTCCAAGCTGCTGCCGGTCAGTCGAAGGGCTACTTTATCGTTTCCAACGTCACGACCAACGCCGATCTCACCAGCATCGATCAGTTTAAGCGGATGACGGTGAAAGCCAAAGACGGCGGGTTCGTCAGGCTTGAAGATGTTGCGGTCGTCGAACTGGGTGCGCAGAGTACCGATTCCAGCGTTTCGCTGAATGGACAGCATGCGATCTTCATCGGCGTTCAGGCGACGCCTCAGGGCAATCCGCTTAATATCGTGACCGGCGTTCGTGATCTGTTTCCGGAAATTCGGCGTAACCTGCCGCCGTCACTGAAAATGACAGTGGCCTATGACTCCACCAAGTTCATCCGCTCGTCGATCGAAGAAGTGCGCAACACTTTGATTGAGGCGGTGATCATTGTCGTCATCGTAATCTTTCTTTTTCTCGCGTCTTTCCGCTCCGTCATTATTCCGGTTGTCACGATTCCGTTGTCGCTGGTTGGTGCCTGCATCATCATGCTGGCGATGGGCTTCACGCTCAATCTTTTGACGTTGCTGGCAATGGTGTTGGCCATCGGCCTTGTGGTCGACGACGCTATCGTCGTTGTGGAAAATATTCATCGGCATCTGGAAGAAGGAAAGTCGCCTGTCGAGGCATCACTGATCGGTGCCCGCGAAATTGTAGGTCCAGTCATTTCGATGACAATTACGCTTGCTGCGGTTTATGCACCCATTGGATTTTTGGGCGGACTGACCGGCTCGCTGTTTCGCGAATTCGCCTTCACGCTTGCCGGAGCTGTGATTATTTCCGGTGTCGTTGCACTCACATTGTCTCCGATGATGTGTTCGGTGTTGCTGCGACACGGTGGCGAACAGGGTCGTTTCGCAAAAAAGGTCGACGAGATTTTCGGACGCGTGACGCGGTGGTACGGACGTCAACTCGATCGTTCGCTCGATTATCGGCCGATCACAGGATTGTTTGCACTCACGATCCTGTTCCTCGTTGGGTTTATGTACGCCAACACATCGAAGGAACTGGCGCCGGAAGAAGATCAGGGCATTCTTTTCTCTGTGACAAAGGCGCCGCAATACGCGAACATCGATTACACGGATTTCTACGGCAAGAAGCTTGACGATGCATTCGCGAAATTCCCCGAGACGGATCTTCGCTTCATCATCAACGGCACGAACGGGCCGAACAACGGCATCTCGGGCATGATCCTGAAGCCTTGGGACGAACGTAAGCGCTCGTCGCTTAAGTTGAAGCCGCTTGTGCAAGGTGAATTGAGTAAGGTTGAGGGCGTCAACGCGTTCGTGTTCAATCTTCCGCCACTTCCGGGCGGACCCGGTGGCTTGCCGGTACAAATGGTTCTCAGTACGACCAGCGGTTTTCAATCCGTCTTTGAAGAAATGGAAAAGCTGAAAGCGGCAGCTCGCAAGAGCGGCCTCTTCATTGTGGCTGACAGCGATCTTGCGTTCAATCAGCCGGTGGTTAAGGTCAATATCGATCGCTCCAAAGCGAACGATCTTGGAATTACGATGGCAGCCGTCGGTACTTCGCTCGCTACGCTTTTAGGCGGCAACTACGTCAACCGCTTCAATCTCGAAGGGCGTTCTTATCAGGTCATTCCTCAGGTCCCGCGCGGCCTTCGACTGTCGCCCGAAGCGCTCGGCAACTACTATGTTCCAACATCTGGCGGCAAGCAGGTGCCGCTCAATACGATTGTGTCGATCGAGACATCGACGAATCCGAATGCTTTGACCCATTTCAACCAGTTGAACTCGGCGACCTTCCAGGCCGTGCCGATGCCGGGTGTGACCGTTGGCAAAGCGGTGGAGTTTCTGGAATCGCAGGCCCAACAATTGCCATCCGGCTATAGCCACAATTTTCTGGCGGACTCGCGACAGTTCGTTCAGGAAGGCAATCAGCTTGCCGTGACGTTCGTTTTCGCGCTGATCATTATCTTTCTCGTGCTGGCGGCACAGTTCGAAAGCCTTCGAGATCCGCTCGTCATTCTGATTTCCGTTCCGATGGCGATAAGCGGCGCGCTGATTCCGCTGTTCTTCGGACTTGCGACGATCAACATTTATACACAGGTCGGTCTTGTGACTCTGATCGGCTTGATCAGTAAGCACGGCATTCTGATGGTGGAGTTTGCCAATGACCTTCAATTGAAGGAGGGGTTGGATCGGCGCACCGCGATCGAACACGCCGCCCGCGTTCGCCTTCGTCCCATTCTAATGACGACGGCCGCGATGGTGACAGGACTGCTGCCGCTTCTCACCGCCAGTGGTGCCGGTGCTGCGAGCCGTTTCTCGATCGGACTTGTTGTGGTCGCGGGAATGTCGATCGGAACGCTGTTCACCTTGTTTGTTTTGCCGGCGGTCTACACAGCAATTGCGACCGATCACAGGGCCGGTGCCGATTCGGAGCGGGCAAAGGACATCAGGGCTTACGAACTCAGCACGACCTGATACGACGGTAACTGCTGCGTCGGGCAGGCTGGCCTTCGACGTGCGCGCGTGTAAGCTCTCGAGTGTCATGCTGAGCGTTCGCAGTCTTAAAAAATCCTACCGGACGTCAGGGGAGGAGCTTGCCGTCCTGCGCGGCGTCGACCTTTCGCTCAATGCCGGAGAGAGCGTGGCTCTGACGGGAGAATCTGGCAGCGGCAAAAGCACGTTGCTGCATTTGATTGCCGGGCTTGATAATGCCGACAGCGGTGAAATCCTGCTTGACGGCGCACTGATTTCCGAGATGTCCGATAGCGCGCGTGCAGCGATGCGGCGAGACCGGTTGGGTCTTGTCTTTCAGCAATTCAATCTCATTCCCAGTCTTGCGGTTTCCGACAACCTCGCCTTTCAGGCGCGCATCGCGGGAGGGCATGACGTTGCATGGCAGGCGGAGCTTGTCGAGCGACTCGGGCTTGGAGATTTGCTAGACAGATACCCCGAACAATTATCTGGCGGACAGCAACAACGTGTCGCGATCGGTCGTGCTCTTGCGGTCAAACCGTTGCTGTTACTGGCAGATGAGCCAACCGGTAACCTTGATGAAAAAACGGCTGACGATGTACTCGCCCTGGCGCGCGACCTTGTGATGCGCACTGGCTGCGGATTTCTGATGGTTACACACAGCGCACGATTGGCTGCGACGCTCGACCGGCAAATTCATCTCAGCGCGGGATTACTCACATGAGCAGGGTAATCTGGATTCTATCGGTCCTTCTGAGTCATTGGAAAAGGCATCGCTTGCAACTTGCGACGTTGCTTGTTGGTTTGATTGCCGCAACCGCGTTATGGAGCGGTGTGCAGGCTCTCAATCAACAGGCGCGCAATAGTTACGATCGTGCGGCGGCAACGTTCGGCGGTGGCAAGACGGCGATGCTGGTTGGGCGCGACGGTCCGGTGTTTCCGCAACACATGTTCGTCGATCTTCGCCGTGCGAACTGGGCGGTATCGCCTATCGTCGAAGGACGCATCAGGATTAATGGCCGAGTATACCGGCTGCTAGGAATCGAGCCGATTTCACTTCCGGCGGATGCGGGGGCTGCGCCCAGCGTCGGACAAGTCCAATTGCAAAAGTTTCTGACCGCACCGGGTCAGACCTTGGTCGCGCCGGAAACATTGTCCGATCTGAAATTGCAGTTAGGTTCATCGCCTCCCATCGACGGCGGCGCATTGCTACCGCCGCTCGCAGCGCAAGTCGATCTCGCGCCTGGCGTTCTGGTTGTCGATATCGGTGCCGCGCAGACCATTTTGAAAATGCCGAACCAGCTATCGAGATTGCTTGTTGGTTATCAGGATGTTGGGTTTCGCAAGCCCCTCGAAGAAATCGTCGGTCATCGGCTCCAACTGATCGAAGCGGGCACACCTGGCGAACTTGAGCGCCTCACCAATAGCTTTCATCTAAATCTGACGGCGTTTGGCCTGCTTTCGTTTTTCGTTGGGCTCTTTATCGTTCATTCGGCAATCGGGCTTGCTATCGAACAACGCTTGCCGATGTTTCGGACATTGCGCGCGTGCGGGGTTTCTGCGCGGACACTTACGGCCGTTCTTGTTGGCGAGCTTGTCTCGCTTGCTCTGCTTGCCGGTCTCGCGGGTCTGATCGGCGGCTATCTCGTCGCGGCATTGCTGCTCCCAGATGTCGCTGCAAGCTTGCGTGGACTTTACGGCGCGCAGATTCCGGGAGAATTGTCGCTGCATTGGAAGTGGTGGGTCGCAGGCTTAGGCATGAGCATTCTCGGTGCGCTGCTCGCGTCCATAACGGGATTGTTCAGGGTCTATCGTTTGCCGGTGCTCGTCGCTGCGCAGCCCTATGCGTGGCAAGGCGCGCAACAAAAATGGCTGAAGCGTCAGGGGGTCGCGGCATTTGGCGTCGGTTTGACAGCCGCAGCGGTCCTCTATTTTGGCAATTCGCTTTCCGCTGGGTTCGCCGTTCTGGCGGCATTGCTGCTCGCTGCAGCCTTAGCATTGCCGGTTCTTCTCGGCGCGATGCTTTGGATTGGTCAACATGCGGCCGTGCGACCGCTAGTCAAATGGTTTTGGGCCGATAGCCGACAGCAACTTTCGGGACTTTCGCTCGCTCTGATGGCGTTGCTGTTGGCGCTCGCCGTCAATGTCGGCGTCGGCACGATGGTTCAGAGTTTCAGCAAGACTTTTACGGTATGGCTCAACGATCGCTTAGCTGCAGAGGTTTATCTCAACGCGACCAGTGACGCGCAGGGATACGAGATCGTGGCTTGGCTACAGCAAAGACCGGATGTCATCGCAGTTCTTCCGGCATGGCGTACCGAAATCACGATGAGCGGATTGCCTGTCGAAGTGCTCGGCTTTGCGGACCACGCAACCTATCGTGAGCGATGGCCGTTGCTGGATAAGCAGGCCGACGTGTGGGAAAAAATTCGTCAGGGCAACGGCGCGCTGATCAGCGAGCAGTTGTCACGGCGGCTCGACGTTCGTGTTGGCAGTCACATCGATATTCCGACACCGATGGGTATTTGGTCCGCCGAAGTCGCGGGCATATATCCGGACTATGGAAATCCCAAAGGGCAGATTGGAATAGATATCGATGTGATCGCTGCACGATGGCCGGATATCGCGAGGACGCGATTTGGTCTGCGCGTTGATCCGGCACGCGTGGCCGAGCTTATTGCGGCGCTGCGCGAAAGATTTGGATTGGACAGCGGCCGGCTCGTCGATCAAGCAACGCTGAAGGCGGAGTCGACACGCATCTTCAATCGAACTTTTGCCGTCACGTCGGCGTTGAATGCTTTCACGCTTGGTGTCGCGGGAATAGCATTGCTGACTAGCCTTCTCACGCTAGGAAACAGTCGGTTGCCACAACTCGCGCCGCTGTGGGCTATCGGCATCACGCGACGTCGGCTTGCCGCGATCGAGCTTGTGAAAACGATGTCGGTCGCGTTTCTGACAGCGTTGTGGGCATTGCCTCTGGGAGTTCTGGTGGCGTGGTGCCTTGTTGCAGTGGTCAACGTCAAAGCTTTCGGATGGCGGTTGCCGCTTTATGTATTCCCGGGTCAACTGCTTGAGTTATTGGGGGTGGCGATGCTGGCTTCGTTGCTTGCGGCATTGATCCCGATCATGAAGCTTATACGTCTGCAACCTGTCGAGCTTACCAAGATTTTTGCCAATGAGCGATGATGTTTTCATCAACCGTCGCGCATTCGTTTGCGGAAGTCTGCTTGCAGCGACTGCCGTCCGCAATGCACGTGCTCAGGGGTTCGCCGGGCTCGGCGGTGAATCGCAAGGCTTCGCGCAGGTTGTGCCGGGCGCGACTCTCGAATTTCCACGTGATCTCGGTCCGCATCCGGAATTTCGGATCGAGTGGTGGTATCTCACCGCGAATTTGCAGGATGCTTCAGGCAATCGCTATGGCGCGCAATGGACGCTGTTTCGTCAAGCGACAACGCCGCACGCAAACGCCGATGGTTGGGACAATCGGCAGCTATGGATGGGGCATGCCGCAGTAACAAGCGCAAACGCTCATCACTATGCGGAGCGTTTCGCGCGCGGAGGGGTTGAACAAGCCGGCGTTGATTTCCAGCCGTTTCACGCGTGGATCGACTCGTGGGAAATGCAGGCCGCGAACGAATTTTCGGCAACAATGATCTCGCCACTCAAAATTTCCGCTGTCGGGCCTGATTTCGATTTTTCTTTGCAACTGGCGTCCAGCGAGCCGCTCGTGCTTCAAGGCGACGCCGGTTACAGCAGGAAATCGGAACGCGGTCAGGCGTCGTACTATTTCAGTCAACCATTCTTCTCGGCGACGGGGAAATTGACGTTGAACAACAAGAGTGTGGACGTCCACGGCCAAGCTTGGATGGACCACGAATGGAGCAGTCAGCCACTTGCATCGGACCAGACCGGCTGGGATTGGCTTTCGCTTCATCTGAACGGCGGCGAGAAGGTCATGCTCTTTCGGCTTCGACAAAACGATGGCGGCAATTATTTTGCGGGCAACTGGATCGGTGTGGGTGGACAATCGACGTTGATTGCTCCCGAAAGAATATCAATGGCACCGACAGTATTCACCGACGTCGATGGGCGACAGATACCGACGTCATGGACTGTTGCCGTAAGAGATAAAGGGTTGAGAATTGAAACGGCGCCGTTGAATGCAAAAAGCTGGATGGGAACGCGTTATGCCTATTGGGAAGGACCGATCGCCTTTCAAGGAAGCCACAACGGTATGGGTTATCTCGAGATGACGGGATACTGACGTATGAGCGCTATGAAAAAGAAAACATTCGGCTGCACCGCGACTGACGTATCCGTGATTGGGCAAGGCACCTGGTACATCGACCGCGGGGATCGTACGAGTGCCATAGCTGCGCTTCGCAATGCTCTCGATCTTGGAATGACGCATATCGATACTGCCGAAATGTACGGCGATGCCGAACTTGTCGTCGCGGAGGCCATCGTGGAACGTCGCGACGACGTATTTCTCGTATCCAAGGTTCTTCCGAGCAACGCGTCACGCAAGGGAACGTTGCAGGCATGTGAACGTTCGCTGAAGCGGCTTAGGACCGATCGGCTGGACTGTTATCTGCTGCATTGGCGCGGACAGTATCCGCTCGAGGAAACTTTTGCCGCATTTGAGGAGCTGGTTCGCGTCGGGAAAGTCCTGTCTTGGGGCGTGAGCAATTTCGACGCATCGGATTTAGACGACATGCTGAAGGTCGCGGGCAAAGGTCGTATCGCCTGCAATCAAGTACTTTACCATCTCAACGAGCGAGCCATCGAACATTCGGTCATCCCGTGGTGCGAGGCGAACAGTGTGGCTGTGGTCGCCTATTCGCCATTCGGGCATGATGATTTCCCCGATGCGCTGTCACCGGAGGGCAAGGTGCTATGGGAGATCGGCTCTCAATACGGCGCAACACCGCGTCAGATCGCACTTGCTTTCCTGACGCGCAACGCTTCGGCATTCGCCATTCCCAAAGCATCGACGTCGCAGCATGTTGCTGAAAACGCAGGAGCCAGTGAAATCGATCTTGGCAAAGATGATATAGCGCTGCTCGACAAGACCTTTCCTCTTGGCCGCGAGCCTCGCAGCCTACCGATGATCTGAACTTCAAACCGCATGGCCAGAATATCGATCGCGCGTTTTTAGCGGGCCGAAAAGCCTTGCCATAGAAGAATCGCCGAGATGACGAACAACAGCACATAAGCGATTTGATAAAATAAATCTGTCGGTGTCCGCCGAACCAGCCAGATCCCAGAAAAATTCGCGACGACCGCAATTGGCAGCAGGATAAGTGATGTCGCGAAGTTTTTCGACGTGAACTGATCGAGCATGAAGTAGGGGCCAATCTTCAACAGATTGACGACCGTAAAAAACATGGTCGTGGTCCCTACAAGCGTCATTTTTGGCAAACGCTGCGGCAAGACGTGGACCTGAAATGGCGGACCGCCACCTTGCGTCATGAACGACGTAAACCCGGAGACGCCGCCCCAGACGACACCGCTGACGGCCGTGGTTGGATGAGGTTCGACTGTCGACCGTCGTAACCATGTGTTGGCCACGAACGCCATTCCGATGCCGCCAACCAAGATCCGAATGAACGCGTCGGACACATAGGCGGCCAGTAACCATGCGAGTGTCATGCCGATGACAGCGCCGGGGAGCATGACTTTCAAATTCCAGGAATCCCAATCCTTGCGATAGACGTACGCGGAAATAAGATCCTGTGTAATCAGGATCGGCAAAATCAGCGCCGCCGCTTCGAGTGGTGGAAGATAGAGGGCCAGCATTGGTGTCGAAGCGATGCCAAGTCCGGCGAAGCCACCTTTAGCGAGCCCGAGAAGAACAACAGCCGGTATCGCAACGCAGTAGAAGATGGGATCGACGATGATGGCCGGCACGTGATGCTCTCCTTGGCCGTCCAGTTAGGCCTCATTTCCTGGGCCGGGATCAACTCCCATTCACGACGGCGGTACCGGCCTTGCGCGCATAGCTTCCCGGCAATAAATGTGAGAAATGCCGCGCTACTTTTTCAATACTCGTATCGACGACTCATACGTCCCTGACCCGGACGGTGTGGAATTGCGCGATCCGGATCAGGCGTGGTCCGTGGCGCGCGTAACGATCATCGAATTGTTCAGGGAAGAAGGTCAGTCATCCAAACTTCTCAATGCCAGCCTTGAAGTAACGGATTCCAACGGCGAAATCGTGCTCGAGTTTCCGTTCAGCGAAGCTTTGTTCGATCTTTCCGAGGGCTCGGCGTCAAGGCACTAAGCCGCGGGTTTCAACCGCGCAAGGCAGCCAATACCTCTTCCGACCGTTCCGCCGTCAGCATATGGCCTGCGCTCGGCAATATCACCTCTGTCGATCCCGCAATGGCGGTGGCCAATTGCCGACCCGATTTGAGCGGTGTCATCATGTCCCGTTCACCGAGGATGAATGTGGTATCGGCTTTGGTCTTTGCGGCTGAGTCCAGCGCGCCTTTATAATCGTTGCAGGCATTCAAGTCGTTGAAAAGTACGCCGGGCGGATTTCGTTCGAGGACGCGCTGTCCGCCGCCCATCATCCAAAGTCCCGGCACCTGCGATCCACCCAACCCCGCAGCGAATCCAAAACCCCAGATCGAGACCATATCGACTGCGGCATGATCGCTTGCTTTCGCTGCCGCGAGCAATTCTTCCGACACCGGCATCGCCGCACCCACGCCGATGAGCGAAAGACCCGAGACCTTCGCGGGATATTGCGCAGCTACCTCGAGCGCGATCAACGCTCCCATCGAGTGACCGACAAGGCGCGCTCTCGATACACCGGCAGCGTCGATGAGGCGAATGGTCCAGTCGGCCATCGCACCAATCGATGGCAGGAGCTTGCCTCCGGAACGTCCGTGTCCCGGCAGGTCAGGTGCAAGAACGCTGAATCCGTGATGCGCAAACCATCGGCTGTAAAGCGACCACATCGAATGGTCGAATCCGGCGCCGTGCAGAAAAACGATCAGCGGCAGTTTTGCGTCAAAATTCTTACCGCCCGTCGCTGCGTAGATATCGGCACCGTCGACTTTCAAGATCATCTTTCAAGCCTTCTGCGAAAACCGAAGCGCCTGGCCAAGATCACCGACGATATCTTCGGCGGCTTCGATGCCGATGGATAGTCGGATCAGTTCTTCACCGATGCCCGCGACTTTTAACTGTTCGGCGTTCATCTGCTGATGCGTCGTGCTCGCCGGATGGATCACGAGTGTCTTGGCGTCGCCGACATTGGCAACATGGCTGACAAGCTTAAGCGCTTCGATGAATTTGCGGCCTGCATCGCGGCCACCTTTAATGCCGAAGGTGATAATCGAACCTGCGCCGCGCGGGAGCAGTTTCTTGGCCAACGCGTGATCGGGGTGGCTATCGAGCGAAGGATGAAGCACCCATTCGACGGCTTTGTTCGCGGTGAGAAATGCGAGCACCGCTGAGGCATTTTCGATGTGCCGTTGCATACGCACATGGAGCGTCTCGACGCCTTGCAAAATCTGGAACGCATTCGTCGGCGAAATACATGCTCCGAAATCGCGCAATCCCTCCGCACGCGCGCGCATGATAAATGCAGCTGGCCCAAATTCCTCGCTGAAGACAATTCCGTGATAACCCGCATAGGGCGTTGTCAGCGTCGGGAACTTGCCGGATTTATCCCAATCGAAATGTCCGCCATCGACAATGACGCCGCCGATAGCGATGCCGTGGCCGCCGATCCATTTGGTGATCGAGTTCATGACGATGTCTGCGCCCAACTCAATTGGGCGCGAGAGGAACGGTGTTGCGAACGTATTGTCGATCAGAAGCGGAATGCCCGCGTCGTGCGCGATTTTTGAAACCGACGGAATATCGAGAACTTCCAGACCGGGATTGCCTATGGTTTCTCCGATCACAAGCTTCGTCTTCAGTCCTATGGTCGCACGAATCCCGTCGAGGTCGCGCGGCTTGACGAAGGTAGTTGTGATTCCGAAACGCGGCAGCGTGTGTGTCAGAAGATTAATGGTGCCGCCGTAAAGGGACGCAGAGGCAACGATGTGATCGCCCGCATCCAGCAATGTTGCGATTGCAAGATGCAGCGCTGCCATGCCGCTGGAAGTGCATACTGCGCCGACTCCGCCTTCCAATGCCGCGAGGCGTTCTTCGAGCACGGCCGTCGTTGGATTTGAAATGCGGGTGTAAATGTGTCCCGCACGTTCTAGATTAAACAGCGCAGCCGCATGATCGGCATCCTGAAACACATAGGACGTCGTCTGGTGAATCGGGACGGCGCGTGAACCCGTTGCCGCATCGGGATGCTGACCGGCGTGTAGGCTCAATGTTTCAAATGCGGGAGGTTTCGGCGCGGCCATTCAAGTTCTCACGGTCAGGGCGGCAATTTTCTTCCATGTGGACTGGTGGATTGCAATCGAATAACGGCTAAGTCGCGGGTCGAGGATCGATAGGTGTTATATCGCGCAAGCTCAGAATCTCCTCCAGAATTTTCCCTCCCGCCAAAACACGGCCTTCGGCGCGCGGTGCAGCGACGATTTGCAACCCGACAGGCAGGCCTTCACGCGTGAATCCGCAAGGAATTGAAAGCGCTGGACAGCAGACGAGCGTGATCGCGGAAACAATCGTCAACCATTCAACGTAAGTGTCGAATTTCTTTCCAGCACATTCGACGGGATATCTTTGTTCGATTGGAAACGGCGTGACGATTGTGGTTGGGCACAGCAGCAATTCATAAGTCTCGAAGAACGCGAGCGCGCGCTGGGCGAGAACGATGCGCTGGTTCTCTGCGCGCTCTATATCGCTCATGGTCAATTTGATCCCTTCCTCGATATTCCAAACCACTTCAGGCTTGAGAAGATCGCGGTGATTTTTCAGAAGTTTCGATTTGGTCACGGCGTAGTCGAACGCGCGCAACACGTGAGCGCATTCGCCGGCCTCGCGTAAATCGGGGTGAGCTTCTTCTACGATGACGCCCACTTCTGAAAAGCGATGCGCGGCTTTGCGGGTGATCTCTGCGACTTCCGGATCGACCGGCGAAATCCCGAGGTCGCTTGAATAGGCCACGCGTTTCGGCTTCGCACCGGAGCGAGCAGCGGCGAGAAACGAAGTCGGCAGTCCGGGTAGCGACAACGGGTCCGCCGGATGCTCGCCGGACATCGCATCCAGCAGAAGGGCAAGATCTTCGACATTTCGGGCCATCGGCCCATCGACGCTCAGTGTGCGGTCGATTTTGGAGGCCGGCGTGTGGGCGACCCGACCAATGCTCGGTCGCATTCCGACGATCCCGCAAAAGCTTGCGGGGTTGCGCAACGATCCCCCAACATCGGTGCCGTGTGCAAGCCACGCAGTGCCGCTCGCAAGCGCCGCCGCCGCGCCGCCGGACGAGCCCGATGCAGAGCGCGATAGATTCCAAGGATTGCATGTCGCGCCGAAAACTTCGTTGAAGGTGTTCGCGCCCGCACCGAATTCGGGGGTGTTGGATTTTGCGTAGACGATTCCGCCGTTTGTTTCCAGATTTTCAACCACGATATTGGAGCGAGTGGGAACGTGGTCCTTGAATATCGGTGAGCCTTGCGTCGTGAGTACGCCTGCGACGTCGGTCAAATCCTTGATCGGGATGGGCATGCCGGCGAGCAGCCCGCGCTTATCAGGGGGCTGCTTCATGAGCCGGTCGGCGTGGCCGCGAGCGCGGTCGAAGCAAAGTGTGGGGAGGGCGTTCACTTGGCCATCGACAGCGGCGATTCTCGCCTCCAGCGCATCGAGCAGATCGTGGGGGGTGATTTCGCCGTTGCGCAATCGGTCGACCAGATCGCATGCGGTCGCCCGAATCAGTTCATTGCCCGATGCCAAGATGTTTTCTTCCGTTCTATTTTTCTCTTTGTTTAGGAGACTATAGCGGGGCTTCTCAATGTCGTGAACGAAACCTCCGTGTTGTTGTCGCGATGAACCCAGCAACATCCCAGCGACACCAACCTTGCTTGCGGCAAAACGCCGAGATTCCGGAGAATTTGATCCGAATCGTGCTGCCTTATTTGGAAGCGCTTAGGTTTACTGGGAAATGTATCCTTTCGGCCACGGATTCCACACTTACGCCGTTGATTGGGCGAAGCTTTTATGGTTTTTGAATGCGATTGGAATGGTCGCTGGGGCCAAATTTTGATGAAGTTATATTCGCATTGCGCAAACTCTTCGCAGCTGGCGGCGTTCGTTCGCCGCGCTGCGTTGGTTGCTGCCTGCGTGATGGTGACTTTTTTCAACTTCGGTGCGGCACGCGCGCAGACCGTCGACGAACAGCAGCAGCTTTTCCTGCAGATGGTCAGCAATCCTGCGAACCATGAGATCACGTTCGCTTATGTGAAGGTCGCAACCGAACGCAGCGATTACGAAGCGGCGATCGGCGCCCTTGAACGATTGCTTTTCTACAATCCGAGTTTGACGCGGGTTAAATACGAGCTCGGCTCGCTCTATTTCCGCCTCGGTTCATATGAAATGGCGCGCCGGTATTACCGCGAAGCGCTTGCGAGTCCGGATATCGACGCGATCACCAAGAGTCGCATCGAGGCTTACCTGCCTCAGGCCGACAAGCAGCTTCAGCAGAGCCGGTTGTCTGGCTTCGTCCAGACCGGAATTCGCTCGCAGACCAACGCGAATTTCGCTCCAGCAGGTAATCTTCTTGTTGGCGGAACGTCACTGGCATTGTTGCCGACCGCCCAGCGGCGAAGCGACATCAACTGGTTTGGTCTTGCCGGCGTTAGTCACGATTACGATCTGCAAAATCAGCGCGGCGATATTTTGGAAACGCGTGTCGTTGGATACCTGACTGCTCAAGATCGACTTAGCAATCTCAACGTCGGCTTTTTCGATGTAAGTTTCGGACCGCGGCTCGCTCTCGCACCAGAACTGCTGCCCGGCTGGACCATTAAGCCCTATGTCGTCGCTGGCAATACATGGCTTGGTGGCGCGCAATACGCCTCCAGCGGTGGTGCGGGCGTTTCGCTGAAAATTCCGGTGAACAGCCGATTTAGCTTGAGTCCGGATTTCGAATGGCGCCGGAGCGATTTCACTCTCGGCACACTCGCAAATGTCTCGACGTTCAACACTGGCGATACCTATACCGGCGGCCTATCGGGCTCTGTGAAACTGTCGCAGCGAATAGCATTTGACGCACGAAGCGTCGTGCGGCGCGGCGACTCGGCATTGGCTTTTCAGGCATTCAATCAGTGGGGCTTAGAGGGAGCGTTGACCTTCGAGTTTACACCTCCATTTGAGATGATTGCGCGTAACTGGAGCGTTGCGCCATTCGTCCGTTATTATGAGACACGTTTCGATGCGCCCAATCCGTTTATCGATCCGGCGACAACCCGAAGGGACAATCAATGGACGGTCGGCGCGCTGTTTAACGCACCGATCAACAATACTTTCGGTATTTCCGCCGCAATTCAGTATGACAAGACGAACTCAACAATATCGAATTACCGTCTAGATAATTTCTCGGTGATGGCAGGTCCCACCGCAAGATTTTGAGGAGCGCTTATGACGATCCGAAAGAATTATCTTCTTGCGATGTCGATGCTGCTTTTAGCCTCGACTTCTGCCTTCGTATCCCCCGTATCGGCGCAAAGCTCAGGCCGCGTTGGCGCGGTCAATCACGACGCGAGTGGAACGCCGCCGGGTGCGCCGTCGCGCACGCTGACTATCGGCACTAATGTCATTTACAAAGAGCGAATCCAGACGACCGCTAGCGGATCGACGCAGATCATGTTCCCCGACACCTCGACGCTTAATGTCGGACGCAACAGCAACATCGTCATCGACGAGTACGTCTACGATCCTGCGGCCGGCACAGGAAAGATGGTCGCTTCAATCAGCAGGGGCGCTTTACGTTTCGTTGGCGGGCAAATTAGTCATACCGCGGGCGTCACGATCAATACGCCGGTCGCATCGCTTGGCATTCGCGGCGGTGTTGCATCCGTTGTGTTTCCCGTGCCGCCCGGATTTGGCGGAAGCGATCCGCAATTATCGCAAGCCAAGGGTGAATTGGTTATCGGCAGCGTCGGAAGCGTCGTCATCAAGAATGGTGTGAGTACGGTGACTGTTCGTCCAGGTTACATGACTTGGGTGACCGGGCCGAACGATCCAATTCCAGAGCCAATTCCGATTCCCGATTTTCTCTTGCAACAGATCATGGCGCTGTTGACGAGCGGCAAGGGACAGAATGGCGGCGTCTCCGATTTGCCGACTGACCAGATGGCTGCGCGTTTGGGTTTTGGCGGGTCGATCGTGACCGACCCAAACAAACCGCCGGGTACCGATCCGTTGGGATATTTCTCGATTTTCGGTGCGGGTGATGCGGCCGTGAAAAACAAATCGCAAGGCAATCAGACGACGAGCACTGTGCCCCCACCTTGTTCCGGTTGTGGCAGCTATACTCATGGCGGCACCTGGAACAGCACCCCCTAACTGACGTCGGAGCAATGCTGGAAAGCGGCTGAAGAAATTTTCAATCCGCTTACCGCATGCGCACTTTTAGATCACCGATTCAGTATCGCGTGGGGTGTGTCAAAATAAATCCGAGGATGGTGATCGCGGCGGTCACCATTGAAACGGCAGATCTGGACGCTGTGTTTTCCTGAGTTCTCGCGTAGTTTCATTTTGTCGGTTTCGTAATCTGCAACACCACAAGCATTAAATCGGCATTTTGCGGGTCAGGACTTATTTTGAACCCGAGCCGCGCGCAGATTTCCAACATCGTCTTGTTCTGACTCATGACCTGCCCACGAATGGCGCGAACGCCTTCCACGCGTGCATATTCTATAATGAGCTGCATCAGCCTCCAGCCGAGGCCGATACCCTTCAGGTCGGAGCGCACGAGAACCGCGTATTCCGCGCTCGCAAAATCGGCATCGGTATGCAAGCGGACAACGCCGAGCATCTTGCCCGTTGTTTCTTCGATGGCAATGAACGCCATCGCGCGCGCGTAGTCCAGTTGCGTCAATCGCGCGATGAAAGGGTGAGAGAGTTCCTTCATCGCTGAGAAGAAGCGCATACGGACGTCTTCTTTGCTCACATGCGTAAAAAATTCCGGGTAGAGCCACTCGTCTTCGGGGCGCACGGGACGAACGAAGACACGCCGGCCATCTTTCGTCGTCGTGTGACGCTCCCACTCCTTAGGGTAAGGCCGGATCGCAAATCGGTAATGACCTGAACCACGGACGCTATCGCTCACGGGTGCAATCGAGACGCGCGCGTCCGTTGCAATCACGCCGTCTTTGTCTGCGAGCAGCGGATTGATATCCAATTCGCGGATTTCCGGTAAGTCGGCGGCCATTTGCGCGATCTTGACGAGCAGCAGTGCGACCGCCGCTTCGTCGGCGGCGGGGACATCGCGATAACTTTTCAGAATTCGCGACACGCGTGTACGTCCGATTAAGTCCTTCGCCAGATTGAGATCGAGCGGCGGCAGCGCCAGCGCCTTGTCATTGATGACCTCGACGGCCGTGCCACCTCGTCCGAAAACAACGACTGGACCGAAGGTGGGGTCGTCGGCAAGACCCGCGATCAGTTCGCGCGCCCTTGGACGCAGGATCATGGGGTGCACGGTGACGCCATCGATTTGCGCGCGCGGCTTCATCGCCCTCGCGCGCTGCAGAATCTCTGCCGTTGCGTCATGCACGGCGCGCTCGCTCGTCAGGTTTAAGTACACACCGCCAACATCTGATTTATTCACGATATCCGGCGAACTAATTTTGACGATCACCGTGTTGCCCTCGGCCAGCAGGGGCGTTGCTGCGCGCGCTGCCTGTTCCGGATCGCGCGCCAAAACAGCGGATGCAATTGGAATAGAATAGGCAGCGAACAGTTTGGTGATCTCGACCGGATTGAGCCAGGCTCGCTTCTGCTGGAGCGCGGTCAGAAGAACGGCTCGTCCGGTTGCGACGTCGGGCGCAAAGTTTTCTGGCAAGCTCGGAGGTGTCTGCATCGCCACATCGATGCCCTCGCGATAGCGCACGATATGCATGAAACCGCGGACAGCGTCGGCTTCGTTGGCAAAATGCGGAATATTGGCCGCGCTAAATACGCCCGTTGCTGTTCCGCTGTCGCCGACCCACGCGGCGAACACGGGCTTTCGCGAATGAGTTTCATCGCGAAATTTCTGGACGGCCTTTGCGACCGACACGGCCGATTCGATCGGCGAGGCAAGAGTGTTGGGTGCGTTCATCACCAGCAACGCATTGTTGGCCGTGTCGCCTAGAATGTGTTCGCATGCTTTAGCGTAACGTTCTCCATCGGCGTCGCCGAGAATGTCGATCGGATTTTCATTCGACCATCGTTGCGGCAGGAATTTCCCGAGATTCTTCCTCACATCTTCGGACAAGCCGGCCAACTCGCCGCCGAGATCGATCAGTCTGTCGACCGCGAGGACACCCAGACCGCCGCCATTGGTCAAAATTGCAAGTCGATGCCCGTGTGAAGATTGATAATGTCCAAGCGTCTCAGCGGCGGAAAACAACTCCTCCAGGTCGATCACGCGCAACAAACCCGCACGGCGAAAGGCTGCGTCATAGACTTCGTCCGCGCCTGCAAGCGCGCCGGTATGCGTTGCAGCAGCACGCGCGCCTTGCCTATGCCGCCCGGATTTAATGACGACAACGGGTTTGACGCGGGCAGCAGCACGCGCTGCCGACATGAATTTGCGTGGATCGCTGATTGACTCGACATACATCAGGATGGCGCGCGTTTGCGTATCGAGAGCGAAATAATCCAGCAAGTCGCTGAAATCGACATCGAGATTTTCACCCATCGAGACGATTGCGGAAAACCCGATGTTTCGATTCGAAGCCCATTCCACCAGCGCAGTTGAAATGGCGCCCGACTGCGAGATCACCGCCAGATCGCCGTCCGCCGGCAAACGCGAGGCAAAGCTGGCGTTGAGTTTCGAGCGCGGCACCAGAACGCCGAGGGAGGGGCCGATCAATCGCAGACCGGTTGTCCGCGCGGTTTGCGAAATCGCTTCGGTGTACGAACCTGTTCCCAGTCCGAGGCCCGCCGTCAGAACCATTGCCGCTGGGCAACCGTGGACGCTGGCAGCTTTTACGACACCCTGTACTGCCGAGGGTGGCGTACAGATAATCGTGAGGTCAG
Source organism: Hyphomicrobiales bacterium (assembly GCA_038230475.1). Lineage (GTDB taxonomy): Bacteria > Pseudomonadota > Alphaproteobacteria > Rhizobiales > Xanthobacteraceae > Afipia. The sequence continues at coordinate 47,002 of JBBRNE010000005.1, forward strand.
GAACGCCGACGATATCCTTGAATCCGCCTTTGGTCCTGAAGCCTTCGATCTCCTTGTATTTCTTATTGATGACATCAATAGGGCCGTCGAAGCCGCCATCGCGCAAATTTCGCAGTGTCGCACCGCCGACCGACGCGGGCTTCGGACTTCCGCCGACAAGCGCAATCGAGCGCGGCGCGAACAGATGATCGAGGCGATAGGTGCTCATTTCAGCCCGGTCGATGCGGCAAGACGTAACTGCTTATTTCGGTATCGGTCGGAGTAAAGCGCTATGCAATGGTGCAAAGCAATAAAATTCACCACGACCTGCATCGGCCAACTGTGGCGCGAAACGCGGTTGGCATGACGCTCGACATGCTTCTAGACTGACAGGCTGGTCGGGTCTTATTTCCGTCAGACGTATTGTCGTTTGTGGGCTTTGTGAATGTTTCGTGGCGTGAGGCCAGGAGTGTTGTCATGATCGAATGGATGCTCACGAAAGCGGGTCTCGATGCCGGCAAGTGACGTCAATCCACACGATTCCAAACGGCTTCGGCCTCCGAGCCTCGGGCTTTTTCTGGCCGAAGGTCGCGGCGTGTTCGAACTGAACGCGACGCTGATGTTGTCGCCTGCGCTGTTGACAGCGCCGCGCGGTGACGGGCATCCGGTTTTGGTGCTGCCGGGATTGCTTGCATCGGACATTTCGACGCTCATCCTGCGCCGTTATCTCGACCTTCTCGGATTCTCATCCCATCCTTGGGGCTTGGGCCGCAATGTCGGCGGCGTGTACGGCATGCGCGAGAAGCTGCGCAAGTTGCTGATGAGCGTTTACAACACGACAGGCCGCAAGGTCAGCCTTGTCGGTTGGTCGCTCGGTGGCGTCTATGCGCGCGATCTCGCGCTGCATATGCCCGACATGGTGCGCTACGTCGTCACACTCGGCAGTCCGTTCGCAGGTGACATCACCGCGACCAATGCCAAGCGTGTCTACGAGATGGTGTCGGGCGAGACGATTGAGGATTCCGATATCAAGGACATTCAGGCGATCGCCGGCGATCTGCCGGTACCGACGACGTCGTTGTATACGCGCACCGACGGCATCGTGAATTGGCGGACATGTCTGGTGCGTGAAACCGATACTGCAGAGAATGTCGAAATCGCGCTCGCAAGCCACATCGGCATAGGCGTCAACGCCGCTGCATTGTGGGCTGTAGCAGATCGTCTTGCACAACCCGAAGGACAGTTTCATCCGTTCGATCGGTCCGGGCCGTTCGCGATGGTTTATGCACGTCCCGAAAAAGTATCCGCTTAAGCCAGTTGCCAAATCAGAAGCGCCTTCAGGCGACGATTGGCTGCCAGAGGAGAGTTAGATGAGTCACCCCTCCAGAAAACTGACGTCGATGGACGCGTCGTTTCTCTATCTTGAGACGCCAGAGACGCCGATGCATGTCGGCAGCATGGCGATCTTCAAGCCCAAGGAAGGCTACGACGGCAATTTTTTCGAAGACTTCAAAGCGATGATTGCAGGCCGGCTGCATATCGCGCCGATTCTAAAATCGCGGCTACAAAAAGCGCCGGTCGACATCGATCATCCAAGTTGGGTGGAGGACGAACAGTTCGACATCAACCGCCACATTTTCCGCGCCAGCCTTCCAGCGCCAGGCAACCGTCACATTCTCGAACAGACGGTGGGGTGGATCCACGCCAAGCTTCTGAACCGTGCACGGCCTTTGTGGGAATTTTATGTCTTCGAAGGCATGGAGAACAACGAGATCGGTCTTTACTCTAAAATCCATCACGCCTGCATCGACGGCGGCGCGGGCGCGGCGCTCACCAATATGGTCTATGACATCACGCCGGTGCCTCGCGAAGTGCCGAAGCCTGAAGCGCGCGTCGTTCAGTCGAACGAGCCGCGCGATATGGCCGCGAGTTTCGTCGATTCCTACACGCAACTCTGGCGGCAGCCGCTCAATGCATCGGCAGCCAAGAGTTTCGATCTTCCGCGCAGCGGCAAGAATGACATCGGCTCCATCCTGTTCGACAACGCGATGTTCCAGCTCGAAAGCGGCATGAAGCTGCTCGGCGGCGTGCCGGAGATGGTCAAGAGCATGACGGATATGATTTCGAAGATTTCAGACCCGAAAACGCGTCAGGACATTGCGGGGCTGATTTCGCCATCGACCATGCTGAACAAGTCGGTGTCGTCGGAGCGAAGCTTCGCGGCAGTGTCGATCTCGTTGCCGGAGGCGAAAGCCTTGGCCAAGAAAGCCGGCGGCAAGCTCAACGATGTCGTGATGGCCGTCTCGAGCGGCGTGCTGCGCCGTTTCATGCTGGAGGAAGGTGCACTGCCGAACCGCTCGCTGACAGCCGCGGTTCCGATCTCGTTGCGCGAGGAGGGCAACACCGACGCCAACAATCAAGTGTTTGGCATGGTGTGTTCGCTCGCGACCGATATCGAAGACCCGAAAGAGCGCATCGAGGCAATCATCGCGAATTCCGCCAAGTCGAAGGAAATGTCGCATCCGCTTCGGGCGCTGATGCCGTCGATGTCGAATATCTCGATGCTCGGCGCACCTATGGTCGTTCAGGTTCTGGCGCTGCTCTATAGCCGCTCCAACCTGTCAGATGTGCTGCCGCCGGCTGCCAATGTGACGATCTCGAACGTGCCCGGTCCCCGCCAGACCTTATATGCGGTCGGTGCAGAGTTACTGCACATTTTCCCGGTGTCGATTGCGACGCACGGACTGGCGCTCAACATCACCGTGCAGAGTTATCGCGATCAGCTCGATTTCGGATTTATCGCAGGCGCTAATGTCATTCCCGATGTAAAGCATCTAGCAGATATGTTGCCGGAGGAATTTGCGAAGTTGCAGGCGGCGTTTTCGTCGCCTGAAACGATGTCAGGCGCAGCAAGCTGATGCGTGGTTGCCGCGATGATTGAAATGCCGCCGTTACAGTTCGCGCAGGTCAACGGCATTCGCATGGGATTTTATGAAGCCGGTCCGAAATCGGACAAGCTTCCAATCGTCCTGTGTCACGGCTGGCCGGAAATTGCGTTTTCCTGGCGACATCAGATCAAGGCACTCAGCGAAGCTGGATTGCACGTCATCGCGCCCGATCAACGCGGTTACGGCGCGACGGATCGTCCGGAAAAAATCGAAGATTACGATATCGAACATCTCACCGCCGATCTGATCGGCCTGCTCGATCATTTGAAAATCGACAAGGCGATTTTCGTCGGTCACGACTGGGGCGGGTTCATCGTGTGGCAGATGCCGCTGCGTCATCCCGACCGGGTGGCGGGGGTGATCGGCGTTAATACGCCGCATACGCCGCGACCGTCGGAAGACCCTATCGCGCTGTTGCGGAAAAAATATGGCGAACATCTCTACATCGCGCAGTTTCAGGACCCGGAGCAGCGCGCAGCCAAGATTTTCGATTCCCGTATTGAAGAGGCGTTCGATTTCTTCATGCGCAAACCGATGTCGCAGAAACCGGGGAAGGTTGAGGCGTCCGCCGTGCCGCCGGTTGCGGGATTGGGCGCGTCGCCGAAGCTCAACATGGCGTTTCCGCAGATAGTTGCGGGCTACGATGCGAAGCTCGATCCGCGCGAGAAGATTCTTAGCGCTGAGGAGATGAAAGTGTTTGTCGATGCATTCAAGGTTTCGGGCTTTACGGGCGGCATCAACTGGTACCGCAACATGACCCGTAACTGGGAGCGCTCGGCTCATATCGACCACACGGTGCGCGTGCCGTCTCTGATGGTTATGGCCGAGAACGATCATGTCCTGCCGCCGTCGGCCTGCGACGGCATGGAAGCGATTGTGCTCGATTTGGAGAAGTATCTCGTCCGCGACAGCGGCCATTGGACGCAGCAGGAAAAGCCGGACGAGGTGAGTTCAAAAATCATCGAATGGCGGCGCAGGCGTTTTCCTTAATCGAGCGGAAACCGACGAGCGGGCCTGATTTGCGCCCGTCATATGCTCTTTGCAAACGCCTTGGCGCGCATTAGCCTGATCGAAAGTCCGGATAATTCCGGCATAAGAAACGTGACACGTGGGCTGGAGACTTGTTCAAGATGGCGTCCGATAATGCGTTGAGTCCAATTCCCCATCCGCCGAAGCAGCCTGTGATAGGCAATATGCTGTCGGTGGATTCGTCGGCGCCTGTTCAGGATCTCGCGCGCAAGGCGAAAGAACTCGGCCCCATCTTCTGGCTCGACATGATGGGCCAGCCGCTGGTCATCGTATCGGGCTTCGATCTGGTCGATGAATTGTGCGACGAGACGCGCTTCGACAAGGCCGTGCGTGGGCCGCTGCGCCGCGTGCGTGCCATCGCTGGCGACGGGCTGTTCACTGCAGATACCACCGAGCCGAACTGGGGCAAGGCCCATAACATCCTGCTGTCGCCGTTCGGCGGCCGCGCGATGCAGTCCTACCATCCGATGATGGTCGATATTGCCGAACAGCTCGTCAAAAAATGGGAACGTTTGAACAGCGACGAGGAAATCGACGTCGTCCATGACATGACGGCTTTGACGCTCGACACCATTGGCCTCTGCGGGTTCGACTATCGCTTCAATTCGTTCTATCGGCGCGACTATCACCCCTTTGTGGAAGCATTGGTGCGCTCGCTGGAAACCGTGATGTTGAAGCGCGGGCTTCCTATGGAAGGCCTGTTCATGCGCGGCCGCACCACCGATATGGCCGCTGACGTTGCGTTCATGAACAACATGGTCGACGAGATCGTCGCCGGACGGCGCAAGGACGCTGAGGCCGCTGCCGCCAAGAAGGACATGCTCGGCGCGATGATGACGGGCGTCGATAAGGTGAGCGGCGAGCAGCTCGACGACGTGAATATCAGATATCAGATCAATACATTTCTGATCGCGGGGCACGAGACCACCAGCGGCCTCTTGTCATGCGCGATCTACGCGATGCTCAAGCATCCGGATGTGCTCAAGAAGGCCTATGAGGAAGTTGATCGCGTTCTCGGGCCCGACGTCAACGCCAAACCGACCTACCAACAAGTCACGCAGCTCAATTATATTTCCAAGATTCTGAAAGAGGCTTTGCGGCTGTGGCCGCCAGCACCTGCTTTCGGCCTCACGCCGCTGAAAAATGAAACCATCGGCGGAAAATACAAACTCAAGAAGGGCACGTTCGTCACGGTGCTGGCGCTGGCGTTGCATCGCGATCCGTCGGTGTGGGGACCCAATCCTGACGCGTTCGATCCTGAAAATTTCAGCCGCGAGAATGAGACCAAGCGTCCTGCAAATGCGTGGAAGCCGTTCGGCAACGGCCAGCGCGCATGTATTGGTCGCGGATTTGCGATGCATGAGGCGGCGCTTGCCATCGGGATGATCCTGCAGCGCTTCAAGCTGATTGATCATAACCGTTACCAGATGGTGCTGAAGGAAACGCTGACCATTAAGCCGGATGGTTTCAAAATCAAAGTGCGTCTGCGCACTGACAAGGATCGTACGATTATTGCCAATCGGCCGGGAGCGGCTGCGATTGCCGACAGCCAAGGCGCGAACACGGCTGCGCGCGTGCGTCCGGGTCATAATACGCCGCTGCTCATTCTCTACGGATCGAATCTCGGCACCGCCGAAGAACTTGCGCATCGTGTCGCGGATTTGGCCGAGGTCAACGGGTTTGCCACGAAATTGGGACCGCTTGATGACTATGTCGGCAACCTGAAGGACCACGGCGGAGTCATCATCTTCTGCGCCTCATATAATGGCGCGCCGCCCGACAACGCGACGCAATTCGTCAAATGGCTGCAGAGCGATTTGCCGAAGGATGAATTCAAGGACGTCCGTTACGCGGTGTTTGGTTGCGGCAACAGCGACTGGCTTGCGACCTATCAGTCGATCCCTCGTGTGATCGACGAGCAACTCGCAGCGCGTGGCGCGAAGGCTGCTTGCGCGCGTGGCGAGGGCGATGCGCGTGACGATCTCGACGGACAGTTCGAGCATTGGTTTACGTCGCTGCGTTCGCTCGCAGTCGAAGAGTTCGGCGTCAACACCGGTTTCTCACGTGAGGCGAATGACGAGCCGCTTTATAAAGTCGAGCCTGTTGCGCAGAGTGTTGTCAACACGATTGCAGTGTCAGGTGGGGCGGTGCCCGTTAAAGTTCTCGCCAACACTGAGTTACAAAATAAATCGGGCGAAAATCCGTCCGATCGCTCAACGCGGCATATCGAGGTGGAATTGCCCGACAACGTGATTTATCGCGTCGGCGATCATCTCAGCATTGTCCCGCGCAACGATCCGGTCCTCGTCGATGCAGTCGCGCGGCGTTTTGGATTCCTGCCCGCAGATCAGGTTCGCCTGCAAGTCGCGGCGGGCCGGCGTGCGCAGCTTCCCGTCGATAACGCGGTTTCTGTCGGACGGCTGCTGACCGAGTTTGTCGAGTTGCAGCAAGTCGCAACGCGCAAGCAAATCCAGATTATGTCGGAACACACGCGTTGCCCGATGACAAAGCCAAAGCTGGAGGCGCTGATCGGCGACGATACTCCTTCGAGCGAACTCTATCGCGCCGAGATTCTCAACAAGCGCAAATCCGTCTACAATTTGCTCGAAGAACATCCCGCCTGCGAATTGCCGTTTCACACTTATCTGGAAATGCTCTCGCTGCTGTCGCCGCGCTACTATTCGATTTCATCCTCCCCTTCTGCCAATGGCAGCGCGAAATGCAGCGTCACTGTCGGCGTGGTCGATGCGCCGGCGATTTCGGGACACGGCCTCTATAAAGGTGTGTGCTCGAACTATCTCGCCGGACGCCGCACGGGCGATGTGGTTCATGCCATCGTGCGTGAAACCAAAGCGGGATTTCGTTTGCCGGACAATTCGCAGACGCCGATCATCATGATCGGTCCCGGCACCGGTCTGGCACCTTTCCGCGGATTTTTGCAGGAACGTGCCGCGATGAAAGCTAAGGGTCAATCGCTCGGCGCGTCGATGTTGTTTTTCGGCTGTCGCAATCCCGATCAGGATTTTCTTTACGCCGATGAGCTGAAAGACTTCGCTGCGAAGGGCTTGACGGAATTGCATGTCGCTTTTTCGCGCGCGAACACGCCGAAGAGTTATGTGCAAGATCAGATCAAAACTCAGAAAGACAAAGTCTGGAATTTGATCGAGCAGGGCGCGATCGTCTATGTCTGCGGCGACGGCGGAAAAATGGAGCCGGGCGTCAAGCGCGTGCTGACCGATCTCTATCGCGAGAAGTCAGGCGCAAATGAAGATGCCGCGCTGAAATGGATCGACAAGATGGGCACCGACAACCGCTACGTGCTCGACGTGTGGGCCGGCGGCTAGCGGCGCTTTTCATTCGCTCCACTTCTCATTCGCTCCAATCATTTCCACTGAAATTTCCACGCGCATCTTTCTCGCCGCGCAAATAATGCGCGCGAGTTTCGCTTGCACACATCCCGCGCGAACGCGGGCGGTGGAGCGGCGGGAGGCGCCAGGATGTTTGCGAGACATCCTTAAGGCGAGCCTTGCGATCGGCCCACCTTGCGCGGTTTACAGAACGGCTTGCGAGGCCAAGCTGCGAACCGTGCGCGCCCAATGACGTAGGGCGCGACGCCTCCCGGCGCTCCACCTTGGTCACGGACATTTCGCGGCGGCGTTGATCGGTCGCTGCCACGAAAGTGAGTGGAATATATTCCTATTAAACTTGAAATGTCAAGCCGGGATAATTGTCTTTCGTAGTTGTCATCGCCGGGCTTGACCCGGCGATCCCGATTGGCGTGGTTCTGTGTGCAGTCCGTCGGGATGCCCGGAACAAGTCCGGGCATGACACGTTTTTTATCGTCAGTGCTTAGTCGCGCCGTGCGCGTTTTCCGCGATGGCGCCGATCACGATCGGCCACATCGGCATCGGCAGCGCGTGGCCCATGCCTTCGATCAGCAAAATCTTCGCACCGGGAATAGAGGCTGCAACGCTCTTGCCATGTTCAGGCTTTACCAGAGGATCGATGGTGCCGTGAATCACAAGCGTGCGCGCTTTGACATTTGCCAGCCGCGAGGTGCGGTCGCCCGACGCGAGAATGGCGCGGAACTGTCGCCCGACGCCGGCCGGATTGAGACCGCGCGCGAAAGTCTTCTCCGCGCGTTCCTGATCCTTCTTCTCGTCCTCGGGGAAACTCGCGCCGCGAAGAATTTTCCAGTTCGATTTAAACCGTGCGAAGTATTCTTCTTTGGTCTTCGGCGCGGGCGCGACCAGCATCGCCATCGCTTCGCGGGTCGGTTGGGGAAGTTTTGGATTTCCCGTCGTCGCCATGATGGAGGTGAGCGACAGCACGCGTTCGGGATAGTTCATCGCGACTTCCTGCGCGATAGCACCGCCCATCGATAGCCCAACGATGTGAGCCTTCGGGACCTTCAGCACGTCCATCAGCGACACAACGTCCTTCGCCATGTCCCAAAGCTTGTATGAGGATTCCGGAGCGATCTTGAAGAATCGAAGCTTAAGCAGTTCAAGCGGCTTGATGGGTTTGCCGCCGGACATTTTCGTCGACAGACCGATGTCGCGATTGTCGAAGCGGATGACGCGGAAACCGCGACTCGCGAGATCTTTGCAAAAGTCGTCTTCCCAGAAAATCATCTGCGCGCCGAGGCCCATAATCAGGACCATCGGTTCGGCGTTGGCGTCGCCGAAAATGTCGTAACAAAGCTCAACGCCGTTGGCCTTGGCCATTTGCGCGGGCTGATAAGGAACTGCAGTCACGTTGGTCTACCTCGGTGTTTCAAAACCTGACCCCCAAAACCTGAGTCCTATGGCATGGTTTTGTGCCTTGCAGAAGATGGCGCGTTGACCATGCGCGGATTATGGCAAGGGCTGTTGTTGACCGGGCTGCCGCAACGGTATGGAATGACAAAAAAGCCGAGGCCCATGAAGGTATCATGCAGGCACTTGGCAGCTTCCGGAGGACACAAAATGGCAGACAAACCGAACGACCCGGTGCAGCTGTGGCACAGCATGCTGGCCGAGATGGAAAAGGGCTTCAACGCCATGGCCACGCAGGTCATGGGCACGGAGCAATTCAGCAAAGCCGCGCATCAATTGACCGGCGCGTCCGTCGGCGCGCAGAAAACCATCGGCGATATGATGGAAAAATATCTCGTCAGCATGAACATGCCGAGCCGTGCGCAGATGGTCAGCATGGGCGAGCGCTTGCAGACGATCGAGTCTCAACTCAACGAGATCAAGGCGGTGCTGTATCGCGCCTATCCCGATGCGATGTCGGGTGACGGCTCAGTTGCGGTGCGTCCGCCGCGCACCAAGCAGCCACCATCTGCGTCGGGTGGTGGATCGTCATGAACGTCAACGCCGCCAATACGAACACGGTGGGTGTGTCTGCGCTTCCGGACGCGGCGCAAGTCAGCGAACGTATTCAGGCCGAGATTCAAAAGACCATCCAGCGCAGCATCAAGGGCGTCGAATATATTTCCTCGTCGGGTCCGACGCTGGGCTCTACGCCGAAGGACGTTCTCTATTCCAAAGGCACGATGAATCTCTATCACTACCGGCCGCTTGCTGATGAGATTTACCGCATCCCGATCCTGATCGTGATGGCGACGACCAATCGCGGTTACATTCTCGACATGGTGCCGGGGCAGAGCTTCATCGAATTCTTGCTCAAAAAAGGATACGACGTCTACATGCTCGACTGGACCGCGCCGCGCCCGGACGAGAAGTCGCTGCGGATGGAGGATTACGTCCTCAATTTCATTCCAGAGAGCATCAAGCGCGTGCAGCAGGATTCCGGCGAGACTGATGTCAGCGTGATCGGCTATTGTTTCGGCGGAGTGCTGTCGCTGCTGTATGGCGCGATCAATCACGACGGGCCGATGAAGAATCTGGTGTGTTTCACCACGCCGATTGATTTTCGCGAAATGAAGCTGTTTCAGAATTTCTCGGATCGGCGATATTTCGATGTCGATCAGCTGGTTGACGGCATCGGCAATGTGCCGCCGGAAATGATCCTGTCATCCTTCGAGATGCTGCGGCCCGCGTCGCGCGCGATCAGTCAGGTCACGCTGTGGGAAAACATCTGGAACGACGAGTTCGTGAAATCCTACCGCATGTTCGACCGCTGGGCGGTCGATACCTTGCCGCTGGCGGGTGAATATTTCCGCCAGACCGTGAAAGACTTGATGTGGGATAATAAAATTTTCAACGGCACCATGTCGGTCGGCGGCCACACAGCGGATATTTCCAAGATCAAAGTGCCGATCTTGCACGCGGTCGCCGAGCACGATCACATCGTGCCGTATGACGCGGCGAAGCATCTGATTCCGAAAGTCGCCTCCACCGACAAGACCGAAGTGATTCTCAAAGGCGGTCACGTCAGCCTCGTGGCTGGCGCAAACGCGGTGAAGCGGCTGTGGCCCAAACTCGATTCCTGGCTGAGTGAGCGATCGACATGAGCAATTCTCAAAAGCGTACATATCCGCGCCGTATCGCGACCGAAGCTGGCGAGGTCGAATTTCGCCACATGACGGCGGCGGACGAGGCGGCGGTTTTGGCGTTTGCCAAAAAACTGCCGGTGCATGATCTCTTGTTCATTCCGCGCGACATCAGCAATCCGAAAGTGCTGTCCGCTTGGATCAAGGAGATCGAGCGTGGCGGCATGACGAGTTTGCTAGCGGTAAAAAATGGCGCGGTGGTCGGCTGCGGCACTATCGTGCGCGATGAATTGTCATGGTCGCCGCATGTCGGCGAAATCCGCATGGTGGTCTCGAGCGACGTGCGTGGCACGGGCGTTGGCCGCGCGCTGTCGCAGGAAATCTTCGCGCTCGCTCTTGAGGCGGGTCTGGAGAAGATCGTGGCGCAGATGACTGTGGATCAGACCGGCGCGATTGCGCTGTTCGAGAGCCTCGGCTTCAAGGCTGAGGCGCTTCTGAGGGAGCAGGTTCGCGACAAGAACGGCAAGACCCACGATATTGTCGTTTTGGGCCACAACGTCGCTCAGGTCCGCGCCCAGCTTGAGGCTTACGGGGTGCCGGACGCCGTCAGCGGCTGAGATTTACCTTATTTTACAACGGCCTAATATAAATCACAGGCTCGTGATATCGCAATGCAACATTGATATTGCACCGCACCATTAAGCATGCCATATAGGTCTCACCCCGGGCCATTGAGGACGGGGCGGGCCAATCGCTCAAACCCTGAGGATGGAGACTAACATGACCAATTCTTTCAACACCGAAACCGTCATCAACAACGTCAAGACCGCTTTCGCGCCTGTCACCGACGCGCTGAAGAACTTGCCCAACATGGAAGTTCCTGAAGCTGCCCGTGACTTCGTGAAGAAGGCTGCGACGACTGCGCAGACCCGTGCGACTGAAATGCACACCGGTTCGGAAAAGGTAACTGCCGCGATCGAGACCGCCGTGTCCGGTTCGGTTTCCGAGACCGCGAAGATCTCGCGCCACATCTCGCAGGCTGCTTACGCTGACGCGCAGGCGCTGTTTTCGACCATCGACAAGCTCGCTTCGGCAAAGTCGATCTCCGAAGCCGTGCAGATCAACACCGACGCGCTCAAAGCGCAGGGTGAAGTTCTGGTCGGCCGTGCGAAGTCCACGACCGAATACCTCGGCAAGATCATTGCTGACGGTGCAAAGTCGGCTCAGGACAACTTCGCCAAGGTCACGAACCTCGTGAAGTCTGCTTAAGTTCAATCCGCATTCATATCGAAGGCCCGCTCACGCGGGCCTTCTTTTTACCGCCATGTGCGTCGTTCAAACTGGCTTTGTTTGAACCGCGCGCGTTGTGGTGCATTGTCGACTCGTCATACGGGTGATTGCACAGGGCTGACTTGAAATGGCAGCGACCGATAAATTCGTGCTGGTTGCGGATGCGGGCGATATGTCGCGCGCCGCCGAGCTACGCCGTATCAAGTTTCTCGCCACGCTGGTGCTTGTTGCGAGCGTGGGCGTGCTGATCGCTGCCAAGGTCATGGAGCGGACTTATCCGGCGTTCGGCTATCTGGCGGCGTTTGCGGAGGCCGCCACCATCGGCGGATTGGCCGACTGGTACGCGGTGGTCGCCCTGTTCCGCAGGCCCCTAGGACTTCCGATTCCGCACACGGCTATTATCCAGCGCAACCAGCACAGAATTGCCGAAAAACTCGGTGGCTTTATCGAGACTCATTTTCTCAGCGCAGCACCCGTGAACAACAAGTTGCGCGAGGTCGATTTCGCGAAGTTCATTTCGGATTGGCTGGCCGATCGCAAAAAAAGCAACGACCTTTCGCGCTTCGTTCTTCGTCTGTTACCGGCTGCGCTCGATGCCGCCGAAACATCGGGGCTTCGAGACTTTGTCACGCGTCGCATCGTCATGCAGGTGCAAAACATCAATATCGCGCCACTGGCCGCAGGCGCGTTGCGCGGATTTTTCCGCGACGGGCGGCATCAGAGTTTGTTAAACGATTTACTGGGCGCGTTGAACGAAACCGTGACCAAGCCCGAAACATTGGCGCTGTTGCGCGACAAAATCCGCGACGAGTTGCCGACGCTTTTGAGGCTCTATCGCGCCGACGCTTTTTTGCTGAAGCGCATCGCGGCGTCCGCGACCTCATTCCTTGAAGACGTTCGCGCCAATCCCGACCATCCGTTCCGCGATGAGTTCGATCGCATCCTGTTGCAGTTCGTCGACAAGCTCGAACAGGAGCCGGCTTACGCCGAAAAACTCGACGGACTCAAACGCGATCTGCTGGCGCGACCGGAGTTGATCGCGCTCGGCAACGACATCTGGCAGAACGTGAAGTCCTTCATCGACCGCAGCGCCAGTGGCGACAGCGATGTGCTGCAAAACCACTTGACCAACGTGCTGGTCGAAGCAGGGCGGCAGCTTGCGAACGACGCGGAGATGCGCGCAGAGATCAATCAGGGCATCGTCGTCGTGTTGCGCTCGTTCATCGCAGATCAAAAAAGCGGCGTGTCGCTGTTCATTTCCGATCAGGTGAAATCCTGGGACATGAAGCAACTCATCAACCTGATCGAAATCAATATCGGCAAGGATCTGCAATACATCCGCTTCAACGGCGCGCTGATTGGCGGGCTTGCGGGACTGGTGCTCTACAGCGCGGAGAAATTCATCCTATTGTATTGAAATAGCAAAGGTTTGCCGAAATGGTTCAGTTGTTTGAAACGCCGTGAAAGAGTGCGGCTAGCAGTTGATTAAAGGGGACCGGACCCCTAACTTTTAGAGGTCGGTTCGGTGAGCCGAGTCACTTGTAAGACGTGTGTCGCGTGCGAAGAGTCTTTTGAAGATCTTAACGCGGGATTGCCTGAGAGGGATCTCGCAGCATGAAAGGAATTGAAATGTCCGCCGCAGCCACAACGCTACAGCCGCCGTCGCGCACGCTGATGCTGCTCGAGGCGCGCGCCATCAGCGAATTCGGCGCGTTCCTCGGAGCGCTGCCTCTCCTGTCGCTTACACCTAAAGGCGACGGCCATCCTGTGATCGTGTTGCCCGGTCTTGTGACCAGCGACACATCGACGGGACCGCTGCGCACGTTTCTCAAAAGCCGCGGCTATGCCGTGAGCGGCTGGGGCCTAGGTCGCAACTTCGGTCTGCGTGCAGGCATTGCCGATGCGATGATCGATCTTGTCAAACGCGAGAACGACACGCACGGACGAAAAGTTTCGCTGGTGGGTTGGTCGCTCGGCGGGCTCTATGCGCGGCAACTTGCGAAGATGATGCCGAAGCGCGTGCGCTCGGTGATTACGCTCGGCAGTCCGTTCGCGGGAAGCCCGAAGGCGACGAATGCGTGGCGCGTTTATGAAGCCGTCAGCGGCCAGCGCTCGGAGCATGAGGAACCGGCTTTCGGCGGCGCAATGTCGAGAACCCCGCCAGTGCCGACGACCGCGATCTTCAGCCGCAGCGATGGCATCTGCGCGTGGCAGAGCTGTATGGAAAAGCCGGGCAAGCGCGCCGAGAATATCGAAGTGTTTGGCAGCCATTGCGGCATGGGTCATCATCCCGCGGTGGTCTACGCAGTCGCGGATCGTCTTGCGCAAACAGAAGGCAAGTGGAAGCCGTTTGATCGCGCGGGATGGCGCGGCGTGGTGTATCCGGACCCGGCGCGCTGAGATTCCAATTTTCCGGTTGTCATGCCCGGGCTTGTCCCGTGCATCGCGATCATTGAGCACGATGCCATATTTATCGGGATCACCGGGACACAGGCGAGCGAAGCGACGCCGTCCTTCAGACGGCTGTGCCCTGTGATGACAATAGATGGAGTTGTAAATTGCTCGCGCGCGCGATCTCAATAATGCGGCGGTAGCTCCGAGGCGGGTGCTGCGCCGGATTTGGATTCAGCATCCGCAAGCCGCTCGCGCAATTCCGTGATCTGGCGGCCAAGCGCGTCGATCTGCTTCCATTGCGTGGTGATCGTCTTGTTCAGCGTTTCAATTGTCTCGTCTTGATAAGTGACGCGGATTTCCAGTGCGTCGATGCGTTTGACCAGAGCGTCACTCATGTAAGTTGTCCTGGATTTGCTCGCTCATCTCTATCTCAGTCGCGTCGGTGCGATCGGTTGCGGGGTTCGACGTCTGCCGTTCGCTCAACCCGTGTCCGAGCGCGATGCGTTGATCGAACACGAAACACTCTCCACGCCAAAGGCTTTGTGCTTGCGGAATGTCTTCGAGATATTTCAGGATGCCGCCTTTGAGGTGATAAACCTGATCGAAGCCTTGTGAGAGCAAATAAGAACTCGCCTTCTCGCAACGGATCCCTCCGGTGCAGAACATCGCGATTTTTCTGTGTTTTTTGGGATCGAGCGCGCGCGCAGCGAAATCGGGGAATTCGCCGAAGCGCGTCATGTTCGGATCGAGCGCGCCCTCAAAACTTCCCATCTCGACTTCGAAGGCGTTGCGGGTGTCGATCACCAGCACGTCGGGCTGCGTCACGAGCGCATTCCAGTCTTTCGCATCGACATAGACGCCGACCTTGGCGTTCGGATCGACGTCCGGATCGCCGAGCCGCACGATTTCCTTTTTCAGCCGCACCTTCATGCGCTGGAACGGCATCTCGGCTGCGTATGAGAATTTTAATTCGAGATTGTCGAGACGGCGTCCGAACAGATCGCCGTTTTGCAGTTGGTTGACGAGGGCATCGATGGCCACATCAGTTCCGGCCACCGTGCCGTTAATGCCTTCGGCGGCCAGCAGAACGATGCCCTTGATGCCGAGCGCCACGCACATATTGCGCAAGGGTTCACGCAATTCCTCGAAATCGGGGAGTGCGACAAATTGATAAAAGGCGGCAACTTTATGCGACATCACGGGGTTATAGCAGGCCGTTTTGGGGCCGGTCATCTGCGCCGCGACTTGTGCTCTGAAAAGGCCCGAAATTCGGGCTCCGCTTGCTCGACAGGGGTTGTTAAGTCCTGCATAAATCTTGAGTAAATCAGCCCGGCGCGCTCGTTGCCCAGTGAAATCTGCTAGATAAAATCCAAGATATTCCAAGAGAATCGGACCCCCCTTGTCGCACGGATATCCAGTCGATCCCGCCGCCGATCCATCGGGAAAAAAACGTTTCAGCATTGCATTCGGGCTTGAGCGCATCGGGTTGATCGCGATGCGCACGCCGAAGCTGTCGGCTGCCATTTTGCTTGCGCTATGCGTTGTCGCGGTGTTCGGCATCCAGCGTATCAAGATCGACGATTCCTTGAGCCAGTTGTTCCGCTCCAACACGCCCGAATACAAACAATATGAGGAAGTCACCAAACGCTTCCCGTCGAGCGAGTACGACGTGCTGGTGGTGGTCGAAGGCAAGACGCTGCTGGAGCGCAAGTCGCTCGAAAAGCTGCGCGATCTCACGACAGACCTGCAACTGATCGACGGCACGCGCGGCATCATCTCATTATTCTCTGCACGACAATCACCTGAGCCGGGCAAGCTTCCTGCCGCGTTGTTTCCGGAGCCACTGCCTGAAGGTCCGGCCTATGACGACTTCATCAAAAACCGCGTGCTGACCAACGAGATTATTCGCGGCAAGTTGTTGTCGGATGACGGCACGCTGGCGCTGGTGGTGCTGGCACTCGATCCGGCGATCGTCGGCAACAAGGGTCTCAACACGACGATTGCCGAAGTGCGCAAGACGATGGCCGACGACCTTCAGGGCACCGGCCTCAAGGCTGAACTGTCGGGCGTGCCCGTCATGCAGCTTGAAATCCGCAACGCGGTCGAGCGCGACGGGCTGACTTACAACATCGCGGGTATTCTCGCCGGATGCATCATCGCCATCATTTTCTTCCGTCGCATATCTTTCATGATCGTCGCGGCGTTTCCACCATTGCTTGCAATCCTGCTCGCCATCGGCACGCTCGGCTGGCTCGGCTTCAGTCTCAACATGTTCCTGAACGTGATGACGCCGCTCATCATGGTCATCAGTTTCGCCGACTCGATGCAGCTGACATTCGCGGCACGTGATCGATTGATCGCGGGCGAGGACAAGCGCAGCGCGTTCCGCAATGCCGTGCTTGTCGTCGGTCCCGCCTGCGTGCTGACTCACGGCACCGCAGCACTTTCGTTCATTGCGTTGCAATTCTCGGATTCCGATCTCATTCGTTCGTTCGGCGAAGCAGGATTGCTTGCGACCGTCATCGCGCTGTTGGCCGTGCTGTCATTGGTGCCGACCTTCGGCGTATTGCTGGTGCGGAAGGAAAATCTGCTGGCCGCATCAAACGTCAAAGGTGCGGACAGGGGTGTCGAGGCGTTGCGCGCATTCTGCCGCTGGATCGCGGTGCGGATGGTCGGCCGTCCGGGATTATTTAGTCTGATCGCGCTTTTGGTCGTTGCGGGCCTCGGCATCGTCTACGCCAATCTCGAACCTCGTTACCGTCTCGCCGATCAGGTGCCCGACAAGGAGCAGGCGGTTCAGGCCAGCAGTCGGCTCGATGCGAAGCTCACGGGCGCGAATCCCATCGACGTGCTGATCGAATTTCCGAAGGGAAAATCGCTCTACGATCCGGAGACGCTCGACACCATCGCTGCCGTTCACTCGATCATCGAGAAGCAGGCGGGCGTCGGTAATGTGTGGTCGGTTGAAACCCTTCGCCGCTGGATTGCCGAGAAGGTCGGAAAGTCCGATCCCGCAACTCTCAAGGAATATGTCGATCTACTGCCGAAATATCTGTCGCGGCGATTTATTTCCGAGAAGCAAGACGCCGTCGTCGTGAACGGGCGCGTGCCTGATCTCGATTCAAGTCAAATTCTGCCCGTAGTGGAAAAACTCGATGGCGCGATGAACACGGTGCGCAAAGCGCATCCGGGTTATGAAATCGCGGTGACGGGCCTCTCAGCCATCGCCGCGCGCAATTCCGCCAACATGATCGACAAGCTCAATCGTGGCCTCACCGTCGAATTCCTGCTGGTGGCGATTTTCATCGGTCTGGCGTTCCGCTCCGTCGTCGTGATGTTCGCCAGTATCCTGCCGGGTATTTTCCCGGTCGTGCTGTCCGGCACGGTTTTGTATTTACTCGGCGAGGGATTGCAGTTTGCAAGCGTGGTCGCGCTGACGGTGTCCTTCGGCCTCGGTTTGAGTGCGACCATTCACTTCCTCAATCGTCTGCGGCTTGAGGAACGGCCCGACATTGATGAGGGCGAAGCCGTGCAACGCGCGACCGTTCTCGTTGGCCCCGCGTTGATTCTGACGACAGTGGTGCTGGCCTGCGGCCTCGTGGTGACGGTGTTTTCGGATCTCCCCTCGCTGCGCCTGTTCGGATGGCTCAGTGCCTTTGCGATGATCGCGGCGTTGATTGCGGATCTCTTTATCCTGCGGCCGACTGCGATGTGGCTCATCGGCACGTCAGAGCGCCTCAAGGCGGCGTGGGCTTCGCGTTAGCGGCTTTTTGAAATTCTAATTAAAAAACCCGCGAGCGATCTGAGATCGTTCGCGGGCTTTTCGTTTGAATAAAACAGCTAATTAGCCGATCAGTTGGCTTTGGACAGCGCCATTGTCACGCTGCGCAGTTCACCTTTTGAGGCAATGTTGATGTTCTGCTTGCCGCCTTTGGTCGAGATATTGAAAGTCGCCGCATAGCCATTCGTTTGCACGAGGGCGGTGATTTCCGAACCAGAGATGCTGCCATCCAGCGAACCGTTAACGTTGCGGGTCGCCTCAGACCAGCTGCCGGAAATTCTGCTGCCTGCAGCCTCGACGTTGCTCTGTAACTCGAACTTGTAACTGTCGCTGGCGCATTTGATGTTCTGGTGCAATCCATTTCCAGCCGCGTCGACCGTATAGACGCCACGGCAGCGGATACGCTCCGTGCCGGAATCCGCGATCGTGATGGTTCCGTTGCCGGACCAAGTGCCCGCGTATTCGTCGAAGGCTCCGGCATAGGCAGGGGCTGAACCGAGCAGAACCAATGCCGCGACCGGGCCGTAAAATTTTGGGAAATTAAAACTCAACAAAGACATGTCCCGCACCACCATTTGCTGTCAATCACTTCAATTAGTGTCCACTACCATGTTTTTGTTCACGGCAAAACGGCCTGGATGGCGCCATTACGGAAACTTTGACGCAGGCGACAGTTTTGTGAAGGCCGTGAACCGGACATTGCCTGTTTTTTGGCCCGTTTTTTGGCCGGTTTTTTGGACGGCTTTTCCATCCGGGCTGCGGCTTGAGCCCGCCCGTTCGATCCGCGCCGTGCGGTGCAGCAGGCGTTTGGGCGTATGGAAGGAAAGCTGCTGCGCCAGTAGACATTGTGAATTTTCAGCCCTCTAATTCCGCGCGCAATTCGAGATAATCAAGCAATCAGAGCCGCCCGGCCAAGCGGCCGCACGAAAGTCAAAGCCCGAGCATGGTGACACTCAAGGTCCAGAAGCTGACCGATTTCGTCAGCGATATTTTTGTCCGCGCGAAATCCTCCAAGGCCGAAGCGCATCGCATCGCGCATTATCTCGTGACCGCGAACCTCACCGGCCACGACAGCCACGGTGTCATCCGTGTGCCACAATATGTGCGCTGGGCGGATGAAGGCGTCATCATTCCCGATCAGACCGTCAAGCTCGTTGTCGATACGCCGTCGATTGCGGTGGTCGATGGTGGTTTCGGCTACGGCCAGACCGTGACGCCGCAAGCTGTCAAAATCGGCATCGACAAGTGCAAGAAAAACGGCCTCGCGGCGATGACGTTGAAAAATTCGGGCCATCTGGGACGCGTCGGCGATTGGGCGGAAATGGCAGCCGCCGAAGGGCTGGTGTCGATCTATTTCGTCAATGCGGCGGGCTCGGTGCTGGTCGCGCCTTACGGCGGCGTCGCACGCAAGCTCTCGACCGCGCCCTATTGCGTCGGCATTCCGCGTCCCGGAAAAATTCCGGTGGTTTTGGATTTCGCGACCTCCATCGTTGCCGAAGGCAAGGTGATGGTTGCAAGCCGCGGCGGCAAGAAACTGCCGAAGGGTGCGCTGGTGAATAACGACGGTTCACTGAGCGAAGATCCGCACACGCTCTACGGGCCCTACGAGGATAGCGGCCCGCGTATCCATGCGCAGGGCACGGGCGCGATCCGTGCTTTCGGCGAACATAAAGGCTCAGGCCTGGCGCTAATGTGCGAATTGCTCGGCGGCGCGCTCACCGGAAACGGCGCGACAAAAACCGATCGTCGTTTTTCCAACGGCATGCTCGCAATCTATATCGACCCGAAGGTCGTCGACCCTGCGCACTTCTTCGACGGCGAGGTCGCGCGCTACATCGATTATTTCAAGGATTCGAAACTTGCAGCGGGTCACAACGCGGTTCTGATTCCGGGCGAGCCGGAAGCCGCAACGCGCACTGAGCGCACCAAAAATGGCGTACCGCTGACAGAAGATACGTGGGGTTCTATCGTCAACACTGCGAAGTCCGTCGGCATCGACGACGCTGCGGTGAAGGCGGCGACGGCATAATGAATGGCTTAGTGATTGAGCAAAAATTTCGATGTCAAGCCCGGCAATGACGAGTTGAGCAAGAAGCATCACAAGGACAAAAATAAAATGGCAAATAAGGTCAAGGAAATCTGGGCGTCGGGCAAAGTCGTCGTCAATGGATGGCTGGCGATCCCCTCGGGCTTTTCTGCCGAAGTGATGGCGCAGTGCGGCTTCGATGCCGTGACGGTCGACATGCAGCATGGCGTGCAGGACTACATGTCGATGGTCCAGTGCTTCCAGGCGATGCAGTCGCATCCGGTGACGCCGATGGTACGCGTGCCGTGGAACGAGCCCGGCATCATTGGCAAAGTTCTCGATGGCGGCGCGTATGGCGTGATCTGCCCGATGATCAACACCAAGGAAGAAGCCGAACGCTTCGTGCAATACGCGAAATATCCGCCGCGCGGCACGCGCAGCAACGGGCCCATTCGCGCGATGATGTATGGTTCGGCGGGCACCTATCAAACCACCGCAAACGATGAGACGCTGTGCATCCCCATGATTGAGACCAAAACTGCGGTCGAGAATCTGGAATCGATTTTGGACGTAAAGGGTGTCGCCGGCATCTATATCGGCCCATCGGATCTGGGTTTCTCTTACGGTCTGCATCCCACGCTCGACCGCACCGAGCCGCAGATTCTCGAAATCTACGAGAAGATCGTCAAAGCCTGCGAGAAACGCGGCATCTATCCCGGCATCCATTGCTCCGGTCACGCCGGCGCGACGCTTGCGATCCAGCGCGGCTTCAAGCTAGTGACGATCATGAATGACTCTGGATTATTGGCGATGTCGGCGAAAAGCCATATCGCGGAAACGCGCAAGAATTCCGGCGGCAAGGCGTGACGCGGTCGATTGAAAACACCCGAATCTGGGCGTTATAATCGGGGTTGCGGAGTTCAGGAACACCGTCATGCCAATCGTTGAACGCGTCGAACCGAAAACGATTTTCACCGCCGATGAATGGGCGCGACTGACCGCGCGCAATTCGTGGCGTGGCATGTGGCTGGTCGTGCATTGCTGGGGCACGATTATCGCCGCTATCGCGCTGGTGACGATCTGGCCCAATCCTTTCACATGGCTTTTGGCTGTGATGATCGTCGGCACGCGGCAGTTGGGCCTCGCGATCCTGATGCACGAAGCAGCACACGGCGGCCTGCACACAAATCAGAAGATCAACGAATTTGTCGGCGACTGGCTTTGTGCCGTCCCGGTCGGCGCGGGACTTGCGGCTTATCGCGCGTATCATCTCAAACACCACCGCTATACGCAGCAGCCGGAAGACCCTGACTTAGGATTGTCAGCTCCGTTTCCGATCTCGAAAGATAGTTTCGGGCGCAAGGTTTTTCGCGATCTCACCGGACAAACTTTTTTCAAGCAACGCGCGCCGTTGTTTCTGTCGCTGTTTTCTCGGAAGCCCGACGCCGTCGCCGATCATGGCGACGCAGGCGACGACGAGCACGAGAATTTTCTCTCCAGCGGTGCTGCGGCGATGCTGCGCTTTCTTTGCGTCAACGCAATACTGTTCGTGCTGTTCTGGTTGGCCGGGGCAGGGATCTGGTTCTTCGGCATCTGGATCGTGGCGATGGCGACGTGGTTTCCACTCGTGACGCGCGTGCGCAATATCGCCGAGCATGCCTGCACATCGACCGGACCCGATCCGTTCAGCCACGCGCGCACCACGCATGCAAATTTGATCGAGCGCGCGCTGATCGCACCCTATTGGGTCAACTATCACGCCGAGCATCATCTCTTTATGTATCTGCCCTGTTACAATCTGCCGGAGGCACATCGTCTCCTGAGCGAGAAGGGGTTGATCGCGCGGGTCGATGTCGCGCCCGGCTATCTCGATGTCTTGCGGCTTGCGACATCCCGTGTCAGACCCGCCTGACGGTTTCGACGGGACTGCGAATGAGCGACGATAAAAAATCAGGACTTAAAAAAGGACTCACGAGTTACGGCGATCCGGGATTCTCGCTGTTCCTGCGCAAGGCCTTCATCAAGGCGATGGGCTATTCCGACGACGCGCTGACGCGCCCCATCGTCGGCATCACGAATACTTACAGCGACTACAATCCCTGCCACGGCAATGTGCCGCAACTCATTGAGGCGGCGAAGCGCGGCGTGATGCTGGCCGGCGCGATGCCGATGGTGTTTCCGACCATCTCGATTGCGGAGAGCTTTTCGTTTCCGACCTCGATGTATCTGCGCAATCTGATGGCGATGGACACAGAGGAAATGATCCGCGCGCAGCCGATGGATTCCGTGATTGTGATCGGCGGCTGCGACAAAACTTTACCGGCACAGATTATGGCCGCCGTCAGCGCCGATCTACCGACCGTCGTGATTCCCGTGGGGCCGATGGTGGTCGGTCATCACAAGGGCGAAGTGCTCGGTGCCTGCACCGATTGCCGCCGCATGTGGGGGAAATTCCGCGCAGGCGAAATCAATGAGGCGGAAGTGGAAGCGGTCAACGGACGCCTCGCGCCATCTGTCGGCACCTGCATGGTGATGGGCACCGCCAGCACGATGGCCTGCATCACGGAAACACTTGGATTGTCGCTGCCGATGAGTGCCACGATTCCAGCGCCGCATTCGGAGCGCATTCGCTCCGCTGAAGCCAGCGGCAAATGCGCGGCGGAAATGGCGATCAGCGGCGGACCGCGCCCGAGCGCGCTTCTGACACCTGCGGCATTGCGTAACGCACAGGTCGTGTTGCAGGCCATCGGCGGCTCCACAAACGGCTTGATTCATCTCACGGCGATTGCCAACCGCACGCCGCATAAAATCGATCTCGCTGCGTTCGATCAACTCGGCCGCGACGTGCCGGTACTGATCGATCTGAAACCCTCCGGCGCACATTATATGGAGCATTTCCATCACGCCGGCGGCGTGCCGAAACTGATGAAGCAACTCGGTGATTTGCTCGATCTCAATGCAAAGACCATCGAAGGCAAAACATTGCGCGATGTTGTCGCCAATGCCGAGGAAGTGCCGGGGCAGGATGCGATACGTTCGCGCAATAATCCGATCACGCCCGAAGGCGCAATGGCGGTTCTTCACGGCAATCTTGCGCCGCGCGGCGCGATTATCAAGCATTCGGCGGCGACGCCGAAATTGTTGCAGCATACGGGCCGTGCGGTTGTATTCGAGTCCGTCGAGGACATGACGCTGCGCATTGATTCTTCCGATCTCGATGTGAATGCCGATGATGTTTTGGTGTTGCGCAACGCTGGTCCGAAGGGTGCACCGGGTATGCCCGAAGCGGGCTATCTTCCGATTCCCCAAAAACTTCTTCGCGCGGGCGTCAAGGACATGGTGCGGATTTCCGATGCGCGCATGAGCGGCACGGCGTTCGGTACCATCGTGCTTCACATCACGCCGGAGTCGGCGGTGGGTGGGCCGCTGGCGCTGGTGAAAACCGGCGACATCATCAAGCTCGACGTGAAGGGGCGGCGTATCGAATTGATGGTCGATGATGCCGAACTGAAAAAGCGCCAGGCTGCATTGCCTAAGCCCACGACACCTGAGTGGGCCAAGCGCGGCTACGCGCATCTGTTCAATGAGACGATCACGCAGGCGGATGAAGGCTGCGATTTCGATTTCATGCGGCGCGACGGGAAATAGTTGAAGCTCTTCTTGTCATGGCCGGGCTTGTCCCGGCCATCCCGATTATCTTGGCACTGTGCCTTCTTCATCGAGATCACCGGGACAAGCCCGGTGATGACAACACTTGAAATCGTTAATACGTCGCGCGACCGCCGGAAATATCGAACACCGCGCCTGTCGTATAAAGACATTCTTCAGACGCCATCCATGCCACGAGCGACGCCAGCTCCTCGACTTTCAGAAAACGTGCGCGCGGAATTTTCGACAGCATGAAGTCGATGTGCTGCTGCGTCATCTGATCGAAGATCGCGGTTTTCGCAGCAGCAGGCGTCACGGCGTTGACTGCGATGTCAGTTCCGGCGAGTTCCTTGCCGAGCGATTTCGTCAGCGCGATCACGCCTGCTTTCGAGGCTGAATAATGCGAGGCGTTCGGATTGCCTTCCTTGCCAGCGATAGAGGCGATGTTCACGATGCGCCCGTAATTCTGTTTCATCATCGATGGCACCACGGCCTTGCAGCAGATGAACGGCCCGTCGAGATTGATGCGCATGACCTGACGCCACTCATCGAAGGACAAATCCTTCACCGGCTTGTTGACGCCCGCGATGCCTGCATTGTTGACCAGAATATCGATCCGCCCGAAGGCTTTCAGCGTTGCGGCGGTTGCCACCTCGACGGAGGCAGGATCGGCGGCGTCGACTTTGATGGCTGTTACAGACACGCCAATTTCCTTCGCGGTTTTTTGCGCGAGCGCGTCGTCGAAATCCCAGATCATCACCTTTGCGCCGGACGAAGCGAAACGTTCTGTGATGGCGCGGCCGAAACCCTGCGCGCCGCCGGTGACGACGGCGAATCGTCCGGAGAGATCGATCTTGTTCAAGCGTGTCTCCTTTATTTAATGCGCGAGTTCTTTTCGCAAAACCGGTATCCACTTTTGCGGAACATGCGCGGATTTTTTATTAAAGCGTCCAGCCGCCGTCGGCGATATGCGCGACGCCGGTGGTGAACGAGCTTTCATCGCTGGCGAGATAGACCGCAAGCGATGCCATTTCTTCGGCGGTCCCCAAGCGGCCCATCGGCTGGCGGCTGACGAACATGTCACGTCCGCCTGAACCCAAAGATGCGGCGCGGCCCAGCATTGATGGCGTTTCAATGGTGCCGGGGCAGATGCAATTACAACGAATGCCCTTGGTGATGAAATCGACTGCGACTGCGCGCGTCAACGCTGCGACGGCAGCTTTAGTCGCGCTGTAGACGTAGCGATTGGGCGCTGCCTTGAACACGCCCGCAGCGGACGCAATGTTGACGATCGATCCGCCACCGCTAGAGAGCATCGCGGGTAGAAACGCCTTGATCGTGCGGTGCATCGACTTGACGTTCAGATCGAACGAAAAATCCCAATCCTTGTCGGAGCACTCCAAAACGGTGCCGTTGTGTACAAAGCCTGCGGCGTTGAGAAGAATATCGATCTTGCCGATTTTTTTCGCCAATGCGTCCACAGCAGCGGAGTCGAGCGCGTCGAGCTTGTGCGTCTCGGTAATACCTTCGCTCTTGAGCGCGGCAAGGCCCTTCTCGTCGATGTCGGTTGCGATCACGGTGGCACCTTCGCGCGCGAATGCGATGGCGCAGGCGCGACCTATCCCTGCGGATGCCGCCGTGACGAATGCTCGCTTGCCTTTCAGTCGGTTGGACATTTTCACTCCAGATAGATGAAATCGTCTTTGCGAGGAGCATAGCGACGAAGCAATCCCAATCTTTTCGTAGCCATCGTGGATTGCTTCGCTGCGCTCGCAATGACGTTGTTGTTAATGATTATCCCGCGCGACACCGATGGTGCCCGCGATATTGCGATAGCGCGTTGCAAGTTCAAGGCACGCGCCGGTGGCGTGTTGACCGACGGTGTCGCGATAAAGTTCCTGCCACGGCGTCTGGTTTTTCGGAAATGCGAAGCCGCCTTTTGCCATCAAATCCGAATGGCGTTTCTTGAATTCCTCGGCTGAAATCAAAATGTTCGCTTCGCCCTTCTTCAAATCGATACGAACCTTGTCGCCCGTCTTCAGAACCGCAAGGCCGCCATTGGCCGCAGCTTCGGGCGAGGCATTGAGGATCGACGGTGAACCAGATGTGCCGGATTGTCGTCCGTCTCCGATGCAAGGTAACGCGGTGATGCCTTTCTTGATGAGTGCGGCGGGCGGCTGCATGTTTACGACTTCCGCGCCGCCGGGATATCCGATGGGGCCGACGCCGCGCACGAACAGCATGCAGTGCTCGTCGATATTCAAAGAATCATCGTCGATGCGGTGGTGATAATCCTCCGGTCCCTCAAACACGATAGCGCGGCCCTCGAAGGCCTCGGGATCTTTCGGATTGGATAGGTATCGATCGCGGAATTCCTTCGAGATCACGCTGGTCTTCATGATCGCTGAGTCGAACAGGTTTCCGCGCAGTACGATGAAGCCCGCATCTTTCACAAGCGGCTTGTCATATGTGCGGATCACGTCGCTGTCGGGCGTGGGGGCTGCCTTGCAGTTCTCGCCCACCGTCTTGCCGTTGACCGTGAGTGCGCTTTCATGGATGCGCTTGTGCTTCATCAATTCACGCACCACCGACGGCACGCCGCCAGCACGGTGATATTCCTCGCCGAGATAAAATCCGGCGGGCTGCATGTTTACCAAAAGGGGAACATCGTGACCGAATTTCTGCCAGTCCTCGATGGACAACTCCACGCCGATGTGGCGTGCGAGTGCATTGATATGGATCGGTGCGTTGGTCGAACCGCCAATCGCGGAATTGACGACGATGCAGTTCTCGAACGCTTCGCGTGTCAGAAAATCCGATGGCTTCAAATCTTCCCACACCATCTCGACCGCGCGCTTGCCGGTCTCATAGGCAATTTGTCCGCGCTCGCGGTAAGGAGCGGGGATCGCCGCACATCCTGGCAATGAGAAGCCGAGCGCTTCGGCGAGTGAGTTCATGGTTGAGGCTGTGCCCATCGTGTTGCAGTGGCCGACGGACGGTGCGGAGGAGGACACGATATCCATGAACTCGTCATAGTCGATCTTGCCCGCCGCCATGTCCTCGCGGGATTTCCACACCACGGTGCCCGAACCGGTGCGCTCGCCATTGTGCCAGCCGTTCAGCATCGGTCCACCGGAGAGTACGATGGCGGGGATGTTAACGGTTGCCGCCGCCATCATGCAGGCGGGGGTGGTCTTGTCGCAGCCGGTCGTTAGCACAACGCCGTCGAGCGGATAGCCGAACAGGATTTCGACGAGCCCCAAATAAGCGAGGTTACGGTCGAGCGCTGCGGTTGGGCGCTTGCCGGTTTCCTGAATCGGATGCGTCGGAAATTCCATCGCAATGCCGCCAGCCTCGCGGATGCCCTCGCGCACGCGATGCGCAAGTTCAATGTGATGGCGGTTGCACGGCGACAGGTCATTGCCCGTTTGCGCGATACCAATGATCGGCTTGCCGGACTGCAGTTCGTGGCGGGTCAGTCCGTAATTGAGATAGCGCTCAAGATAGAGCGCGGTCATTCCCGGATTATCGGGATTGTCGAACCAGAGCTGGGAGCGAAGATTACGGCGTGTTCCGTTTTTTGCGCCGCTATTGGCGTTGTCGTTGGCTTTTTTTGTCATCGGTCTCTCCCGCACCGCACTTTCGGGCTGTCTGATCATACGAACTGAACTTTAGGCGAGTCAGAAAGACAGCGCTACCATTTTCTTGCAACGCAGATTTGATGCCGCTCGCCGGGCCCATTGGTCACGCACCGCGTTTGGCGGAGCTTTCACGGACCATCAATTCGAAACCAAGGTCGATCACCGGCTTGGACGGGCGCTCGCCTTCGATGGCAGCGGTGATCATCGCGATGGCGCGCGAGCCCATTTCGTAGCGATTGGTACGCACACTGGTCAAAGGCGGCACGGTGGAGGCCATGAATTCCAGATCGTTGAAGCCGACGATGGCGATGTCGTCAGGCACCGCGATACGGCGGCGCTGACATTCAAACAAAACGCCAAGCGCAAGATCGTCATTCACGCAGAAAACCGCGTCGATGTCCGGCGCGCTGGCGAGTAAATCTGCAAACAACGTTCCGCCCCGCGTCACGGCGGTCGGCACGGATGTCGTGAGCACAAGACGCGGATCGAACAATCCCGCCGCTTTTATCGCGTCGCTGTAACCCTCGAGCCTTCGCTGCACGCGGGGGTCCATGCGTGCACCGAGAAATCCAATGCGCTTGTAGCCGCGTTCGATCAGGTGCGAAATCGCTGTCTTAGAAGCATCATAATGCGAGAACCCGACCATCATATCGACGGGACTAGGACCCGTTTCCATAATCTGCACGATCGGGCAATCCATCGCCTCCATCACGGAGCGCGATTCCGGCGTCTGGTTGATCCCGGTCACGATCAATCCGGCCGGCATCTGGGCCTGAAACAAGCGCAGCAGTTTTTCTTCCTGCAGGATGCTGTAACGTGTGTTGACGAACTGGATGCTGTAGCGGCTTCCCTCCGAAGCATCGTAAATACCGCGCAGCACGTCGGAAAAGACATTGTTGGTCAGCGATGGTATCAGGACGCCGATGACTTCGGTGCGTTGCGATGCCAGCGCGCGCGCTGCCAGATTGGGGACGTAGCCGAGTTCTTTCGCAGCGCTCTCGACGCGCTCGCGCTTGCCGATGGACAGCGCTTCAGGATTTCTGAAGAACCGCGACGCGGTGATCTGGCTGACGCCCGCGAGCTTGGCGACCTCGGTAAGACGGATTTTGCCGGACTTGGTTCGTTTTCCTGCCATCGCGCGCTCATATCACACGCATTTCGCGCGTCAAAGAATTATTGACAGCGCTACCAACGGATTGCTAATCAAGCTTGAACTGCGGACAATGCGGTTAAGTTCGAGCGCATGCATCGAATTCAGAAAACAGAGCATCGACGGTACTTTGCCGTACGACGCCGTGATGGCTGGGAGAGAGTTTGATGGCGTCGGTGCAAATTCACGACGTGCGTAAGTCGTTTGGCGGCTTTGAAGTGCTTCACGGCGTATCCGTTCCGATCCAGGACGGCGAGTTCGTGGTTCTGGTCGGGCCATCCGGCTGCGGCAAGTCTACGCTGCTGCGTATGCTGGCCGGACTGGAAAACATCACATCGGGAACGATTTCGATCGGCGACCGTGTCGTCAACGACGTGCAGCCGAAAGAGCGCGACATCGCGATGGTGTTCCAAAACTACGCGCTGTATCCGCACATGACGGTGGCGCAAAACATGGGCTTCTCGCTCAAGCTGCGCGGCACCAAGCAGGACGAAATCGACAAACTGGTCAACAAAGCGGCCGACATCCTCGGGCTTCGCGTATTGCTCGAACGCTATCCGCGGCAGCTATCCGGCGGCCAGCGCCAGCGCGTCGCAATGGGTCGCGCCATCGTTCGCGATCCGCAGGTTTTCCTGTTCGATGAGCCGCTCTCGAATCTCGACGCCAAATTGCGCGTTGCGATGCGCACCGAAATCAAGGAACTGCATCAGCGGCTGAAGACCACGACCGTCTACGTCACGCACGATCAGATCGAAGCCATGACGATGGCCGACAAGATCGTCGTCATGCAGGACGGCATCGTCGAGCAGATGGGCACGCCGCTCGAACTCTACGATCATCCGGACAACAAATTCGTGGCCGGATTCATCGGTTCGCCCGCAATGAATTTTCTCGAAGGCAATCTTTCATCCAGCGGGCAGCCCTGTGTTGAGACCGCCAACGGCAGCAAATTGCCGTTGGTTGCCACACGCGCCGGTCTCGAAGGCAAGCCGGTTGTCTATGGCATCCGTCCCGAACACCTTGAATTCGCAGACGATGGCATTGAGGCCGAAGTCGTGGTGGTCGAGCCGACCGGATCGGAAACCCAGATCGTTGCGCGCATCGGCAAGCAGGACATCATCGCCGTCATTCGCGATCGCCGTCCGGTGAAACCCGGCGACAAGGTCAAGCTGCGGCCGGTTCCCAGCGCGGCTCATATTTTCGACAAGGAGACCGGCAAGCGTCTGATCAACTGACGCTTCAAATTCTAAAACGTAATCAAGACGGCAAACACTCAATTCACAGCCGACCCGGGACAAACGAAGTCGGCACAACAGGGAGACGTCAGACAATGAATGAATTTAAACCAGACCGCCGTTCGCTTCTGAAAGGTGGCGCTTCAGTACTTGCAGGTGCTGCAACTCTATCCGCCGATCAATTGTTCAACTTCGCGCAAGCTTGGGCGCAGACCTCGCAGTGGAAGCCGGAGGCTGGCGCAAAGATCAATCTTCTGCGCTGGAAGCGGTTCGTGGAAGCTGAAGATGTCGCCTTCATGAACATCATGGCGGCCTTTACCAAGGCCACCGGCGTCGAAGTCGTTGTCACCAACGAATCCTACGACGACCTTCAGCCCAAGGCTTCGGTTGCTGCCAACACCGGGCAGGGCCTCGACATGGTGTGGGGCCTCTATTCGCTGCCGCATCTTTTGCCAACCAAATGCGTCGACGTCACCGACGTCGCCGATTATCTCGGCAAGAAGTACGGCGGTTGGGCACCATCGGCGCTGGCTTACGGCAAGACCAAGGATGGCAAGTGGATCGGCATTCCAGTCGCAGCCACCGGCGCGCTGATCAACTACCGCATCAGTTCGATGGAAAAAGCGGGCTTCAAGACATTCCCGACCGATCACGCGGGATTCCTTGAACTGTGCAAGGGACTGAACAAGAACGGCACACCAGCCGGCATGGCGCTCGGCCACGCTTCGGGCGACGCCAATACCTGGCTGCACTGGGCGTTATGGTCGCACGGAGGCTACCTCGTCGACAAGGACGACAAGGTCATCATCAACTCGCCGGAAACCGCCAAGGCGCTGGAATACATCAAGGAGCTTTACGGCACCTTCATTCCGGGCACCGCATCGTGGAACGACTCGTCGAACAACAAGGCGTTCCTCGCCGGTCAGCTTCACTGCACCGTCAACGGCATTTCGGTTTACGTCGCCGCGCAGAATTCCGCGAAGGAAATTGCCGCCGACATGGACCACGCTTACATGCCAGTCGGCCCTAGCGGAAAGCCGACCGAACTGCATCTGCCGTTCACGATGCTGACCTTCAACTTCACGAAGTATCCGCAAGCCTGCAAAGCGCTGACCGCGTTCATGATGGACGCCGATCAGTACAATCCGTGGCTCACCTCGGCGAAAGGTTATCTGTCGTCGTTCCTTAACGCCTCCGACAGCAATCCGGTTTGGACGTCGGACCCGAAGAACACCAAGTTCCGCGACGTTGCGAAGCGCACGTTGACGCCGGGCGGTCTTGGAACTCTCGGTGAGAATGCGGCGGCAGCGATTGCCGACTTCCTCGTCGTCGATATGTTCGCCAACTACTGCACCGGCCGCGAAGACCTCAAGGGCTCGATCGCCTTTGCGGAACGCCAGGCCAAGCGATTGTATCGTTAGTAAGTTGAAACAATGCCGGTGCGGAACGTCTCCGCGCCGGCAACGTTTTCCAATCCAACAAGGCTCGCCATGACCACGATCCCAGCGCCGATGTCAGCCGCCAAGCCGTTTGTCAGTTCGCAAACCGGATGGCAGCGGTTGGCCGTGAATCGCAATTGGCTGGCGCTGTGGTTTATGTTGCCGGCTGCGGGATTTCTCATCCTGTTTCTGGCCTATCCGCTTGGACTTGGCGTCTGGATGAGCTTCACGGATGTGCGCATCGGTCGCCCCGGTGTGTTCATCGGCACCGAAAATTACGAATGGCTGCGCGACGACTCGGTGTTCTGGCTGTCGGTGACAAACACGCTGCTTTACACAGCGGTCGCAAGCGCGGTCAAATTCGCCATCGGGCTTTATCTCGCGCTGCTGCTCAATCGCTCCATGCCGTTCAAGGCGCTTGTGAGAGCAGCGGTACTGATCCCCTTCATCGTGCCGACCGTGCTGTCGGCGATCGCGTTCTGGTGGATTTACGATTCTCAGTTCTCGATCATCTCATGGTCGCTGCGTCATCTCGGCTGGATCGACCACAACATCAATTTCCTCGGAGACCCGAATTGGGCGCGCGCCAGCGTCATTATCGCCAACATCTGGCGCGGCGTGCCGTTCGTTGCCATAACGTTGCTGGCGGGATTGCAGACGGTTTCGCCGTCGCTCTATGAGGCCGCAACGCTCGATGGCGCGTCAAGCTGGCAACGCTTTCGCTTCATCACATATCCATTGCTGACGCCGATCATCGCCGTCGTTATGACGTTCTCGGTGTTGTTCACGTTTACGGACTTCCAGTTGATCTGGGCGTTGACACGCGGTGGCCCGGTGAACGCCACGCATCTGATGGCGACGCTGAGTTATCAGCGCGGCATTCTTTCCGGACGCCTGGGTGAGGGTGCTGCGGTTGCAACCGCGATGATCCCGTTCCTGCTGGCGGCAATTGCGATCTCGTGGTTCGGAATGCAGCGTCGAAAATGGCAGCAAGGGTCTGACAATGACTGACGCGACTGTGCTGTTGCGATTATTTGTTTGCGCGAACGGGGCAAGCCCCGCGCGCGCGTGCCGAAAGTGGCAGCAAGGGTCTGACAATGACTGATCACGCAGCCGTTCCCGCAAAGGGTTTGCAGCCCGCCGCCAAGCAGTTATCGAGCGACAACAGCGAGGGCATGAACTATCTCGAAACGCTGCCGAGCAAAGTCGTCACGCTTTATATTCCGCTGTTGATCATCGTCGTGGTCCTTCTGTTTCCTTTCTACTGGATGGCGCTGACGTCGATCAAACCCGACGAGCAGTTGATCGACATGGACACCTTCAACCCGTTCTGGGTTGTAAAGCCGACGTTCAAACACATCCAGAAATTGCTGTTCGAGACCAACTATCCGCGCTGGCTGTGGAACACGATGTATGTCGCTGCGGCTGCGACCACGATTTCAATCATTGCCAGCGTGCTTGCGGCCTATGCCATCGTGCGCTTGCGCTTCAAGGGCGCGAACGTCGTCTCGGCGTCGATTTTTCTGGCATATCTCATTCCGCCGTCGATCCTGTTCATTCCGTTGGCGTCCGTCATTCAAGGTTATGGCCTGTTCGATTCGCCGTTGGCGCTGATCCTCGTCTATCCGACGCTTTTGATCCCGTTCTCGACTTGGCTCTTGATGGGATATTTCAAAACCATTCCCTTCGAGCTCGAAGAGTGCGCGCTGATCGACGGCGCGAGCCGCTGGCAGATTCTCACCAAGATCGTGCTGCCGCTCGCGATTCCCGGATTGATCTCCGCCTTTATCTTCTCGTTCACGCTGTGCTGGAACGAATTCATCTACGCGCTGACATTTTTGCAATCCACCGCAAACAAGACCGTGCCGGTGGCGATCGTCAACGAATTCGTGGATGGCGATATCTATAAGTGGGGATCGCTGATGGCGGGCGCGCTGGTGGGCTCGTTGCCGTTGGTCATTCTCTACGCGTTCTTCGTCGAGCATTATGTCTCGGCCATGACCGGCGCGGTCAAGGAATAGATATCACACCCGTTCTCTCGTCGTTGCGAGCGTAGCGAAGCAATCCAGCGAGAAAACAAAAACTGGATTGCTTCGGAGCTGCGCTCCTCGCAATGACGCAATAGAGGGGACTGAATTTTGCATATTCTCGTTCTTGGCGCAGCCGGCATGGTCGGGCGCAAACTGGCGGAGCGTCTCGCGCGCGACGGCAAGCTCGGCAAATCCGAAATCTCGAAAATGACGTTGCAGGATGTTGTCGCACCCGCAAAACCTGCGGGCGCGTCGATGCCCGTCGAGCTTGTCACGGCGGATGTGTCAGACAAAGCCTCGGTCGAGAAACTCGTTGCTTTGAGGCCGGATGCGATCTTTCACCTGGCTGCCATCGTGTCAGGCGAGGCAGAGGCGGACTTCGACAAGGGCTACCGGATCAATCTCGACGGCACGCGCTATCTGATCGACGCGATCCGCGCCATCGGCGGCGGCTACAAACCGCGTCTTGTGTTCACGTCGTCCATCGCGGTGTTCGGCTCGCCATTCCCGGAAAAAATCGACGACGAGTTCTTCACGACGCCGCTGACGAGCTACGGCACGCAAAAAGCCATCGGTGAATTGCTGATCTCGGATTATTCGCGCAAGGGTCTTTTGGACGGCGTCAGCATTCGGCTGCCCACGATCTGCGTTCGTCCCGGCACGCCGAACAAGGCGGCGTCCGGATTTTTCTCCAACATCATCCGCGAACCGCTCGCTGGAAAAGACGCCGTGCTTCCGGTCTCGGAAGACGTCATGCACTGGCATGCGTCGCCGCGCTCCGCTGTGGGATTTTTGATTCATGCCGGAACGATGGATTTGAATATGATCGGCCCGCGCCGCGCCTTGAGCATGCCGGGACTAGCGGCGACCGTAGGCGAACAGATCGCCGCGCTGGATCGCGTAGCGGGCAAGAACGTGTCGTCTCGCATCAAGCGCCAGCCTGACGAGACCATCATGGGCATCGTCGCCGGATGGCCACGTAATTTTTCGACCGAGCGCGCGAAAAAACTCGGCTTCACGACGGCAGAAAAAACCTTCGATGATATTATCAAAATTCATATCGACGACGAACTCGGCGGGAAGTTCGTTTCTTGATCCTGACCTTAGCGGTGGACGCTAGCCCGCTGTCATCACCGGGCAGTAGCCGTCTGAAGGACGGCGTCGCTTCGCTCGCCTATGTCCCGGTGATCCCAATGCACACGGCACCGTGCTTCTTTTGTCGGGATGCCCGGAACAAGTCCGGGCATGACAAGTCAATGCAGAGATAGCGATCAAAAACCCATCGCGGCGCCGTCGCTGCGCGGGTCGGTGGCGCCCTCAAACATACCGTCCGCGTGGCGCACGACTGCTCCCGCGTGGCCCATCGTCGAAGTAAAATCCTCCAGCATTTCGATGTCGTGTCCGGCGGCGCGCATCGCCTGAACAACTTTTGGATCGAAACGCGATTCCAGTTTCAACGTCACTGTCGCATCGCCCCACGTCTTGCCCAGCAGCCAGCGTGGTGCGGTAATCGCCGCCTGCAATCCCTGTCCATACATTGCGTAGCGCGAGAAAATCGCAGACTGACTCTGCGGCTGGCCTTCGCCGCCCATGTTGCCATAGACCATGCGGCGGCCGTCGTTGAACAGCGCCATCGCCGGATTGAGTGTGTGGAACGGCTTACGTCCCGGTTTCAAGGCGCGCGGGCCGTCGCCGTCGAGAAGAAAACTCGATCCGCGATTCTGCCAGACGATGCCGGAGTTTTCCAGCACGCAGCCTGAGCCGAATTCAAAGTAAATGCTCTGGATGAAGCTGACCGCGATGCCATCTTTGTCGATCGCGCCCAGCCACACAGTGTCGCCGGGATTGACCGGCACCGGCCACGGCAAGGCCCGTTTGCGGTCGATATTCTTGGCAAGTTCGTCGAGCTTCGATGACGCCAGAAAATCCTCCGGCTTCTCTTTCATATCAGCGGGATCGCCGACAATGCGATCGCGTACGATGAAGGCCTGTTTGGTCGCTTCTATGATGTTGTGCAAGTACTCAAACGTTTCGGCTTCTTTCACACCGAGGCGTTCAAAGATCGCAAGGATCATCAGCGAAGCGAGGCCCTGCGTCGGTGGCGGAAAATTATACAGTGTCGCAGATTTCATCGCGACCGAGAGAGCCTCGCGGCGCTGCGCCTTGTGTGCGGCGAGATCGTCTTGCGTCACCAGTGAACCGCAGCGCTTCAAATCGGCCGCAATCTCTTTTGCGAGTGTGCCGGTGTAGAAATCCATCGGGCCGTGCTGGCCGATGTGCTTCAGCGTCTTGCCAAGGGCCGGCAGTTTCATCAACTGGCCTTCTTTCGGCAGCTTGCCTCCAAGCAAAAACGTCTCGACGAAGCCGGGCGAATCTTTCAACTCGCCGAGTTTGGTTTCGGTCAATTCCTGCTGCGTGGCCGTGACCGCAAAACCGTTCTCGGCCGACCAGACCGCGTCTTCAACAAGCCGCGACAAAGGCAGCTTGCCGCCTATCGCCTTGTTGATCGCAATCACCTCGGCCCAACCGGACAACGTACCGGCCACGGTGTTGGCGGCGAGGGGACCGCGCGACGGAATCGCGGAAAGATTTTTGCTCTTGTAGAATTCGACCGTCGCCGCTTGCGCGGATGCACCGCAGGCGTCGACCGCGACCGGCGGCTTGCCGTCTTTCGAGATCAGCCAGAACCCGTCGCCACCCAGCGAGTTCATATGCGGGTAGACGACCGGAAGCGATGCTGCCATCGCCAGCGTCGCCTCGACGGCATTGCCGCCTTCGCGCAGCACGCGCAATCCCGCTTCGCTGGCGAGATGATGCGGCGACGTGACCATGCCGCGGCGGGAGCGAGGCGTATTCAGCATAGGGCTATTCCGTTTCACTATCGATTAACGCGCGACGCTGCGCGGAAGGCCGCCTTGTCTAAGCAAAAATCCGGCTCTGTGCAAAACGCAAAATGCCCGGTGTGAACCGGGCATTTCGGGGGGCATCCACAGGTAGGTTATTCAGCAGGCGCCATTTTCGCCCCGGCGAATTTGCCGGAGAACCAAGTGGACCGCCACGGTTTCAGGACAAACAGTGCCAAGAGGCCCGTCAGGATGTCCATCGCGATGATGATGCCGAACACGGGCATCCAGCTTCCGCTTGAATCATGGATCAGTGCGGCGACCGGGCCGCCGAGCACCGAGCCGATGCCCTGCGCCATATAAAGAAAGCCGTAATTCGTCGTGGCGTTCTTGGTGCCGAAGGTGTCGGTCAGCGTCGATGGGAACAGCGAGAAGATCTCGCCCCATCCGAAGAATACAACGCCTGATAACAGCACGAAGGCGATTGGATTGTCGCGCGAGGCGACCATCGCGGCGATGGCGAGGCCCTCAAAGATGAAGGCGATGCCCATCGTATTCTCGCGGCCGATACGGTCCGACACGTAGCCGAAAAACGGTCGCGTCAAACCGTTGGTGATGCGGTCGATCGTCAGCGCCAAAGGCAACGCTGCAAATCCCCAGATCACGACACTGGCGACGCCGAAGTCTTTCGTGAAATTCGCGAACTGCGAAATCACCATCAAGCCTCCGGTGGACATCATCGTCATCATCACGAACATCAGCCAGAAGATCGGCGTCTTCAGCATCTGCTTCGGCTCATAGTCCTTCTTGACGGTTGAAACCATCGGCGCGATGCCGCTGATCTCGCCCGGTTTCGGATCGCGTAGACCCAAAGCGGCGAGAAAACCAACTGCGCCGAGGATGATGCCGAATGTCGTCAGCGTTGATTGGTAGCCGGACGACGCCAGCATGTCCGAAATCGGAAACGTGGTTGCAATCGCGCCGAAGCCGTAGCCTGCCGCGACCATGCCGGTCGCAAAGCCACGCTTGTCCGGAAACCAGCGCACCATCAGGCCGACGATGCCGACGTAGACGAGGCCGGTGCCAATGCCGCAAAACAAGCCATAGGTTGCATAAAGTCCAGTCAACGACGTGATCTGCGCTGAGAGAACCCAGCCGAGACCGCTCAAGAGCGCGCCGATGGCGATGAGCCATTTGGGGCCGAACTTGTCGATGAGATAACCCTGCAGCGGCGAGAAAAATGTCTGCAGCACGATGAGCAGCGAGAATGTGATCTGGATGGCGGGCAGAGCCGCGCCCGTAGTGGTCTGAAACGATTTGACGAATAGCGTCCAGACATATTGCGGGCTGGAGATCGCCATCATCGCGATCAGGCCCAGCACAAGCTGGATCCAGCGCGCGTTGCCGACGTCGCCCTTTACTGCAGCAGCACTCATGACAGAACTCCCCCTGTTTCAAGGGGAATACTCAGCAAGGCGTATGCCACACGCCAGATACCAACGTTGTGATCACAGATTTCTGATTGGAGGACTGAAAGCGGTGCGCTCAGGAATAAATTTCGGTGCGCGGTGTTTTTACACTTTAACCATGCGCTTGCCGCGGTTTTCTCCCGCCAGCAATCCGATCAGCGCTTGCGGTGTATTTTCCAATCCGCTGATGACGTCTTCCTGCACTTTCAGTTTGCCGGATTTCACCCAGGACTGCAGATCGGTCATTGCCTGTTCGCGTTGGTCGTAGAAGTCCGTGACGATGAAGCCCTGCATGACGAGGCGCTTCACCACGATCAGTCCTGGTATGCCGCGCGGTCCGTGAGCCGGCGCTGCACCATCATAGGCCGAGATCGCGCCACAGCAGGAAATGCGACCGCGATTGTTCATCAGCGACAGGCACGCTTCCAGAATGTCACCGCCGACATTGTCGAAATAGACATCGATTCCTGACGGAGCCGCTGCCTTCAGCGCCTTGAACACCGGTTCGGATTTGTAATCGACCGCGGCATCGAAACCCAATTCGGAAACGAGCCAGTTGCATTTGTCCTTGCCGCCCGCGACGCCGACAACTTTACAGCCTTTGATCTTCGCGATTTGTCCGACAATCGATCCGACCGATCCTGCGGCTGCGGAGACGACGACAGTTTCGCCTGATTTCGGTTTGCCTATATTGAGTAGCCCGAAATAGGCGGTGAGGCCGGCGATGCCGTAAACGCTCAAAAGATGCGTCATCGGCTCCATGCGCGGCACTTTCACCAGATTTTTCGCAGGCACAGCCGCGTAGTCCTGCCAGCCGGTGTCGCCGAACACGAGATCGCCTTCCTTCAGGCCCGGCGCTTTGGACGAAACAACTTCGGCAACGCCACCGCCCGCCATCACCGTGTTGGCCTCGACAGCCGCGCGATAGGTCGCGCCTTGCATCCAGGCACGGTTGGCGGCATCGAGCGAAATGTATTTCACGCGCAGCAGCGCCTCGCCGTCTTTCGGCTCGGGGATTTTGCCTTCCGACATTTTAAAATGCGATTGCGCGAGCTTGCCGGTCGGCTTCTCAACAAGCAGAATCTGGCGATTGACGCTGGCGCTCATGGTTTCCCCCGGGTCGCATTTTTGATTTCGACCCTGGTGGCGAGCGCGCCAGGGCCATCATTTGCCTTGATGTGCGGTCACGATAGCAGCGATTTAAGGTTCGGTAAGCGGCATTTGAGATGAAATGGAACCAAGTTGGAAGCCCAGTGTTTTCAACAGGTAGGGGCCAAAATGAGCATGAATCGATGTGACGAAAGTCAGATTGATTTATGCCCTATTCTCAACGAAATTTTGGCCCGTTCTTGCGCGGCTGCGCAATGCGAGCAGGGGGCATAATGAGAGACGTCGTAAATCCTGCGATCCGTCGAATTCTGTGTGTATTTCCGCGCTATTCGCCGTCATTCGGGACATTCGAATATGCCTACAAGCTGACCGATGGCGTTCAGGCATTTATGCCCCCGCAGGGGTTGCTGCTGATCGCGGCCTCGCTGCCGAAGGGCTGGGAAGTTCGCTTCATCGACGAAAATATCAAACCCGCGAGTGATGCCGACTTTGCGTGGTGCGACGCCGTGTTTGTCAGCGGCATGCATATCCAGCGCCCGCAGATGAAAGACATCTGCCGCCGCGCGCATGAACATGATCTTGCGGTCGCGCTCGGCGGGCCCTCGGTGAGCGCGTCGCCGGAGCAATATCCGGAATTCGATTATCTGCATATCGGTGAGCTTGGCGATGCCACCGACGATCTGTTCAGCCGGCTTGCGAGCGACACGTCACGTCCTCAACAGCAGGTCGTGCTCACCACACAAGAACGGCTCGACATGGCGGAGTTTCCGCTTCCGGCCTACGAGTTGATCCCGCTTGAGAAATATTTTCTCGGCAGCATCCAATTTTCTAGCGGCTGTCCTTATCAATGCGAGTTCTGCGACATCCCCGCTTTGTATGGGCGCAATCCCCGGCTGAAGACGCCTGAACAAGTCACCGCCGAACTCGACAAAATGCTGGCGTGTGGACTGTCGGGATCGGTGTACTTCGTTGATGACAACTTCATCGGCAATCGCAAGGCTGCGCTCGATCTCTTGCCACACCTTGTCGAATGGCAAAAAAATAACGGTTTTGCGATTCA
This sequence comes from Hyphomicrobiales bacterium, assembly GCA_038230475.1. GTDB lineage: Bacteria > Pseudomonadota > Alphaproteobacteria > Rhizobiales > Xanthobacteraceae > Afipia. The sequence goes on from JBBRNE010000005.1 coordinate 86,513, forward strand.
GTTCGCTTGCGAGGCGACGCTCAATATCGCCAAGCGCCCGGAAATCCTAGAGCTGATGCGAGAGGCGTATTTCCTCACGGTGTTCTGCGGTATCGAAACGCCTGATCCTGTTGCGCTGAGAGCGATGTCGAAGCAGCACAACATGATGGTGCCGATTTTAGAGGGCGTACAGACACTCAACAGATACGGCATGGAAGTCGTGTCGGGAATCATTCTCGGCCTTGACACCGACACGCTGGAGTCGGGCGAGGGCGTATTGGAGTTTATCGAGCAGTCGCAAATTCCACTGCTCACGATCAATCTGTTACAGGCGTTGCCGCGCACACCGTTATGGGATCGTCTCAAGCGCGAGGGGCGCTTGCTTGAAGACTCTGAGCGCGAATCTAATGTCGATTTCTTTTTGCCCTACGATCACGTCGTCTCGACATGGCGCGACTGCATGGGCCGCGCCTACACGCCTGAAAAGATGTTCGCGCGCTTCGACTATCAGGCGCGTCACACTTATTCCAACCGCATTAAGCCGCCGAATAGCCCGCAACGCCTGTCACCGCGCAATATCAAGCGCGGTCTGATCATGTTGGCGAAAATTTTCTGGTATGTTGGCGCAAGCAGCGATTACCGCCGCGAGTTCTGGACATTCGCATGGCCGCGCATCAAGGCGTTCGATGTCGAGCGCATCATCAGCGTCGGTCTGGTTGCCTATCATCTCATTACATTTGCGCGCGGCGCATCGAAGGGCCAGCAAACGGCGTCGTATTATTCGGCGCCCTTGCGGGAAACCGCGCAGGCGGCGGAATAGCGCATTACGAGTTCCAATAAGCTATTGATTTTCTTATATTATTTGCCATATCATGGTCGTATTGTACGGCCCGTGCCCGATCTGCTAAATCGGCGCCGTCACGCAACATTTCTCAAGCCATTGCCGCGCCCGCGCGCGGACACACGGTTTTCGATGACCACTGCGAGCGAACTGCGGTCAGGCAAGGGCCACAAGGACGAGAATTTTCCGGTGGCGTCGTGGATCATTCATCCGCGCCATCGCGCGCTGATCCTTGCCTTCTATAATTTCGTGCGCACCGCCGACGACATCGCCGACCACGCGACGTTGAAACCGCAAGACAAGCTCGACGGCCTCGACCGGCTTGAGTCGAGTCTTCTCGGACGCGACGAGCGCGAACCCGAAGGCGTCGCGTTGCGCGCAGCACTTGCGACGCGCGCGATGCCGCCGAAACATGCGCAGGATTTGCTGAACGCATTTCGCATGGACGTCACCAAGCTGCGCTACGTAAACTGGGACGAGTTGATTCACTACTGCTCGCTCTCGGCGATGCCGGTCGGCCGCTTCATGCTCGATGTGCACGACGAGGGTCGCTCAACTTGGGTGGCCAATGACAAGCTCTGCGCGGCGTTGCAGATCAACAATCATCTTCAGGATTGCGCCAAGGATTATCGAGATCTCGATCGCATATATCTGCCGCAGGATGCGATGAATGCCGCAGGCGCAAATGTTGAAATGCTCGGACAAAATCGCGCCACGCCGGAATTGTTGAAATGCCTGCACGCGCTGGCGCGGCGCACCGAAACGCTGCTCGACGAAAGCCGCACTCTGGTCGGTGAGGTGAAAGATGTCCGTCTCGGTCTGGAGATTTCCGTGATCGATGCGTTCGCAGACAAGATCGTAAATCTCTTGAAGGTTCGCGATCCCCTGAGCGAGAACGTGCATCTGTCCAAGCAGCAAATGCTTGGCTCGGCGCTCTCGGCGATGGCGTTCGGTTTATATCGGCGCGCGATCGGGCAGGGCGTTGTCTCTCGGCGGGCGGCGTGATTTATTCATGAGCGCCGCCGCAACCATCGCGCAAACGCACCAAGGCGTTGCCTCCGGCAGTTCGTTCTACGCGGCGATGCGGATTTTGCCGCGCGCGCAACGTGAGGCGATGTTCCAGATTTACGATTTCTGCCGGCAGGTTGACGACATTGCCGATTCCGACGGGCCGCGCCCGGCGCGGTTGAAAGCGCTCGATCAATGGCGGCAGGACATCGACGCGCTCTATGCGGGCAAACCGCCTGCACATTTGCAGGACTACGTTGGCTCGGTGAAAGAGTTCGGCCTGCGCCGCGAGGATTTTATCGCCATCATTGACGGCATGGAAATGGACGTGCCCGCCGATATTCGCGCGCCGAGCGCGGAGACGCTGGACCTTTATTGCGATCGTGTCGCGAGCGCAGTGGGGCGCTTGTCGGTGCGCGTTTTTGGACTGGGGGAACAAGACGGCATTCTGCTCGCGCGCCATCTTGGCCGCGCCCTGCAATTGACCAACATCCTTCGCGACATCGACGAGGACGCGGGCATCGGGCGGCTTTATCTGCCGCGCGAAAGCCTCAAAGCGGCGGGCATTATGTCGAACGAGCCGCTGACAGTGGCGTCCGATCCACGCCTGCCGCGCGTTTGCGAAGATATTCTCGAAGAGGCGCGGACGCATTTCGCTAAGGCTGACATTATTATGTCGCGCAACGCGCGCCGCGTGGTTCGTGCACCTCGGATCATGTACGAGTATTACCACGCGATTCTCGATCGCCTTGTTAAGCGCGGCTTTGCCTTGCCGCGTGCGCCCGTCAAGCTGAGCAAGGCCGCGAAAATCTTCATTCTCCTGCGGCACGCATTCATCTGATGACACATCCTTCGCTCAAAAATAAAGCCCACATCATCGGCGCTGGAATTTCCGGCCTGTCGGCAGCGGTTAGGCTTGCGAACGAGGGCTATGAAGTCCACGTTCACGAAGCGACACAACAGGCTGGCGGGCGGTGTCGGTCATATTTCGATGCGGCAACCGATCTCGTCATCGACAACGGCAATCATCTGCTGCTGTCCGGCAATCGTCACGCGCGCGCCTATGCGCGCTCCATCGGAACTGAAGATGGCCTCGTTGGACCTGAGCGCGCGCAGTTTCATTTCGTCGATCTGAAAATTGACAAACGCTGGTTGCTCGACCTTGGCGACAGCCGTATTCCGTCATGGCTGTTCGACGAAAAGCGTCGCGTGCCGGACACAAAAGTCGGAGACTATCTCGCGCTTGCGCCGTTGATTTGGGCAAGTACCAATTCGCTGGTCGGCGATACTATTCGCTGCGAGGGCGCTCTCTATGAGCGGCTGGTGCAACCTTTATTGCTGGCAGCACTCAACGTCGATCCGCCAAAAGGTTCGGCCGGTCTTGCGGGTGCCATCGTTCGCGAAACCTTGATGGTGGGCGGTCAGGCTTGTCGTCCTCTGATTGCGCGAGAGGGACTGAGCGCGGTGCTGGTTGATCCCGCGATCAAGCTGCTGCACGAAAAGGGTGCGACCGTCAATTTCGGCCACGAACTGCGTCAGGTATTGATGGCGGGCGAAAATATTTCTGCGCTCGAATTCGGCGACGATGCTATTACGCTGTCACCACGCGACGCAGTGGTGCTCACCGTGCCGCCGCGCGCGGCTTCTTCCATCCTTCTTGGCCTCAAAGTGCCGACAAAATTCTGCGCCATCGTCAATGCGCATTTCCGTTTCGATCCACCTGAAAACATGCCGCCGATGATGGGTGTGATCGGCGGTCTGGTCGAATGGCTGTTTGCTTTTCATAAAAGACTCTCGGTGACGATCAGCGGTGCGGATCGTCTGGTCGATATGCCGCGCGAGGAATTGGCGCGGGCGATCTGGCGCGATGTCTGTAAGGCGGCGGTGCTGGGCGACGAAATTGCCGAAGGCCCGTTGCCGCCGTGGCAAATCGTGCGCGAGCGCCGCGCCACATTCGAGGCGACGCCGGAACAGAACGCGATGCGGCCCGGTGCCGTGACCGAATGGAAAAACCTGTTTCTCGCCGGCGACTGGACCGATACCGGCTTGCCGGCGACCATCGAAGGCTCGGTGCGCTCGGGCGATAAAGCTGCCGATCTTGTCTTGAAAATGCGGTAAACTTGGCCGATGCAGACGGCGATGACGGACACCATGACACTGGACGATCACAACAGCGACGCGCCCGCTGCCGATGCGCTGGAAAGCAGCATCAAGGCCGCGAGCGCCTTCATGCTCGGTGTACGCAAGGCCGATGGCCATTGGGTGTTCGAGCTTGAGGCTGACTGCACGATTCCGGCTGAATATGTTCTGCTGCGGCATTATCTCGCCGAGCCGGTCGATACTGCGTTGGAAGCGAAGATTGCAAAATATTTGCGGCGCATCCAGAACGACAATGGCAGCTGGTCGCTGTTCTACGGCCACGAATTCGATATGAGTGCGAGCGTGAAGGCTTACTTTGCGTTGAAGATCATTGGCGACGCCGTCGACGCGCCGCACATGAAGAAGGCGCGCGAAGAAATGCTTCGTCGCGGCGGTGCGATCAACAGCAATGTATTTACGCGCATCATGTTGTCGCTGTTCGGCGTGACGACATGGCGCGCAACACCGATGATGCCGGTCGAGATCATGCTGCTGCCGCGCTGGTTTCCGTTTCATCTCACAAAAATTTCGTATTGGGCTCGAACAGTCATCGTGCCGCTGCTGGTGCTGATGACGCTGAAGCCGCGCGCGAAGAATCCTCTTGGCGTGACCATCGACGAATTATTTTTGCAGGATCCGAAGACGATCGGCTCGCCCGCGAAGGCCGCGCACCAGAGTCAGCTTTGGTTCACCGGCTTTGCGATCATCGATGCGCTGCTGCGCGCGACCGATCCCTATTTCCCGAAGGCGACGCGCAAGCGCGCCATCGAGAAGGCTGTGACGTTCGTCACCGAACGCCTCAACGGCGTCGACGGTCTCGGGGCGATTTTCCCGGCCATGGCCAACAGCGTGATGATGTACGAGGTGCTGGGATATTCGAAAGATCACCCGCACTACAAACTGGCGCGGCAGTCCATCGAGAATCTGCTCGTCATCAAGGAAGATGAGGCCTATTGCCAGCCGTGCGTGTCGCCGATCTGGGATACGGCCTTGGCCGCGCACGCAATGATCGAAGCGGGCGGCGACAAGAATCTCGCCGCTGCAAAAGCCTCGCTCGACTGGCTTCAACCGAAACAGGTTCTCGATGTCGAAGGCGACTGGATCGAAAAGCGTCCCGGCGTGCGTCCGGGCGGCTGGGCGTTTCAATATAACAACGCGCATTATCCCGATCTCGACGATACGGCTGTCGTCGTGATGGCGATGGATCGTGCACGCGGGCTTGGTTCAGGCATTAAATACGATGAGGCCATCGCGCGCGGCGTCGAGTGGATTTACGGCCTGCAAAGCAAGGACGGTGGCTGGGCCGCGTTCGATGCCGACAATCTCGAATATTATCTCAACAACATTCCATTCGCCGATCACGGTGCGCTACTCGATCCGCCGACCGACGACGTCACGGCGCGCTGTGTGTCGATGCTGGCGCAACTCGGCGAGACCATTGAGACCAGCGAGCCGTTGCGGCGTGGTGTTGAATATCTGCGCAAGACGCAACTGCCCGATGGATCGTGGTTCGGGCGCTGGGGCGTAAACTACATCTACGGCACATGGTCGGCACTGTGCGCGCTCAATGCAGCCGGTGTCGCACACGATGATCCGGTCATTGCAAAAGCGGCCGACTGGCTGATCGACATCCAGAATGCGGACGGCGGCTGGGGTGAGAGCGGCGACAGCTACAAGCTCGGTTACAAAGGCTACCAGCGTTACGAGACAGTCGCCTCACAAACTGCCTGGGCGACGCTGGCGCTGATGGCGGCCGGCAAAGTCGATCACTCAGCTACTCAGAGTGGAATCCAGAACCTGATCGGAACACAGGCGAAAGACGGCTTCTGGAAGGAACCGAACTACACCGGCGGCGGGTTCCCGCGTGTGTTTTATCTGCGATACCATGGTTATTCCAAGTTCTTCCCACTCTGGGCGCTGGCGCGATACCGCAACTTGCGCAACACTAACAGCCGTTTCGCAAGGATCGGAATGTGACTGTTGGCGCGGGCGGAGACGCCGCACATGTTGGGCTGCCGGTCCTGATCGTGACCGGATTGAAACAGGAAGCCCGCATCGCTGCCGGCCCCGGCCTCACGGTCATCTGCAGTTCGAGCAATCCTGTTCAACTTCGCGAAATGATGACCTCGTTCGATCCGAAAAGTATTCGCGGCATCGTGTCATTCGGCGTGGCAGGTGGACTTAATCCGGCACTGCGCTCCGGCGATATCGTTATTGCCACAGAAATTGTCGCGTCCGATAAACGCTGGACCACGGCTCCGGCGCTCACGGAAAATCTGATTGCTCTACCCGTGAAGCGCGGTCGTTCGATCGTCGCGGGAATTCTGGCGGGCGTCGAAGAAGTTGTGCTCGGTCAGGTTGGAAAATCAACGCTGCGTGCTAGGACAGGTGCCGATGCCGTCGACATGGAAAGCCACATCGCCGCGCGTTACGCCGCCGACAATGGCTTGCCGTTTGCTGCCATCCGCGTCATCAGCGATCCGTCGCACCGCGCGCTTCCTGAAATTACGTTGAACGCGATCAAGCCGAACGGAAATGTCGATATGATGAAGGTAATGCGCGGCATTGCCCGCAATCCGAAGTCGATTCCACTACTGATCCATGCAGGGCGCGATTTCAATCGTGCTTTGCGTTCGCTGCGCGGCTGCCGTCGTGCGCTGGGCTGACGCTCTCATTCAAGCACGCATAAAAAAGGCGCGAACATTGTCCGCGCCTTTTAATAATAATGTGACCTGAAATCAGGCGGCGGTCGACGCGCTCTGTGCTGACGCCTTCTCGGCAGTCATGGCCGCGAGCTTTGCAGCTTTGGCTTCCGCAGCCTTGGCTTCATCGACGCGGATTTCAGAGAGGCGCTTCTGCACTTCCGACGAGAACACGTACTGCGCCGGGCGCTGATTCGACAGATCGATTTCCGGTGCCATCGGGCCTTCTGTCTTGATGCCGCGCAGCGATACCCAGATCGCTTTCAGCGGGTTGGTGAGCGCCGCATTGGCCGCAGTCGGCTCGTAGCCGCAATGCGCCATGCAGTTGGCGCACTTCTCGTACTTGCCGGTGCCGTAAGTTTCCCAATCGGTGGTGTCCATCAATTCCTTGAAGGTCTTGGTATAGCCTTCGCCGAGCAAGTAGCACGGCTTCTGCCATCCGAAGATGTTGCGCGCAGGCATGCCCCAAGGTTCGCATTCGAAGTTCTGGTTACCGGCGAGGAAGTCCAGGAACAGGCCGGAGTGCATGAAATTCCACTTCTTGCCTTTGCCCAGCGCGAACACGTCGCGGAACAGCTTCTTGGTCTTGGTGCGGTTGAGGAAGTGCTCCTGATCCGGCGCACGCTCATAGGCATAGCCCGGCGACATCGAGACGCCGACGCCCAACTCGGTTGTGAAATCAAGGAACTTGGCGATCTCTTCCGCAGGATGACCGTCGAAGATGGTCGCGTTGACGTTGACCGCGAAGCCGCGCGCCTTTGCGGCCTTAATCGCCGACACTGCGCGATCGAACGTGCCGACCTGCGATACGGCCTTGTCGTGATGGTCGCGCAGTCCGTCGAGATGGATTGAGAAGAACAGATATGGCGATGGCTCGAACAAATCGAGTTTCTTCTCAAGCAACAGCGCGTTGGTGCAAAGCGAGACAAATTTCTTGCGTTCAACGAGGCCGCGCACGATCTCGCCGATCTCCTTGTGGATCAGCGGCTCACCGCCCGGAATAGCAACCATCGGCGCGCCGCACTCTTCGGCGGCGTCCCAGCATTCCTGCGCGCTCATGCGGCGGTTCAAGATTGCATCCGGATAGTCGATCTTGCCGCAGCCGATGCAAGCGAGGTTGCAGCGGAACAGCGGCTCGAGCATCAGCACCAGCGGATAGCGCTTCTTGCCCGAAAGCTTCTGCTTTACGAGATAGGAGCCGATCTTGATTTCTTTGAAAAACGGAATGGCCATAAAACTATCTTTCTTGCATCGCGGGTGAGAGTTGCGGCTGACGCGAAACCAATTCGGCAGGCAGCCTGAATTCGATGTTTTCTTCACGGCCCGGCAGGACCGATACGCTGACAGGGCCGAGGCGACGCAGAGCGTCGATCACGTCATCGACCAGAACTTCGGGAGCCGACGCGCCGGCGGTGATGCCAACAGTTTTGACATCGCGCAGCCAGTCGGGGTTGAGCTCGCTGCCATCGGCGACGAGATAGCTGGGCACGCCTTCTTCGGTGCCAATTTCGCACAAGCGATTCGAATTTGAACTGTTGGTCGCGCCAACAACGAGGATCAGATCGACATGCTTTGACAGGTCTCTGACCGAAGACTGGCGATTTTGTGTCGCATAGCAGATATCGCGGGTGTCTGGTCCCGTAAGATCCGTGAATCGCTCTTGCAGCGCCGCGATGATGTCGCGGGTATCGTCGACCGACAATGTGGTCTGGGTGATGTAGGCGATCGGCTCACCGCTCGGCAGATCGAGCGCGGCAACATCCTCAACGCTTTGCACGAGGATGACGGGGCCGGGAACTTGCCCCATCGTGCCGACGACTTCCGGATGGCCTTCATGGCCGATCAGCACCAGACGACGGCCTTTCGAGACGTAGCGCTTGCCCTGATTGTGAACTTTCGTGACCAGCGGACAGGTTGCGTTAAGCACAGGAAGGCCGCGCGAGGCCGCTTCTTCTTCCACGCTCTTGGCGACGCCATGCGCGCTGAAAACGGTAATGGCCTTGGCCGGCACTTCGTGAAGATCTTCCACGAATACCGCGCCCTTCGCCTTCAGGCTTTCGACGACGTATTTATTGTGCACGATTTCGTGGCGCACATAGACCGGCGGACCATATTTCTGCAGCGCGCGCTCGACGATTTCGATCGCACGAACGACGCCCGCGCAAAAGCCACGCGGTTGGGCGAGCAGGATTTTCATCTCCGCTTTCTGAGGCGTGTGATCAAGCAAGCTGCACCGCGCCGATATCTTTTTCGCGGCCGAGCGCTTCGAATACGCGGATCACGATGCCCTTGGCGTCCAGACCGGCCTTCGCATACATCGCGGCGGGCGAATCCTGATCGATGAAGGAATCGGGAAGAACCATCGAGCGAACCTTCAAACCCTTATCGAGCGCGCCGTTCTCTGCGAGCGTCTGGAAAACCTGCGCGCCGAAGCCGCCGATCGAGCCTTCTTCGACGACCACGAGAACTTCGTGTTCGCGGGCGAGGCGCAGAATCAAATCCGTATCGACGGGCTTGGCAAAACGAGCATCGGCCACTGTGGTGGTCAATCCGTGGGATTTTAGAACGTCTGCAGCTTTGAGGCATTCTGCGAGGCGGGTGCCGAGCGAAAGGAGTGCGACCGAGGAGCCTTCGCGAACGATGCGGCCTTTGCCGATCTCAAGCGCCTTGCCCATCGTCGGCATCTCAACGCCGACACCGTCGCCGCGCGGGAAACGGAATGCAGATGGACAATCATCGAGTGCAATCGATGTCGTCACCATGTGGCGCAGTTCGGCTTCATCTGCCGCAGCCATAATGACGAAGTTCGGCAGACAGCCGAGATAGGCGAGATCGAACGAACCGGCATGGGTCGGGCCATCGGCGCCGACGAGACCGGCGCGGTCAATGGCGAAACGAACCGGCAAATTCTGGATCGCAACGTCATGCACGACCTGATCGTAGGCGCGCTGCAGGAACGTTGAGTAGATCGCGACCATCGGCTTCATGCCTTCGGACGCCAAACCTGCCGCGAACGTCACGCCATGCTGTTCGGCAATGCCAACGTCGAAAGTGCGATCCGGGAATGCCTTGCCGAAAATGTCGATGCCGGTGCCGCCTGGCATGGCGGCAGTAATCGCGACGATCTTGTCGTCCTTCTCGGCTTCCTTCACGAGCGTTTCGCCGAACACCTTGGTGTAGGACGGCGCATTGGCTTGTGCTTTGGCCTGCTTGCCGGTGGCGACATCGAACTTGACGACGCCGTGATATTTGTCCGCGGCTGTCTCGGCGTGGGAGTAGCCCTTGCCCTTTTCGGTGACAACGTGAATGAGCGTCGGGCCGACTTTGGAATCGCGCACGTTCTTCAGAACGGGCAGCAGATGGTCCATGTTGTGGCCGTCGATCGGGCCGACATAATAGAAGCCCAACTCCTCAAACAGCGTGCCGCCGGACAGCATGCCGCGCGCATATTCCTCGGCGCGCTGCGCGCCCTTTTCCATGAACTTCGGAAGGCGCTTGGCGATCTGTTTGCCGATCTCACGAATCGAACGGTAGGTGTTGCTCGATGTCAGGCGCGACAAATAGGACGACATCGCGCCAACCGGCGGCGCAATCGACATCTCATTGTCATTCAGAATAACGATGAGGCGCGAATCCATCGCGCCAGCATTGTTCATTGCTTCATAGGCCATGCCCGCCGACATCGCGCCGTCACCGATGACTGCGACAATGTTCCGCTCCTCACCGGCGAGATCGCGCGCTACAGCCATGCCAAGACCAGCCGAAATTGAGGTCGAGGAATGAGCCGCGCCGAAACAATCGTATTTGCTCTCAGCACGCTTGGTGAAACCGGACAGGCCGCCGCCCTGACGCAGGGTACGAATGCGGTCGCGACGCTCGGTCAGAATCTTGTGGGGATAAGCCTGATGGCCGACGTCCCAAATGACGCGATCGTTGGGCGTATTAAAAACATGATGTATCGCAACGGTGAGTTCCACGACGCCGAGTCCAGAACCGAGATGGCCGCCTGTCACGGCAACAGCGTTAATCGTCTCGGCGCGCAATTCCGCCGCGACTTGAGGCAGGTCGCTCTCCTTCATATTACGGAGATCGGCGGGCGATTTGATTGCGTCGAGCAATGGGGTCGATGAGGTCATACCAAGGCTTCCAGTGCGACAGGAGAACAAGATAGGAACATATTGCAGTGTAGCATTATGGCAGCTATTCAGCAGGAATTCTGGGGAACTGCTGTCGTTATGCCGTTATTGTGTGACTTAAGGGCATCGTTTCAACCCTGACTGTTTTAACCCGCCCAACCGCTAGGCAGTTCCGCCTAACCCAGCCCGGCCGCAAAAAATAGAAAGAAAATCTGTGCTGACAAGGATCATTGTTTTACTTGTGCGATTCTGCACGCGCTTCGCATGGCTAGTCCTGACACTTGGGCTAATTGTGGCAGCATCTGCGATTGTCTATTCCGTTCGGCATTTCGCCATCAATACCGACGTGGCCAAGCTGATTTCGCCGGATTTGGACTGGCGTTTGCGCGAAATCGACTTCGAGAAGACCTTTCCGGGCCGAAATGACCTGATTTTGGCTGTGGTTGAGGCTCAGACCCCCGAAATGGCCCGCGAGGCCGGCGATGCGCTCGAAAAGAAGCTACTGCCCCAGACCGACAAGTTCATTTGGGTGAAGCGCCCGACGGGGGGGCCGTTTTTCGACAATAACGGCCTTTTATTCCTGCCCACAGCGGATGTCGCCAAGCAGACCGCCCAGTTGGTCTCAGGCGCTCCCATCTTCGATATTCTTGTGGACGACCCCAGCATCCGTGGTCTCACGGGCGTCCTGGAGTTCGGTCTCGGCGGCGCTGTGCGCGGTCGTTACACCCGCGATTCGATGGCGCGTCCCCTGAACATGGTTGCGGAGACCGTCGAAAAGGTTTTGGCCAACCAGCCCGTGTGGTTTTCGTGGGAGGGTCTCTCGAGCAGCGACCCGCTCACCGATGCCCAAAAGCGCACACTGCTGACTATTCGCCCCGTTCTCGATTTTAAGGCACTGGAGCCGGGCGGGGCCGCGACCGACGCGATTCGCAAGGCCGCCACCGATCTCAATCTTGCCGGTCTCTATGGCGCGCGCGTCCGGCTGACCGGACCTGTGCCGATAGCCAATGAGGAGTTCGCGACCGTCAAGGACGGTGCCGTCGAAAACGGCATCGCGACCGTTCTCATCGTGCTGTTCATCCTGTGGTGCGCGCTCAAGTCTCCAAAAATTATCATCGCTGTTTTCGTCACGCTCATCATCGGACTGGCGATCACCACGGCTGTTGCGCTGATGCTGGTCGGCGCGTTCAATCTGATTTCGATTGCATTCTTCGTATTGTTCGTCGGCCTCGGCGTCGACTTCGGAATCCAGTACAGCGTGCGCTATCGCGCCGAACGTTTTGCTGCCGAAAAGGTCAAGGGCGCGAGCGACACGCTGAGGACGGCACTGGTAAAAGCCGGTGAGTATTCCGCCGTTCCGTTGACGCTTGCGGCTGTCGCGACCGCCTGCGGATTCCTGTCGTTTCTGCCGACCGACTATAAAGGCGTCTCCGAACTCGGAAAGATTGCCGGTGCCGGCATGATCATCGCGTTCGTTGCTGCGGTGACGGTGCTGCCAGCACTGCTTCAACTGCTCAACCCACCGGGCGAAGCCGAATCGCTCGGTTATAAGTTCCTGGCGCCGGTCGACGATTTCCTCGAGCGGCACAGGATTGCCGTTGTCGTGCTGACACTCGGCACTGCGATCGTCGGCCTGCCGTTGCTGTATTTCCTGCACTTCGATTTCAATCCGATCAATCTTCGCAGTCCGAAGGTTGAATCGATTGCGACCTACCTCGATCTGCGCCGCGATCCGGACACCGGCACCAATGCGGTCGAAATTCTCGCACCGACGCCGACGGTTGCCCGGGAAATTCAGGCACGCCTCATCAAACTGCCGGAAGTCTCGCGCGTGGTTTCGCTCGACACCTTCGTGCCTGAGGATCAGCAAACCAAGCTCGGTATCATCAAGCGGGCAGCAGTTGGGTTAAGCGGCGTGCTGAAACCTGCAGCGCCCGGAACGCCTCCGACTGACACCGACAATGTTGCTGCATTGAAAGGATCGGTCACGAGCCTGCGCAAGATGGCCGGTAACGATAACGGATCGGGCGCAGACGCGGAGCGCCGTCTTGCGAATGCACTCGAAAAACTTGCCCAAGCAGACAAACCGCTGCGCGACAAGGCGGAAGCCACGTTCATCGTGCCGCTGAAGGTCGAACTCGATAAAGTCCGAAACCTGTTCAAGGCGAAGGCGATCAGCGTGAAGACGCTGCCTGCCGTTTTGGTTGGTGACTGGACCACCAGCGATGGAAAAACTCGCGTCGAGGCCCTGCCCAAAGGCGATCCGAACGATAACGACACGCTGCGCAAATTCGCCAATGCTGTCCTGAAAGTTCAACCCGATGCCATCGGGGGCCCGATTTCGATTTTGAAATCCGGCGATACGATCGTGAAGGCTTTCATCCATGCAGGTCTGTGGGCGCTGCTCTCGATTTCGATTCTGCTGCTGATTGTTTTAAAACGCGTCGGTGACGTGCTGCTCACGCTGGTGCCGCTCATTCTGGCGGGCGTGCTGACGCTTGAGATCTGTGTGCTGATCGGACTACCGATGAACTTTGCCAACATCATCGCGCTGCCGGTGCTGCTAGGCATCGGCGTCGCGTTCAAAATCTACTACGTGACGGCGTGGCGGGCAGGGCAGACCAATCTGCTGCAATCGCCGCTCACGCGCGCGATCTTTTTCAGCGCCATGACGACGGCGACAGCGTTCGGCAGCCTCTGGCTGTCGAGCCACCCCGGCACATCCAGCATGGGCAAGCTGCTCGCGCTTTCACTGGTGACGACGATGGCAGCAGCCGTGCTGTTTCAGCCCGCGCTGATGGGGCGTCCACGCGAAAAGGGAAAGTAAACGAAGCAGCGCAACTGCTTCGTTTGCCTAGTTCGCCGGGGTCGCTGCGATTTCCGGAATGGCGCAAACCTGTGCAGTGACCGGATCGGTGCTGACCGCGCCCTTGCCTGATTTTGCAGCACCGACGGGTGTTGGGAAAGGGGCAGCCGTGCCTGCAGTCTTCGGAGTGCCGGACGTCGCAGCCGCTTTCAACGCGCCGGTGGCCTGGTAGGTAAAGCCCGATGTGCCCGGTTCAACGCGCGTCCACGTCTGTCCGCCGCACAAGACCATTGCAACACAGCCTTCGACGCGCAGTGCTGTCCCGCTCTTGGCCACGATGGAGGAGTCGAACAGCTTGCCGCGGATCGGGTCGTAGATTCTGCCCTCCCACGTATCCTTCTCATCCTCGGACTTCTTCATGTTGAGGAGAATGGGCATGCCCAGCGTGGTGCGGCTGCGCATGATTTTGTTGGGATTGTTGGTGTCCAGATGCCCCGGCGACTTTTCCGAGGCGATGACGCCCCACAAGGCCGAACCGCAATCCACAACGCGGATGGTTGCCTTACCCTCTTCATCGCGCCACTCACCAAGCGGATCGGCGGCGTTCGCTGTCCCGGCAGCGCCCAGAAAAATCATTCCACAAATAGCTAGTTTTCGCATGAATCCTCGCGTGCGCTGCAACCGTCTTAAAGCATGAGAATCGTTTGTAGTTCCAGTTCTTGACAAAACGACGCATACTTTATTTTCGGTTGACTAGCCGCCCTGTAACCGAAGTATGTAGGCATGATGAAGTCGAAATTAGACATTTCAGAGATGTTCGCGGATCGCCAATTCCAGCGTAACGCTCTGCATACACGATATTTAAATGAGCAACTCGTCCGGGTGCTCAAAACTATCGGCTATGATGTCGGATTTCAGCGCGGTCACGGGCAATATCTGTACGACCGGGACGACGACCGCTATCTCGATTTATTGAGCGGTTTTGGCGTTTTTGCTGTCGGGCGCAATCATCCGGCCGTCAAGGATGCGCTGAAAAGCGTCCTCGACAGCGATTTGCCGAATCTCGTCCAACTCGATCTTTCGACGCTGGCTGGCATTCTGGCTGAGCGCCTGATTGCGCATGTGCCTTATCTCGACAAGGTTTTCTTCGCCAATTCCGGAACTGAATGCGTCGAGGCCGCGATCAAGTTTACGCGCGCCGCCACTGGCCGCAGTCAGATCGTGTATTGCGATCACGCCTATCACGGCCTGTCCTACGGTTCGCTGTCGCTGACCGGCGACAAGAATTTCCGCGACGGCTTTGGGCCGCTGCTGCCGGATTGTTCATCGGTCCCGTTCAACGATCTGCCCGCACTGGAGAAGGCGCTAGCCTCGCGACAAGTCGCGGCCTTCATCGTCGAGCCCATTCAAGGCAAGGGCGTCAATATGCCCGACGACGGTTATCTCAGTTCCGTTGCAGCGCTTTGCAAACGTTATGGCACGATATTCGTTGCCGATGAAATCCAGACCGGCCTGGGCCGCACCGGACGTTTTCTCGCTGTCGAACACTGGAATGTCGAACCCGACATGGTGTTGCTGTCGAAGGCGCTCTCGGGCGGCCATGTTCCCGTCGGCGCAGTGCTGACGCGCAAGGCGATCTTCGACAAGACTTTCGACCGCATGGACCGCGCGGTCGTTCACGGCTCGACATTCGCCAAGAACGATCTTGCGATGGCAGCCGGGATCGCCACGCTCGATGTTTTGAAGTCCGAGAAGGTGATTGAGAACGCAGCGGCGCGCGGCGAGCAGATCATGTCCTCGTTATCCGCGATGATTCCACGCTATGAACTGCTGAAAGACGTGCGCGGCAAGGGGCTGATGATCGGCGTCGAGTTTGGACCGCCGAAATCAATGACGCTCAAGGCATCCTGGAATCTGCTCGAAACCGCGAGCAAAGGGCTGTTCTGCCAGCTCATCACCATCCCGTTGTTCAAGGAACACAAGATCCTGAGCCAGGTGTCAGGCCATGCCAGCCACACCATCAAGTTGTTGCCGGCATTGACCATCACCGGCGACGACTGCAAGTGGATCGAGAGCGCATTCGATTCGGTCATCGAAGCCAGTCACCGAGTCCCCGGTGCGATCTGGTCGCTCGGCAAAACACTCGTTGATAACGCCGCGCGCAAATCGGCCTGACGCAAGGCGACTTGACGAACGCCGCCAAGCGCATCGCCCCGCCGAGGGGCAGGGCGACGAGATTTCTCTAAAATTCTGGAAGCGCGTGCTGTGTACGGTCGCTTACTGGCCGTTGCCGACGAGAACCTTGTCGCAGGCTTTGCTGATTTTTGCGCGGTTGGCCTTGAGGCAACCCAACACGATGAGATCGGCACTGTTCATGACCTCGCGGCAATAGCGCGAGACATCAGGCGCGCAGGCGCGTTGTTCTGCGGCCGTCCCGCTGCGACTTGAATTGGTTTGGGCGAATACGCCACCGACGGAGGCGACAAGCAGTGTGACGGCGAGCAGCGATTTCAGCATTTTAATTCCTTGGAAGGCAGATTGAGTTGACTGGACTATAAGTAGCCTTGCACGAAATGCCAGCCGCAAGCCATTGTTGAAACGCAAGCGTTTGAATATTTCCGAAGGTGTGGCGTTGGGGCACGGATTTCCAGTTGCCGCCACATTTAAGTGCGCCGCTCGGCTTCACACAGGAAAGACTATCTTCTGGCAAATCGTGCAGGAACCAGCGGGCTTCGACGCAAAAGCACGAGTGCGATAAAAACCGCTGGACCAAGGATCGCAAGCCCGATTGCTATCATCTGGATCTCCGAGATCGGCAAAATGCCGCCGCCGGGTGTGGCGATGACGAATCCGCCGATCACGAGCAGCGCGCGCAACGGCCATTCCATCCATCCTGCCCGGCGAAGGTCGCCCACGAAGGCCTGGTAGCCTTGAATGCCGCCGCAGATGAACAGTGTGCCGAACGCCGCAAGCGCCACCAAGCCAAGCGCTTCAAGGTAGGGGTCTGCTCCCTGCAACACCAGCGCGGGATTGAGCACGAAAAAGAATGGAATGAAGTAGATGATGCTGCCGACCCACATCGATTCCCATCCGGTTTTCATCGCAGGTGAGCCTGCGATACCGGCAGCGGCGAACGAGGCAATGGCAACGGGCGGCGTGATCGACGACAGCATGCCCCAATAGAAGATGAACATGTGCACGGCCATGCGATTGAGGCCGAGCTTTTCCAGCGCGGGAGCCACGAGAATTGCAAGGAAGATGTAACAGGCTGTGGTCGTGAGACCGAGGCCAAGGATCAGGCTGGTCAAGGCGCACATCACCAGCAACAACAGCGCATCGTTGCCGGCAATCCGCAGCAGATCGTTCGCGAGGCTTGAAATCACGCCTGTCATTGAGAATGCGCCGATCAAAAGACCGCAGCCGGCGAGGATGCCCGCGAGTTCAACGAATGTGCGTCCGTTGACTTCGAAGAATTTGTTGATGGTGGAGAGCGTCCAGCGCGTGTCCTTTGAGAACAACTGGTTGAGAACAAGCAATAGCGCGGTCGCATAGAAAGGCGCCTGGCTTTCACGCTTGAAATGCAGAAGCATCACGATCAGCAGCGCGATCACAAAGATGTAGTACCAGCCCTCCTTGATAGTGTCCCAAATCCTCGGCAGTTCGGATCGGGGGATCCCGGCGAGGCCATGACGTGCGGCGTAGGAATCGACCTGCATGAACAGGCCAAGATAGTAGAGAGCGGCCGGGATAATTGCCGCCACCGCAACGTCGGCGTAGCTGATGTTTAGAAACTGCGCGATGACGAATGCGGTCGCACCCATTACCGGCGGCGCGAGCACTGCGCCGGTCGAGGCGCAAGCTTCGATGGCGGCGGCGTAAGATGCGCGGAAGCCGCTTTTTTTCATCACAGGAATTGTCATGGTGCCGGCGGTGAGCACGTTGGAAATGATCGAGCCGGACATCATGCCCAGAAGTCCGCTGGCGAAAATGCAAACTTTGGCCGCGCCGCCGCGGAATGTGCCGCACATTGCAAAGGCGATGTTGATGAAGAATTTTCCGGCGCCCGTCATCATCAATGCGGTGCCGAACACCAGAAAGCCGATGACGGTATCGGCGAAGGCTTGAATTGGAATGCCGAGCAGGCTTTCGCCGGACAGTACGTGATAGGCGGTCGCGCCTTCGATTGTCGATTGGCTTCCGCGAAACGGCCCGAGCCAACTCGATTCGGCAAACAGCGGATATATGGTGAATGGAAATACGCTGAGCAACAGACTCCACCCACCTGTGCGACGCAACGCCTCCATCAGCACGGCCCACATCACCAAACCGCCCGCGATGACGGATTTCGGCGCACCGGCGTATTCCCAGCCGAGTTGTGCTGCGAGACGAATGTTCATCATCAGCCAGACGGCTGAGGCGAACGTGGCAGCGAAAAGAATAACGTCGTACCAGGGAATGCGATCGAGCGGCGCAGTCTCAGTCCCTGGAAAAATCAGAAACGTGAAAGGCAGCATCAGCGCGATCAGCAGATAAAAATATTCGGTGTTGAGTTGCGTGTATCCGACAAAGAAGCGCAGCGAAAACTGCTGGTTGATGCAAAGAAGAATGGTCGCGGCCGTCGCCACGATCAGTCCCCAGCGCCACGCACCCCTGAGCGAGCGGACGCGCGTGACCTCGGCTTCCTGCAATCCGCCGATTCCGGCATGAGGATCGTCGAAGATAACTCGTTTTTCGGCAGATTCGATTTCGGCGGCCGTCACTCCGGCCGCCATTTTGTTCGGACTATCGGGCGATGACGACATGCGAATTCCTTCTCATGGCCACGATAGGACAGTCGGCGCGATGAACGGCTTTCCTATTCAAAGCCGTTTTGCATGTTCGCTTTTGCAAGTGCCGCCCCGCGCGCCTTCATCCAGCCTTCGAGAAACGGAGCCGGCTCGGACGACGCGCTTGCGGTGTTGTAGTCCTTCCAGGCCGCAGTCAGAATACCCTGACGCTTGAGCAACGCCTGATTGTGAGCTTCATCCGCGTCAGACCAGTTGCCGGCTTCCTTTAAAGCCTTCACCGCGCCCGGATGATAGGGAACGACCCATTGCGTGGTCTGACGCTTGGCCTCCAGTCCGGATGCGCCGGGTGAGGAATCCTTGTAGCCGTCGTAACCCGAGATCATCGCCTTGGTGAGCGCGTAGACATCTTCGGTTGACTGGTTGGCATAAGTGGTCGCGATCGGATAGGGATATGCCGCGAGCTGCTGGGGTTTCGACGCTTCGATACTAGCGCCGCATGTGGCGCTGTGCGGCTTGAAGAACGCACCGACCTTCTGCACGCGCTCCCATGCTGCTTTGTCTTCAGGCGGAAGCGGCGGCCAAAAAATGCCGCGCGGCGAGCTTTCCATTTCCTTTGCAGGGCCCGTCACCGTCGATGCGAACGCACCGTCGGTGTCGTTATTGACCATGCCTTTCCACATCGCGCCGTAGCTTGCGAACTCAACGATCTTGACGTCGTTCTTTGTGAGGCCACCGTAGGCGATGATCGCGAGTGCATTCTGGTTGAGCGCTGGCGAACCGACGACGAAGCCAAGACGTTTTCCTTTGAAGTCTTTCCATTCCTTGACGCCGGCATCCTTGGCGACGCCGACCGACAGGCCGTTGCAATCGACCGACGACAGAGTGAGTTGCAGCGGTTGCGGACCCCATTCCTTGACGCCAAATTCAAACACGCCTTCCTGCGCGAAATAGACGCCGGTGCCCATCCACGCCAGCACGGCACGTCCCGCGCGCAACGGAGCCAGCCGCGCAACGTCGTTGCCGGCAGGAAGCACGCGGACATCCGCGTTGTACTTGTCCTTCAGCGTCTTGCCGACGCCGACCGCGATGTTGAAGCCGGATGTTCCGGTATCATACGCCGTGAATGTCAGCGTCGACGGAAGCTTGATGTCTTGTGCTTTCGATCCGGATGCAGCGATTGACGCGGCGGTTGCTATAGCGATTGCGGCAAGCGTCGTGATGTGATGGCGCATTGAAAAACCCTCCCAGGTGCTTTCGCTGTGCGAAATGCGTTTTGTAATTTTGCCAGATCATGTCACCGGGCTTAACGCAGCGCAACGCCCACGACGCAGGGATAATCGGCATGACAGTTTGTCGCGCTGGCGCTCCGCGTCACACTTCCAGAATTGCGACGACTTGCCCTTCAGCGACAACATCATCGACTGTGACCGAAATGGACTTGATCTTTCCGGCGGCTGGCGAAGAGACGGGAATTTCCATTTTCATGGCTTCGACGACCAAGATGTCATCGCCACTACCGACGCTTGCGCCGGACTTGGTGGAAATCGCGCAAACGCGTCCAGCAACCTCGGTGGTCAGCTTAATTTCGGTCATCGATTTCTCCGCACCGCCGTCTCGGGCGTGATCGCTCGCAATGAGCGGTGTTGTCGCGAAAGATTGCGCGGGGTAGCTTTCCCTGCAAGGGAAAACTCATTCCGTACAACAGAATGAAAAATCGCGGCACATGCTGCATGTGCGCAGGCCGCAGCGGAGCAGGTCAATGAACTGGAAGCCCGAACTCGATGAACTCGCGCGGCGCGAAGCTTTCGCCAAACAAATGGGCGGCGCCGACAAGGTCAAGCGCCAGCACGATCAGGGGCGGCTGACGGTTCGTGAACGCATCGACCAACTCGTCGATGATAAGAGCTTTCATGAGATGGGCGCGGTGTCGGGCATCGGCGAATACGATGCGAACGGCGAACTCCAAAATCTCACGCCTGCGAATTGCGTGTTCGGCCGCGGCATGGTCGAAGGCCGCCCGGTCGTTGTCGTCGGCGACGATTTCACAGTGCGAGGCGGCTCGGCGGACGCGTCGATTGCGGCGAAGCCGATCATGGCCGAACAAATGGCGCATGATTTTCGCATGCCGATCATTCGAGTCATTGAAGGCTCCGGCGGCGGCGGTTCGGTAAAAACCATCGAGACCAAAGGTGCGGCCAACCTTCCCGGCGGCATCGGCGGCAATGAGTGGTACTGGTACACGACGAGCAACATGGCGCGCGTGCCTGTCCTAGGACTTGGTCTCGGTTCGGTCGCTGGCCTCGGTGCCGCGCGTCTCGCCGCCTCGCATTATTCAGTGATGACAAAAACCTCGGCGATGTTTGTCGCGGGGCCGCCTGTCGTCGCAGCACTTGGACAGAAACTGGACAAGCAGGAACTCGGCGGCTGGCAGATTCAGACGCGCGCCGGCGGTGTCGATCACGCCGTCGATACCGAAGAAGAAGCATTCGAATGCGCGCGGCGCTTCCTGTCGTATTTGCCGCCGTCGATATTCGACCTGCCGCCAACGATTGAATGCGATGATGATCCCGCGCGCGAGGACGAGGCGTTATTGAGCGTTGTGCCGCGAAGCCGCAAGCAGGTCTACAAGATGCGGCCCATTATCGAGTCGGTTGTCGATAAAGGCTCGTTCTTCGAGATGAGCGCGAATTTCGGTCGCTCCATCATCGCAGGTTTTGCGCGGCTTCAGGGTCGCGCCGTGATGCTGCTCGCAAGCGATCCCTTTATTTACGGCGGCTCATGGACGGCGGAGGCGTGCCAGAAAGTCGTGCGCTATGTCGACCTCGCTGAGACGTTTCATTTGCCGATCGTCTATCTGATGGATTGTCCCGGTTTCATGATCGGGCTCGATGCGGAAAAGGCCGCGACGATCAAACATGGCGTGCGCGCGATGGCGGCGGTCAATCAATCGACGGTGCCGTGGTGCACGATCATCGTGCGTAATTCATTTGGCGTCGCCGGAGTGGTGCATCAGCCGGCTGGACGATTTTCGCTGCGCTATGCGTGGCCCTCCGGCTACTGGGGATCGCTGCCGCTCGAGGGTGGTATCGAAGCGGCCTATCGCGCCGACATTGAGGCCGCCGCCGATCCAGTTGCCGAACGACAGAAGATCGATGAGCGCCTGAATAAACTGCGTTCGCCGTTTCGCTCGGCGGAAAAATTCTGGGTCGAGGAGATTATCGATCCGCGCAAGACACGCTCATTGCTGTGCGAGTTCGCGCGGCTTGCCGAACCGCTGCGTACGCCGGGCGTCGCGCAGATGACGATCAGGCCGTAGTCACTTATTATCTGCGACAATCATCGCCGCGCCTTTTTCCGCAATCATCGCGGTCGGCGTATTCGTGTTGCCCGACGTGATCGTGGGCATCACCGACGCATCCACGACGCGCAATCCTGCAATGCCGTGAAAACGAAGTCGCTCATCGACAACGGCCATGGCGTCGGACGCTGCCCCCATCTTCGCCGTACCGACAGGATGGAAAATCGTGGTGCCGATGTCGCCTGCGGCTTTCGCCAGCGATTCATCGTCGTCGCCCACTGACGCGCCGGGGAGATATTCCTGCGGGTGATATTTTTCCAGCGCGTGCTGTTTCATCAATTTGCGCGTGACGCGAATGGCATCAGCAGCAACTTCGCGGTCTTCCGGCGTCGACAGATAATTCGGTGCGATGCTTGGCTTTGCATCCGCGTCGTTTGAGGTAACGCGAACGACACCGCGCGAGGTCGGTCGTAGATTGCAGGCGCTGATGGTAATGGCAGGGAAACGGTGCAGCGGATCGCCGAATCTATCCAGCGACAATGGCTGGACGTGAAACTGGATATTGGCGCGTTCCTTGTGCGGATCGGAGCGGGTGAAAATTCCAAGCTGAGACGGCGCCATCGTCAACGGCCCGCGTCGTCTGAACGCATAGTCCACGCCCATCCACGCGCGCCGAACGAGATTGTAATATGTCTCGTTCAGCGTGCGGACCCCTTTCACTTTGTATATCGCGCGTTGTTGCAGATGATCTTGAAGGTTCCGCCCGACGCCTTGTCGATCGAGCACTGTGTCGATACCGAGTGGTGCGAGCCATTCGCGCGGCCCGATGCCGGAGCGATGCAACACCTGCACCGACCCAATCGAGCCCGCACACAAAACCACTTCGCCTTTGGCGCGCGCTTCGATTGTTTTGCCACCTTGAGAGAAACGCACGCCAACCGCGCGGCCATTCTCGATGATGAGACGATCCACCAGCACATTGGTTTCAAGTCGAAGATTTTGCCGCGACAATACGGGTTTCAAGAACCCACGCGCCGACGACCAGCGTCGCCCGCGCTTCTGGTTGACGTGGAAATACCCGATGCCTTCATTGTCGCCGGTGTTGAAGTCCGCGACGCGGCGAATTCCCATCTCGTTCGCAGCATCCGCAACGGCATCGAGAACGTCCCACGACAATCTCGGTGCTTCGATGCGCCAGCCGCCACCGGTGGCGTGATGGTCGCTGTCACCTAGAAAATGGTCTTCGAGTTTCTTGAAGGCAGGAAGCACGTCATCCCAACCCCATCCTTTCAAACCGAGTTGCCGCCAGTGATCGTAGTCGGCGGATTGTCCGCGCATCGAGATCATGGCGTTGATTGCGGAGGACCCCCCGATCACCTTGCCGCGCGGATAGGAGAGTACGCGTCCGTTCAGCCCTGCTTCCGGTTCGGTCTTGAACATCCAGTCGGAGCGCGGATTACCGATGGCGAACAGATAGCCGACCGGAATGTGAAACCAGATCCAGTTGTCATTGCCGCCCGCTTCAAGAATGAGGACGCGTTTTTTGGGATCGGCGGACAGTCGATTGGCGACGATGCAGCCTGCGGTGCCGGCACCCACCACGATGTAATCGAAATCGCCCTCGAGGCGCGTCACCATGTCCCAATCCATTTCTTGACAGCGTTGACGCTGGTTTATGGCGTTTGCGGTCTAATTCGCAAGCGGCGAGACATTGGGCTGCTCAAGAGCCTATGCTAGCGTTGTCCAACGAAATCAGTCCAGCGTGAGTATTTCCCATGCCTATCGTCAATCGTGTCGCCGATCTGCAACCCGATATTATGGGCTGGCGGCGCGACCTGCATGCGCATCCCGAACTGATGTACGATGTGCATCGCACGGCGGCATTCGTCGCGGACCGTCTGCGTGAATTCGGCTGCGACGAAGTCGCGACGGGAATTGGCCGCACCGGCGTGGTCGGCGTCATCAAGGGCCGCAAGAAGGTCAATGGCGACGACATCAAAGCCGTCGGTCTGCGCGCCGATATGGATGCGCTGCCCATCGAGGAAGAAACCGGCGTTGCCTATCGCTCGACGGTTCCGGGCAAGATGCACGCCTGCGGTCATGACGGCCATACGGCGATGTTGCTCGGAGCCGCACGCTATCTCGCCGAGACGCGCAATTTCGCCGGCGATGCTGTTATGATCTTTCAGCCGGCGGAAGAGGGCGGTGCAGGCGCGCTCGCGATGATCGAAGATGGTCTGATGGATCGTTTCAAGATCGATCAGGTCTACGG
Source organism: Hyphomicrobiales bacterium (assembly GCA_038230475.1). GTDB lineage: Bacteria > Pseudomonadota > Alphaproteobacteria > Rhizobiales > Xanthobacteraceae > Afipia. The sequence continues at coordinate 110,481 of JBBRNE010000005.1, forward strand.
CATGCACAATTCACCCGGAATGGCGATCGGAACATTTGCAACACGCGTTGGGCCTGCGATGGCGGCGACCGATCATATCAAGATTCACATTGAGGGCATGGGCGGCCATGCCGCGCGGCCGCACAAGAGCATCGACTCTGTTTTGGTAGGTGCGCAACTCATCACGGCATTGCAGTCGATTGTGTCGCGCAGCGTCGATCCGCTGGAATCGGCCGTGATTTCGATCTGCGAATTTCACGCCGGCAACACTAATAATGTGATTCCGCAGACGGCTCGCCTTGAAGGCACGGCGCGCTCGCTCACCGCAGATGTTCGCGACTTGATCGAACAGCGCGTCCACGAAGTTTGCGAGGGCGTCGCAAAGCTCACCGGCGCGAAGATCAATCTCGATTACGAGCGCAGCTATCCGGTGCTGGTCAATCATGGTGCCGAAACTGAAATCGCGGCGAAAATAGCCACGGAAATCGCGGGTGAGGCAAACGTCAGCCTCGACATTCCCCCGGTGATGGGCGCGGAAGATTTCGCCTATATGCTGGAAAAACGTCCCGGCGCTTTCATCTTCATCGGCAATGGCGAAAGCGCGGGTCTTCATCACCCGTCATATAATTTCAACGACGACGCCATCGTTTACGGATCGTCGTATTGGATCAGGCTGGTTGAAACTCAACTCGCCGGGTGATCCTTCCGTCGCCATTCCGACACATTGTCTTTCCGGAACTATGTCCATCACGTCGCGTTGAAAGGCGGGAACGTTCCCGACAATCAACAGCGGAGTGGGACAATGGCAGCGAAAAAGGCGAAGAAGAAATCGACGAAAAAGACCGCATCGCGTAGAGCGGCACTGAAGGACAAGACACTTCATGATCTGTTTTACGATCAATTGAAGGACACGTATTTCGCCGAGAAGCAGATTTTGAAAGCGCTACCGAAAATGGCGAAAGCGGCTCAGTCCAAGGACTTGACCGCAGCCTTCACGAAGCATCTTCACGAAACCAAGGGTCAGGTGGACCGCCTCGAACAGGTGTTCAAGCTGATCGACAAGCCTGCCAAGGCGAAAACTTGCGACGCCATCATGGGCATTCTCGATGAAGGCAAGGAAGTCATGACCGAATATAGGGGCACCGAGGCGCTTGATGCCGGCCTGCTTGCTGCGGCACAGGCCGTCGAACATTATGAGTTGGCGCGCTACGGCACGATGAAAGCCTGGGCGATGCAACTGGGCCTCAGCCATGAAGTCGTTCGCCTGATCGATGAGACGCTTCAGCAAGAACGCAAGACCGACAAGGACCTGACGGCGCTGGCGGAGTCGGCTGTGAATACCGAGGCGATGGCGGCGTAACGGGAACTTGCTTGCTGCTAACGGCTTGAAGAAGAATACATTCGGCGCGATGCTCTCGACCTGCATCGCGCCGAAAGTCATTCATGCAATCTGTTTCTGAAATTGTTGCCGATCTCTGGAAAATCGGCGGTGGTGATCCCTCTGCGCTTGATGCCGTCACGCTGACAGGAAGCGAACCAATGCCGCCGTCGTCGTTTCGGGTCGGTGCGATAGCGCAAGCGTCTATCGCCGCGGCCGGTCTTGCCGCCGCACAGATATGGAAGGCGCGGAGCGGCGCGACGCAAACCGTTTCCGTCGATATGCAGCATGCGGTCACCGAATGCCGCAGCGAACGTTATCTTCGTGTCGAGAATCAGCCGCCGCCTCCGGCGTGGGATGCCATCGCAGGTGTTTATACAACCGGCGATGGTCGATACGTGCGCTTGCACACGAATTTTCCACATCATCGCGACGCCGTCTGCAAGGTTCTCAACTGCAAAGCGGAACGCGAAGATGCCCAGCGCGCCTTGATGAATTGGGAAGCTGAAAAGTTCGAGACGGTGGCCTATGCTGGCGGCTGCGTGGTCTCGATGATGCGCTCGCGGGACGAGTGGCTCGCCACGCCGCAGGCAAAAGCGCTCAATGCGCTGCCGGTTTTGACTATCGAGAAAATCGGCGAGGCCGCCCCAAAACCGTGGCCGAAAGGCAACCGCCCGTTGTCCGGTGTACGCGATCTCGATCTATCGCGTGTGATCGCCGGTCCTGTTGCGGGCCGCACGTGGGCTGCGCACGGTGCCGATGTGATGCTGATCGCAAGTGCGAACCTACCGACGATTCCATGGCTAGTGATCGACACCGGGCGAGGCAAGCTCTCAAGCTTTATAGAATTGAAATCCGCGAACGGCAAAGAGACGCTGCGTCACTTGCTCGCGCAGGCCGATATCTTTTCACAAGGTTATCGTCCGCAGTCGATCGCAGCACTTGGATTTTCACCGGAAGACGCCGCGCGTATCAGTCCCGGCATCGTCTACGTCTCGTTGTCGGCCTACGGTCATGTCGGCCCTTGGGCCGAACGACGCGGATTCGATTCGCTTGTTCAGACATCGACGGGATTCAATCACGCGGAAGGGCAAGCCGCCTGCGTGGATGGCCCGAAGGAATTGCCGGCGCAGATACTTGACCACGCAACCGGCTATCTGATGGCGTTCGGCGCGATGATGGCGCGTGCACGGCAAGCGCGTGAGGGAGGAAGCTGGCACGTGCGCGTTTCGCTGGCGCAGTCCGGACGGTGGCTCTGGAATCTCGGACGACTTCAAGACGGCCCATCCGCCGCCGACATCAAAGGCGAAGCTGTGAAGCCCTTCGTCGAAAAGATGCCATCGGGCTTCGGCATGTTGAGCGCCGTTCGTCACGCTGCCGTGATGTCGAAGACGCCCGCGCGCTGGGCGCGACCGTCCGTGCCGCTCGGGTCGGATCAGCCGGTATGGCCTGCGCGCGTCATTAACTGAAAATAATATCCAAGCCTGCGTTTTTAGATTGTTCGCAACCGGAAACTGGCACTATTAGCGGACGTGCACGTCACGCGCCGATGGAATCACGACTTGTTCGAGCACTATACCAAAGCGAACGAATTTCTTTCGCGAATTCAGGCTCTTAACGGCCGTCAAAAGGCGTTGGGCGTGGCCTGGGCCGTCGTGATCGTTGCTGCCCTGTTCGGTGTGTCGCGCGTGGGCGTCGGCTCCAAGGATAGCTCCGACGTCTCCAGCCAATCGCGCAAGGGTTTGACGAGCTACACACCGACGGCTGCCGAATGGGCTAGTCTCACGATTCAGCCGGTTGTCGAGCGCGGCTTCCGTGCCGAGCATGTCACTGAGGGCAAGGTCGCGGTCGATGAGGAACGCTCGACGCCAGTGTTTTCTCCCTATGCAGGCCGCGTCACGAAGCTGTTTGCGCGCCCCGGCGACATCGTCACGCAAGGCCAACCATTGTTCGTGATTGAGGCCGCCGACAACGTGCAATCGCAAAACGATTTCATCGCCGCCGTCACCGCTATGAACAAGGCGAAGTCGCAACTCGAACTCGCGGACATCCAGAACGCGCGCGCGAAAAATCTTTATGACGGCAAGGCGATCCCACTGAAGGATTTCCAGCAGGCACAAGCGTCCCTCGTCACTGCGCAGAACGACATGCGCTCGGCCGATACTGCGCTCGGTGCCGCGCGCAGTCGTCTGCGGATCCTCGGTCTCTCCGACGAGGCGATCTCGAAGTTCGAAGCAAAAGGCGAGATCAATCGCGAGACAACGATCGTTGCGCCGATTGCGGGCACGGTCGTTCAACGCAAAATCGGTCCCGGCCAGTTCGTCAATGTCGGTGCCAGCGATCCGATGTTCGTGATCGGCGATCTGTCTACAGTTTGGCTCACCGCATTCGTGCGCGAGACCGAAGCGCCTGACGTCGCCATCGGTCAGGAAATCGCATTCGACGTGCTGGCGTTTCCGGGCCGAACGCTGACGGGCCGCATCAATTACGTCGCGGCTGCCATCGATCCCACGACGCGACGCCTTCTGGTGCGCGCGACCATTGATAATCCAGGTGGCTTGCTGAAGCCGGAAATGTTTGCCAACGTCACGATATATGCTGCGGGCGACAGACTCGCCGTCGGTGTGCCAAAGCAGGCGTTGATCTATGAAGGCAGTCAAGTGCGCGTCTGGGTCGCGCGTGACGACAAAACCATCGAACTGCGACAGATCAAGACGGGTCTTGCGAATGGCGACCTCGTCGAAGTGAAGGGCAGCCTTCAACCCGGAGAGCAGGTCGTGACACGCGGCAGCCTTTTTATCGATCGCGCGGCGTCGGGAAGCTGATCCAGCTCTCCCTTTTTTGAAAGAGCCTCGTTTCGATGGACCGTCTCGTCGCACTCGCCGTCCGCCGCCGCGTCTTGATGGTGATATTGTTCGTCGTCGTTACGATTGGCGGCTTGATCGCGTTCGACCAGCTCAACATCGAGGCCTATCCCGATCCGACCCCGCCGATGGTCGATATTGTGACGCAGTCGCCCGGCCTGTCGGCTGAGGAAATCGAGCGTTACATCACGATCCCGATCGAGACACAGGTTGCGGGCATCAAAAACCTGCGCACGATCCGTACCATCTCGCTCTACGGTCTCTCCGACGTCAAACTGCAATTCTCGTTCGACTACACGTACGATGAAGCATTGCAGCAAGTTCTCAACCGGCTGTCGCAACTCGCTCCACTACCAGGTAACGTGCAGCCACAAATTTCGCCGCTTAGCGCAATCGGCGAAATCTTTCGTTATCGGCTGGTCGGTCCGCCGAACTATAGCGTTCTCGATTTGAAGACGTTGCAGGACTGGGTTCTGCAACGCCGCTTCCGTTCGGTGCCAGGCGTGATCGATGTCACCGGCTGGGGCGGAAAGACCAAAACTTATGAGTTGCAGGTCGATTTCAACAAACTGATTGCTTACGGCCTAACACTCCCGCAGTTGTTGCAGGCGGTCGGCAACGCCAACATTAACGTCGGCGGCAACACCGTGAACATCGGCGCGCAGTCGGCGGTGGTGCGCGGTGTCGGTCTCATTCGCTCGATCGACGATCTCGCAACCACGATGATCTCGCAGAGCAACGGCAATCCTGTTCTGGTCAAGGACGTTGCTAAAGTGACGGTCGGCGCAAAACCGCGTCTTGGCATCGCCGGCATGGATCAGGCGGATGATATTGTGCAAGGCATCGTGCTGATGCGGCGTGGCGAAAAAAGCACGCCGACGATCAAGCGTGTCGAGGATATGGTTCAGTCGATCAACAATTCGAGTATCCTGCCACCCGGCGTGCGGATCGAACGCATCTACGACCGCGGCGATTTGATCGCGACCACGACGCATACGGTGCTCCACAACATGGTCGTGGGCATCATTCTGATCGTGCTGCTGCAATGGCTGTTCCTTGGCGATCTGCGCAGCGCCGTCATCGTCGGTGCGACGATTCCGTTCGCACTGTTTTTCGCTGTCATAATTCTGGTGCTGCGCGGGGAATCGGCAAATCTTCTTTCCGTCGGCGCCATCGACTTCGGTCTTATCGTCGACGGCACTGTCATCATGGTCGAGGCGATCTTCCGCCGCCTGACGCAGACGACCGAATTGTCGGTCTCCGAGCAAAGCGCGATCTCAGAAGAGACGATGATGGGCATGAAAAGCCATGCCATCCTCAGCGCTGCTGCGGACGTATCGCGTTCGATTTTTTTCGCGGCTGCGATCATCATCGCAGCATTCCTGCCGTTGTTCACCTTGAGCGGCGTGGAGGGCAACATCTTCGGACCGATGGCGCGCACCTATGCTTACGCGCTGGCCGGCGGCTTGCTCGCGACCTTCACAGTGACGCCTGCGCTGAGCGCGATTATTCTTCCGACGCACATGCAGGAGACGGAAACCCGCATCATGCAATGGCTGCATCGCGCATATATGCCGTTGCTGGAATGGGCCGTGGGCAACCGGCGCATCGTCATGGGCGTCGCGGGCGGACTTTTGCTCATTACGTTCGTGGCCACGCGACTGTTGGGCCTTGAATTTTTGCCAAAACTCGAAGAGGGCAATCTCTGGATTCGCGCGACGCTGCCGCCGACCATCTCGCTTGAAGAGGGCAACACCTACGTCAACGAAATGCGAAAAGTCATTCGCGCGCGCCCTGAAGTCGAATCCGTCGTATCTCAACACGGTCGGCCGGATGACGGCACGGACGCCGCTGGACTATTCAACGCGGAGTTTTTTGCGCCGCTGAAGCCATCGGGCGAGTGGCCGAATACGCATGACAAGGATGAACTCACGTCGGAACTGCTGAAACAGTTGCAGGGTAAGTTTCCGGGCGTCGAATTCAATTTCTCGCAATACCTTCAGGATAACGTGGCCGAAGCGGTTTCTGGCGTGAAGGGCGAAAACTCGATTAAACTCTATGGCAACGATCTTGTCGCGCTGACCAATACAGCGAACCAGATCAAGGCGGTGCTTGGGACGGTTCGCGGCATCCAGGATCTGTCGGTATTCACTTCTCTGGGGCAGCCGACGATCCAGATCGACATCGACCGGGCGAAGGCCGCGCGTTACGGGCTTTCACCCGGCGACATCAACGCGACCATTCGCGTTGCCATCGGTGGAGATAGCGCCGGCGATCTTTATGAGCCCGGCAGCGACCGGCATTTTCCAATTATCGTTCGTCTTGCGCCTGAATATCGCAAGAGCGCAGAGGCGATTCAGAATTTGCGCATTGGTGCGCAGGGCGCGAATGGCATCACGCAAATTCCGCTCAGCGAAGTGGCGTCGATCAATCTGGTCTCGGGGGCGGCTTATATCTACCGCGAAGGGCAAGAACGCTATTTGCCAATCAAATTCTCGGTACGTGAACGCGATCTCGGCAGCGCTATTAGGGAAGCGCAAGACAAGGTCGCCGAGCAGGTTCAGCTTCCGCCCGGTTCGCGCGTGGAGTGGGTCGGCGAATTCGGAAATCTTCAGGATGCGATCAAGCGGTTGTCGATTGTAGTGCCGATCAGTCTTTTCCTGATTGCGGTGTTGTTGTGGTTCAATTTCGGCTCGATGGCCGACACATTGCTGGCGATGAGCGTGATCCCGATGGCGGTGCTCGGCGGCGTGCTCGGACTTTTGGTCAGCGGAATTCCGTTCAGCGTGTCGGCGGCGATCGGGTTTATTGCGCTGTTCGGAATCGCCGTGATGGACGGCATCATTATTCTATCGCAATACAACCAACTCATCGACGAGGGCTACGACCGGCTCAAGGCCGTTATCCGCACCGGTGAACTCCAATTGCGTCCGGTGCTGATGACTTGCGCGGTGGCGGGAATAGGATTGTTGCCTGCTGCGCTGTCGGGCGGTATCGGCTCGCAAGTTCAGAAGCCGCTCGCCGTCGTTGTCGTCACCGGCATGGCGCTGGCACCGTTCGTGATCCTGATCACGTTGCCAGTGCTGATTTCGATTTTCTCGAAACGAACGCGGCTCGGCTAGTTAGACATCATTTACCGTCGGGCGTTCGCAAGCCATGCCACGCGTCGCGCACCTGATGGTAGTGAACCTCAGGCAGATAGTCCGGCGTGTTGAGGCCGAGCGTTCTCACGTCTAGGCGACCGATGGCACTCAACAATGTATATGACGCGATCACGCGATCGCGTTGTGCCAGAATCTGACGCGATTTCGCGGCGGTCAAATCCTGCTGCGAGTTGAGAACATCGAGGGTGGTGCGTTGACCGCCCTGGGCCTCGCGGCGCACGCCCTGCAGCGCCACGCCTGCGGCTTTGACTTCGCTCTCGGCGGCACGCAGCGCCGTCTTCGAGCCTTCGCTGGTAATCCATGCGCTGATCGCGGCGGTCTTGGCCTGATTGCGCACCTGCTCCAGAACAAGACGGCTTTGAGTTGCTGTCTCTTTAGCCTGCCGGGTTTGCGACGCCGCAGTGCCGCCATCGTAGATGGGCACGTTCAATTGTCCCGTCACGGATGCCTGATCGGCCTGCTTGGTGCCGAGATTGGGATCGCTGTCGCGACTGCGGTTCACATTACCCTGCACATTCAGTTGCGGCAGCAGACTGCTTTCAGCAACGCTAATGCTGGTGGTGGCAACATCGACATCATACGTCGCGGCGATCACGGCGGGATTTTCGCGCACGGATGTATCGATGGTGTCCTGCCGTGTTCGTGGCACGAAACGATCGACGGTCTGTGCAGTCGCCAACTGACCCGGCGGGCGACCGATCACTTGCTCATAGGTCGCGCGGCTGATTTCGAGCGTCACTTCCGCAGCATTCAGATCGGCGAGGCCTCGGCTCAGTCGCGCGTCGGCCTGCGCGGTATCGGTCGGCGTCACGTCGCCGGCATCGAGACGTTTTTTGGCAATACCAAGCGTCTCGCGCAAAAACGCCACGTTGCCGCGTTGGGTTTCGACCAGCGCCTGATTGGCGATGACGTTCATATACGCAGTGACGGCGTCGAGCAGGACGCCTTGCCCGGTGTTGCGCAGCGCTTCGCGGCCCGACAGCACCTGAAATTCGGCGACGCGGACACTGTTCGACGTTTTCAATCCATTGAAAAGATTTTGCGTGACAGTGACGCCGATGGTCCACGGTTTCAGCGTCGCCGTCTGGATCGTGTTGTCCGGCAGAAGATTGCGGACGGCTTGCAGACCGGCGCTAAGACTGCCGACGATCTGGGGGCGATAGCCGGCCAGCGCCTGCGGCACGCCTTCATCGGTAGCGCGCTGTTTGGCGCGCGTGGCGTTGATATTCGGGTTCGATTGATAGGCGCTGACAAGTGCCTCCGGCAGCGAGTCGGCATGGGCCGCAATGGCAAAAGCGAATGGGCACAAAGCTGCCATGGCCAAACGCGTGATAAGCACGCGCCACCCCACGCGGCCAATTCTTGAAACACGCCCAACCATCTTATTCCGCAACGCTAAACCGAAGCATCCGCCCCCGCCGACGCCCTTCATTGGTACACTGTTTAGAGCGCGATTTTGCCGGGAGCAAACCGTTTCCCGCAGAAAAAATAAACGTGTGACAATGTGCACCGGATTGTTATCGCAGCGATCCGTATTTGCTTGACCAATCAACATGCTATGTTGAAATGACAGGCGAATGGCCTCAATTTCAAGCAATGCGTTAGACGCCCCCGACGGATCGTTACGATCCCGTCGCGCGCGATGATTTAGTCAACGCCGATGCCGAAAATTTTCACCGATCCGGACGCAATCGCAGACGACATTATTCGGGACGTCGGCAAGACGCTGGTGGTGGGTCTGCCGCTGGGGCTCGGCAAAGCCAACCACATCATCAATGCACTGTTTCGCCGCGCCGTCGCGGACCCGTCTATACATCTGACGATCTTCACGGCACTGACGCTGGAAAAGCCGGTGCCCAAAGCCGATCTCGAGCGGCGTTTTATTAACCCGGTGATTGAACGTCTGTTTGGCGGCTTTCCCGACCTCGATTATGCGAAGGCCGTTCACGCCAAGAATTTGCCGCCGAATATCGAGGTCGTGGAATTCTTTTTTCTGGCCGGACAATGGATCGGCAATGCTTACGCGCAGGAGCACTATATTTCAGCGAATTACACCCATGCGTCGTCCTATTTGATGACGCGGGGTGTCAACGTCATTGCGCAGTTGGTTGCAAAGCGCGTGGTGAATGGCGAGACGCGCTACAGCCTCAGCAGCAACACCGACACGACGCTCGATTTTATGTATGCGCGGAGGAACGGAAAAGCCGCATTTAAGCTCGTCGCGCAAGTCAATTCCGAAATGCCTTTCATGCCGGGTGACGGCGATCTGTCGTCCGACGAATTCCATGCGGTGCTGGACAGTCCGCAAACGGACTTTCCTTTGTTCGCGCCGCCCTCCGAACCCGTCAGCGATACGAAATATGCGATGGGTCTGCATGCAGCCGGATGGGTGAAAGACGGCGGCACCCTGCAAATCGGCATCGGTCAGGTCGGCGACGCGCTCGCGCAAAGCTTGATCGTCCGGCATCGCGATAGCCGCGCGTATCTCGACATTATGTCGCGGCTCGCGCCGGGGCAACCATCGCGCGAAAGCGGACCGTTCAACGTCGGCCTCTACGGCGTCAGTGAAATGTTCTTCGAGGCCTTTCTGGCGTTGATCGAAGCCGGCGTGCTGAAGCGCGAAGTCGATGGCGTGCTCCTTCACGCCGCGTTTTTTCTGGGACCGAAAGCGTTCTATCGCGCGTTGCGCGAAATGACTCCGGCGCAGATTAAAAAAATTCAGATGGTCGCGGTGTCATTCACCAATCAGGTTTATGGCGATGAGGATCTCAAGCGGCGCGCACGCGTCGATGCGCGGTTCGTCAACAACGCGATGATGGCGACACTGATGGGTGCGGTCGCGTCCGACGGTCTTGAGAATGGTCAGGTCGTCAGCGGCGTCGGCGGTCAATATAATTTTGTCGCACAGGCCTTCGCGCTTGAGGGCGCGCGGTCGATGCTGACACTGGAGTCGACGCGCGGCTCTGGCAAAAAAGCCGCATCGAACATTCGCTGGTCTTACGGACACACCACGATCCCGCGCCATCTGCGCGACGTGGTCGTCACCGAATATGGAGTCGCAGATCTGCGGGGGAAATCCGACGCCGATGTGATCGCTGCGATGCTCTCTATTGCAGATTCTCGTTTTCAAACCGAATTATTGAAAACAGCGAAGGATGCCGGGAAGATTCCTAAGGGATATGAGATTCCAGCCACACACCGCGAGAACTATCCTGAGCGGATCGTGAAGGCGTTGAAACCCGCGCACGATGCAGGGCTGTTGCCGTCGTTTCCGTTCGGCAGCGATTTCACCGATGTCGAGCAGCGACTGATCCCCGCGCTTCAATACGTCAAAGACGCATCGGCGCACCTGCCGCAATTGCTGGAGCTTGCGTGGCAGGGATTTTTAGCGAACGAGCCGGACAAGGAGGCACTCGCGCGACTGCAACTCGACACGCCGAAGTCGTTCGCGGACAGACTCTATCGCGCGATGGTCAGCGCGGCGCTGGAACGCACAAAGTCTTAGCGGTTTTTGAAGTTGGGTTTGCGTTTCTCGATGAAGGCAGCCATGCCTTCGACCTTGTCTTCCAGTCCGAATGTAGCGTGAAAGAGGTCGCCTTCGAGATCCATGCCCTGTGCCAGCGTGGTCTCGAACACGCGATTGATGGCGTTTTTCGCCATCGCCGCCACCGGCTGTGACATCGACGCGATCTTTCCCGCGATTGCCATCACTTCTTCCATGAACTTGTCCACGGGAAGTATACGGCTGACCAATCCTGAACGCTCTGCCTCTGCCGCATCCATCATCCGCCCGGTCAGGCACAAATCCATCGCTTTGGATTTTCCGACTGCGCGGGTGAGACGCTGAGTGCCGCCGAGTCCGGGAATCGTGCCGAGCGTGATTTCAGGCTGCCCGAATTTGGCAGTGTCCGACGCGATAATGATGTCGCACATCATCGCGAGTTCGCAGCCGCCGCCGAGCGCGTAGCCGCTGACCGCCGCAATCGTCGGCTTCTTGCAGGTCGCAACGCGGTCGCCGCCGATGTCCATGAAGTCCTGCGAATACATATCCATGAATTTCTTCGGCTGCATTTCCTTGATGTCGGCACCGGCTGCAAATGCCTTCTCGTTGCCTGTGATCACGATGCAACCGATTGCCGGATCGGCTTCGAGACTATCGACGCCAGCCGCGATCTCGCCAAACACGCCATAAGACAACGCGTTGAGAATCTTCGGCCGGTTGATCGTGATGACGCCGACCGCGCCTTTACTCTCGACGATGATGTGCTCGAATGCCGCCATTGCTCGCTCCAGACCTGCGTGGGCGAAATGCGTTTGGCCCACTGCGCGCGGCAATGTGCCTTTTGATACGGACATCCGCAAGACGGTGCGCGTTGGGGATTCGGATGGCCAGACTATCGTTATTCAGAACAAAAAAGCCGGTCCGCGAGACAAACGCGGACCGGCTCGAATTGCAACGTTCGGCTAGGCCACGATGAGACGTGCCGCAGAAGCCAATGTCAAAAGGCTGCCGAAGGCGACAAAGATTTTTCCGATCAGCGAGGTCTTGTTCCAACGATCGTTGTCTTGGTTGGAGAAGACGTGTCGTTCGGTGGACGGAACCGCTCTAATGATGCGGCCCGAGGGTGCAGCCGGCGCGGGAGTTGACGCGGCAGATGCGTCGTCGGCGGTCAGGTCAGTCTTGTCGTCGCCCACCGCGCGATCCATATCGTTCAGTTGATCAGCGGAGGCGATCTGCACCCCATTCATCACGACAACTTCGTTGTCATCCGCAGCGGCGATATTCCGAGCCTCGTCGTCCGTCACGGATTGGGAGAACGATTGCGAATTTCCCCTCGTCAACGAAGCGTTCGCATTGGCGACGGAGGGCGGCAACACCGGCAAACCCTTTCCGTCGTCATCATTGGCGGATTTACCCCGCGACGCGGCATCGGCGAGCTTTGCGCCATGCTTCACGTCGGCGGTCTTCGTGCGTTTTTTGGCTTCGGCATGGGTTTTGTTCTTGCTGAATTTCGCGAGAACGATCGGCTTGTCGACGACACTTTTGGCCGACGCAGCGATAGGCTCTGCGTGTGCGTACACCGCAAAGCATGCCGAAAATCCAAACCCGGCGGCGGCCAGCAACGCACGCCATTTATTCCTGTTTTGCATGGCAATCTCCCGTTGCCGCTCCCCCAGCCGCACACCATCCGCTGCCCGTGACCATAGAACGGCGGAAACGAGGATTCTTGGGCACCATTGCCCCGAAAAAGCCGGTACAGCGCCTTTGTTCACGATTGCGTGATTGCAACTTTGGTCCGTAACACATTAGGAACAGGAACGAATTGACTTGATGGGAGCGCGCGTGCGCGAACGCGATAACGAGTGGACCGACCTGATGCGGTCGGCCAATGCGGGGGACAACGCCGCCTACCATCGTCTGTTGAAGGCCGTGACACCGGTCTTGAGGGCCGCTGCGCGTCGCGGACTGGCGCGCGCCGGGCAACCGGTCGATCAATCTGAGGATGTCGTGCAGGATATTTTGGTTGCGGTGCATTTAAAGAGGCATACTTGGAGGCCGGACGCTCCGTTTGCGCCCTGGTTGTTCGCGATTGCCCGCAACAAGCTGATCGACGCGCTTCGGCGGCGTGGCCGCCGCATTTTCGTGAATATCGAAGATTTCTCCGACACGCTGCCGAGTGCGCCGGCTGAAGACAAATTGCCTGCGAGCGAAGTCACAACCCACTTGAACAGCCTGCCCAAGCGTCAGCGCGACGTGCTTCAGGCGGTGTCAGTGGACAGTATTTCGATCAAGGATACCGCCACCAAGCTCTCGATGACCGAAGGCGCGGTCCGCGTCGCGCTGCATCGCGGCTTGACGAATCTTGCGAACAGGCTGCGAGGTGAATGACGATGAAAACCGATGACCTCATTCGCGCACTCGCGCTCGACGGAAAGTCTCACTGGCGGGTCGGAAATCTTCTGACCGCGGCGTTGCTCGTTGCAGTGCCGATCTCTGTTATCGCCTTTTTTGTCAAAATGGGCGTGCGGCCGGATATTGCGACAGCCGTTTACAATCCATTCTTCGACTTCAAGTTCGTCATCACGATGTCGCTTGCGCTGTCAGCGATTGCGTTGAGCTTGCATTTATCGCGACCGGAAGCCTCGGTGGGGGTGACTGCGCTTATTCTTGCAGTCCCTGTTGTGCTGTTGGTGGGTGCCCTTGGTGTTGAAATGATGTTGCCGCAAACTCGTGCGTGGACGGCGCGGCTTGTCGGCAGCAACTCTCGTATTTGTCTGACCGCAATTCCGCTGCTGTCGTTGCCGTTTCTTGCGGCGGCGTTGGCCGCCTTGCGCCACGGTGCGCCGTCGCGGCCTGCTTTGGCTGGCGCTTGCGCCGGATTGCTATCGGCTGGATTGGCAGCGACGCTTTATGCAGCGCACTGCACGGACGACTCGCCGCTGTTCGTTGCGACCTGGTACACGATTGCCACGGCACTGGTGACTGCGATCGGCGCGCTTGCCGGATCGCGCGTCTTGAGGTTCTAGCCTATTTTTCAGACCGCCGGTTCGGCTCGCTCGGTGTTCTGCCGCATGCGGTGAAAGCGCAGAACTTGCTGTGCAGTCGATGCCCGCAACATCTCGTAGCTCTCTTTGTACTCGCTGATGTTCTTGATTTCGTTGCCCGACAGATGGTCGCGCATCGAAAGAATGACTTTCAGCGTAGGCCACGAAAGGCCTGTGACCTTTGCAAGGATCATCATCCCTTCGGATCGCGATTCGATCATCATCGTCTCTACGGTGGAGACTGGAATGTTTGCGAGCATCGCAATTCCGGCATTTGTCTCGTCGAATTTTCCTGCTTCTGCGAATGCTGCGATCTGGATTTCATCCAAACGCCCGTCGGCGTGAAGCAGCCCTACCAGTTTATACGCTGCTGCAGTTTCCGCGTTGATGGCGCCGTCGTCGCTACTCGTACGCAACGCAACTTCTTTCACGGCAGTTGATATATCGCCTTCCGAGAGCGGATTGGCTGCCGCGAGTCGCGTCCGCACTGAGTCCGATGCTTTCGCAATCAATTTTAGATAGTGATGCCGTGGAATGGATCGTCGCATGCCGAGGCATGTTGCGAGATTATCGTCGGCCGCCGCGCGCGACACCAGCGTCGTAAAGCCGTCTTCCGAAAACTCTGCGCCGGGATTGTTGACCGCGCTCTCGACGACTTCGTCGTTGCCGCGTTCGACCAGCACGTCCGTCACCGCGCCGCTGAGGATTTTTCGTTTTGAGATTGCGAGCAAATGCGCCTGGCTTTTGACGCGGGCATTCTGGATCAGCATTTCGTCGTCGAGAAGCTCCGATTGAGACAGCACGGGCGCGGCCACCTCGATGAGATCATCGAATGCGAGGGTGTGGATGAGTTGAGGCGGTGCCTTGGCGATTGGTGCCAGTCGCGTCGCGAGCAAAGCTTTGGCCGATGTCTCGATCTCCAAAATCAAGCATTTGAAGACGTCGTCAAAAACTGCGATCTGCTCGTCGGAATAATCGACGGCCCCGTTCAGGAAAAGGTCGGTGACTCTGCGCAATGTTTCAACACGGCGCGCGACCGTGCCGTGCTGGAGCGCGTCCTGTAGTTCGCCTAGCAGATTCGGAGAAGAAGCTAATGCCGTCGAACCCATGACTTCTGTCCTGAATTATAAACTGTCCATTCCGGCCGGATTTCTTTGGCCGGTTGCCAACTCGAATTACGTGTGAACCACCTTGTTGCGGCCCAGATCCTTGGCGCGATAGAGCGCTGCGTCGGCGCGCGCGAGAATGCTGTCGGGCGCATCGTCCGGTCGCAATTTCGTCACGCCCGCCGAGATGGTGACGCTCATGCCTTGCGAGATTGCGCTCCAGTCGAGATCGGCAATGATCGATCGCAACCGGTTGAGCGTGCGCTCGGCCGCCTCATCGCCGGTTTCAGGAAGGATGAGGAGAAATTCCTCGCCGCCGTAGCGGCCGAATTTGTCGATGCTGCGGATATTGGCGAACACCGTGATGGCGAAGGTGCGCAGCACTTCATCGCCGGTCGGATGGCCGAAGCGGTCGTTGATGCGCTTAAACCAGTCGAGGTCAATCAGCGCCACCGAGCACGGTTGCTTGCTGCGCAGCGCGCGGGCGATTTCTTCGTCCAGCGTCCGCATGATGCTGCGGCGGTTGTGCGAGCCGGTGAGTTCGTCGAGTTCAGCCAACTCCTCGATGCGCTTGTAGGCCTCCTTGAGTTGGACACCCCGCTGGTAGAGCGACGTCCGTAAACCAGCACTGAATACGCCGAGTACCATTCCTCGCGCGAGAACAAGGGAGATTTCCAAAAGCGAGCCGAGACGTTCGGCATAGTTGCCATGCGGCATCTCGATTTGCTTGTCCGTCAGCAGAAACAGCGCAGCAAGGCCAAGAAATGTGATCGTCCACCCAATGGCGGTCTGTCGTGGAGTCGAGCGCAGCGAACCGAAGGTGAATGTCAAAAAAACGGCACAAAGGAAAACGATTCCGACTTCGGGTGCGATGAAGAGAAATGAGAAGATAATGGCGAGACTGACGATGGATTGAGGAAGGACGAAGTAGTGATCCTTGAACCGGTCATTGATGTGCGTCTCGGAGAGAACGACGAAGAATGCAACCGAGAGCAGACCGCATATTCCATAGCTGACTGCAATCAGGACGGACGTTGTGCCTGCGTATGCATACACGAGCAGCACGGCGGCATCGATCAAGAAGCTCAGACCGATGGTGCCCAGCATTTGACGGCGCCGCTTCGCGCGCTGTTCCAAAACCGATTTGGTCAAATGGATTTCGGAGCCGTCGATGGTTTCGGCGAGCGGTTTCTGAAGTGCTGGCGTCGCGCTGCGCATGGTTTCGCCGTTGGGGAGGTTCCGATGGGAACCTTAATCGGCAAAGCCTTTAGGTTTGGTATCTTTTCAAGCCATTGGCTTGGAGCTGAAAGTTGAACGACTGCTTGATTTTAAAAGAGAAATTTTAATCTTGGTTTTCTTGTTTACCCCTGCGATCCCACCTTGAGGATTGGCTGAGGCGCAGTTTCCGAATTCAGCGAATTTTGGTATTTAAATACCGATCGAACTTATCGGCCCGTCGCTTGCCCTGACCTATGATTCAGGGGCATTTTGCGGTCTCGATCTTCCATCCAATTTCGTTCGATCCCCACTTCGCGAGTCCGCTCACGAGTTGGATCGAACCCCTTCGCAGTTGCCTGCGACCAACCTTGCGAGACGGCCATTGAGTGCAAATGCCGCGGCATCGGACGAAGCTCTGATTGGCCGCATCGCGCAAGGTGATCGGATCGCGATGCAGGTGCTTTATGGAAGGCACCATGTTCGAGTGTTTCGCTTTTCGCTGCGGCTCGTCAGAAACGAGTCGATCGCGGAAGACCTTATCAGCGAGGTGTTTCTCGATGTGTGGCGGCAAGCCGGTAAATTCGAGGGCCGGTCCGCCGTCTCGACTTGGCTGCTGGCGATTACGCGTTTCAAGGCGTTGTCCGCTCTTCGCAAGAGGAAGGACGCCGAACTGGATGATGAAGCGGCCGCCGCGATTGAGGATGCGTCCGACAATCCGGAAACCGCGGTCGCCAAGAAGGACAAAAGTAAGGCGTTACGGAAGTGTCTGACTGCATTGACGCCAGAGCATCGCGAGATCGTCGATCTCGTTTATTACCACGAGAAATCCGTGGCGGAGGTGGCGCAGATCGTCGGTATTCCGGAGAACACCGTGAAGACGAGATTGTTTTACGCGCGGAAGAAATTGGCCGAACTGCTGAACGCAGCCGGCATCGAACGAGGATGGCCATGATGGCATCGGGCAAAGGAAGCATGGGCTCGTCCGTCTCGGATCGCGGGCCGACCGAGCTTGAGGCATTACTGCCGTTTTATGCTGCGGGCACGCTCGATGCGCGCGATACGCGCCGCGTCGAAGCGGCACTTTCCGCCGATCCTGATCTGTTGCGGCAAGTCAAAGTCATTCAGGACGAACTCAACGAGACGATTTTACTCAATGAAAGCCTCGGCGTACCGTCGGCGCGCGCACGCGAGAGACTGTTCGCTGTCATCGATGCGGAGCCTGCAAAACAGATATCGTTTCGTCCTCTGGCAAAAATGGCTGGTTTCTTTTCTACATTGTCAGCGCGCCAACTTGCTCTGTCGGCGGTTGCAGGGGCGGCACTCTTGTTGGTGCAGGCAGGTGCAATCGGCGTTTTGATCAAGAAACAATTCGGCAATGATTTTCAAACCGCTTCATTCCAGGTGCAGACGGCCGCCGGAACGTACGGTCTTTTGCGCTTCTCGCCGGGTGCCAGCATCGGCGAAATCAGCCAACTTCTTATCAGTTACGATGCAACGATTGTGTCGGGTCCAAAGGCGGGTATGTTCCGCATCAAGTTCGGCCAGAAAATATTATCGAAGGACGAGGCGGCGCAGCTTCTCGCGCGGCTTCAAAATGAGAAGATCGTCAACCTTGCTGTTGCTGCGGAATGAACGGATGCCGTTAATGTGCAAGGAGGCAGTATGATTCAGCCTTGCTCCGGCTATACGCGCATCGCAGTCACGCTCGCTGCGGCAATTCTGCTTTGTCATTCCGCAAGTTCGGGTGCCTGCGCGCAAGGATATGGATATGGCGGCGGCGGTTATCAGAGTTCACAGAGTGACTATTCCGCGCCGCGCCCACGCCGTCCGCGTCCGGTTCAGCCCGTTTCCACCGACGACATTCCCGGCACCGGATATGTCTCCAAAGAAGTCTTGATCGAAGTCGAAGGCACGCCGAGCGAGACGAGGGTCGATCGTATCGCACGGCGGCATCAGCTCACGCGGGTGCAATCACAGAACTTTCCGCTAACTGGAAGCACCTATTTCCGCTGGCGCATCTCCGACGACCGCTCGGTGGATGACGTCGTCCAGGAGTTGATCAGTTCCGGCGACGTGAAGACGGCACAACGAAACAATATTTACATTTTGCAACAAAATGCGTCCGTCCCGTCGGTGGCCGTCAAGGTCGAAGGCGATCCGGCGCAATATGCGCTTGGCAAACTGCATTTACCCGAGGCTCACAGTTTGTCCGTGGGCGCGGACGTTACGGTGGCCGTCATCGATTCTGGTATCGATGTGTCGCATCCCGAACTCGTCGGGCGCATCGCGGGCAGCTTCGATGCGCTCAATAGCAATGAAGGCCCCCATCTGCATGGCACCAGCGTCGCAAGCACCATCGCTGCACATGGCCGCCTCATGGGCGCTGCGCCCTCGGCGAAGCTGCTGGCGATCCGC
Source organism: Hyphomicrobiales bacterium (assembly GCA_038230475.1). Classification (GTDB taxonomy): domain Bacteria; phylum Pseudomonadota; class Alphaproteobacteria; order Rhizobiales; family Xanthobacteraceae; genus Afipia. The sequence goes on from JBBRNE010000005.1 coordinate 129,151, forward strand.
GCGTTCGGCGTGCAAAAGGGGAATACGGACAGCACCTCCTTTGTTGTTCTCAAGAGCCTCGATTACGCCGTCGCTAACCGTGCACAGATCATCAACATGAGTTTCTCGGGTCCGAAAGATAACGCCATCGCCAAGGGGCTTTCGGCGGCTGCGTCCAAGGGCATCGTTCTTGTCGCGGCGGCGGGCAATGCAGGCGTAAAATCTCGTCCGCTGTTCCCGGCCGCGGACGGCAACGTCATTGCGGTGTCGGCAACAGATCAATCCGATCGGCTGTTTCCAGCGTCGAACCGCGGTAGTTACATCGCGATTTCCGCTCCAGGCGTCGATATTCTGTCGGCAGCACCTGATAGCAAATACCAGATCCTGTCGGGGACGTCGCTGTCGGCGGCTTATGTCAGTGGTGTTGCCGCACTCATGATTTCACGCAGCCCGGAGATCGCATCATCCGACGTACGCGCAACTTTGCTATCGACAGCACACGATCTTGGACCGCCCGGCCGCGACGATCAGTTCGGGGCGGGGCAGGTGGATGCGCTAAGAGCGGTTTCGGCTGTTGCTACTCCTGTTGCGACGGCATCGGAACGTCCTGCAGTGCGCCAATAGAGAAGCAACTCAGGTTAAATTGCGGGCTGCGGCGTTCATCGGGTGGGAATAACCTCCGACACTCTTGACCGCTTCCGGCTCCTTCGGAGAGGATACCGGCGGGAATTACACGGGGAATGGCTCCCGGCGAGACAGTCCAGATTGCTATTTTTTTATGTTCATTTTTCTGAGGATACTGGGATGAAAAACCTCTCTCTCGGAACTGGCGTTGGCGCAATCGGCCTTTTGGCTGTTGCGATGGTCGTGCTGTTGACGGCAGTGGCTCCGCGCGCGCTTCACGCTCAGTCGCTGGAAGACAAAATCGGGACCGCGTTGCAGGCCAAGAAGCCGCTGACCCGCAGCCTCTCCATCGATCCGCAAGCCGCCGCAGATAAACAGGCGGTCGATAAATTGCGGACGCGATCGATCAGCATTGAGCCGGCCGGCCCTCCAAGCGCGGATGACCGTGCGCAAATTGCCGCCATCGCGCAAAGCAAACCCGCGATCGATCTGGAAATTTATTTCGACTACAACTCGGCCAATATCGCTCCGCAGGCGGCGCCAGCCGTCGCGGCGCTCGGAAATACGCTCTCGAAAGATCAGTTCAGAGGCACTGTGTTTTTCATTAACGGATACACGGATGCGAAGGGCAGTCCTGAATACAACCTGGACCTCTCACAGCGTCGCGCCGATTCGGTTCGGCGCGTTCTGATCCAGCGTTACGGACTTGCCCCCGATACGCTGGTGGCTGCGGGCTTCGGCAAGGATTATCTCAAGAATCCTGCCAATCCCTATGCTGACGAAAATCGCCGGGTTCAGATCGTCAATACGACTGTCACGGCCAGCCACTAATCAGTGAACCCGCCGGGTTCTGAACGCGACCAAGGCACTGCGGCAAGACACTGCAACAAAGACTCGGCGGCATTTTTGCAGAACAAAATGATATTTAAGGGAGACGTCTTATGAGCGGATTTCCGGGCTTTCGTCTGCGTGCGTTTGGCATCGCAGCGGCCGTAGGCGTCGCAATCGGCTTGGCCGGGACGTCTTGGGCGCAAGATAGCAAAGCTCCTGACGCCGCTGCCCCAGCGCCCGCTGCTGCTGCTCCTACACCCGCAGTCGCCGCGGCGCCTGCCGCTCCTGCGCCCACTCTGGTCACTTCGCCTGCTGAACCTATCGTGGTGCCGACCGACCCCGTGGCAAAAGCCGCGTTCGATGTGCTCGATAAGAATTGCGCGCGTTGCCATCAGGCCGGGAAACTTATCTCGCGCGAGCGGCCCGCGAAGAACTTCGGCAACATTCTCCAGATGGACGCCTTGGCAGCGAACCCGAACTACGTTTTGCCGGGCAACCCGCTTGGCTCGAAGCTGTACCGGCAGATCGCCGACAAGGAGATGCCCTACGACGTCAATTACGAAGGCGAGACGAAGTACGGCACGCTGACTGAAGCCGATCTGAAGGCGCTCGAAGCCTGGATCACGACGGTCGGCAGCAAGGCGACCGCGTCGTGCCAGACTCATAAATTCATCGAACCCGAGGACATGGTCTCCTACATGGTGACCGACCTCGACAAGCAATTGAAACAGCGTCAGCCAAACACGCGTTATCTGACGTTGACCCATTTCGCAAACATCTGCGTCGATGCCGATACGATGAAAGTCTATCGGCAGGCCTCGATCAAGTTCCTGAATTCGCTTGGCCGCTCGTCGGATGTCGTCAAGTTGGAGACCATCGATCCGGAAGGCACGATCCTTCGATTCAATCTCACCGATCTCGGTTGGAGCGCAGCAGACTGGGATTCGATCATTGCGATCTATCCTTACAATGCGGTACCGGATTCGGAATTCACAAAGACGCTTGCGAACGGCGCGAAGACGCCGCTGCCTTATGTTCGCGCGGACTGGTTCACGTTCACGGCGTCGCAGCCGCCGCTTTATGACGACCTGTTGCAACTGCCGAAGACTTTCCCCGAATTCGCCAAGCAGCAGGGCGTTGATCTCACCGCTAACATTGCCAACTTCGTCGCCCAGCGCGCGGCGTTTCAGAAATCAGGTGTCAGTCAGAACAACCGCTTGATCGAGCGTCATCCGTCGCGCAGCGGCTATTTTTGGACCTCATACGATTTCGCCGGCAACAAGGATCACCAGAGCCTGTTCGATTTCCCATTGGGGCCGAGTGCGGAAGGCTTCCATCATGATGGCGGCGAAAGCATCTTCAGTCTGCCGAATGGATTTCAGGGCTATTACCTGAACAAGGCGACGGGTGAGCGGCTCGACAAGGGTCCGGTGCAGATCGTTCGTGATCCATCGCGCAAGGATTTCTCCGTGACCAACGGAATCTCGTGCATGGGTTGTCACGATCAGGGCATGCGTAAAGCCAAGGATGACATCCGCGACCTCGTCCTGACGGGGCGTGCATTTCCGAAGGAAATCCGGGACCAGGTTGACGGGCTTTATCCGCCGCACGACAAGATGGACGCTCTCATCGAGGGCGACGGCAAACGATTTACCGATGCGATGAAGCGGGCCGATCTTGAGCCAACGCTCAAGCTCAATGGCATTGAGATGATCAACGTGTTGGCGAAACGTTACGAGGACGATCTGGATTTGACATTGGCGGCATCCGAACTCGGCATCGACAAAGCCGACTTCAAGGATGGCTCTGCTGATGTCGATCAAAAGTTTCGTCCACTGGTTCGCCGCTTGTCGCAAGGCTCGATTCCACGCGACCAATGGGAAATCGTTTTCAAAGATATCGTTCCCGACTTGACCGATCTCATTCCGGCAAAGATTGCCAATGCGCGTCCTGCAAAGCCGCCCGTGAGACCGCTCAGGAGCGACGATCTTTCGCTGACATCGAATCTGGACAGTTACCGCGTCGGTGACACGCCGATCTTTACGATCGTCGCGCCGAAGGATTGCTATCTGACGCTGACCGACATCGATCAGAAGGGAGAGGGCACCGTGCTCTTCCCCAACAGTTTCCAGCAGGACAACAGAATCCGCGCTGGCGTGCCGGTCCAGTTTCCGGGAGCCGGAGCGCCTTTCAAGTATCGCATGAAGGATCCCGGCATTGAGACGGTGACAGCGGTCTGCGCGGTTTTGGCGAACGGTGGCGACCAGATCCAGCATGACTTCAACGCAAACCAGTTCACGCCGGTTCCGAATTACACCAAGGCGGTGGCGCGCTCGATCGCCATTGAGCCGGCTTCGCCTGGCCGACCACCAGCCATCGCAGGCGTCACCAACAGCGGCGCTGCCGCCGCCGGAGGCCCGGCCACACCTCCGCCTGAAGGATCGCGCGCGTCATTCCGCGCCGCAATCAAATTGCAGGTGCGTTAGACGAGTTCTTCCTTGGCTGGCCAAAAGCTGGCCAAGGTTCTTTTTAAGCGCGCCTTGGATGCTTAGGCGTGATAGTTTTTGGCCGATGTTTTACCACGGCTGGCTGCGGCTTGCGGTCCTGCCGATTTTTTGCAGTCGCTTTTTTTTGAAGATGAATTTATTTCTCGAGACGCGTGATGTCGAATCCGCCGAATGCAGAGCATGCTCGCAGCGTGTTAGCGCGCTGGAGAATCTTGGCAAAGCGCAGGCTGGATCATCTGGTCGAGCTTTATCAAAGCGGGCGCTGGAAGCTCTATCATAAGGAAACTGAATTCCTGACCATGGTACAGGAGGCGCGTATTGCGTTGCAGACGTGGGAAACGCTGGCGCCGACCGATTCCGCTCAGGACAAGCCAACCGAAGCCGTCGTCCCACAGGCGCGGGAGAATGAATCCAGTGAGGTCGCGCCGATCTCAGCGGATGGCGTTTCCGCCGAGGACGATCTGCGCAAATCGTGAATTGGTCTCAGCGCCGAGATCGCTGGTCACGGCCTTCGCATGATCGAGGCCGACAATCGCGCTGCGCCCCGATCCTGAAATCAGGTTGTTGTTGACCAAGGCCGTACCCGCGCCCGGCACCACTGACACGCCGATGCCGATGAAAGCATTGCGCACAACATTGCCGGTGATTGCCACATCGCGGAGATATTTTCCCCAGCCTGCGACGATGCCGAAAGAGGGTGCATTTTCGATGACGTTGCCCGACACGGACGTATCCGCTTCCACGACAATGCCGACGCCACCATCGTCATCAGGAGCCGTCCCGATCGGGCGCTTTGGCAGAATATTGCGAATGATGTTGCCCTGAACCACGCTGAGGCGTCCGCCTTCATTGAAATTGCAGACCGAAACGCCGGTGGCGCAAATGTCTACTGTGTTGTTGGCAATCACTGCTCCTTCGAAACTGAATTCCGAATAGAGCGCCACCTCGCGCACATCACTGATGCTGTTGCCGGTGATCTGGATGTTCGACGCAGAATTGCCGCGCACGCCGGAATAATCGCAATTGCGAATCCGGTTGCCGCTGACAATAACGTTGCCTGCGCGATAGGCGTTAATAGCATTGCCGTACTGGCCCGAGCCGCCGGGACCTGCCTTGATGTCTTCGATGCGGTTGTTGACGACAATTGTACCATCGTCGCCGATGGCATTGCGGAGAATTTCGATGCCGTTGTCGGACGTGTCTTGAATGGTGTTCTGTGATACCAGCAGTCCGAGCGCATCGAACGATACGAGGCCTGAAACGGCGGTCTTGCGGATGGTGTTACCGGTTACGTCGCCTGAAATGCCTTCGAACCAGATGCCGCAGCCGCCGCTCGCGACGATGTCGCAATCGTGGATTCGAACATCGAGACCACTCAGGAAATGGATGAGGCCGCGCCGTTCCGCGAGCTTGATGCCGACGCCATCAAGCGTGAGATGAGTCAGGGAAATTCCGTTGGCGCCTTCGCTGGTGAGCAAGGATGCGCCGCCAGCGAATTTTAAGATTGTCGCGCCGCGCACTCCGATCAGTTGCGCACCGCTCGGCAGCTTTAGTGCGCCCGTGCGATAGTTGCCGGGCGGCAATGCGAGCGGCGTCTGCGCAGCGGTCGCGTCATCGATGGCGCGTTGAAGCAATTTCGTTTGATCGTCTGGGCTGTTCGGCCGCACGCCGTACTGCGTCACGTCGCGTCCGAGTACCGACATCAGGGTCGCGGCGCGAGCAGGTTCCGTCGAAGCACCGATCGCTCCGGCTGCGGCGGATGCGGCGGAAGCATTCAAAAGGCGGCGGCGGCTGATGTCCATGAGATATCTCCTGCAGGATACTTAGTGCAGGAATGCGGCGGAGGTTGCGCGCGGGTCGCGCATCGCGATCCATTGTTCGGCGCGTGGTTAAATTTGAGCGTTAAGACGGCGTTGTTTTGCGAGTTTAACCATACTCATCAGCATGGCTTCGCCGGCATCGACTAGTTCCTCGAATGTCATGCGCGCCGATGCGGTTTTTCGGACAACCGCACTGCTGCGCGGCACCAATGGAACATGGACGAATTGGGCGAGGCGAGGGCCGTGCTTGCTGCGCGTGGTTTCGATCGCGCGCCAGCTCAGATAATTGCAGAGATAATATCCGGCGCTCAACGAGGCGCGTGCGTCGATTCCGGTGCCGCGAGCCGCGTGCAGGATTTTCAATGTGTGCGGCCCGAAGCGGCGCGTCGACGATTGACCGCTTTCGATGCTGCGATGATCGATTTCGGTATGCTCGGCATCTGGCCATAGCTGCGTGATTGCGTTTCGTGCGCGTGCCTCGATCCGCACATGTTTCGTTCGCGTCGCCAGCCCGAACATCAGCATCGCATCGGGGCGATGTGTTGCAATCAATTCCGGGAGTTGGCTGTCGACGGCGCCGTATGTCACCGGGAAGATGTGGCCGATCCGTTCAACGCCGTCGAGCGCCGGTCGCCGTAAGCGAAACAGTCGCGCAACCAGATTTTCGGTCGGGTTATAAGGCGCACCGGGAAACGGTTGGAAGCCGGTAATCAGAATGCGCAGCTTCTCGCTCATCGCTCAATCAGCGCCGAGATCGTGTCGGCGGCCAGTGTTGGCGTCATGCGGCCGTCGGCAACGGCTGCCTCGGTCTGCTTGACCTTGGCACGGATCGCCGGATTGGAGCGCAGGGTCGCCTTCATGCGATCCTCGAGTATCGCCCACATCCACTTAACCTGTTGCGCGCAGCGTCGGCTCGCAAAATCCCCCGACGCATTCATTGCTATGCGATGCTCAAGAATTTTCTGCCAAAGCCCGTCGATACCATCGCCGGTCAACGCCGAATAAGTCATCACTGGTGGATGCCAATGTTCGGAGCGCGGCGTTAAAATATGCAGTGCGCCGCGATATTCGGCGGCAGCCAAATTCGCTCGCTTGACGTTGTCACCATCGGCCTTGTTGACGGCGATCATGTCGGCAAGCTCAACAAGACCTTTTTTTATGCCTTGAAGTTCGTCACCGGCACCGGGCAACATTAATGCGAGAAAAAAATCCGTCATGTCGCAGACGGCGGTCTCCGATTGGCCGATGCCGACTGTCTCCACCAAGATCACGTCGAAACCGGCCGCCTCGCACAACAGCATTGCCTCGCGTGTCTTTGCCGCGACACCACCAAGCGTGCCGGACGCGGGCGATGGGCGGATGAAAGCATTGTCTTCAGCCGACAGTCGCGCCATCCGAGTTTTGTCGCCGAGAATTGAGCCTCCGGTGCGTGCCGACGATGGATCGACTGCGAGCACTGCTATCTTATGGCCCTTCGCAATCAACTCTATGCCGAGCGCATCGATGGTGGTGGATTTACCGACGCCGGGCGAACCGGTAATTCCGACGCGAACCGCCTTGCCTGTGAGGGGCAATAATTCCTGCACAAGATCACGGGCCAGCGCCTGATGATCGGCGCGTCGGCTCTCAATCAGAGTAATCGCGCGCGCCAACGCTGCGCGATCACCGGAGTGAACATCCGCCGCGAGCGATTTTTCTGCCTTCGTTGCATTCATGCGCGTCGCGTCATTTTCTGGCGCACGTTATTATTCCGCCGCAGCACTTGAATGACCGAGCCGCACATTGAGCTTGCGGATCAGTTTTTCAGCCGCCTCGGAGATCACGGTGCCGGGCGGGAAGATTGCTTCAGCACCGGCCTTATAAAGAGCGTCGTAGTCTTGTGGCGGCACCACGCCGCCGATGATGATCATGATATCTTCGCGGCCCCGTTTTGCGAGCGCGGCTTTTACCTCGGGCACGGCGGTGAGATGTGCCGCCGCAAGCGACGACAGCCCCAGAATATGCACGTCGTTTTCGACGGCCTGCCTGGCAGCTTCGTCGGCAGTTGCGAATAGTGGTCCGATATCCACGTCGAAGCCGACATCGGCGAAGGCTGATGCAATCACTTTCTGGCCACGGTCGTGACCGTCCTGTCCGATTTTCGCAACCAGAATTCGGGGACGGCGTCCTTCCGCGTCCTCGAACGCTTCGATTAGCGCTGCAAGTTTTTCAACCTTGTCCGACATTGTAGCGGCCTCACGTTTGTAGACGCCGGTGATGGATTTGATTTCGGCGCGGTGACGGCCGAATACTTTTTCCATAGCGTCGGAAATTTCGCCGACGGTCGCTTTATGGCGCGCGGCATCGATGGCGAGTGCCAAGAGATTTCCTGTACCGTGCTTCGCAGCGTCGGTGAGCGCATTCAGTGCCGCATCAACATCGGCTTGCTTGCGCTCGCTTTTGAGCCGCGACAGCTTGTCGATTTGCAAGCGCCGCACAGTTGAATTCTCTACTCTAAGAACTTCAATCTGCGCTTCGCTCGTTGGCTTGTATTTGTTGACGCCAATGACGGATTGCCGTCCGGCGTCGATCCGCGCCTGCGTTTTGGCGGAGGCTTCCTCGATCCGCAGCTTCGGCACACCGGCCTCAATGGCTTTGGCCATGCCGCCCAGCGCCTCGACCTCTTGAATATGGCTCCATGCCTTTGCGGCGAGATCGTGCGTCAGCCGCTCGACATAATAAGAGCCGCCCCACGGATCGACGATACGCGTCGTGCCGCTTTCCTGCTGGAGAAATAGTTGTGTGTTTCGGGCGATGCGCGCAGAGAAATCCGTCGGCAGCGCCAGCGCCTCGTCGAGGGCGTTGGTATGCAGTGACTGCGTGTGACCTTGCGTGGCCGCCATCGCCTCGATGTTGGTGCGGATCACGTTGTTGAACACATCCTGCGCAGTCAGCGACCAGCCCGATGTCTGGCAATGCGTGCGCAACGACAACGAGCGCGCGTCCTTCGGGTTGAACTCTTTCATCAGCTTGGCCCAAAGCAGACGCGCGGCGCGCATCTTGGCGACTTCCATAAAAAAATTCATGCCGATGGCCCAGAAGAACGAAAGCCGCGGCGCGAACTTGTCAATGTCGAGCCCCGCGGCCATTCCGGCGCGCACATATTCGATACCGTCGGCGAGCGTATAGGCAAGTTCGAGATCCTGCGTCGCGCCGGCTTCCTGCATGTGATAGCCGGAAATGGAGATCGAATTGAACTTCGGCATGTTTTGCGAAGTGTATTGGAAAATATCGGAGATGATCCGCATCGATGGCGCTGGCGGATAGATGTAGGTGTTACGCACCATGAACTCTTTCAGAATATCGTTCTGAATGGTGCCCGAGAGTTTTTCCGGCGACACGCCTTGTTCTTCGGCGGCGACGACGAACAGTGCGAGGATCGGCAGCACCGCGCCGTTCATGGTCATCGACACGCTCATCTGATCGAGCGGTATGCCTGCAAACAATGTGCGCATGTCGTAGATGGAATCGATCGCGACGCCGGCCATGCCGACATCCCCCGACACGCGCGGGTGATCTGAATCGTAGCCGCGATGTGTCGCAAGATCGAACGCGACCGATAAACCCTTTTGTCCGGCCGCGAGATTGCGGCGATAGAACGCGTTGGAGTCTTCCGCTGTCGAGAACCCTGCATATTGGCGCACGGTCCACGGCTGGTTGACGTACATGGTTGGGTAGGGGCCGCGCAAATACGGCGCGATTCCGGGCCAAGTGTCGAGGAAATCGATACCGGCCAAATCGCCTTCGGCATAGACTGGCTTGACCGGAATGCCTTCGGGTGTGAGCCAGGATCTTTCAGGCGGCGCAGCATTGTTGCTGGCGCTCCCAAGAGGCGCGTACTCGAAGGCGATTTCCGCAAAATTCGGGATGCGAGTCATGACGCGCTCAGCTTAGCATAAGCCGCGTTCAGCGTCGCCAACGCGTCGCTTCCCACCAAGATGAAATCGTTCACGCCGGCGGCGCGAAGGGCAGCTTCCAGCTCGCCGGGGCGGCCAGCCAGATAGATTTGTTTGGCTCCTGAGGCGTGAAGGGCTTTGGCGGCAGGAATAGCGTGTTCTACGTAAATTTTGTCGGACGAGCAAATACAGGCGAGTGCGGCTCCGGATGTTTTGAGCGCGGTGCCGAGTGCAATTGGATCGGTCGTGCCGGTGCCGTCGATCGCCTCGATGCCGCCGGTCTCGAAGAAGTTTTTTGTGAATGTCGCTCGCGTCGTGAAGTCCGTCGCCGTTCCCAGATTGGCGAGAAATACTTTGGGTCGCGCGCCTTTTTCTTTCAGGATTTTGTCCGAGGCGTCGCGCAGCTTTTCGAATGGCTCAGCAAGGCGGTGCGGCGTCAGGGCATCGAATGTAACGACATTCTCGCCATAGGACGAGCCGGATAACGCGACTGGCTTAACATTCAGCACATTCGTGATTTTTTCCCGCAGATTCGGAAACTCGGTCGCGCCGGTCAGAACGTCTTTCCGTTTGGCGATATTGTTAGCACGCGCGTCGCGGACGGCCGCGACCTTGTGTTGAATGAGATTCTTCTCAAGCGCGGCGAATGCCCCTCCCGCACGCTCGATCTCCTGAAACAGCGACCATGCCGCGTCGCAAAGTTGCCTTGTCAGCGCTTCGATGCTGCCAGAACCGGCGGCGGGATCGGAAACCTTATCGAGATTTGATTCTTCCAGCAGCACAAGCTGCGTATTGCGCGCGATGCGCCGCGCCAAACAATCAGGGAATCCTGCGGCGAGCGTATGCGGCAATACATTGATGCTGTTCGCTTCGGCAAGCCCTGCCGAGAACGTCGCGATTGTCGAGCGCAGTATGTTCACATCGGCATCGCGCTGCGTCAGCATTCGCCACGCGGTGTCGGCCGCGATGAACATCGGTTTTGGAGCAAGTCCGCAGCTTTGCTCGACCCGCGCCCAGAGCAAGCGCTGCGCGCGAAACTTCGCCATCGTCAAAAACTGATCCGCGTCGGCGGCAAGGCGCGCGTAGACCATGCGTTGTGCATCTTCGAGCTTAATGCCCGTCGCCTCCAGCGCCCGCAAATAAGCGACGCTTACAGCCAGCACCCATGCAAGCTCTTGCGCCTCCGAGCCACCCGCGTCGTGGACGACACGTCCGTCGGCCGGTGCGAACGGACCGCGAAATCCAAGCTCGTGCAGTTTTAAAATCTTCTCGCCAAAGATTTTCGCGGTCGAATCCCAAGTGCCGTGGCTGCCCCCGCGCGCGGCATTGCCGCCGATGGGATCGAGGCCGAAGCGAATGTTGGCGGACGCGGGCGAAATTTTCCGCGCATTTAAGAGTTCAGCGACGTGCTGACCCATATCGCGCGACTCCAGTCCGATCTCGAGTTCGATCGCAATGCCGGCATCGAGATAGATTCCGTCGAGCGCTTTATTCAGCGCGTCCTTTGTTGGCGGCAGGCCAAACCCGCGCGCGCCGTTCGCGCCGGCAAACACCAGCGTCAATCCGCTCGCGCCGTTCTCCAAATCGTGCAGCGCTTGCGCGTTTGCTTTCACCGCATCGGGATGATCGACGCGCTGCATGATCTGCCACGGTGTCGCTGGTGCGCGACCGGCGACGATCTTGGAATCGCGCGCTCGCTCATAGATGGGCTCGATCTGGAGGCCGTCATAAGTTTTGGATTCCAGCCGTGCAAAAGGGGCACCTTTCAGCACGTCGTCCACAAGTTTGCGCCAGTCATCGCGGATCGCGGGTGCAAAATCGGCGGCGAGCCGAAGCTGGTCAGTTTCTTTGGACATTCAAAAGGTTAACTCCGGCAACCGGCTCTGCCGGTGGGCCGAAATTGCCACGCGACAGCCCCCAAGCCAAATGGTTGTTTGGCTTATGGTCGCGCCTCAGGGCAGGTCGGCGAGCCGTTCAATTCCGGTTGTCGGGAGCTTGGCGAGCGCCTGTCGCACTGTTTGCCCTGCAATGACACGGTCGGGCGTGATTTCCGCGAGCGGCACCAATACGAAGGCCCGCTCGAACAGGCGAGGATGCGGCAGTGTCAGTTCAGGTTTGTCGATTTTGACGTCGTCGTAAGCGATCAAATCCAGATCCAGCGTGCGCGGTCCCCAGCGGCGCTCGGTGGTGCGGTCGCGGCCAAATTTTTGTTCGATCTTGTGCAGTGTGAAAAGGATGGCGTGCGGATCGAGCCCGGTTTCGATTTCGATGCAGGCATTGATGAAACGATCTTGCTCCTCGTCACCCCAGGGCGGCGTCGCATAATCGGACGAACGCGCGACCAAAGCGGCCTGGGTCATGCCGCAAATATTTGTGATGGCTTTTTTGAAGGTCGCGCGGACATCGCCGACATTACCGCCGAGCGCGATCAGGACGTCGGCCATGCTAGTATCCAGTATCCGACGTTCGGTTCACCGCGCGGCATGTCCCGAGCGAACGTCGGCTACGAAAGGACACTAGTAATTTATGATTCGAGTGATTCTTTGGTTCTGACATTCGTTAAAGTGCCTGCGAAAAATTTTGATACGAATTTCAGAACCAGATCACTCGATCAGTTTCGTGTGCGGGTGATGATGACGCCGACGTCGTCGAAGATCGCAGCGATCGGCGCATGCGGCTTGTGAACCGTGACCTTGACAGCCTTGACCCGCGCGAAGGCAGTAAAGATCGAGTCAGCGACAGCCCCCGCCGCGCGCTCAAGCAAATAATAGTTTCGCCCTTTGAATGCCTCGCTGGCCGTGGCGACGACATCGGAATACGAGACGGTGTCGGCAAGCCGGTCGGTGCGCGAAGATTCCAACAAGTCGATGGATAATTCGAGATCGATAACGAAGCGTTGGCCCACTTCGGCCTCGTGATCCATTACGCCGTGCCGAGCGTGGATCAGAAGTCCTTTGATGAAGATGACGTCGCTCATCGCCTGTCCTCGATCGCAGCCGTGACCTTGAGCGCCTGAACTGTCTCGGCGACATCGTGCGTGCGGATGATCTGTGCGCCATTCTTTGCCGCCAGCAGGTGTGCCGCGATCGATCCGCCGAGCCGCTCGTTCGGCCCCGATGGCGTCACGCTGCTGATGAAGCGCTTGCGCGACGCACCGACCAGAAGCGGAAAACCGAATATCTTCAATTCACCGAGCAGCGCCAGCGCGGTCATGCTTTGCTCCGGCGTTTTGCCGAAACCGATGCCGGGATCGAGCACAAGGTTCGCATTCGAAATTCCCGCTTTCATTGCGATGTCCAGCGAACGTGAAAAGAAATCAATCATATCTTTCATAATGTCGAGCGATCCATCGACGCTGTCGCGATTGTGCATGACGACGGTCGGCACGCCGCGTTCCGCGACGACGCTCGCCATATCTGGATCGCGCTGAAGTCCCCAAACGTCGTTGACGACAGCCGCTCCTTTGTCGAGCGCCCACGCAGCAACGCTGGCTTTCATTGTGTCGATCGAGACCGGAGCGCCTAGGGCAACGACCGCCGGCAAAATAACCTGAAGTCTCTTTATCTCTTCATCGGCCGTAACGGGCTGCGCGCCATAGGGTCGCGTGGACTCCGCTCCGACGTCGAGGATCGTCGCGCCCTCGGCGATCATGCGTCTGGCTTGGCCGAGCGCCATATTCGGCGGCAGGAATTTTCCACCATCCGAAAACGAATCCGGCGTGACATTGAGAATGCCCATGACCGCCGGAATGGGGCCGGCAATCAGCGACAACACCACCGAACGGTGTTGTGGCGAAGCGGCTGCGGCAGATATCGAATTGACCGTCATCCGGTCGATTTGCGGCGTTCGCTAAAGGGAGTCAAGGCAGACGGTGCGGCGCAATCGCCTCAAACCGGAGGTGCCTCCGAATTTGCCTCCGATCGGTCGCTGGAGCGCCGGTCAATAGGTGATTTTATTCGGTACTTTCCCCGCATATTCGATCATGCGCTCGACCGACTCTTTCGATGGAAGAACGCGAACCAGCTTTCGCTTGTCGTTCACGTCTTTCATTGCTTGGGCGAGGCGGCCCGGATTGCGCATCGCAAGTTCGCGCACGGTGCTGACGCCGGCGGCGCGCACGAGCCCTGCTTTGGCTGTGCTGATGCCCTTAATGCTCATAAGTAATGCGATGTTGGCCCAGTCCAGAAGTGTTTGTTCGCCAATGCCGGTCTTTGCGGAAAGCATCTTGCGCGCTTTCACAGATCCGGCGTTCTTCAAAAGACCTTCCGTCGTACGAATTCCGGCAGTTTTGAGTTTTACGGCGGCCTGCGGACCAAGTCCGTCAATCTTTGAAATTGGATATGTCATTGGATTTAGATCGAAAACTCAAACTATGTAAAAAAAACTCAGGCGAAGCGATTCGGAATTAAAATTCAACCGCGATCAAAAACCAACTTTCCGACGTCAGTGTAAATTTTCTTCGTCTCGACGTTGTCACGAACGGCTTGCGAAGCCAACTTGTCAATGTGTCCATTCATGAATTGCCCCGCCTGCTCCCGGGTTATGTTCCGGATCGTTGTTTATGATTTTATCTTGAGCGGGTGCGCCGCGAATTACAAGTGATGCGGTGACGCGAACTCGCGATTTGACGTCGATCAATGTGAAAGTGTTGCCGCGATGCAAGACTCTCGAACGATTCTGTTATGTTTTGACGAAACTAAGCGGAACCTTGATCGAGATGGCATCCATCTACGAGAAGTTTTCTGTTTTGTTTCAAAAAATCAGTTCGCTATCCAAAAGAGGCTCTCTCCAATCGGAAAATTCGCTCCGCGCGCCTTGAAATCCGCTCGAACGATTCATTTTAGCATCGAAAAATCGCAATCATGATACTCACTTATGTCCAATGCGGCCTCGGAGCGGGTTGACCCGCTAAATGTAGCCTGCAAGATGTGACGGGATGCGCCTTAGCCACCATTTTCGGGCCACGCGGCGCCATCGATAGCTTGCAAGAGGCGATGCAATGGCGAAGTCACCGACATCCAAGGCCTCTAAGGCCGCTCCGAAGGCAGCGTCGGACGCAAAAAGCGCGTCGGGCAGCAAACCTGCGGATGGCGCGACCGGAAAATCGGCCGATACCGACAAGGCGATCTTCATCGGCAAGGGCGACCAGCCTGTTTATCTGACACTTGCGCTTGCAAACCGGCATGGCCTTGTTACGGGCGCGACCGGCACCGGCAAAACAGTGTCGTTGCAAGTGATGGCGGAGGGGTTTGCGCGAGCGGGCGTCCCGGTTTTCGCAGCCGACATCAAGGGCGATCTCTCCGGCATCTCCGAAATGGGTGAACCGAAGGATTTCATCCTCAGCCGAGCCAAGGACATGGGGCTCACGTTCCAGCCTGACAAATTTTCAACCGTGTTCTGGGATGTGTTCGGCGAACAGGGGCATCCGGTGCGTGCAACCGTTTCCGAAATGGGACCGCTACTGCTGTCGCGGATGATGGATCTCAACGATGTTCAGGAAGGTGTCATCAACATCGCCTTCCGCGTCGCGGACGAGCAGGGGCTGTTGCTGCTCGATATGAAGGATTTACGCGCCATCCTGTCGTACATCGCCGAGCATGCCGACGAATTGACTACGCAATACGGAAACGTCTCGAAAGCAACCGTCGGCACCATCCAGCGACAATTGCTGGTTCTCGAAAATCAGGGCGCGGACAAGTTTTTCGGCGAGACGGCGCTCCAACTCAAGGACTTCATGAAGACGGACGCCCAAGGGCGCGGCATGATCAACATTCTGGTTGCCGACAAGCTGATGACCAGTCCGAAGCTCTACGCGACATTCCTGCTCTGGATGATGTCCGAATTGTTCGAGGTCCTGCCAGAAGTGGGCGATCCGCCGCAACCGAAGCTGGTGTTTTTCTTCGACGAAGCACATCTGTTGTTCGATGACGCGCCCAAACCGCTGATGGACAAAATCGAGCAGGTGGTCCGCCTGATCCGCTCGAAGGGTGTCGGCATCTATTTCGTCACGCAGAACCCGATTGACGTGCCGGATAAAATCCTCGCGCAGCTTGGCAACCGTGTTCAGCACGCGCTGCGCGCATTCACACCGCGCGACCAGAAGGCCGTTCAGGCAGCCGCTACGACGTTCCGGCCGAATCCTAAACTCGACACCACGAAGGTGATTACAGAACTCGGCAAGGGCGAGGCTCTGGTCTCGTTCCTCGAAGGCAATGGTACGCCAGCAATAGTCCAACGTGTTATGATCCGCCCACCGACTGCGCGGATCGGACCGATCACGCCGGAGGAACGTAAAGCGATTATGGCCGCGAGCCCGGTCAGGGGTAAATACGACAAAACTATCGATTCCGAGTCCGCCTACGAAGTATTGCAGAAGCGCGTGGCGACCACGGCGGCGCCCGCTGACGGCGGCTCCGGTGGCGGCGTTCTCGGACAAATCGGTTCCATCGTGGGCACGATTTTCGGCACCAATACGCCGCGTGGCAAGCTTTCGACCGGACAGGTCATTGCACGCAACGTGACGCGCTCGGTGACGAACAAAGTGGCGGGCGATGTCGTGGCCAGCCTCGGCAAGTCGATGGGTGGCTCTATTGGCGGCACAATTGGCCGCTCAATCGTGCGCGGCACGCTTGGAAGTCTGTTGCGGCGCTGACGACCATCTCGGCAATTCGGGAATTAGACAATGACGTCCACAAGCGTGCTGCCTGCGGTTCTCGACCGCATCGACGCCGATCTCGAAAAGAGTCTTGAACGCCTTTTCGCGCTGTTGCGCGTCAAGTCGATTTCAGCCGATCCCGCATTCAACGAGGATTGCAAAAAAGCCGCGAAACATCTCGCAGAGGACATCGCCAGCATCGGTTTTGCCGCCGATGTGCGCCCAACCGACGGACATCCGGCGATCGTGGGCAAAAGTACCGGAAAAAGCGGCGCGCATGTTCTGTTCTACGGCCACTACGACGTGCAGCCGGTCGATCCGCTCGACCTGTGGCACCGGCCGCCATTTGAGCCAATCGTTACTGACCACGCCGATGGACGCAAGATTATCGTCGCGCGTGGCGCGGAGGACGACAAGGGTCAGCTCATGACCTTTGTGGAAGCCTGCCGCGCGTGGAAGAACGTCACCGGCTCGCTGCCATTGAACGTCACCATCCTGATCGAAGGCGAGGAGGAAATAGGCTCCAAGAATTTCGGTCCCTTCCTCGACAAACATAAAAAAGATCTTGCGGCGGATTTCGTCCTGGTTTGCGACACCGGCATGTGGGACCAGGACACACCTGCGATCACGACGTCGTTGCGCGGTCTTGTCTATGAGGAGGTGAAGATCAAGGCGGCGAACCGCGATCTTCATTCAGGCATTTTCGGCGGTGGTGCGCAGAATCCAATCCGCGTTCTGACGCGGATTCTCGGTGGTCTGTTCGACGACAACGGCAAGATCACCATTCCCGACTTCTACGATGGCGTGAAGGATTTGCCGCCGGACATTCTGGCGCAGTGGAAGAGCCTCAACCTCACGGCAGACTCATTTCTCAAGCCGATCGGTCTTTCGGTGCCCGCCGGAGAGAAAGACCGATTGCTGATCGAGCAAATTTCGTCACGACCGACCTGCGATATCAACGGCATTCTCGGTGGCTATACGGGCGAGGGATCCAAGACAGTCATTCCCGCGGAAGCGTCTGCGAAAGTGTCGTTCCGTCTTGTGGAGGGTCAAGAGCCCGCGAAAATCCGCAAGGCATTTCGCGATTTCGTCAACGTGCGTCTGCCGGCTGATTGCAAAGCAGAATTTCTCGACCATGCAGGCGCGCCGGCGATTGCGCTCGACTGGAACATGAAGCCGCTTGCCGCGGCACGGCGCGCACTGACCGATGAGTGGGGCAAGGATGCGCTGCTGATCGGATCAGGCGCGTCGATCCCCATCGTTGCCGATTTCAAGAAGACGCTAGGGCTGGAGACCGTGCTGATCGGGTTCGGTCTCGAGGATGACAACATCCACTCGCCGAACGAGAAGTACGATCTCAAGAGCTTTCACAAGGGCATTCGCTCGTGGGCACGAATTCTCGCAGCGTTCGCAGACGCGCCGCGCTAGGTGCGCTTGAGCTGATCGATATAGTCAGTCGTTTCGCGCGGAAGGCTTCGCAGGCCGCGCTTGCCGGATTGTAACAGAATCGGCTGCAATTTCGAGCCAACCATATATCCCGGCTCACGGCCGGCCGGAATCACGCGATCGAACACCAGCACCAACGTCACGGCAACAAGTCCGATACGGACTGCGCCGAGTACCGCGCCAAGCATTTGATCGGGCAGGCTGCGTGCGGGGCCGACGGCTTCGTCAATCGAGAAGCGAAAGAGTGCCCCCAGAACGAAACCGATCGCGATAAAAACGCAAATGAAGATGAACGACTTTGCGCTGGTCGAAATATCGAAGCTGCTCGCAAGACCTTTGGTGATGAAGGACGTGACAAGGACGGCGATGGGTGCTGCAGAAATATAGCCGAGGATCGTTGCCGCACTTCGGATAATGCCTGCGCGAAAACCGATGACGATGGCGACGATGGTGATGAGGCAGATGACAACGTCGAAAGTGTTCATGCAGGGGCGTCCAGTGAGCAGGGTAATCTGCCATCAGCACTAACCGGGTCGCCTTAGCGAAGTGTTGACGCGCGGCCGCAAAATTTAATCGACGCCCATTTTACAAGCAAAAACGCCGCCCGGAATTGGGCGACGTTTGAAGGGCCGTGTAGAGGGCGATAGCTTAAGTCTTGTAGCTCGGATCGAGTCTGTCAAGTTTCCGCAGCAACGGCGGCCAGACCAGTTTGGTCGAACGAAGTTCCATTGCGTCCTGATTGGCGATCAGGTTTTCGTTCTTTTCCGTGACAATTTTCTCGATCGGATAAGCGGTCGGGCCGAGCATACGGGTCCGCACCTGCATCGTACAGGCGCGCTCCAGGTGATACATGCGCTCGAACGCCGAGGCGACCGAACGGCCCACCGTCAGCGTGCCGTGATTGCGCAGCAGCAGATGGTTTTTGTTACCGAGATCTTTCTGGATGCGCGGGCGCTCATCGTGATCGAGCGCGACGCCTTCATAGTCGTGATAGGCAAGGTCGCCGGTGACGAAATGCGCGGTCTGGTTCAGCGGTTGAAGTCCCTCCATGCAGCTTGCAACGGCAGTGCCGTCCGGAGTGTGCAGATGCATGACGCAGCCGGCATCATCGCGCACTTCGTGGACTGCGGAATGGATGGTGAAGCCGGCAGGATTGATGTTGTACTCGCTCTGGCTCAATTGGTTGCCGTCGAGATCGACCTTGACGAGGCTTGACGCCGTGATTTCTTCGAACATCAGGCCGTAAGGATTGATGAGAAAATGATGCTCCGGTCCCGGCACGCGCGCCGAAATGTGGGTATCGACGAGGTCGTCCCATCCGTAGACGGCGACCAACCGATACGCGGCGGCGAGATTGACCCGCTGCTCCCATTCCGCATCGGTCATCGTCGATTTGACTTCCTTTAAGCGTGCTTCGGCCGGCGACATGGCGTTTCTCCCGCGTAGTATTGTTGATTGGCGCGAACTTTAATCCCGCGCCGAACGGCCATCAATCCGTGTCTGTCGCAGGCGTGCCATGTTTCGATGCTGGAAAGGGCGTTACGGCGCGGGAATGGTCAACAAGCTCGCAATGCTCTTGCCGCGAATGTCGTAGACGCGGGCGAAAATGACGTCATCGCGTTTGATCTCGACCACGACCGGTGCATTCAAGCCCTTGCAATAGAACTCACCGAGCGTCATCGCGAAATCCGCGGCGTGGCTGTCCCACCCGATCGTAAAGTCGGGTCCTAGGGCGACTTGTGCTGGCCGCTGCGGGCCGCACACGGCGACACGCCATTTGCGATTGCGCGGCGGGATTTCCTGCCGCTCTGTGATCTCCTCACGCAGTCCTTCCGATGCCTGCTTCAGAGCAAGGCCCCAATAGTCGAGCATGTAGCGGTCATCTGCCGCTCGAACCGTTCCCGCGATATGGTTGAAGTGTGTGTATTGGTAGGGATGCAGCCGGATCATCTCGGTAAGCGGCAACGACAGCCCGAACGCGAACAATGCCGCAAAGGCGAGTTGTGCCTTGCGGCTGTAATCCTTGAGCCAGTCGGAAATTGCCGTGAATCCGATGCCGGCGAGGACCGCCATCGGCGGAATGACGAATAAGAAATGACGAATGCCGTTGTAGAGCGCGGGGCGCTTCACCATCGCGATGATCAGCGGGAGCAACGCCGCGAGCGTCAAAATCAACAGCACAGTTTTGCGCTTTGGATCGGCTGCGGGCCGCCATAACGTCATCGTCGTCAAGACGACACCCGCCGCGAGCAAGCCGAGCATGACTTCGGCAAGCTGAAGCGCGAACAATGTCGGCAGATACGACCACGGCATATCCGGCACCGACACGATCGCGCCGTTGAACAATTCCTTCCACGGCTTTTCAAAGAAATGAGAGAAGTAGGTCAGCGCCTTGAAGGGATTGGTCGTGTCGATGATCGACCAGGGCCAGATCAGCCCCATCACCAGATAGCCAAGCAACAGCCCCGGCAACAACGTATAGAGAACATGGCCGATCCTGTGGGCCGTTTCCCGCCATCCGTGATTGCGAACATCCGCAGTCCAGATCGGAAGAAATGCAATCACCGCATAGATCAATGCAAGGCCGCCAAGGATGCGCGAGCCGACCGACAATCCTGCGCCGAGGCCGACGATGAGGACAGTATGCGGCGATGGTGAAGGATATTCCTGCGCAAGGCGCACCAGTCCGAGCATGAGGACGATCATTGCCACCGCGAAGGGCGCATCCTTCGGGTTCATGAACATATGGCCGTAATAGATCGGGCAGAGCGCGAGCAACAGCAGCGCCGCAAGTCCGGCGACTTGGCCGCCGACGCGCCGCGCCAGCCGCCAAGTTACGGCAAGACCGATGATACCGACCACTGCGCCAAGCAGACGCCGCGTCTCGAACAGTTCAAGCGGAACAATCTTGTGCAGTAGGGCCGCAGCCATATCGAAGCCGCCGCCGTACATATATAGGTTTGCGAATGTCAGCGCGCTGGTATCGGTGAAACCGCTGCCGAACATCTTCAGAAGTAGATCGGCGTACTCAGCGTGAGTGTAGTCGTCCCATCCAAGCCCGTAGTCACGAAACGTCAGTCCCGCGACGATCGCAACGACCGTGAGAACGGCCAGCGCAATATCGTCGCAAGTCTGCTCGATCGAACGCCTGACAGGCGTTTCGAGGGCCGATGTTGTGATGGATGACATGTCAGTCAGTAAACCTAGCGTCCCCTGAACCGATGCTGAATACAGCTCGGTTTCTAGTTGAGGGAACAATCTATCGCATTTGTTCGTTCAAGTAATTGACAATTGTGGCGAAAATTTCTGATGCAGCGCAGCATTCGGCAACACGGTAAAATTCCGGGTGAA
Source organism: Hyphomicrobiales bacterium (assembly GCA_038230475.1). GTDB lineage: Bacteria > Pseudomonadota > Alphaproteobacteria > Rhizobiales > Xanthobacteraceae > Afipia. The sequence goes on from JBBRNE010000005.1 coordinate 150,299, forward strand.
ACGGCTTCGAGGGGGATTTTTTTCCGCCCCCAATTAGCCCGTCAAGTGGGATTTTTGTCCTTTCCGAGAAACCGAATTCGTCAGCCGTTCGTACTGATAGCTATGCGAAAATTACCGATTGGTAACGGGGTCTGAGTACCAGTATTATAATTGGGCTGAGTGCAGCGTCACAAGCGACGCTGGAGCGGAGTTTGTAATGATTGGGTTGTTGATCGGCGGAACGGTCGTTCTGTGCGTTGGCGTTTTGACGATTGTCTTTGGAATTCCGATCAAGGAATTCAGCTTCGGTAACACGATGATTCTCGCAGGAGCGGTGGTCGCATGTACCGGCCTGCTGCTGCTTGGCTTATACCTCGTCGGTCGAGAATTCAAAAATCTCGCGCGCCGCCTTGATTCGGGATTGCCTGTATCTTCGCGCGACGTCGCCGCCACCACTCGTGGACGAACTTCGACGGGGGTCGCACCATCGAAGGCCGCACGAACTCCGCCGTCTCGCGCTGGCGCCGATGATATGCTGTTTCCTCGCGACCAGTCAGTTCGCGAGTTCGACGGCTTCAGTGACGAACTGGATCACTCCGCATCGTCACTTCCCCCGGCTAATGCGCCCTCGCTCTCCGCGCCTTGGCAGGACGAGCCGCCCGCACGCGGTCGGTCGATGTCTGACGCCGATCCAATCCCCGGCGATTCATTTGACGATATGTGGCGAGCGGAATCTCCCGCTCCACGCAATGGCCGCGGCCCCTCGCGATCGATAGAAGCACGGTCGCCGCGGCGTGGGGACGCCGCATCGGTGTCCATCGTGAAATCCGGGGTCGTGGATTCGATGGCCTATTCGCTTTATTCGGATGGATCGATCGAAGCGCAAATGCCCGAAGGCATGGTACGTTTTTCGTCGATCGATGAATTGCGTTCGCACCTCAACCAGCGGCATTGAATGGTGGGTTAGGCAAAAATAAGCTAGCTCTCCGCAGCGTTTTCCTTGTCTCGTTTCCAGTATTACGCCAATAATCGCGCAGTAAAGCCTTCCGGCAATGCTTGACGTGATAGACCGTTGTCTGATCGCAACCAGAGCCACGCCGGCTTTTGAAAGATGTTGCGATGAGCGAGACACATCCCAAAGGTTACGTGGATCTAACGGCCTCGATCGTCTCGGCCTATGTCAGCAACAACCCGACCACGGCAGCTGAAATTCCGGCACTGATCAGCCAGATTCACGCGGCTCTTGTGCGGGTATCATCCAGCGGATCCGAGACCGCATTCGAACCGGCAAAGCCCGCCGTTTCGGTCAAGAAATCGATGACCCCGGATTATCTGGTTTGTCTCGAGGACGGAAAGCGTTTCAAGTCGCTGAAGCGGCATTTGCGGACGCAATACAACATGACGCCGGAGCAATACCGGGAAAAATGGGGACTTCCGGCGGACTATCCGATGGTTGCTCCCAATTATGCGGTCGCCCGTTCGCAGCTTGCCAAAAAAATGGGTCTTGGACAGCAGCGTCGTCGTCGCAAGTAAATATCGGATTTCTTACCGGTTCTTCCCTAGGAATATTTCCATATTCTGGGCATGTTTGGAGTCAAGCCTCCAATCGGCAGTTTATTTTTCTAAGGCAACGAGACTCTCGTTCGATCTAGGTATAAATTCGCATTTATATACTTGACAAAAGTAGCTCATTCCCGTAAATTAAGGGAATTGGAGCAAATGTCATGGCTAAAGCAGTGTTTCAGGACCCTATCTTTCAGGACGAAAACAAGGCCCGCGAAGCCCTTGAGGCTGTGCGTTGGCCCGATGGTCGCGTTTGCCCTCATTGCGGTAACAGCGATCAGGACAAACTCGCCAAGGTAGAAGGCAAGAAGCAATCGCATCGTGCGGGCCTCTGGTATTGCAACGAATGCAAGGGCCAGTTCACCGTGACTGTTGGCACCGTGTTCGAGCGTTCCAAGGTGCCTCTCACGAAATGGTGGATGGCCGCTCGTATGCTCAACTCAGGCAAGAACGGCGTTTCGGCTCACGAAATTCACCGCACGATTGGAGTCACCTACAAGACGGCGTGGTTCATGATGCACCGCTTGCGCGAGGCAATGACCGATCTTGCGCCTACGCCTATGGGCGGCTCTGGCTCGTCGATTCAGGCCGATGAAACTTACATCGGCAGTTCGTCTAAACGCGCAAGAGCTACAAAAAGGGACACCGCCACAAGAATAGCATTGTCGCCCTCGTCGAACCTTCAACGGGCAAAGCCCGCGCTTTCCATGTGAAGCGCGCGGACGTGAAAACTGTGCGCGAAATTCTTGTAACCAACGCGCATCGCTCTAGCGAATTGCATACCGATCAGAGCAAACTCTACACGCTCGTTGGCGAGGAATTTGCCGCTCATAAAACTGTGAAGCATGGCTGGAACGGTCGCGGCGAATATGTTGGCAAAGACGGTCAGACAACTAACAACGCTGAAAACTTCTTTGGCGTATTCAAGCGCGGTATGCGAGGTACTTATATCTTTTGCAGCGAACAACATTTGAAGCGCTATCTCTCGAAATTTTCATTCCGCTATTCTAACCGCGCTGGCCTCGGTGTTACTGACGGGGAACGGACGGTGCTTGCCATGAAGGGCATTGAAGGCAAGCGCCTGACGTATCGCATACCTAACTAAAATCGTTTCAAAGAAGCAGTTCGGCAAGCGTTTTGGCGCTTGGAAAAGCCGCAAATTCAAACCTGTGGAATGACTGGATTCGGCTTGACCGGACTCGGGAATCACCTGTTGCCGTGGTAATATTCTGTCGGCAGTCAGGATTCGTTAGGCTGTTCTCCTACCCGCACAACCAGCGCGTTTGACAACGCGGCGCAATGGTTGCGTCCGGGGACCAAGGGACTCTCTCCCTCGGAGAACTAAAAGATGTATCTAAGCTGTCCACTCCACATGCCTGTGGCCGTAACGGATTATGTTCGTTTTCGGTTTGGCAAATGGGAGAACGTTCGTGCCCATTGCCGGGGCCTCCCAAATCGCTAACGCGACTCAAGAGGTTACCCTTAGCAATATGACGTAGTCTAAACCGGAGATTGATGGGATGGCACTCCCGTCAGTCTCCCCCTTTCCCGGTGACCCGAGAACTCCCCTCGCGAATCAATTTGACACGCAAGTAATACTTGGACGGTACCCCTAACACTTTCATTCTCAAGTGAACAAAGCGCTACTTGGCCCCTTGTTTTTTTGATGCCGCTGGAACCACGCCACGCTTAGATGGAAGCGCTTTCTTCTTTTTCAATTCCTCGTGCGGCTTTGGTTTCATGCGCACGAGCGCACCCATAAGGCGCTTAGTTGCGTCTAAATCTTTAGGCCGGTTTGCCATGCACGATCCATTTTCAAGCGCAAAGGCCGTACTCCGTCGCGCAGATAAGCATATCGCAGACTTGGAATTGGCTGTCGATGCTTTCAAGACCGGTAAGCCATACGCCTTTGTTGTTGAGTTCGATCCTAACTTTGGAAAGCACCTGCTCAAAGCGAAGTTTGATATTCAAATCTTCGAGGATATGTCCTGCATTATCTTCGATGCTGTCGGCAATCTTAGGGCCTGCCTTGATCAACTGAGCCACACCGTCGCCTTGAAGCATCGTGGGGTTAGCAAGAACTTCGCTTACTTTCCATTCTGCAAAGGTGCCACTTACTGGCCGGACAGAATAAACGGAATGAAAAATGATTTGCCGCCCGAAGTAATCGCGCTCTTTGAATGTTTCCAGCCATACAAGGGAGGGAATAATTCCCTCTGGGCCGTGGACTACCTCGCCAACGTCCAAAAACATGCGCGGTTGATGCCAGTTGGCGTCGGAAGCGCTGGAGCAATGCTCACTTTTCCAACCGGTGTATCTCCCACCGGGGAATTTGTTAAAGTCCCCGCACACCTTACTCGCGAAGACGAGATCATAATTCTCGCCGTTCTCCCCGAGACACCCATACCGATAATGAAGCTTTCCACTTTTGTAGTTATCGATGACGCGGAAGAAGTCATTAAGGGCAAGAAGCCGGTTAGTTTGCTCAAAATCATGAGTGGCTACGTCGCGAATGTAGTCCGCGACACTGAAGCCGTTTGTAAGGGCATTGGGCTGTTTTGATTTATCCGCAAGCACTGTCCCTCTCAGTGCATTCGCATTCTCAACTTAGGTGGGCGCGCCAATCGGAAAACTCCGACGACGCAATCTAGGAATATATCCACTTTTGTCAAGTATACAAATGCGTATAAATTCCTAGATCGATAAATCGAGACGAGAGGCCGACGCCGATGAAAAAACTGCAAGCCGCACTGCGCAAGTCCAATCTCCGCAAAGACGTTACCCGCAAATCGAGGGCCGATCGCAACATCTCGGGCGACGATTCGGCGATCGACGCATTTCGCGCGCAGCATCTCGATCTCACGACCCGTAACGTGATGACAGAGACTGGCTTTTCTCAAGTGATGTTCAATGACAGCGAAAGTCCGCTGGCGTGGCTCGCGCGCCGCAAAGGCCGGGACGGCAGTGCCTTGATTGATGCGGAACAGTTTATCGCCGGTGAACGCCTGCGTGCCGATTTCACCCGGGGTCATCTATCGCCACGTGTCACGTCGAGTTGGTCCGGAACGGCTCGCGTTCGCGGATCGGGTGCAGCGCCGGCCGAGATGACCGATTTAATCGTCGCTTCGCGCCAACGTGTGCGCGCTGCGCTCGAAGCCTGCGGCCCGGAATTCGCCGGCGTTTTGATGGACGTTTGCTGTTTTCTGCGCGGCCTCGAAGATGTCGAGCGAGAGCGTGGCTGGCCGTCGCGTTCGGCGAAGGTGGTCTTGCAATTAGCTCTTACGCGGCTCGCGCGACACTATGGATTTCGGCCCTCAGTGCGGGGAAGCGGTAACGCAGCTATACGAACGTGGCTTGCAGACGATGCAGCCTTTACGACCTAGCAAGAGATCAGGATGCCTCCGCCAGCGTCGCGCGCGCATCATTGCAGATGCGCTCGATCATGGCGCGCAGTCCATTGGAGCGTTGCGGCGTGAGATTCTCACGAAATCCAAGCTCGTCGAATAGCGCGACAGGATCGGACGCGAGAATTTCGCTGGCGGATTTTCCAGATTGCAGTGTGAGCAATATCGCGATCAGCCCGCGCACGATGTGTGCGTCGCTGTCGCCTTTGAAATTGAGGATGGGTTCCTTCGCATTACTGCGATCGACGGTTCGGGTCAGCCAGACTTGACTGGCACAGCCCTGCACTTTGTTTGCTGATGAGTGATCCTCGTCCGGCATTGGGTCGAGTGTGCGGCCAAGCTCGATGACGTAGCGGTAGCGGTCGTCCCACTCCTCTAGAAGCGCAAAATTCTCGCGGATGTCGTCGATCGTCATGTCAGCCTGCGTCCTATCGCGTCACGCTTATATGAGATCGCAGGCTCCCGAAAGCGATATCGCTTTTCGGGGCGAGGCAAATAAATTTGCGATGGATCGGCGATGATGGCCTATTGAAGAATCGGCGCTTGCCATTCCGTATGAAGATCGGCTTCCGTTGGCATGTTATGCGGGACTATGCTTGCGGCGGTGTGAATAGCACCAATAGAACCAGTATGGTCCGGCGCTTTTTTGACATGTTTTCCGACGCCATCTTTCGTACTTCCGGTGGACCTTATGTCCTGACGCCCGCCGAAGTCTTTGACGATGTTTTCCTTCACAACAACCGTCTCTGGCGCCTTCTTCTCAGTGATAAAATCATAGACCTTCTTCGCGCCGGCTTGGGCACGATGGCTCACGACGGTCGCGGCCTGTCCACCGATGTCGCAGGCGGCCGGCTGACGGGTACAGAACTGCGCCATGTCCGACATCGCAGCCGTTGCAGCCGATACGGCGTCGGTTGCGGCGACCTGCGGACCCTTGTCGGCATCCGGAGTATTGCCTAGTGGCAGCAGCGCCAGAACGATCATGAGCCAGAAGGCCATTCGAAGCAGAAAGAACATCACAAACCCCGTCGAGCAAACCTAGCTGCGATCAAACCCGCAATCGCGTCTTCAGTAGCAGGCCTCTTTTAAACCTTGCGTATTTGCCATCTGCTTAATTTGTCTAAAAATTGAATCGTTTCATTTGCCGTAAATTTTCGATTGACGATTTTGAGGCTGAGTTTCGGGGCGAATTGCGCCATCGCAACTCCGTCAGGAGGTGTGCATACTTTCGAAACCATATCTGCCGAGGTCTGGAAACTTCGCGTTCACCATCCCCGTCGAATGCGCCCATTCATGCCCGTAAATGCGGGACTTCTCGCGTTGGTGTTTGCCTGCGGCTACGCCCTTTAGCGTTCGCTTAAGTTCGCTCTGACACGATCAGCCAACGAAAAAAGGGGGCGTTCCGGCGGCTCAGTGTATGAGCATGCCGAACGTGAGAATGACGTGACAGGTTTCAGGATTATCCGCGATCATCTGGATTCGCTGCTGCATCCGTCCGCGAGACAGGATGCGATGGTGAGCGCGCGTCATCGCGCATTCATCGCGCCCCGTCTGATCGGAAGCCTTGCGGCGCTTGCATCCCTGCCGGTTTACCTTGCCGTGCGCGGCGTGCCTCAGGAAATCGAGGTGATGGTTTTTGCGTGGCTGATCGCGCCGATCCTTGTCTCATATTACCTTTCGCGCACCGGCCGCTATGAGAGTGCGCATATCCTGTCGTCGTTGGCGCTTGCGGCGGTTGTACTGGCGGTCTGCATCAATACTGGCGGCATCTCGTCATTTGCAGCGATCTGGCTGATTGCAGTTCCGCTCGAGGCGGCGTTGTCGGCATCCCGGCGGGTTGTGGGAAGTGCGGTCGCGCTGGCGCTCGGCTGCGCGTTGACATTGGTTATGATCGAGGCGTTCGGATTCCTGCCTGTCTCGAAAGTGCCCGCTGATATCAGTTCAATGTTCGAAGCCTTCGGAATTGCGACGGCGACGATTTATGCGTCCGGTCTGGCGTTCGGTGCTGAATCCCTCGCGCGTACAAGCAAGAATCTGCTCGCCGACGAAGAAGAGCGCTATCGCCTTCTCACGCGCAACATCAGCGACGTGATCTCCCGCCACGGTCGCAACGGTGCGGTCGAGTTCATTTCGCCCGCGGCCGAGACCCTCATCGGAGTTTCAAATGCGAGCTTGCTTGAACACGGGCTGTTCGATCGCGTTCATGTCGCCGACCGACCCGCCTACCTTACCGCCCTATCGGATGCCGCGCTGAGCCGCACAGAACGCAGCGTTGAGTTCCGCGTTCGCCGCGAGGCTCGCGGTGTCGCGGGGCGAAATGCCGTCGCCGACTTTATCTGGATTGAAATGCGTTGCCGTCCGATTGATGACGCGGCCGTATCAATCGGTTCGACCGGCGCTGAAGTTGTTGCCGTTATGCGCCACGTGACGGACCGCAAGATACAAGAGCAGGCGATCGAAGCCGCGCGCACGGAAGCCGAGCGCGCGGGCGCATCCAAATCGCGTTTCCTGGCGACGATGAGTCATGAATTAAGAACCCCGCTGAACGCCATTATCGGCTTCTCCGAAATGATGGTTCACGAAGAGGATCTCAGGCTCGACGCCGCGCGCCGTCACGAATATGCCAAGCTGATCAATGAATCCGGCCTGCATCTGCTGTCGGTGGTCAATGGCATTCTCGACATGTCGAAGATGGAAAGCGGAAACTTCGAGATTTTGCCTGAACTGTTTTCACCGCGCGAGTCTCTCGTCAGCTGCTGCAACCTGATGGTGTTGAAAGCGCGTGAAAATGGAATCGACATTATCACGCGCGCATCGGCGGACTTGCCTCAAATCACGGGCGACCCGCGCGCTTTCAAACAGATTGTTTTGAATCTCGTGTCGAATGCGATCAAGTTCTCGGAGCGCGGCGGCAAGGTGACCGTCGAGGCTACGATCGAAGGCTCGAGTTTCGTGACGCGGGTAGTCGATACCGGCGTCGGCATTGGTACGGAAGATCTCAAGCGTATCGGCGATCCGTTTTTTCAGGCCGGGAAAACCTATCAGCGCCGCCACGAGGGAACGGGGCTCGGCCTGTCGATCGTCAAGAGTCTGGTCGCTCTGCATGGCGGTGAGTTCAGCGTCGATAGCCGGATCGATGAAGGCACCACAGTCTCAGTAACGCTGCCGATTGCGTTCACGCCGCCGCTTGTCGATTCTTCAAGCAACTTAGCAACCCTCGCGCCGGCTCCGCGCGGAGAGGTTCAAAATCATCAGGTGAGAAAACGTGCCTAGAAAAATCATTGTAGACGACGAAATACCGCACCGCCGCAGGCGCGCTCCCGCAGTTGCCATCCAGCCCGAACGCGGTTTGGTGATGCGTGTGTTGCTTCATAGCCCGAAAGACACGCTAGCCGGTGCGGCTGCGCTTGCGGTTGTGATTGGCATTATAACGAATGCGCTCCTTCTTCAGTCCGGCCATCATCATCCGGCGCCGATGTTCAGCGGCGCGCAACAGTTCGTGACCGCGGTTCCTGCGCAAGCCCCGATACCGCGTATGCGTCCCGCCGACGCCGAAGTGCGACCGGTCGATGCAAAGCCGGTTGACGCTGCTCCGGCACCAATTCCCTCTAAACCGTCCGTGTCCACCGCAGCCCCGGCTGCGCCGCGTCCTCCAGCCGCCATCCCATCTGGAAAGACCGATCCCGTAGGCGATCTGATCGTTTCTAACCGCCGCGTTGCCACGATACAGCGTGCGCTGACCGAATATGGCTACGGACAGATCAAGCCGACCGGCATTGTTGGCGCAGATACTCAAGCTGCAATTCAGAAATTCGAGCGTGACCGCAAGATGCCGATCACCGGTAAGATTTCCGACAAGCTGATCCGCGATCTGGTTGTCCTGACGGGTCGGCCGATCGAATAACCTTGCAAAGATTGCAAAGTATAGCGTCGCTGGCGCCGCGCACGGCGCTAGCATAACGTTGTTCGCATGAGACTGAAAACCGCAATATGGGTGGCCGGATATTTACGGCGATGCCAGACCGCAGGCATATTCGGTGCCGTGCGCAGGCGAGGGGCCGAAGAAGCCGGCGCGGTCTTCATCAAGATCGCGCTCATGGACGCCAAGGCGTTATTGTTCGTGCCGGCGCCGCAATCGAACTATGACGACAGCCGGCCGATCGAGCGAATCTTTATCCAATCGCCGCCGCAAGCCGTCGAAGAGCAAGTCATCGAAGCGCGTCTGGTGAAGGAAATCAGTTTCGACCCGGACGTCTGGATCATCGAGATCGAAGACAAAGGGGGAAGACACTTCCTCGATCTGGCGAAAAGCTAGTTATTTCGCTTCCGAGGAATTGCGCGTGACGGCGTTCGCGGACGGCTGGACCAACGGTCGTGCCTGCGTTGCGGACGCCCGTGCGCGTTGCCGTTCGTCGTCATAGAGCCCAGAGCGGTATTTTGCGCGCGTGTTGGCAAGTGCTGCACCACGCCATGCCGTCAGCAGAATGAGTGCCGAACGCTCGCTGATTGTGTCGTACATACGCGCGAGACGATAGACGTCCATCACCGACGAGCCCAGGACTGGGTTGAGAAACAGCAGAACGCGCTGAAAGGCTTCACCCGGCATCCCGAGCGCTTTGAGGGCACACGCAAGCGGCTCTCCGCCCCGGTCGTTGACGATTTGCGTGGCGACCTTCGCGGTTAATATCAGCGAGTCGGCTAGCTCTTTAGCAAAGCCGGCGGTATCCGCAGTCATCGCGGCTTGATCGAGGACGGCGAGCGCACGCGCCGCGCGCCGTGGATCGATACGGGTCGATGGCTTGAGCGGCGCGTCAGTGAGATTGCGCAAAATCTGAATGCGCTCGGCGGTTTTGGCCCTGAGAAACATGCCGAGCAATTCCGACGCTTCATCGGGCTTCATCGACAGTGTCGGCGCGACGCGGACCTCGGGCTCTGCGATGAATTCGACGTCGGCCTCGTCTGTATCTTCCAATTCGGGAACGATTGACGTCTGTCGCGACAGCCGATCTTCAAGCGGCGAGCGCAGTCCGAGCTTCCAGGCCAAGGTGCGCGGCGTGGCCGGATAGATCGCCAGTCTTGAACTGATGGCAGCGCGCGTCGCGTCATCCACCTCGTCGAGCAGGCGCGACGCCAGTTCGGCGAACTGGCGTTCTTCCTCATACGTATGATTGCTGGTCTGAACGTAGAGATCGGTCAGCACGCGCAGCAGCGTCGGGCGAATATCGACGCCCTCGCGCCGGGATAGAGTCATCAGGCCATCGAAGCCGTGGAACATCGGGGGTGCCGTCATGCCTATACGCGACTGGGGTTGAGTCGGCCTGACGTTATGCAGCGGGCTTTAACAACCCGTTAACCATGCTTGTCCTTAATGATCCTGTGTCGTCAGCCCTATCGACCTTGGGCTCAGGCGGCCAGGAGAGAGTGATATGGGAACCATCGTTGAATTTCCGGCTGACGCAACGTTGCGGCGAACCGGTTCAGGCATGGCGATCGCTCCGTGCGAAACGGCGACGATTTTGATTCTTCCGGCGATCCGGATCGAACGTCACGCGGATGGGACCACCGGCGGCAGCGGACCTGAAGAAGGCACCGCACCGGGACGACGGCGTAAGCGCCGGGCGCGAAACGCAGGCTAATTCAGTTTCGGCGAGCAATCGCCGCCAGATAACGTCAAGCCACGGGCCGCGATGTGCAATCCGCTTTACCTTCTGCCATTCGTCGCGGGTCTGGCTTGTCCCGGCGATGATTTCGGCCGCACCCGCGCGACCTTCTATCACGAAGACATGCATCGATGGGTCGGCGGGGAGGCAACGCAAAGTCTCGGCGGCATTCCCTCGCAATTCCAATTGACCGATTCTGAGCGCCAGTTACGAGATTACGCCTACTATTTCATCGAGCCACCGCATTCGCGCCCCGCGTGGAAAGCTGTGTTTGGCGATTATTTATCGTTGCCGTCTCCGTGGCGACAGAACGTCGTTTTCGATCGGACGCTTTATGGCCGCAGAATGATCGACGAGCCGCATCGTTCGCAGCTCTCGGCCTATGCCGGATTGATCGAGGACGTGCGCAACGATGGCGTCATACTCGATCGTTTTCTCCCGGTGGCTGTTGAGGTCAACGATCTGGATATCAAGCGCAACAAGGCACTCAGTTACATTACAGAAATTTCACCGCGCGAATACGGCGATGCGCAGGCGCGCATGCGTGAAAATGTTCTCGTGGTGCAGTGGGCGCAACAATGCCTGCAGCAACGCGTGGCGTCATATCGTTGGGCGCTGGAGCGGTTGGTGATACAGGCGCCGGACCCAATGGCGGCGGATGCCGATCGCCTGATTGGTCAATTGTCCGGACGCGCTAACGCTGCTTGGACGAGTGCGCCGGCAGTAGTCGGTCGCGTGCTGCGCGTTGGCGGGTAGCGCGACGGACTTTCGAGCGCGCTGCGAATGCGCCGATCAATGATCGTGCTGCAAGGCCTCATCGTCGTTTTCCTCGACGCTTACGCCGTCAAAATGGTCTAACATCGAAATCCAAGCTGAGAGCGTGCGCGCTGGATGCGTTGCCGCCGACAGCTGGCGTATCGCAATTCGAATGTTTGTGCGAGCTAGGCGGTCTTGCGCGGGATGCAGTGATTCCGGGTGCTCCTCGTTCGCGACGGCTGCCAATACGCGTTTCTTTGTCGCCAATGCTTCGGCATGACCGAACATTTCAAGTAATTGCTGAAACGCGTCATGCCGCGCGGCATCGAATGATTGCGCCTCGCCCATCGCGTTCTTGGCAGGATGAGCCGGATAAAGATGCGCGCAAGGTACCCAGCCGTCCGGTATGGGCTCTGTCGCCGGATGGGTTCGCCGGGCTTTCAAGAGCTTTGGAAGGACGTGGGTGTGAGGACCCTCGGGGCTTTTTCCTCTTGCGTCGGGGATGGGCTGATAAACTTCGATCCGTCCAATTCGGCTGACGAACACGCGATGCGGATTGGTTGCCAGAATAATCCCCATTGCAGGATTATTCGGCTCGAACAGTGAGCGCAAAAGGTAAGGTCGCAACCGAGAGATGATTTCAGGGTCTGCGATCCGCACGCATAGGTCGGCTTGCCGGGCGTCAAGACCAAGATCGAATAGAATGCCATTTCGATCCTGTTCGCGCATCGCATCGACGTCTTCCGTCAATTCAGTCAAGACTGAACGCCTGTTCATAGCGCATTCGTTTTCCGGCAAGCAGAGCGCAACACGATGGCTCCAGCTTTGCTTGGTGATGCTCTCAGAAGCGAAAGGACGTAAATGATCGCGAAGTTCGATCGCGATTCCGCCCCGCGCGGTGACCGCCGAAAAGATTTTTCCGGGCGCTGCCAATTCCACCGGCTCGTCGAGGTCGCGAGAAAATTCGGCGATTCCGCCAAATGTGCCAAGACTCCATTGCGTGTTCGGGTCGGAAATGTGAGTCCGCAACAATCGAGCGATTTCCATGGTTGGCGTCATTGCCGCGCTTTCTCAGATTTGTCCGTTAAATTTTCAAACGCCATGCGCCACTATGTCAATATTTGTAGAGAGAACAAGTTGACCGCAGAACGCGAGGAACGACACGCAACCCTCGACATATTGCAGCCGGCGGGCCTATCCTTACCCTATGACCGGGCACGATCACGACCATCATCATCACGACCATGACCACGATCATGACCATTCCGATCTGTCGGAAACGGAGTTGCGTGTGCGTGCGCTGGAGACTGTCCTGACTGAAAAAGGTTATCTCGATCCGGCGGCACTCGACCTCATCGTCGAAATCTACGAAACCAAAGTCGGTCCGCGCAATGGCGCTCGCGTTGTCGCAAAAGCCTGGAGTGATCCTGCTTATCGCGCTCGCCTGATGGCCGATGCGACTGCGGCGATTGCCGAACTCGATTACGCCGGCCGCCAGGGCGAACATATCGTTGCCGTCGAGAACACCGAGCTGCTGCACAACGTCGTCGTTTGTACACTGTGTTCCTGCTATCCGTGGCCGGTGCTCGGCTTGCCTCCAGTCTGGTACAAGTCCGCGCCCTATCGCTCACGCGCGGTTATCGATCCACGCGGTGTGTTGCGCGATTTCGGATTTGAACTTCCTGCAGAAACTAAAATTAGAGTTTGGGATTCCACCGCGGAGATTCGCTATCTTGTAGTGCCGCTACGCCCCGCTGGCACTGACGGCTGGAGTGAGGACGAACTCGCCAATCTCGTGACGCGCGATAGCATGATAGGGACGGGATTTGCCAAATCGCCGGTTCAGGCCGCCCGATGAACGGCGCGCAGGACATGGGCGGCGTCGATGGCTTCGGGCCTGTAATGCCTGAGCAAAACGAACCCGTATTCCATGCCGAATGGGAGCGACGGGTTCTCGCAGTAACAATTGCGATGGCGGCGCCGGGCGGTTGGAACATCGACATGTCGCGGTTCGCGCGCGAAGATCGCTCGCCTGCTGACTATCTCAGCAAGACCTATTACCAGATATGGCTCGCCGGGTTGGAACGGTTGATGTACGAGCGTGATTTGGTGACTTGCGACGAAATTGATCAGGCGACAGCATTGCAGCCGCCGAAGTTGGGCGCGCGCGTTCTCGCGCACGCCGATACGGCCGCGATGCTGCGCCGTGGCGGGCCAACTGTCCGCGATGCCAAATCGGTGCCGCTATTTGCCGCCGGAGATCGCGTCCGCGCCAGAAATATGCATCCGAAAACCCATACGCGGCTGCCACGCTATGTCCGAGGCCACGCTGGTGTTGTGGAAAGCATCCACGGCGCTCACGTCTTCCCTGACAGTAACGCTCACGGCACCGGTGAAAATCCGCAATGGCTCTACACGGTGCGCTTCACAGGGCGCGAACTTTGGGGTCAACGCGCCGACCCGGGCACAGCTGTGTCGGTGGATGCGTGGGAGCCTTATCTGGAGCTTGCTGAATGAGTATCGATCGCAACGCTGCTCTGCGCGCGGCAGCCGCGGTGCCAGGCATTCCGCTCGACGACGATGGCCCGGTGTTTCGCGAGCCGTGGGAGGCGCGCGCGTTTGCGATGGCTGTGAGCTTACACGAGCAACGCATGTTCACTTGGACTGAATGGGCCGATACGCTCGCGGGCCAGATCAGAGATGCGCAAGCCGCAGGCGACGCCGATACCGGCGAGACTTACTATCGGCACTGGCTCGCCGCGCTCGAAAAACTGGTGGCGACGAAGGATATTACGAGCGCCGGCGTCCTGCGCCGCTATCGCGACGCATGGGATCATGCAGCTAACCGAACTCCGCACGGCCAGCCGATTGAATTGACGCAAGACGATCTTTAGCAAGCTTCGGCCACTTTGGATCTTTGACAAAATTACCGCTTCGTCTGCGGCGCGTCGGTCTGCACATTGCACCTGGCCGCGGCGAGCGAAGCCTGCGCTTGCGCCATTAACCCAGGTTCGGGCGCGAGTGCGCGCATCACGATCAATCCCGTTGCTGATGGTGAATCGATAATCAACCGGTCGGCCGCCGTCACGTCTTCGTCTTCCGGCAGATCGTTGTGCTGTGCTTCCGTCATGAGATCGAGTTCGATGACCTTGCGGCCTGCGGAGCGGTCGTTGATCGCGTAATAGGCAACTTCGTTGCGGGTGTAGAAAGACACGGATGTGTAGGCCTGACTGACCGGCACGGCCAGCTTGATCGGCCCATCCGCCAGATCGTAGCGGCAGATCGCGGTAGCGAATGCGGGATCCATATACGGCATCGGCGCATCTTTCGGCGTGACTGGCGGGATTGAAGTGACCGCATTCAGCTTCGTAATCGGTGCAAGACGCGAATAGGCGTCAAGCGATGCGACGCGTGGCAAGCCTAGCACGCTGACCAGATGCACGACGCCACCGAGCAGGACGCCTCCGAGAATTGCGAAAAGCCAGCGGATCATAAGCAACTCGCGAAGGCGATGGACGGCATCGGTGCATCTTTTTGCGAGCGTGTCGCGACGCCGACTGGTGTGTCGTAGAGGCGCAGCATCAGCGTGTAACGATCGAGGCCGCCGGTCGGCAACCAATTTCCCGCGCGTGACCGGGCTGCAACCCTTAGCTCGAACGTGCCGTCGGCGGCCCGCACGATTTCCTGACTTGTGAAACCATAACGCTGCAGTGAATTTGCGACGAGTTCTCCCTTGGTGTCGTAGAGAGTGAGTGTCCAAAACCTTGCGGCCGGAGTGACGCCCTTCACAATCACATCGCACCGTCCGTCGAGTATGCGGCCCGAATCGTCGGTGGTCGCCGTGAAGGTCACGCCGTCGCCGGTGCCGATCGGAAGCTCACCGCTGCGGGCAATCGACGCGCGCGAATAGGGGTCGATACCGCTGGTGCCGGTTTTTGGCCTGGCCGTCCACGCGCCGATGTTGATCGTGCCAACATTGATGCCGCGGGTCGCCGTCGTCCATGTCAGGCTAAGGCCGACGGCCGTGGCGATGACCAGCGTCACGAGAGAAAGGGGGATTAAACGCACGGTGAGGGCGCTATCATGCGCGGCTTAGTTTTTGCGCGGCGCGGACGCCGCGGATTCGGACGGCGTCGCCGATGCAAGATTGTCAGGGAAAGCCGCTGCGGCGGCAGGTGCGGATATCGACGGTTCGTTGGCCGACGTCTTGCCAGGTGCACCTGCAGTTTTCGCCGCATCCTCAAAAAGTTTTTCGACGCGAACAAGGATATTCGCGCCCTTGCGCGTCAGGATCGGCGGCGGTCCGGGATTTGTCGCTGTCGCGCGCGTGCCGGGCAACGCTGCGACAAGCGCAGCTTGCGGGCGGCGTACACCCGCACCAATGCCCGCGATGTCTTTAATCTCGACGCCCTGGTGGGCTGCAACCATGACGTCGTGCCATGTTTGCGCGGGCAGTGAACCGCCCGTCATGCGGTTGGTCGGGGAGTAATCGTCGTTGCCGTACCATACCGCCATCGTGAAGTTGCCGGTGTAACCGACAAACCACGCGTCGCGATACGCGTTGGTGGTGCCGGTTTTGCCCGCCGCCGGAATGCCGTCGAGTTGCGCGCGCCGCGCCGTTCCTTCTTCGACGACGTGGCTCATCATGCCGGCCATATCGGCTGCAACAGACGCAGGGATGGCCTGTGTCGGTTTTGGTCCGTCGCGGTCGAAGCGCCAGACCAGATCTCCCGCACCGGTGCGAACTTCAAGCGCCGCGTGCGGCAAAACGGACTTTCCTTTGTTAGGAAACGTCGCGTAAGCGACGGCGTGTTCAATGACGCTGACTTCGTCAGATCCGATGGGTAGCGACGGCGTGTCGGGCAGCGGAGCCTTGATGCCGAATTTACGCGCGGTGGCGACGATCATTGCGCGTCCGGCCTTTGGACCGGCTTTTCCGCCCATCGCAATCGACAGCTTAACGGGAACGACGTTGATCGAACGCGTGATCGCCTGGGTGAGTGTCACAGCGCCTGAATAGGAATGGCCGTAGTTTTGCGGACACCAATTGCCAATGCAGACTGGTCCGTCCACAACGATTGACTTCGGCGTAAAGCCGTTCATCAGCGCGGTGGTGTAAACATAAGGCTTAAAGGACGAACCCGGCTGACGCATCGCGTCAGTGGCGCGGTTGAACTGGCTTGCTCCATAGTCGCGACCCCCAACCATCGCGCGCACGCCACCATCGAGATCGGCCAATACCAGCGCCGACTGCGTCGCGTGATAATCGCGGCCAAACTGGCGCAATTTATTCTCGACGGTTTCTTCGGCGGATTTCTGCACGTTCATGTCGATGGCTGTACGCACGACAAACACGCGCTCGGTGTAGTTTTTCGGAAAGGTCTGAACGAGTTTACGCATCTCGTCGAATGCATAATCGAGATAATAATTCGGTGAACTTTCGTCGCGGCGATCGACCGCAAAGGCCGGGTTGCGGCGAGCGCCGAACACCTGGCCCTCGGTCATGAAGCCGGCATCGACGAGGTTATCGAGCACGACGTTGGCGCGCGCACGCGCCGCGGGCAGGTTGATGTGGGGCGCGTAGCGCGTTGGCGCTTTAAATAGACCAGCGAGCATCGCGGCTTCCGCAAGATTCACGTCGCGCGCGGATTTATTGAAATAGAAATGCGCAGCACCGTCCACGCCGAATGTGCCGCCGCCCATGTAGGCGCGGTCGAGATAGAGCTTGAGAATTTCGTTCTTGGTCAGACGTGTCTCTAACCATACCGCAAGGAAGGCTTCCTTCACCTTGCGCTCGATGGTGCGCTCATTGTTGAGGAACAGATTCTTCGCGAGCTGCTGCGTAATCGAGGAGCCGCCTTGACGCACACCGCCTGCTTGCGCGTTTGTCAAAAACGCGCGCGCGGTGCCGGCAATATCGATACCGAAGTGATCGTAGAAGCGGCGGTCTTCGGTCGCCAGCGTCGCCTTGATCAGGTGATCCGGGAAGTCTTCAAGCGGAATGGAATCGTTATGTTTGATGCCGCGGCTGCCGATTGGATTGCCGTAGCGATCCAAAAACGTCACGGCGAGATCGGATTTTTTTAACCAGTCTTCATCGGAGGTTTCGCGAAACGCAGGGACTGCGAGTGCAAGCATCAGGATCAGGCCGACGAGGCCGATAGTTGCGGCTTCCGAGAGCGGCTCGACGAAAACCCAGCGCTTCCAACGGCCGACATAGAACTTGTCCATAAACATCGAGAAGCGCTCGTACAATTCACGCGCACCGACGGCGGAATTGAATAGCGAAGAATCGATGCGCGCATCGACGTCCAGAAAGAAATTCCGGAACCATTTCTTCAAGTCTTTGGGTACGATCTGGCGCACCGGAACCCTTGATCAGATGTCGCGGCGAGCAAATCGCCGAATGAAAGCGCTGCTGTACGTTTAAGTGCCGATTTGCGTTATTCCCAAGGCGCTCGAACTAAGCCGCTTTACGTTTGGGAATCCGCAAATCTTCTAACCGAGCGCGTTGGATAAACCAATGGTCCCGTTGTATTTTTTCGGCTGAAGGTGAATGCTTTAGCCTTGCCGCAAAGTCGATTAACCGAACTTTTCAAACACGCGAATTCGGACCCTCATCATGACGAAACGGCCCGCTTCGCCTTCGACCCAGAGCGAATTCTTCTGGAAAACCAAGAAGTTGGAGCAAATGTCCAGCGCCGAATGGGAAAGCCTGTGCGATGGCTGCGCGCGCTGCTGCCTTGAAAAACTCGAAGATGAGGACACGGGTAAAATCTACTTTACGCACATCGGTTGCACGCTGCTGGATGCCGGAACCTGTGCTTGCAAGGACTATCCGAACCGCTCCAAAAAGGTCGCCGATTGCGTACGGCTGACGCCGCAAAATGTCCGCACGCTGAACTGGCTGCCGCCGAGTTGCGGCTACAAGCTCGTCGCCGAAGGTCGCGATCTGTATTGGTGGCATCCGTTGGTTTCCGGCGATCCGAATACGGTGCATGAGGCTGGCGTGTCGGTGCAGGGCAGGGTGTGGGGCAGCGAGGACGATGTTGCGGAGGAGGACCTCGAAGATCACATCGTGAAATGGCCCAGTGTCATTCCCAAACGCGCGAAGCTCAAACAGCGTCCGCTCCCAAAGCCGTGATGCGACCTCGGCGCGACGCACCCATGCGCGTGCGTGACTTATGAATCGCTGCCGCGCGCGTTAAAACTCACCGTCGCATTTCAATTCCGGAAAATTTCAATTCCCGCGCGATCTGGCCTCATGAACAAAATGGAACGAGATCGCCTCGCGGCGCACGACAGCCGCGCCTCCCTCGATCAGTCCCGCGAAGAGATTTCGCATCTTGCGACGGAAGTGATCGACGTTACCGACGCGCCGCCGCTCGCTCCGGCGCCCTCTCTGTCGAAGGCGGAAGTGCGCACCATTCTTATGAGCTTGATGCTCACGATGTTTCTGACTGCGCTCGATCAGACCATCGTTGCAACCGCACTGCCGACCATCGGTCGTCAGTTCAATGACGTCAATAATTTATCATGGGTGATCACCGCGTATCTGCTCGCATCGACTGCGGTCGCTCCGGTGTACGGCACGCTCAGCGACATCTACGGTCGCCGCAACATGATCGTGGTGTCGCTGTCGCTGTTTCTTCTCGGCTCGGTGGCGTGCGCGCTTGCGCCCAACATGCTGGCGCTGATTTTTGGGCGCGCGTTGCAAGGCATCGGAGGCGGCGGAATTTTGCCGATCGTGCAAATTATCATTTCGGATGTCGTGACGCCGCGCGAGCGCGGACAGTATCAGGCCTATTTCAGCGCGGTGTGGGTCTCGGCCGGAATCGGCGGCCCCATTCTCGGCGGCCTGATCGCCGAACATCTGCACTGGTCGGTGATCTTCTGGATCAATTTTCCGCTGGTTGTTTTGTCGCTCGCATTGCTGCTGCCGCGCATGGGAAAAATCCCCGTGTTTCATCGCAAGCGCAAGCTCGACATTCTCGGCGGAATGTTACTTATGGCTGCGGCAGTGGTGTTTCTTCTGGTTCTGACATGGGGCGGAAATCGCTTCGCGTGGGGATCGCCAACGATCATCGCGATGACTGGATCGTCGATCGCGCTCGCTTTTGCTTTCGTCCGGCATGCGCGCAACACGGACGAACCGTTCCTGCCGATCCCGTTGTTGGCGGGAACGGTTGTGCCTTATGCGATGATCGCAGGCGGCTGCGCGATGGGCGCGATGATCGGCCTCACGGTACACATGCCGCTCTACTATGAGGTCGTCTATGGCCTCTCGGCGACGGAAGCAGGCACCGCGCTCATTCCGCTCGTCGCAGTCTCGGTGCTTGGCGCGTGGGCCGCCGGTCGCGCAATGACGCGGATGAAGCACTACAAGCGCGCGACGATTTTCGGCGCGTCGATATCGGCGCTTGCCGCATTCACGCTTGCGCTTGCGACGCCGCTGCCACTGTGGCCGATGCTCGCTTTGTTGTCGCTGTTCGCGATTGGATTGGGCACCGTGTTTCCGCTCAGCGTCGTCTCGATACAAAACGCGGTCGCGCGTGCGCAGGTCGGCACCGTGACGGGTGCGATGAATTTTTTCCGCGCGTTGATGGCGTCGTTCTGCGTCGCGCTGTTCACCGCGATTCTTCTGATGGTGCTCGGCCGAAACATTTCCATCGGCGTCGAACAGCATGTCGGCACCAAGCACGCGATCTCGAGCGCAGACATGGTTGCGGCATTTCGATACGTGTTCGGAACGGCAGGCCTGATGATGAGTCTGGCGGCGGTGCTCTATCACTTCATGGAGGCACGTCCGCTTGCGGGGCCGGCGAAGATTCTGGCCACTGAGCCCGCTGAATAAAGTCCGCCGGTCCACACCGATAGTGGTGCACGCACCGCGAATAGCTGTAGCGCGCGCATCGCACAATCGGCTATCTCAACACCATCGCGGTTCGCGTCCGGTGACGGATGCTGCGAACCCATTCTTCAATCTCACGCGCTGCATCGTGACGCGGCGATCGGAGCCAACAATGTCCAAGCCGTCCGCCGAACAAATCAAACTCGGCACCGAAGCCATCGCGTTCAGCATTGCGCGCACGCTGATCGAACGCGATCCGTCGCTGAAGGCGCCGCTGCGTGCCAATCTGCGCAAGATGTGGGAGCTGCTCGATGGCAGCGAGGATGATGGTGCCGCCGACATGGTCGAGAGCCTGACCAAGGCGCTGAACGATCCTGCATTTTTCCGACGCGAAGGCGCGCGCTAAAACGTCGCGATGAGCCGCAACGGTACGATCAATGGCGAGACGGTGACGAACTTGGAATCGAGTGGCGGAAGTGTGTAAGCGGTTTTTAGGTGGCGGTCTGCAGATTTTGCGCGCGTCGAAACGCGACTGACGGTTCCGCATACGGAACTCGTCGAAGTTTTATGCAATCGATTGAATCCGGTCATCGGCGGTGATCAACTCATCGGAAATTAACAGGGAGGATTGCATGATTCGAATTGTCATTGGAGTTTCGGTTGCTGTTTTGCTCGCAGGTGCCGCTCCCGCGCAGGCGCAAAAGAAAACCTCCAACTGCGATTACACGACCTGCATGAATTCGTGCCAGAAAGCCGGCGGTGGCAATCGGCAAGGCGGCTGCTCGGGTTTTTGCGACAAACGGATTCGCGACAGCGCCCGCGACGGTCTTTGCAAGTAACTGCAAGTCACCCCGAATTTCTTTGGTTTTCCAATCTAGGAAAATAGTCCTTGACAGCGTGACGCTGTCGGACTATGTTTCCGGCATGCTCCAGAGTTGTGCTTGAGATATCGCGGCGTCAACGTCGGCACCGTGATGGTCTGAAGCGGAACTTCATTCGAGACCGCGCGTTCATTTCACAGAGTTCATCTCCAAAAACCTGCGTGTCCAGCGCATGCGATGAGTTGCGCGGTTTTTGCGCGCACAGTGAAATGAGGGCGGTATGGCGACGACGGCAGCGACCAAGACAACACCAAAGACAACACCAAAGACAACACCAAAGACCACAACACTCAAAACACCACCAAAGACGAAGGAGACAGCTGTAAAGCGCGCTGCTGGCAGACATGAGCCGCAATCGTCGGCCGAGATCGCGCCGTCGCAGCGGCGCATCGTCGAGACTGCGCAGGAAGCACGCGGCGGCGAACCCGGCCCTTCGGTGTTGGCGCTGATGACGATCAGCACCGTGGCTGCAGGGTTCGTGCTCGGCATCGTCTGGTTTATTTTCTTCCGAACTTGACGCGCGGCGCATTTCGCTTCTCGGACAATCCAATGGCGATGTCCGAACCAGGAATTTTCGATCGATGAAAAAGCCTTCGTCCAGACCGGCCAAGACGCCGGCGGGACGGACGGCGTTTGTATGCGAAAAAGCCGCGCGCGAAACTCACGCATGAACATTCCGCCAACCTGAACGTCGGAGGCGACGATCCGGCGGCGATCGATGCCGTCGCGCGCGATACCGGGCGCGAACTCTACGCGCTGCGGCCGGATCGCATGAAGGTGGTGCCGGTTCATGAAGGCTGGCCGGAGAGTTACGAGTATAATGTCGGCGGACGCAGCGTGCGTTTCGATCAGATATCCGCGCGCGTGCCGCCGATTTTGCATCTCACATTCTTTCATCCGCTCGACGATCACTATGGATTGGCGCCGGTGGAAGCGGCTGCGGTCGCGGTCGAACTGACTTTTGAATGCGCGGCTCTCTGGTTTGTCCTTATTCACGGTTTCTGGATCAAGGACCTCTCCGCCATCAACGCCATGCTCGGTGCCACCGGATTGCTGGTCGCCTATTGGGGGTTTCGCTTCGGCGTACGTCTATGTCAGCGGCCGGACACGCGAGAAAATGTCGCTCGCAACCGGTCAGGACAGCCCGAGTATCCTCGGCACGCTGGTTAATAAGGTTGTGAAGAAAAAGTAATCTGGCGTGACGCGTGCGTTCATTCATCATTCACCCGCGCACCGTTCATGTTAGCCTCCCGAAACAAACCGTTCGCGGAGAGCAAATTGCGCCTTCTCGTCGTTGAAGACGACCCTGACCTGAACCGCCAGTTGACCACGGCGCTGTCCGACGCGGGCTACGTCGTCGATCGCGCGTTCGACGGCGAGGAGGGGCACTTCCTCGGCGATAGCGAGCCGTACGACGCCGTGGTGCTCGACATCGGCTTGCCGAAAATGGATGGCATTTCTGTGCTGGAAGCCTGGCGGCGCAACAAGCGCGTGATGCCAGTTCTTATTCTCACCGCGCGCGATCGCTGGAGCGACAAGGTGCAGGGCTTCGATGCCGGTGCCGACGACTATGTCGCAAAACCTTTTCATCTCGAAGAGGTGCTGGCGCGGATTCGTGCGCTGCTGCGCCGGACGGCGGGCCATGCCCAGTCTGAATTGACTTGCGGGCCGGTGATGCTCGACACGCGCACCAATCGCGTGAGCGTCAACGGCAACCACGTCAAGATGACCTCGCACGAATATCGCCTGCTGGCGTATCTGATGCATCACTCCGGTCGCGTGGTGTCGCGCACCGAATTGGTTGAGCATTTGTACGATCAGGACTTCGACCGCGACTCCAACACGATTGAAGTGTTCGTCGGACGCATCCGCAAGAAGCTCGATGTCGACATCATCCAGACTGTCCGCGGTCTCGGCTATCTGCTGACGCCTCCGCCAGCCACCACGGCCGATGCGCGCTAGTGTCCTGAATCCGAAGTTCGCTACATTTAGCAGCATCTTTCGCAGCGAACTTTGGATTCAAAAGGACACTAGCAAAATTATTATTCTCGTGTGGTTTTGGTTCAGAAATTTGCTTGAACGGAGTTTGCTGAGACAACGAAGCGAGCTTCTGAACCGCCACACGAGTGTCGCGAATCCCAAATCCGCTTTAAGGTTCTCCGCTCGGACGCGCGCCGCGCACGGAGAATTCGTTTGAAATTCGGCACCAATTCTCTCGCGACCCGGCTGTTCGTCTCTGCGACGGCGTGGGTGGTGTTGATTCTTGTCCTCACCGGCATCGCACTCTCAGCCGTCTATCAGCGCTCCGTCGAGCGCGCCTTCGACCGCCGTCTCAATTTTTATCTGCGGACGCTGATTGCCGAAGCTGAAGCGCCGGACGATCCTACCGACAAGGACAAGGCCAACGACCGCTCGGTGCAATCGCTCGGCGAGCCGCTGTTTGAACTGCCATTGTCGGGTTGGTATTGGCGGATGGAGCGCACCGACGGCGCGAAGCCCGAAGTGCGGGCGTCGCGCTCATTGTGGGATGCGTCGATGCCGAAGCTGGAAGATCGCGGCATTGAGCTTAATCAATCCGGCGTCCGCATTGCTTATGTCGACGGTCCCGAAGGCCAGAATCTGCGTTTGGTAGAGCGTCCCGTCGATCTAGGTGCCGAAGGAAAATATCTCGCGACGGTGGCGGGCGACGCATCCGAAATTTTCGATGAGACGCGGACGTTTGACTATTACCTCGCGGGCACCTTCGCTGCACTCACCCTCGGGCTGTTGCTGACCACGATCTTTCAGGTGCGGTTCGGTCTGGCGCCGCTGAAACGCATTTCAAATGCGTTGTCGGACATCCGTTCCGGCAACGCCGAGCGTCTTGAAGGCGAGTTTCCGCTGGAGATCGCGCCGCTCGCGCGCGAGACCAATGCCTTGCTCGACGCTAACCGCGCCATTGTGGAGCGCTCCCGCACCCATGTCGGAAATCTCGCGCACGCGATCAAGACGCCGCTCTCTGTGATCGTCAACGAGGCAGGCAGCCACGGCCTCGATCCCTTCGCGCTGAAAGTGCTCGAACAGGCCGACGTGATGCGCGATCAGGTCGCCCACCATCTGGAGCGCGCGCGCATCGCGGCGCGCCTGACCACAATCGGCACCGTCACCGACGTTGTTCCCGTGATTGAGGCGCTCGCGCGCACGATGGAAAAAATCCACCGCGCACGCGATCTCATCATCGACATCGAAACGCATGGCGAGGCGAATACGCCGGCGAAGTTTCGCGGCGAGCGTCAGGACTTGGAGGAGATGGCCGGCAACCTCGTCGACAACGCGTGCAAATGGGCCGCGCAACGCGTCTTCATCGAGATTCTGGTCGAGGCACCGTCCGGCGGCGAACTCGGCCCCACGCTGCGCGTGATTGTGGACGACGATGGGCCGGGGCTGACCCATGCTGAGCGGGCTAAAGTGGCGCGGCGCGGCCAGCGGCTCGACGAATCCAAACCCGGCTCAGGGCTCGGCCTCGCCATCGTGGTGGATCTCGCCATGCTCTATGCCGGCAGCCTCAGGCTCGGCTCGGCCCCTATTGGGGGGCTTCGGGCGGAGTTGACCCTGCCGGGGGTGTGAGGGATTTCGCGCCGAAGTGCCCGTTTCCCCGGTTCCCTCCTTCCCCAAATACCAATCCTTAAAGCCAAATTAACGACGTTCCGGCTATCAAACCCGGTGGGGTCATGACGACTCCGGCTTGAGGTTTCCTCAAGCGTCCTTGACGCGTTCTTGGGGCACCGTTCGGGCCTATGAGCCAGATCGACCGATTGCGGGACTATCTCGGCCAGCTGCCGCCGAAGGCGCAGGCGCTGCTGATGCGCGAGTTTGAGCGCGCCATCGAGCGCGGCGAGGACGTCGCCGTCGCCAATTTCGTGATCGAACAATTGCGCATGGTCGTCCGCGCGCCGAGCGAGGACGCAACGCCGCGCACCGCCGATCCAATGCGGCTGGTGTTTCGGCCGCTTGAGCCGTTCCTGGTTGAGAACGCACCGACCATCCGGCCGGGGCAGATCCGGCGCTCGTCGTTGGCGCCGATCTGGATATGGCTGACGCGTGAAGGCATTCCCGATCAGATGCGGGCCTTCGAGGCGACGCTCCATGCTCCGAGCGATGCAGCCGACGCACCCGACATCGAGCGTGCCGTTCGTGCCATTCAGATCGCCATTTCCGAAGTCATCGCCGAGGCCACGGCACCCGGCAGCGAGCGTCAGCGCATGCTCGGTCGCATCGGCGCGCCGAGCGTCGTCGAAGACATCGGACCCATCGGCGCGGTGCTGAGGGTGCGTGAGGCGCTCGATACGCTCGGCAATCGCTTGCCCGGCTATATGCGCGAATTCGCGGAGTCCCAAGTCCGCTCCGTGACCGGCTCGCTCAATCTGCCCTCGCTGCAATCCCCCCAAATCCTTCCCTTTGCGCTGTCGATCGTGATGCAGCGGCTGTCATCGCGCTGGCAGATCGTTCGTCTCGGCATCGCGGTTGCGGGCTCCGACGACGAGGTCCGCATTGCCGGCACGCCGTTCGGCGTGACTGTGACGATGGCCATTCACGATCTGTCGCGCGTCACATCGGAGCTGCGCGCCGACATCAAGCGCGGCCAGTACAAGAACATCACCGATCATCTGAAGACGCTTCACGACGGCGTGCGCGGTCTGCGCACCGAGATCGACTTCCGCACCGATTCCGCGTGGGGCCGCCAGCTCGCGGCGATCCGCGCTGACATTTCCAACGGTATGAAGTCCGAGATCGACGGCGTTCCTGGTCGCGTGCGCCGCATCTTGCGCCAGGGACCGGACAAGGATGTGACCGCCAACAGCCGCATCGATCCGACGGAGGTCGACGAGACAGCGGCGTTGATCGAATTCGTGGCGGTCTGTCGCAACTATGCCAGCGAGCTTGCGATCAACGAAGTCACGCTGCGCGCGTTCACCGAGCTGCAGCAATATGTCGAGACCGCCACCGAGAACCTTGTCGAATCGCTGCGCACGCAAGACCCGAAAGTGCGCGCGTTTCGGCAGATGCAGATGCAGGCTGCGATCCGTTTTTGCGACGTGATGTTCGGGCCCGATTACGCCATGCTGATGAGCAAGGCGGCTGAGATGGCCCGACCCGGCGAGCGGAAATCGCCCCGCGCCGGCTGATCCGCCGCAATTGGATATCGCGCGCCTCTCATGAAGTCGCTGCCGTAAATGTCAATTGCTTGAGCCGCCCGGTCATGGTGTAACCCGCCAAACGTTGCCGGAACTTGATCTCAATGGCTCTCTGGTTCGTCTTCGCATTGATGACCGCCGCTGCCGTCTTCGCCGTGCTGTGGCCGCTCGGACGTGGCGCGCGCAGCGAACGCGAGGGCGCCGAAACCGTCGTCTACAAGGATCAACTCGCTGAAGTTCAGCGCGACTCCGACGCCGGTTTGATCGCGCCCGTGGAGGCTGATGCTGCGCGCGTCGAAATTAGCCGCCGTTTGCTGGCGGCATCGGATTCTGAATCGAGCGCGGTGACATCGCCGAATGTTTCATTTCGCCGGATCGCAGCGGTGATCGCTCTGGTTGGCTTGCCGCTTGTCGCTGCGGGTTTATATGCTCGGCTCGGCTCGCCGAATATCGGCGATTTCCCCATTGCCAGCCGCGCGTCGGCACCAAATGCGAATGCACCGCTCGATCGGCTCGTAGCCCAGGTCGAGACGCATCTCGAAAAAAATCCCGCGGACGGACGCGGTTGGGACGTGCTGGCACCCGTGTTGTTCAAGATCGGGCGTTATGACGATGCGGTTCGCGCCATGCGCAATTCGATCGCGTATAACGGTGAGACCGCCACGCGCCGTGCAGATTTGGGTGAGGCCATGGCTGCTGCAGCCGGTGGCGTTGTCACGGCTGACGCGAAAGTGGAACTGGAACGCGCAATTGCGCTCGACGCCAATGAAATAAAGGCACGCTATCTCGTCGGCCTTTCGGCGGAACAGGATGGTCGCACGGCGGTTGCGGCGGACATTTGGCGTAAATTGTTGGCAAATGCGCCCGCCGATGCGCCTTGGCGTCCGCTGGTCCAGACATCGTTGGCGCGTGTCGGCGTCGAAGCACCGAAATTATCCGACGATACCATTGCGGCCGCCAAGGATATGTCCAACTCGGATCGTAACGACATGATCCGCGGCATGGTGGAACGGCTTGCGACGCGCCTGAAGGACAATGGCGACGATGTCGAGGGCTGGCTGCGACTGGTGCGGGCGTATATCGTGCTCGGTGAGCGCGACAAGGCGCAGGCTGCAACGATTGAGGCGCGCGCGGCAACGAAGAATGCGGCGCAGCTTCAGAAGCTGAATGACGGCCTTAAAGACTTAGGTTTGGATGGATAACGCGCATGACGCCGAAAAGTGCGAAGCGGTTTTCGGACAACGTCGTGCGCGCTTGGATTGAAGCATGACGCGCAAGCAGCGGCGAATGACATTGATCGGAGGCGCACTCGCGGTGCTCAGCCTCGCGGCGTTCCTCGTGTTGAACGCGTTGCGCGACTCCATCGTGTTTTTCTCGACGCCGTCGTCCATCGCCGAAAAGCATATTGTACCCGGTCAACGATTCCGGCTCGGCGGGTTGGTGCGCGAAGGTTCGGTCGTGCGCGGCGAACATCTCAATGTGAAATTCGACGTGACCGACGGCGCGGCCACGACGCCTGTGACATATCAAGGCATTCTCCCCGATCTGTTTCGCGAAGGGCAGGGCATCATCTCGGAAGGCGCGCTCGGTCTTGATGGCGTGTTCAAGGCCGATACGGTTCTCGCCAAGCATGACGAAACCTACATGCCGAAAGCTGTTGCGGACGAGTTGAAGAAGAAGGGCCTCTGGAACGAAGGCGCGCCGAAAAAAGTCTCCGACACCAAGGGACAAGTTTCAGAAAGAAACGGCAAGTGATCGCGGAAGCCGGACATTATGCACTTGTTTTGGCGCTGGCACTCGCGCTGATCCAGTCCACCGTGCCGATTATCGGCGCGCGGCTGCACGATCCAGCCTTGATGAACGTCGCGCGTTCCACAGCGATGGCACAGTTCGCATTCACTGGGTTGTCGTTCACGGCACTCGTTCTTCTCCACGTCACTTCGGATTTCTCAGTGGTCAACGTGTTCGAGAATTCGCATTCGCTCAAACCCATGATCTATAAAATCACCGGCGTGTGGGGCAACCACGAAGGCTCGATGTTGCTGTGGGTGCTGATCCTGGCGCTGTTCGGCGGCATGGTCGCGGCGTTTGGCAATAATCTGCCGCTGACGTTGCGCGCACATGTGCTGGCCGTGCAGGGATGGGTCGGCAGCGCATTTTATCTTTTCATTTTGCTCACCTCGAATCCGTTTTTGCGCATCGCCAATCCGCCGATCGAAGGCCGCGACCTCAATCCAGTGTTGCAGGATATTGGCCTCGCGATCCATCCGCCGATGCTCTACCTCGGCTATGTGGGCTTCTCGATTTCGTTTTCGTTTGCGGTCGCAGCTCTCATTGAAGGCCGCGTCGATGCGGCGTGGGCGCGGTGGGTACGGCCGTGGACGCTGATGGCGTGGATTTTTCTCACACTCGGCATCGCGATGGGCTCGTACTGGGCCTATTACGAACTCGGCTGGGGCGGCTGGTGGTTCTGGGACCCCGTCGAAAACGCGTCGCTGATGCCGTGGCTTGCGGGGACGGCGCTGCTTCACTCTGCTGTGGTGATGGAAAAACGCGACGCGCTGAAAGTCTGGACAATCCTTCTGGCGATTTTGACATTCTCGCTGTCGCTGCTCGGAACATTTTTGGTGCGCTCCGGCGTTCTCACATCCGTCCACACCTTCGCCAGCGATCCGACGCGCGGCGTGTTCATTCTGATGATCCTGTGCCTGTTCATCGGTGGCAGCCTCACTCTTTATGCGTGGCGCGCGTCTGCGTTAAAGCAAGGCGGTCTGTTCGCGCCGATCTCGCGCGAGGGTGCGCTGGTTCTCAACAATCTGTTTCTGACCACGGCCTGTGCCACGGTGTTCGTCGGCACACTTTATCCGTTGGCGCTGGAAGTTCTCACCGGCGAGAAAATTTCTGTCGGTGCACCGTTCTTCAATCTCACCTTCGGCCCGTTGTTCGTGCCGCTTCTGATCGCGGTGCCATTCGGGACTCAACTCGCGTGGAAGCGTGGCGATATTGCTGGCGCTGCCCAACGCTTGATGGCGGCGGGTGTCGCCGGTTTGATGACTTTCGCAGTTGTGTGGGCGTGGGCGCGGGGAGGCAGCGCGTTCGCGCCTCTCGCCATCGGGCTTGCAGTCTTTGTCATTGCGGGTGCGATCAGCGACATCGCCGAACGCACGCAATTGTTCCGTGTGCCAATTTTAAATGCGATCAATCGCGCGCGCGGATTGCCACGTTCGACATGGGGCTCGGCCTTCGCACATGCGGGGCTTGGTGTCGCACTGATCGGCATCGTCTGCGAAACAACTTGGAATTCGGAACGCATCGCATCGATGAAGATTGGCGATGTTGCGAATGTCGGCGGCTACGAAGTCAAGCTCGATGACATCTCGCGGCAACAGGGGCCGAATTACCGCGAACAGATTTCGCGTTTTAACGTCACGCTGGACGGCACGCCGATTGGCGTCATGACGCCCTCGAAACGCAATTTCACAACCCGCGGCATGTCGACGACGGAAGCAGCCCTTCTCACGCGCGGCGCGAGCCAGCTTTATATTTCGCTCGGCGACGCTCATTCCGATGGATCTGTCGCGGTGCGCATCTATCACAAGCCGTTGGTGTTGCTCATTTGGTTCGGCCCAGTGCTGATGGCGTTCGGCGGTATGCTGTCTCTCTCGGACCGACGCTTGAGGGTGGGCGCGCCGAAGCCTGCGAAGTCTGCTGATAAAAATAGCGGCTCGTTGCAGGCGGCGGAGTAGGCGATGAACCGGCTCGCGTTTGCAATGCTGCTGACGCTGACGTTCATGCCGTCACTTGGTCATGCCGTGCAGCCCGACGAGATCATGTCGGATCCTGTTCAGGAATCCCGCGCCCGTGCATTGTCGCGCGAATTGCGCTGCATGGTTTGTCAAAATCAATCCATCGACGATTCCGACGCGCCTCTGGCACGCGATCTGCGTTTGCTGGTGCGCGAACAAATTTCCGCGGGTAAGACCGATGCGCAGGTGATGGATTACCTGGTTTCGCGTTACGGCGAATTCGTGTTGCTGAAGCCGCGCGTCGAAAAAAACACGTTGTTGTTGTGGCTCATGCCGCCGTTCGTTTTGATCGGTGGCGGCATCGCGTTGTGGGTAGGCATGCGCCGGCGCAACCGGTTTGTGGATTACGAAACCGCGGCGATCCGTCTGACGCCGGATGAAGAGCGGCGTCTCGACGCGCTGGTTTCCAGCGAAAACCCCGCAAAAACGCCCTCGTAAACCCGCTTTTCCGCGCGGTATTACAAAACATTAATTCCCCCGTCAGTGGCCGGTAAGGCCCGCTGCCCCATCTTCCAGAGCACAGGTGCTGGTTTCCTCACGGAGATTCGGTGCCGCGAGATTCCCCGTTTCGCTTGTTCACCCTCTGGAGATTTACATGACCGACCGTCCCACCGATTTTTCCACACTCCCTTCTTATAAGGCGCCACGCCGTTCGCTGTTCTCGGCACGCAAGTTCGCGCTGATGGCATCCGTCGTTGCAGGTCTTGGCGTTGTCGCTTACGGCTTCCCGCCGCAGGGCGCTGACGTGTTCACCACCTCCGCGCACGCGCAGGTCAACAAGGACGTCCGCCAGGTTCAGCAGCCAATTGGCTTTGCTGATATTGTCGAGCGCGTGAAGCCTTCGGTGATTTCGGTTCGCGTGAAGATTGCTGAGAAGCAAGTATCGAATGAAGGCCAGTCCGAGGATTCGCCGTTTCCTCCGGGGTCGCCGATGGAGCGTTTTTTCAAGCGCTTCGGCGGTCCGGATGGATTGCCGGGCCAGAAGGGTCGCGGCGGTCGCGGCGGTCAGATGACAGGCCAAGGGTCGGGTTTCTTCATTTCGCCTGATGGCTTTGCCGTCACCAACAATCACGTTGTCGATGGTGCCGACAAGGTCGAAGTCACGACCGACGATGGCACCATTCATACCGCAAAAGTGATCGGTGCGGATTCGCGCACCGACATCGCGCTGATCAAAGTCGACGGCGTGTCTAATATTCCGTTCGCCAAATTGTCGGATACCGCGCCGCGTGTCGGCGACTGGGTGCTTGCGGTTGGCAATCCATTCGGCCTCGGCGGCACTGTCACCGCCGGGATCGTATCCGCACGTGGCCGCGACATCGGCAGCGGTCCTTATGACGACTTCATCCAGATCGACGCGCCCGTGAACAAGGGCAATTCGGGTGGACCGACCTTCGGCACCGACGGCGACGTCATCGGCGTCAACACCGCGATCTATTCGCCGTCCGGTGGCAGCGTCGGCATTGCGTTCGCAATTCCAGCGCAGACCGTGAAGGCCGTTGTCGCCCAGCTCAAGGACAAGGGCGCTGTCAGCCGTGGCTGGATTGGCGTCCAGATTCAACCGGTGACGGCCGAGATCGCCGACAGCCTGGGATTGAAGAAGACCGAAGGCGCACTCGTCGCCGAACCGCAGGTCAATGGTCCTGCCGCGAAGGCTGGCATTGAATCGGGTGACGTCATTACCCGCGTCAACGATCAGCCTGTGAAGGACGCGCGTGAACTTGCGCGCACCATCGGCGGCATGGCTCCGGGCCAGACCGTGAAGCTTGTCGTGTTCCACAAAGGCCAGGATAAAATACTCAGTATGACGCTCGGCGAATTGCCGAACGCCAAGGAGGCGAAGGCCGACGTGAACAAGGACAGCGATAGCGGCAAGGCGACGCGAGGCACCGTTGTGCCGAACCTCGGACTGACGCTGGCTCCTGCAAATAGCGTTGCGGGTGCGGGCAAGGACGGTGTCGTTGTTACCGATGTCGATCCGAGAAGCCCGTCCGCGGATCGCGGCTTCAAGGAAGGCGATGTCATTCTTGAAATCGCCGGTAAGGCTGTAGCGACGCCTGCGGCAGTTAACGATGCAATGACGGCGGCCAAGGCCGACAAAAAGAACAGCGTATTGGTCCGCGTGAAGTCGGGTGAAAACTCGCGCTTCGTCGCACTGCCGGTTGAGAAAGGCTGATCGCGGGCGACGACAAAGTTGGGGAGTATCGCCGGCACAATCGCCCCCGCCGACGATCGCTTCCCGAGGGGGCGGGTCTCAAAGCCCGTCCCTTTCAAGAACAAGGGCTTGATGTAGTCCGAAAACCGCTTCGCACTTTTCGGCATCAAGCCCAAGGATTTTTGAAGGCTTCCTTTCGATGGATTACGCCCCCCTCCGTCGAAGGGCGACGCGATCTCTCTCCAGCGATCGCGTGTTTCGGGCGACGAAGTCCCCCAGCTTCGTCGCCCGTTCTCTTTCCCCGGCTGGCATATCGCCGCCTTGCATGAGGACGTTGCTCGCGTCATGGTGACACACAATCAGGCCATTTCGGCTTCAACCGATTCGAAAATGCGATTGCTCATCGTCGAAGACGACCGCGAGTCGGCCGATTATCTCGTCAAGGCGTTCCGCGAGGTTGGCCATGTCGCCGATCACGCCAGCGATGGCGAGGAAGGACTCGCGCTTGCCGAGTCCGGGGATTACGATGTGCTCGTAATCGACCGCATGTTGCCCAAGCGCGATGGCCTATCGATTATCGGCACACTGCGCGCCAAGGGCGATCACACACCCGCTCTCATTCTTTCCGCGCTCGGTCAGGTCGATGACCGCATCAAGGGATTGCGTGCCGGTGGCGACGACTATCTGCCGAAGCCGTATGCGTTCGCTGAATTGCTCGCGCGCGTCGAAGTGCTGTCGCGCCGTCAGGGCGGCCCGTCGGAAGAAACCTCCTATCGCGTCGGCGATCTCGAACTGGATCGGCTGTCTCACCAGGTCAAGCGCGGCACGACCGAGATCACGCTGCAACCGCGCGAGTTTCGTCTGTTGGAATATTTGATGAAACATGCCGGGCAGGTGGTGACGCGTACCATGCTGTTGGAGAATGTCTGGGATTATCATTTCGATCCGCAGACCAACGTCATCGACGTTCACATCTCGCGCTTGCGTTCCAAGATCGACAAGGGTTTCGACAGTCCGTTGCTGCACACCGTTCGCGGCGCAGGGTACATGGTCCGTGACGGCATTCGGTAAGCTGTTCCGCACCACAGCGTTTCGGCTGACGCTGGTCTATCTTTTACTGTTCGCGATTTTCGCGGCGTCGCTGTTGGGTTACTTCGCGTGGAATACACGGCGAATGATCACCGAGCAGATCGCCGAGACCGTCAACGCCGAATTGACTGAACTCACCGCGCAGTTTCAGAGCGGCGGCATTCGCGGTCTCGCATCCGCTGTCGAGAATCGCACGCTGCGTCCCGGTTCAAATCTCTATCTCGTGACCACGCCGCAAGGGCAAGGTGTTGCCGGCAATATCGCCTCATTGGCACCCGGCGTCATGGATACGCCCGGCTGGGTCGAGACATTCTACAATCGTCTTCAGGAAACCGACGCCAAGCCGCATTTCGCGCTGGTGCGGGTCTCACTCCTCTCCGGCGGATTTCGCCTGCTGATCGGGCGCGACCTCGAAGAACGGCGGCGACTGTTCGGCATCGTTGCGCGCGCGGCGAATTGGTCGATCCTTGTTGTGATCGTTTTGGGTCTGGCCGGCGGCGTGTTCGTCGCGCGGCGTGTGCTGCGCAGAATTGACGCCATGACCGGCACGACACAACGCATCATGGCGGGCGATCTGTCCGAGCGATTGCCAGTCGGCCGTAGCGGCGACGAGATCGATCGTTTGGCCGAAAATCTCAACGCCATGCTGGAGCGCATCGAGGCGCTGATGGTGGGGCTCAAGGAAGTGTCCGACAACATCGCGCACGATTTGAAAACGCCGCTGACGCGGCTGCGCAATCGCGCCGAGGAAGCGCTCGCCAAAGCCGGCAACGAAACCGAATACCGCTCGGCGTTGGAGCGCACCATCGAGGAATCCGACGGGCTGATCCGCACTTTCAACGCGCTGTTGATGATCGCGCGCGCGGAATCCGGACAGGCCCGCGACAATATGACCGACTTCGATGCGGCTGAAATCGCAAGTGGCATTCAGGAGCTTTACGAGCCGCTGGCGGAAGACAAAGGACTTACACTGAAGGTCGATGCCGATGCCGCGACGATCCGTGGCAACCGCGAACTCATCAATCAGGCGCTCGCCAATCTCGTCGAGAACGCGATCAAATACGGCAAGCCGCTGGAGACATCTGCGCAAACCGGCATCGACAAGCCGGCTGACATTCTGATCGAGGCGCGGCGCGACGGCGATAACGTCGCGTTCAGCGTAACCGATCATGGACCTGGAATTCCCGAAGCCGATCGCCAGCGCGCGGTTGAGCGCTTTGTGCGCCTTGAGGCCAGCCGCACCCAACCCGGATCGGGACTTGGTTTGAGTCTGGCATCTGCGGTGGCGACGTTGCATGGTGGTACCCTGCGACTCGCCGATAGCCAGCCGGGGCTGCGCGTGACGCTCGTCATTCCCAACCGGAGTGTGGAACAAAAGGCTGCATGACTTCTCCCGCGACGGGTGACGCGGATCGAGGCGTTCTGGCTGCGCGTTTTGGTACCGGACCACACTTGTTTGCGCTAGCAGAGGCTTTGCAATGTTTTGAAGCCATGCTGGGCGCCATCGCGCCGGAGCAGGCTGACGCGCTTCGTGCGATCTGCGACAAATTTCCAAAAGCAAAAACGATTCTTCACGGTATCGCTGAGGCGTCGCCCTTTCTATTCGATCTCGTGCGGTCAAATCCCGCTCGCGCTGCGGCTTTGCTGACCTGCGATCCCGATCAACGTCTTGCTTCGTTGATCGAAAAAACTGCTACCGATGTCAGTCGTGCTTCCAGCGAAGACGACGCGATGGTCGCGCTGCGCCAGATGAAGGCCGAGGCCGCACTCCTGATTGCGTTGTGCGATATCGGCGGCGTGTGGCCGGTGATGCGCGTCACTCATGCACTCACCGACATTGCCAACATTTCCGTTCAATGCGCTATTCGCTTTCTGATGTCACAGGAAGCCGCGCGCGGACGCCTGCTTCCCAAAAATTCTGCGCGGCCAGAAGACGGCAGTGGGCTTGTCGTGCTTGCGATGGGCAAGATGGGCGCAGGCGAGCTGAACTACTCCAGCGACATCGATCTGATCGTTTTCTACGATCTCGAAGCGCCGACGCTGGCTGAAGGTTTGGAGCCGTCGCCGTTCTTCACGAAAATCGCGCAACGGCTGTCGCGAATGCTTCAGAGCCGCACCGGCGATGGATATGTCTTTCGCGTCGATCTTCGGCTGCGCCCCGACCCGGCATCGACGCCGCTTGCGATCTCGACTGCGTCGGCGCTCGATTATTACGAGCGTGAAGGGCGCACTTGGGAGCGCGCTGCGATGATCAAGGCGCGTCCCTGTGCGGGCGATCTTGTTGCCGCTGAGGTTTTGCTGGGTGAAATATCGCCGTTGGTTTGGCGCAAGCATCTCGATTTTGCGGCGCTCACCGACGTTCACGATATGAAACGTCAGATGCAGACCTATCGCGGGCAGACTGCGATTACGGTTGAAGGACACAACGTCAAGGTCGGACGCGGCGGCATTCGTGAGATCGAATTCTTTGCACAGACGCAGCAACTCATCGCGGGCGGACGTCATCCTGAGTTGCGAGTGCGTCCCACCCACGACGCGCTCAGGATTTTGGCCGACAGCAACTGGATCACGATCGAGGCGCGCGATGAGATGACGCAAGCCTACGAATTTTTGCGTCGCGTCGAACATCGCCTGCAAATGGTGGCCGACGAACAGACGCAGGTCTTGCCGGGCGATGCTGAAGGAGTCGAAAAATTCGCGCGCTTTTTCGGATATGCCAGCCGAGAAGTGTTTGCCGCAGATTTGCTACTGCATCTCGGTCGCGTGCAGGCGCACTACGAAAAGCTGTTTGAAGGCGATCCCACCGGCACGGCAAAATTGCCGGACATCGATTACGGTGCGGGGCCGGACGATAAGGGTCTTGCCGCGCAACTGTTGTCGCTCGGTTTCAAGAAGCCGAAGATGGTCGCCGAGACGGCGAAGCTTTGGGTCGATGCGGAATATCGCGTGTTCAAGGTTGAGGCGACGCGGCAGGCATTCGCCGAGTTTCTTCCCGATCTGATCCGCGGCCTGTCGCGCGCTGAGGAGCCTGATGATGCGGTTGCGGCCTTCGATCGCTTTTTGCATGCGCTGCAGCGGGGCGGACGACTTATCTCGCTTCTTAGCCAGAATAAAGATCTGGTCGCGTTGGTCGCGCTGGTGCTCGGTGCTGCGCCGCGTCTGGCCGACATGCTGGCGCGGCAACCGCAAATCATGGATGGCTTGATCGATCCACGGTTTTTCGGTGCAATGCCGGACCAGAAGGAGTTATCCGCGCGGCTTGCAGCGACATTGTCCGACGCAAATTCCTACGAGGAGTTTCTCGACCGGCTGCGGCTGTTCGGGCAGGAGAGTTTGTTTCTGATCGGCACACGCATTCTCTCAGGCACGGTTTCGGCGCAGCATGCGGGCGCGGCGTTCGCCGATGTCGCGGAGGGGGTTGCGCATACAGTCCATGGTTTGGTGACGGATCAATTTGCTGCCCAGCATGGACGAATCAAGGATCAGGAATCGGCCATTGTCGCGATGGGCAAGCTCGGCAGCCGCGAGATGACTGCGTCCTCCGATCTCGATCTGCTGCTGATCTACGATCACGATCGCGATGAACCTGATTCAGATGGTTTGAGGCCGCTGCACGGCTCGCAATATTTCGCGCGGCTCACGCAACGCCTCATCAGCGCATTTACGACGCGAACGAATTTCGGCGTTCTTTACGAGGTCGACATGCGGCTGCGCCCATCGGGCCGTGCAGGACCGTTGGCCTCGCGTCTCGACGCTTTCGCTTCATACCAAGAGAACGAGGCATGGACCTGGGAGCACATGGCGCTGACGCGTGCGCGGGTCATTTCGGCGACGCCGGCGTTTCGTGCCAAGATCGAGAAAGTCATTCGCGATGTGCTGACACGGACGCGGGAAATCGCAATTACCGCCAGCGATGTTTCTGAGATGCGCCGCGCCATCGCCGAAGAAAAAGGCGAGGACGATGTCTGGGATTTAAAGACGGCCGCAGGCGGCATGATCGACATCGAATTCATCGCGCAATATTTGCAAATGGTCCATGCCGCGAAAACACCGGACATTCTCAACGTCAATACCGTGCGAGTGCTCGAAAATGCCGCGCGGCTTGGCGTGATGACGCAGGCGGATTCCGATACGCTACGCGCCGCAGCGCGGCTTTATCACGATCTCACGCAGATCATCCGCCTTTGTGTTAGCGGGAAGTTCAAGCCTGAAACAGCCGGGGAAGATCTTTTGCGCGTGCTGACGCGGGCCGGGGACGCGCCGGATTTTTCGGCTCTGGAAGCGCGGGTGCGAGAGACGCAGGTGGATGTGCGCGAGATTTTTTCGCGGCTGGTCGATCAGGCGAATTGAGGTTTGCGTCCGGCGTTGGAATTCCAAGACCATTTCCCGGTAAAGGCAACGTGACGCAGACGATGGTGCCTGCACCAAGTGTGGAACGCAGCTTCATCGATCCGCCATGAAGATTGGTGAGCGATTTTGCGATTGCCAGGCCCAGCCCGGAGCCGTGATAGGTTTTCGTGAGCTGGCTCTCGACCTGCTCGAACGGGCGGCCGAGCTTGGCGAGCGATTGCGGCGCGATGCCGATGCCGGTGTCGGCGATTGTGAGGACAACGGATTCGCCGCGAATTCTGCTTCGCACAACTATCTTGCCACCGTCCGGCGTGAACTTCACGGCGTTGGACAACAGATTGACCGCGATCTGTTTGATTGCGCGGCGATCAGCAACAATCGGAATGACGCCGGCGATGTCGGCCTGCATCACGAGCTTCTTGTTCTCGGCGCGACCGGACACGACGCGCAACGACTCTGACAGCGTTTCCGCAAGATCGAGCGGCTCGAGATCGAGCTTCATGCGCCCGGCTTCGATCTTCGACATATCGAGAATGTCGTTGATGACGTCGAGCAAGTAATTTCCACTGGTCAGAATATCGTGGCAATACTCGTTGTATTTTTCCGAGCCAAGCGCGCCGAACATGCCGCTGCCCATGACTTCAGAGAATCCGATAATGGCGTTGAGGGGGGTGCGTAGCTCGTGGCTCATATTGGCGAGAAATTTCGACTTTGTCTGGTTGGCTTCTTCGGCCCGGGTTTTCTCGTCGGCGTATTTCTGCGCGAGTTCGGCGAGCAATTGGGCTTGTCGTTCGAGTTCGGTTTGCGAGCGTTTGAGATCGATCACGTTCGCGGTGAGGCGCATGTCGTTGTCGACGAGTTTCTGTTCGTGGAGTTTGATCTGCGTGATGTCGGTGCCGACCGAGACGTAACCGCCATCCTTGGTACGGCGCTCGCTGATATGTAGCCAGCTTCCGTCGTCGAGTTGCGCCTCGAAGGTACGCGCGCCCGGTTCCACCGAATTCGGCAACCGCGTGCGAATTTCCGGCATGCTGCCAACTTCAATCACGGTCTCGTAGGACGTTCCCTGCTT
This sequence comes from Hyphomicrobiales bacterium, assembly GCA_038230475.1. Taxonomy (GTDB): domain Bacteria; phylum Pseudomonadota; class Alphaproteobacteria; order Rhizobiales; family Xanthobacteraceae; genus Afipia. Next base: position 189,039 of record JBBRNE010000005.1, read on the forward strand.
GACCGCCGTGTCCGGCAGTTTATGCAGACGCTTGAAATGCGAGTTGCAAAGCACGAGGCGGTTCTCGGCATCCCACAGCACGAACGCTTCCGGAATGGTCTCGATGGCGTCGCGCAGGCGTAAATCAGCTTCGACGGTTTTTTCGGCTAAACTCTTTTGCTCGGTGATGTCGATGGCAATGCCAATGAGGTGTACGCCGTCGTCGCCGGCTCCCTGACTCAATTCGCAGCGCACGCGCAGCCATATCCAGTGCCCGTCGGAATGACGCATTCGGAAGGTTTGATCGATGTGGTCGATCTTGCTGGAGACGAGTTGGTCGGCGGTCTGGAACAGGTCGATGTCGTCGGACATGACGAGGGCGTTCACTTCACCGAACGTCAGCAAGTCGTTGCGGCCTTCAAGTCCCAGCATCGTGAACATCGACTGCGACCAGAAGATTCTACCTCGCGACAAATCCCAATCCCACAATCCGCAGCGGCCGCGATTAAGTGCGGTATCGATCCGCGCCCGTACCGCATCGTTGATGAGGTCGCCCTCGCGCGCGCGAGTCGATTGCCAGTGAAATGCGAATCCCAGAATCAGCACCACGAAGCCGGTGGTTGCCGACAGCGTGATCTGAAGTGCCGCATCGGACCGCCACGGCGCCTCAACCTGCTCCTGCACGACGATCACTTGACCCGGCATGGATTTCACGACGCGCTGAACTGCAAGCGCGCGCGCGCTTCGCGGCAGCGTAACCTCAACCACAGCGTTCTGCGCGCTTTGCGCGGTCATTTGTTGCGTGGCGCCGAGAACATCGAGAATGCGGTCCGCATCCTCGGCCGGGACTTCAATTGGGACACGCGCGACGACGCGCTGATCCGGCCCCGTGACGATGATATGCCGTCCGAGTGCGCTGCCTTGCGGTACGAGGGCTGGCAGCAGCGCCTGAAGCCGCGCTGCGCCTGCATCGCGGTCCTGCCGGATCGGTCCAATGCGGTCGAGGCGTTCCGCCATCAGGTCCGCAAGCGCAACCATGTCGCGTTTCATCCATGCGGTCTTCTGACGGCTCTGGTCCAGCACCTGAACGAATGCACCGACGCAGATCGTGATGAGAAAAGCGATGATGAGAATGGGAACCGCGCGGCGCAGTGTCGGTTCTGCTATCAGCAGTCGGCGGTAAGCCGGCTTTGCGATCGACTGAGCCAATCCCTTTATCGAATCGGATTGGACAGCCGTGGTCGCTGCGTGCGAACGCGCCATTCCTTGAGCCCCTCGGATGTCTTGCCGTTTCCCCGTCCGAAAGGCTTTCCCCACCCTCCCGAATCACTGACGATTTGAATCCAGATTTTTCATGCTGTCGAGAGTCAACGATTCGTTAATGTGAAATAAATCTTGTCCCACGGAGAATCGTGAGTCCGAAACAAGAACGCGACTGGGAGTCGCACTCAGCGGCCACTACTAAATCTAGTGGAGCGGATTTGACATTCGCGCCCCACGTCGCAGAAAGCTCGCAAAGCGAATGTCAAATCCAAAGCTCCACTAGATACTTATATTGGCTAGTGGTCCTTCGATTCCAACGTTCGCAAGAATGCGTGCTGAAACGGGATGCGAATGTTGAAATCGGACCACTAGCGCTCAGGCTCGGCGTGGCTGATGACGCGCTTCACAGTTGGAAACGCGCGGCGCAATGCGCGCTCGATCTCATCGACCTTTTCGTGAACGTCGATGACGCTCATCGACGGCATCGCGCGGCAATGAAAGTTAACGATCTCGCCGGCGTCGGTGTTGCGCACGCGCACATTGTGGACGTCATGAATTGCGCCAGCCTCCGCCGCGAACCGTGACAGCGCGTGCTGGATCGCATCGACGCGCTGCGTATCGGCATCGGTCCCTTGCGGCAATTCTGGCTCCAGCGGCTCGATATGGGTGTCGACCTCGACATCCGCGCCGAATTCATCGCGGATCGCATGTTCGAGTTGGTGGGCGATATCGTGCGCTTTGTTGAGCGGCATCTTGCCATCGACCTCGAGGTCGATGCTGACCGTGAGCTTGCCGCCGAGATCGTGCACCGTGACGTGATGGATGGCGAGACCGGAATTGCGCGCGATCACCATGATGCGTTCGCGCACACTTTCATTGTCGCGCGCGACTGGGACTGCGGTGAATGTCAGGTCGGCGTCCAGCAGCGCCTTCGTTAAGGCGGCTTGCGCGGCGTTCTTGATGGCGTCAATTCTGTCGATCGGGTAAGTGCGCGGGACCTGAACCGTGGCGTCGATGAAATGCCGCGCGCCGACCATGCGCAAGCGCAGGCGCTCAACATCGACGATGCCGGGAATGCTCCTGATCGCTTTTTCGGCTTTTTCGGAAACACCTGCTGGTGCCTGATCGAGCAAGGTTTCGACAGTGGAGCGTCCAAGTTTCAGACCGAGCAGCGAAATAAGAACAGCGACCGCAATCGCGGCACCAGCGTCGCCCCACGCATAGCCGAGCGCAGACAGTCCGAGGCCGATGATGACCGCGACGGAGCCGATGACATCAGACGCAAAATGCAGCGCGTCGGCTTCCAGCGCCTGGCTTTTGGTATCCATCGCCGTGCGATGAAGCGCGCGTGCGCGCCAGAAATTCACCGCGATGTCGATGACGAGGACGACGAACGGAATTGCCGACAGTTTTGGCGGCACGCCGCCTTCACGCAATCGCGCAAAAGCTTCGACCACGATGCCTCCCGCCAGAATATAGAGGAGGGCAATGACGCCAAGCGCGGAGAGGCTCTCCAGCTTGCCGTGACCGTAATGATGTTCGGCGTCCGCAGGCTTGTCGGAAATTCGCACCACGATCCAAGTGATGACGGTCGCAAGCAGATCGACCGAGGAATGCAACGCCTCTGAGATCAGCGCGATACTTCCAATCGCGATGCCCACGACGAACTTCGCTGCAGCCATGCTGGCGCTGGCGGCGATGGAGATTGCGGCAACACGTTGCTTGATGGCGCTCATCGCCTTCTTATCGCGCCTCTGGCCGCGAGGGTCAATGCGTCATTTGGCGTTTTGAAATGCGTGTCATTCGCAGCAAGCGGTAGAGATTAAAGTTTCAGAACAATCTTTCCGAAATGCTTGTTGGCCGACATATAATCGACGGCCTGCGCGATATCGCCAAACGCGAACACACGGTCGATCGGCAGTTTCAGACGACCGGATTCGACCGCAGGCCAGATGTCTTGTTTTACCTTGGCAAAAATATCGCGAATTTCCTCGATCGAACGTGTGCGGAACGTGACGCCGATATAGCTGATGCGGCGCGCGGCGTGCAGGTCGAAATCGAAATCGCCGTGCGTGCCACCGAGGCGTCCGACATTGACGATACGGCCCAGCACCTTCGTTGCCGCAAGATTCTGGTTCGCGGTTTTGCCCGATACCTGATCGATGATGACGTCGACACCTTTACCGTCGGTGGCTTTGAGAATTTGCTCGACCCATTTCGGATCGCTGGAATCGATGGCGAGGTCCGCGCTGCACTCAGACAGCCGCGCGCGCCGTGCCGCATCGGTCGATGATCCGGCAACGAGTTTAGCACCCTTGAACTTCGCGATTTGCAATCCCATCAGCCCGACGCCGGAGCTCGCACCCTGCACGAGCAGGCTTTGCCCCGGCTGCAATCCGCCGATGGTGACGACAGCATTATGCATCGTGGTCAAAGCGAGCGTGAGGCTTGCGGCTTGCTCGTAAGTCATAGACGCCGGAACCGGCAGCAAGCGGCCGTAATCAGTGACAACATATTCCGCGTAACCGCCCGGACCCGATCCCATCACGCGGTCGCCGACTTTTACATCCTTCGCGTCCGGCCCAAGCTCGACGACCTCGCCGGCGAACTCCATGCCCAACACAGTTCCGACGCCGCCGGCTGCGCCATGCACGTGGCCCGCGATCATCCCCAAATCCGCGCGGTTCATGCCGCAGGCATGGACTTTGATCAGAACTTGCGGACCCTTTGGCGAGGGCTTGGCGATCTCGGCAATGGCAGCGCCATTGGCGGCATAGACGTAGGCTTTCATGGGTGGGCTTTCATGAGGTTTCTCGATGCTTTTCTGCGGTCGCGCGATAACTATGTAAGGCGGCCGGTGAGCGTTACTCTTGACGCAAATATCGAGACCGCGCAAACCCTCGGCTATAATAACTGCGTGAGCCACGAGATTCAGGCGTGAATCAAGTCTTTATACCTTGGCGATTTTCCGTCGCCCCGATGATGGACTGGACCGATCGGCATTGCCGTGTGTTCCATCGCCTGTTGTCGCGCCGCGCGCGTCTTTATACCGAGATGTTGACGACGCCCGCAATCATCCGCGGCGACCGCGAGCGGCTGCTTGGATTTGACGCCCACGAACATCCGGTGGCGTTGCAGCTTGGCGGATCGAACCCGCGCGACATGGCGGAGGCGGCGCGGATCGGCGAAGGCTTTGGTTACGATGAAATCAACATGAATGTCGGTTGCCCGTCGGATCGCGTGAAGGGCGGAAATTTCGGCGCGTGTTTGATGGCGGAGCCGAAATTGGTCGCCGAATGTGTTGCTGCGATGAAAGCTGCGGTGAAAATTCCGGTGACGGTGAAATGCCGCATCGGCATTGACGATCAAGACCCAGAACAATCGCTCGATGAACTGGCGCGCGCGGTGATCGCGGCGGGTGCTGATGCGCTTACGGTTCACGCGCGCAAGGCGTGGCTGAACGGATTGTCGCCGAAGGAAAATCGCGATGTTCCGCCGCTCGACTATGATCGTATCTATCGCCTGAAGATGGCAATGCCGAATGTGCCGATTGCAATCAACGGTGGCATCGCCAATATCGCGCAGGCGAGGACCCATCTGGATCATGTCGATGGCGCGATGCTGGGTCGCGCGGCGTATCAGGAACCATGGCGACTCTTGGGAGTCGACTCGGAATTATTCGGCGAAGCCGCGCCGCATGCGACGATGCATGATGCCATCGAAGCTCTGATTCCTTATATCGAACGCGAGCTTGCGCACGGCGCACGGCTGCATTCGATCACGCGGCATCTGGTCGGCGCATTTCACGGTGTTGCGGGTGCGCGGGCGTTCCGACGCTATCTCGCCGAAGTCTGCACCAAGCCCGATGCCGGTCCGCAGTCGCTGCGCGAGGCGATGCGTATGGTCGATCAGCGGATGGCTGAGAATATTGCAGCCTGAGTCTTTTTATTTGAAGCATGATCCAATCGGAAAACCGGTTCCCACTTTTCCGGATCATGCTTTACGGATACCCGCGCAGCATTAATCTGTCGGCGCGCACTTCCCAGCTTTCCAGACGATTGAGAAAGCTCATGCCCAGCAAATTGGTTTTCATCTGACCGCGCGGCACCACAAGTGCTGGCACGGAGCGTTCGATCAGTTTGCCGATGGCAAGACGATCCAGCGTCAATCGCGCCGCTTTGACATGGCCGCCCGCGGTTTCGACATCGACATTATAGTCGAGCAGTTCGAGCGGCAGGCCTGCGGCCTTCGCGGTCTCGAAAGTCAAAACGACAGAGGTGGCTCCGGTGTCGATCACCATCGGCGCGGTGTGATCGTTGATCCTGGCGCGAAGTGCGAAATCACCTTCGTTGCTGCGGGTCACTTCGACGGCGCGCGAGGCGTTCGCCGTTCGCCAGGATTTTGTCTGATCTTTAATCTGGTCTTTGATCTGCGCTTTGATTTTAGCGACGTCCTTCGCATCGAAAGGCACCGCGCGCGCGATGGCATCGCTCATGATCTGGAATTTGATCGGATCGTGGACTGACAGCAGATAGCCGACGGCTGCAATGACGATCGCGACGGTGGCGAGGGCGCGGATCATTGCGCACCTGTTTGAAAGGTCAGGTTTGCGCCTGCCGTTTCGGCGGGGAAGGAATCGAAAGCCCCGCATCTGTCATCCGCTGCGGCAATCCCTCCATCACGGATTCGCGCTCGGCCGAATCCATTTTGTGCCAGCGCGCGATTTCCGGCAGCGTGCGTCCGCAGCCAAGACAGAGGCTGGAGGTCGGATCGATGAAGCAGACTGCGGTGCACGGCGTTTCTTTTTCCATAGTCGGTACTGATGGATATTTTTGTTCGCGCATGCAAGCGCGAACCCTGAATTAAAGTCCGGTTCCCGCGCTCATGATCGGTTTGTGGCGGGCGCGGTGCTTGTCGCTGGCCAAGCCCTCCGGCGGACGGTCTGGCTGCAACGGCGGCGCTGATTCGCGCATCGGTGCCAGCGCCGTCATGACGCGCTCCGGCGGATAGGTGACGATGACTTCGGTGCCGACGCGCAACGTCGACTTCAGCGTGAAAGTGCCGCCATGCATGTTGATCAGGCTTTTTGCAATCGGCAGGCCAAGACCTGCGCCTTGCTCTGCGGATTTGATCGAGTTCGATCCCTGTCCGAACGACGCCAGCACGATCGGTATTTCGTCTTCCGCGATTCCCGAACCTGTATCCTTGACGCTGAGATATTGACCGCCGGATGCGGTCCAGCCGACCTTGAGCCAGATCTCGCCGCCCTGCGGCGTGAACTTGATCGAGTTCGAGAGCAGATTGAGGACGATCTGCCGCGCTGCGCGCTCATCGCCCCACAGCTTCGGCATGTCCTGTTCGAACATTTCGTGAATGGTGATACCGCGGCTCGACGCGCGCAGTTTGAGCAGATGATGGCAATCAGCGACCACATGCACTAGCGATACGGGTTCTTCGTTCAGCTCAAAACGTCCTGCCTCGATACGCGACAAATCGAGAATTTCGTTGATGAGGTTGAGCAGATGAACGCCTGAATTGTGAATGTCCGAAGAATACTCCTTGTAGACAGGCACCGCATGCTCGCCGAAAATCTCACTCTTCATGACTTCGGAAAATCCGAGAATGGCGTTGAGCGGCGTGCGCAACTCGTGGCTCATCTGGGCGAGGAAGCGCGACTTGGAGACGTTGGCGGATTCAGCGCGGTGGCGCGCTTCGTCCGAAATTGCTTTCGCCTGTTCGAGTTCGCCGATCAGCGCATCTTTCTCGGCGCGCGCTTCGAGCGTCGCAAGCGTCGTCGAATGCAGACGTTGCGCGAGCAGGGCGAAGTAACCTTCGGCGGTGACGGCGAGTGCTGCAAGAATATAATCGTCGAGCGTGCCGCGTAGAACGAAATTCATCGCGATCGCAACCGTCACCGGCACGGTGGCTGCGAACGCGGCAATTGGCAGTCCGGCTGCGAGCATGCTGGAAACTGCGACCACCAGCAACATGACGAACAGCATCAGCGTGTTGGAGACGACGTCGATGCCTGATGGATGAATCAGGATCAGTGTCCACGCCAGTCCGTAAAACAGATCGAGCACGACAAAACGCATGCGCCATTTGCGCGTCAGCGCGGGCGTGGAGGGGACAGAAAGAAATTTGCTGCACGAGTGGATGACGATGGCGTGGATCGACAGAGTGCCGAGCGTCCAGACCGCGGCGCCAACGGCCGGAATCCAGAGGCTGGATAACGTTCCGGTCGCGACCACCAGCAGGATGACGACGAGCGACGCCGACAGCCGCGTCTGGGCGTATTGCCGAAGCAGTTCGTGATCGAATGCGGGGCGCGTACCGCTGGTCGAGGTGAGACGGTCGCGGGCTTCGCGCACGCGCTGCGCCGCTGCGCGGCGGCCACGTGGGGTCGCAAGAGCTGTGCTCTCCGCCGAATTTGCGGATGGATCGGTTTTGTCGACGGACTCACTCATTCAAGCAACGCATCCTGCACAGCTACACGCGCGCCGCGCCGGTGACACGACGGGACGCTGCCTGCTATTTCTCGCGCATAATCGTTAAGAGGTAGCTTAAACGTCAGGTTAATCGCGTTAACGAAGTGTGAATTTTAGTTTGCATACGCGTTCGCGGTACGATTGGGACCGCCTGCGCCCGTCTCCGAAATACTTCAGAAATCACCGTGAAATTGTGCCGTACGACGAAAACGGGCGACTCGATATGTGAGCCGCCCGCGTAATGTGTTCGCGATGGTCGTGGATACGAAGATTAACGCTGGAGTCTTGCGAGAAGGCTCGACGTATCCCAACGCTTGCCGCCCATCTTCTCCACTTCAGAGTAGAAGTTATCGACAAGCGCCGTGACGGGCAGGCTCGCTCCGTTGCGACGAGCCTCAGCGAGACAAATCGACAAATCCTTGCGCATCCATTCGACAGCGAACCCGAAATCGAATTTGCCGTCGTTCATGGTCTTGTAGCGGTTTTCCATTTGCCACGACTGCGCAGCACCTTTGGAGATGGTGTCGATCACGCCGTTGACGTCGAGGCCGGCCTTCTTGGCGAAGTGAATTCCCTCCGAGAGTCCTTCGACCAGACCTGCGATGCAAATCTGGTTGACCATTTTGGTCAACTGGCCTGAACCCGCCGCGCCAAGAAGCTTGCACATTTTCGCATACGCCATGATGACCGGCTCGGCCTTTGTGTAAGCAGCCTCATCGCCGCCGCACATCACAGTAAGCGCACCATTTTCAGCACCGGCTTGGCCGCCAGACACAGGCGCGTCGATGAAGGCGAAATTCTTCGTCTTGGATTCCGCGTAAAGTTGCCGCGCGACTTCTGCAGATGCGGTGGTGTGATCGACGAAGATCGCGCCGGATTTCATGCCGGCAAATGCGCCGTCGGGTCCGATCGTGACGGCACGAAGATCGTCGTCATTGCCGACGCAGGCCATGACGAAGTCCTGACCTTCGGCGGCTGCCTTCGGTGTCGGCGCGCTCTTGCCGCCGAATTTATCGGCCCATGATTTCGATTTTGCCGCCGTGCGGTTGTAGACCGTCACCTCGTGTTTGCCCTTGGTGACGAGATGTCCCGCCATGGGGAAACCCATGACGCCGAGACCGAGAAAAGCGACTTTTGCCATGACGTACACTCTTTGATGATTGACCGGACTTTAAGGGCGGGCGGACTTGCGGAATTATTCGACGGCAACAGCTATGCGAATGAGGCCATACGATGCAAGAGCGTTGACCGCAGCGATCACGCGCGTATGAAGGCCCGATATTGCGTTCCCGTCCGGAGAATTCTTTTGGCAGTCGATAAAAATCAAGTTGTTGCGGCGCTCGGCGCTATTGCGACGCCGCGCGGTGTGGCGCTCCCACAGGCTGGTGTTTTGTCCGAAATCACTGCCGCCGACGGCAAGGTTTTCTTCTCCATCAATGTCGACGCAGCTGAAGCCCGCGCGTGGGAAGATGTTCGCGCCAAGGCTGAAGCTGCTGTTCGCGCGTTGGCAGGCGTCACTACAGTGATGGTCGCGCTCACCGCAGAACGCCGACCCGGTTCGGCACCGCCGCCAGCGCAACATTCTCATTCACACTCCCATTCCGACGGTGTGAAGCCAGCCGCGACACACCGTCCGCAAGGGACACCCACGGATTCGCCGATGGGCAAGCAAACCGCGATTCCCGGCATTGCCAATATCATTGCGGTCGCATCCGGAAAAGGTGGCGTCGGCAAATCCACGACGGCGCTCAATCTGGCTTTGGCATTGCGCGATTTGGGAATGCGCGTCGGTTTGCTCGATGCCGATATTTATGGCCCGTCAGTGCCGCGTCTTGTCGGCTTCAACGAGAAGCCCAAGCTCAACGACGCCAAGAAGATGATTCCGATCGAGCGATTTGGAATACCGATGATGTCGATCGGATTTCTCGTCGCAGAGGAAACCGCGATGGTGTGGCGCGGTCCGATGGTGATGTCAGCCATTCGGCAAATGTTGTGGGACGTGGTGTGGGGCGAACTCGATCTGCTCATCGTCGATATGCCACCCGGCACCGGCGACGCGCAGTTGACGCTGGCGCAACAGGTACCGCTGCGCGGAGCTATTATCGTCTCAACACCTCAGGACCTTGCGCTGATCGATGCGCGGCGCGGCATCTCGATGTTTGCCAAGGTGGATGTGTCGACGCTCGGCATTATTGAGAACATGAGTTACTTCGAGTGCCCTGAATGCGGCACGCGCTCCGACATCTTCGGCCATGGTGGCGCGCGCCATGAGGCCGAACGACTGAAGGTGCCGTTCCTCGGTGAGATTCCATTGCACATGTCGATTCGGACAGCCTCCGACGCAGGCACGCCAGTTCTGGAAAGCGAACCGAAGGGACCGCATGCGGCGATTTACCGCTCGATCGGTGAGAAGATCAAAACTCAGCTTCAGAGCACACTTGCGCATGCCTGAAGCGGCTTAAAAATCGATTTTGTGCACCGCATCATTTATCTCAAATTGCGCGTTCGACTTTCGTTGAATCGAAGCAATGACGCGGCTTGCTTCGTTTTGCGTTTGCAGCATCCGTGTTAGAGACCCGCCCCGAGGGGTTTCAAAAAGAAACGTCCCCCAAAGGAGAAACTTATGAAGCGTCGTGATTTTCTAAAAGTGTCGGCGGCTGGTGCAGCTGCGACCGCTATTGCCTCGCCGGCCATTGCCCAGTCCATGCCGGAAGTGAAGTGGCGTTTGACGTCGAGCTTCCCGAAGTCGCTCGATACCATTTACGGCGGCGCCGAGTATATGGCGAAGCAAGTTGCCGAAATGACCGATAACAAGTTTCAGATTCAGGTATTCGCGGCTGGTGAAGTCGTTCCGGGCCTGCAGGCGCTCGATGCGACCTCGAACGGCACGGTCGAAATGTGCCACACGGTTTCGTACTATTATGTCGGCAAGGATCCAACCTTCGCGGTTTTCGCCTCGGTTCCGTTCGGCCTGAATGCTCGCCAGCAGAATTCGTGGCTCTATCAGGGCGGTGGCAATGAACTCGCCAACGAGTTTTTCAAGAAGTTCGGCGTGATGGGCATGCCATGTGGCAACACCGGCACGCAGATGGGCGGCTGGTTCCGCAAGGAAATCAAGACTGTCGCTGATCTAGCCGGTCTGAAGATGCGCATCGGCGGCATTGCCGGTCAGGTGCTGGCGAAAGTCGGCGTCGTGCCGCAGCAGCTCGCAGGCGGCGACATCTATCCGTCGCTGGAAAAAGGCACGATCGATGCTGCGGAGTGGGTCGGTCCTTACGACGACGAGAAGCTCGGCTTCAACAAGATCGCGAAGTATTATTACTATCCGGGCTTCTGGGAAGGTGGACCGACGGTTCATGCTTTCACCAATCTCGAGAAGTTCAACGGCCTGCCCAAGAACTATCAGTCGATTCTGCTGAACGCGATGGAAGCGTCCAACACCTGGATGCAGGCGCGCTACGATATGCAAAACCCTGCGGCTTTGAAGCGTCTTGTGGCGAGCGGTACTCAGCTTCGTCCGTTCTCGAACGAAGTGCTGGACGCCTGCCTTAAGGCGACCAACGAACTGTGGGCTGAAATCTCGGCGAAGAACCCCGACTTTAAGAAGTCGATCGACGCCATGCAGGCCTACCGTTCAGATCAATATCTGTGGTGGCAGGTTGCCGAGTACACGTTCGACAGCTTCATGATCCGCTCGCGCACGCGCGGTTAAATTAGCGCCACCTTTTGACACCTTTCAAACCCCGCCCTGCGAAAGTAGGGCGGGGTTTTTGCATTGCGGTGTCGGATTTCGCTTGGAAATCCGTACGTTATTGTTCCATGCTCCTGACAGGACAATCCCCGCCAAGAAGGGATGCCATCACATTGTTAGATTCTAGGGAGAACTTCATGAAACGTCGTGAGTTTATTAAAGCCGCCGGTCTTGGGGCGGTGGGTACGGCCATCGCCGCGCCCGCAATCGCGCAGTCGATGCCGGAAATTAAGTGGCGCCTGACATCCAGCTTCCCGAAATCACTCGATACCATTTACGGTGCCGCCGAAGTGTTCTCGAAGGCGATTGCCGAAGCCACCGACAACAAATTCCAGATTCAGGTGTTTGCGGCTGGCGAAATCGTGCCCGGTCTTCAGGCGCTCGATGCGGCATCCAACGGCACCGTCGAAATGTGCCACACCGCGATGTATTACTATGTCGGCAAGGACCCGACCTTCGCGCTCGGTTGTGCCGTGCCGTTCGGACTGAACAGCCGCATGATGAACTCGTGGCTTCAGGTTGCCGGCGGTGGTGACCTCTACAACGAATTCCTGAAAGGCTTCAACGTCACCGCAATCCTCGGTGGCAACACCGGCTGTCAGATGGGCGGCTGGTTCCGTAAGGAGATCAAGGCGCCAGCGGACCTCAACGGACTGAAATTCCGTATCGGCGGCTTCGCCGGAAAGGTGCTGACCAAGCTCGGCGTTGTGCCGCAGCAAATTGCCGGCGGCGACATCTACCCTTCATTGGAAAAAGGCACCATCGATGCGGCCGAGTGGGTCGGCCCGTACGACGATGAGAAGCTCGGCTTCAACAAGGTCGCAAAGTTCTACTACTATCCCGGTTGGTGGGAAGGCGGACCGGCGCTCCATCACGTCGTCAATCTCGACAAGTGGAACTCACTGCCGAAGAGCTATCAATCGCTCATCAAGACAGCGTCCGCACTCGCCAACGAAACCATGATGGCGCGTTACGACAACTACAACCCTGCGGCGTTGAAGCGGCTGATCGCGAGCGGAACGCAATTGCGTCCGTTCCCACCGGCGGTCATGGATGCCTCGCTGAAAGCGGCGAACGAGGTCTACTCCGAGACATCGGCGATCAATCCGGCGTTCAAGAAAATCTACGACCACATGGCGGCATTCCGCGCCGAGCAGTACAGCTGGTGGCAGGTTGCCGAATACGCCAACGACAGCTTCCAGATCCGGACGCGCACAAAGTCCTGATCTGCTTTATCATCCGACAATAAGAAACCCCGGCCTTCGCAAGAAGGCCGGGGTTTTCCTTTGTCTGCCGGGTAGACGCGGCGAGATTATTTGTTGTCAGGTGGGGGTTGCCCGAAATCGAGTTGCGGAATTTCCTGCTGCTCGATCTGAATATCGATCTTGGTCGGATCGACGGTTGAGGCCACGCCCTTGTAGTGCATAACCATGATAGGGAAGGTGATGACAAGGCCGACCATGATGACCTGGATAATCACGAACGGAACCGCGCCCCAATATATTTGCCCGGTCGTCACGGGCTCCATTGTCTTGCCGCTGACGCGATCTTTGTAGGCTTCCTTCGGTGCCACGGAGCGCAGATAGAACAATGCAAATCCGAACGGCGGATGCATGAACGAGGTCTGCATATTCACGCCCATGATGACGCCAAACCAGATCAGGTCGATGCCGAGGCGTTCGGCGGCGGGGCCGAGCAACGGAATTACGATGAAAGCAAGCTCGAAGAAGTCGAGGAAGAAGGCCAGCACGAACACGAAAGCGTTGACGAAAATCAGGAAGCCGGTCTGGCCGCCGGGCAATGAGACCAGCAATTCTTCAACCCAGCGATGTCCGTCGACGCCGTAGAATGTCAGCGAGAACACGCGTGCGCCGACGAGAATGAAAATGACGAATGCCGCAAGCTTCGCTGTGGATTCGGTTGCTTGCCGGGTCAAATCCCAGGTGAGGCGACCTTTCATCATGGCCAGGATCATTGCGCCCGCGGCGCCCATCGCGCCGCCTTCTGTCGGCGTCGCGACGCCGATGAAGATCGTGCCGAGCACGAGGAAGATCAGGCCGAGCGGCGGCACCATGACGAACACGACCTGCTCGGCGAGTTTCGACAGCAGCTTGAGCCTGAGCACTTTATTAACAACCGCCAGTACGAACGAGGTCGCAACCACGAGTGACATGGTGAGCACCACGTAGTCCGCGCCGGCTTTCACCTCGGTGAAGGACATCGCGTAAAGCGCGAGAACGGTCGCGCCGACAAGGACAAGGTATAGCGACATTGTCATGGTGCGGATGATGCCGATGAACGGCTTGAAGAACAGTCCGGTCAGGATGACGAACCAGAAGCCATGCAAGACGAGCGGGCTGTTGGAAATTTTGTCGAAAACCGGCGAGGTCCAGTCGAACAGGCCAAGCTTGACGACAAAGAAATATGCGGTTGCCGCGGCGGACAACGCGGCGAGTGGCATGATGACCGGGTGCTTCGCCGTTTCAGGCTCGCGCAGCGTCTGTGCTTCCATCGGCAATCCCGGAACAGCGGCCGGAAAGAATGTCGCGACGAGGAACACGTAGGTCGCATAGAGAATCGCAAGAACGATGCCGGGGATAAACGCGCCCTCGTACATGTCGCCGACCGATTTGCCGAGCTGGTCGGCCATCACGATCAGAACCAGCGATGGTGGAATGATCTGCGCCAGAGTTCCGGATGCGGCGATGACGCCGGTGGCCACGCGTCGGTCGTAGCCGTAGCGTAGCATGATCGGCAGCGAAATCAGGCCCATCGAAATCACCGATGCAGCGACGACTCCGGTTGTTGCCGCCAGCAGCGCGCCGACGAATACGACCGCATAGGCGATGCCGCCGCGGATGCTTCCGAACAACTGTCCGATCGTTTCGAGCAGGTCCTCTGCCATGCCGGATCTCTCCAGCACCAGACCCATGAACGTGAAGAATGGGATCGCCAGCAGCGTCTCGTTGTTCATTACGCCGTAGACGCGTTCAGGTAGTGCCTGAAGGAAGTCGGGGCGAAACAGTCCGAGTTCGATGCCGATGAAAGCGAACAGCAATCCGTTGGCACCAAGCGAGAACGCCACCGGATAACCGAGCAGCAAAAACAACACCAGCGACGCGAACATGATTGGCGCCATGTAGTGAATAAACAACGCGGCCATGGATTACTGTCCCGTCTTGTGGATCGGAGCCACGGATCGCGCCGGGTCGATCACAATAGCCTGCGCCAGTTTCAAAGCCTCAAGCTCCGCAATCTCATGCGCGCTGAGAGCGTGCGCATTTGGATCGGGGAGAAGTCCGCGCATGATGGCGGCGCGCTTGATGATTTCGGAAATCGCCTGAACGAGAAGCAACGTGAATCCGATCATGATCAGCGATTTGGCAGGCCATTGCGGCAGGCCGCCGGCGCTGAAGGATTGCTCGCGCTGGTGAAACGACACCAGGAAAAACGGGATAGACGTCCACAGGATCACGATGCACATCGGCACCAGAAAAAAAAGATGACCGAACATGTCGATCCGGCTTCGCGTGCGCAGCGGCAGCATGTGGTTGATGATGTCGATCTTGATGTGTTCGCCTTGGAGCAATGTCCAGGGCGCGCAGCACAGAAACACCGCTGCGAACAACACCCACTGCAACTCGAGGTAAGCGTTGGATGACATGTCGAACGTTTTACGGATGATGGCGTTGACGGCCGAGATGATGACGGCGAGAACAATCAGCCAAGAGATCCAGCGACCGACAAACGCGTTGAACGCGTCAATCGCGCGGCTCACTTTTAGAAGTGCCTGCAAAAAACATCCTCCCCATAACTCGCACTTTCTTGAACTATGCGTCCACCGCATGGGTGGCGCATGTCGGCTTGTCCCAGCCGCAGAGCGCGAGAAGTCGGGCAACCAAATCAGCGCGTTAGGCCGCCGTCAATTGGAAGTTTAAGGGCGGGGTGCAGGAATCTGAGAGGATGGCGTGCGGGGGACAAAAGCCATTAAAACGGGGTTGGCCGGGCCATGCCTAACCGCCGGTCACACTCATGTGACGGCTTACGCTCGGCCGATTGTGCCGGCGATCGATGATAAAGTCGTGACCCTTGGGCTTGAGCCCTATGGCGCGGTCAATTGTTGCGTTCAGCAAATCGTTGTCGGGCGAGGCGCGCAGGGGGTTGCGTAAATCTGAGGCATCCTCGTGGCCGAGGCAGGTATGGATCGTGCCAGTGCAGGTGATGCGGACCCGGTTGCAGGCCTCACAAAAATTGTGCGTCATCGGCGTGATGAAACCGAGCTTGCCTCCGGTCTCGGCGACACGAACATAACGCGCTGGGCCGCCGCTTGTCTCGTCGATATCTGTCAGCGTGAATTGCGCGGCGAGGCGCGCACGCATCATCGACAACGGAACATATTGATCGATGCGGCCGGCGCCGACGTCGCCCATCGGCATGACCTCGATCAGTGTGAGGTCCATGGCGTTGCCGTGCGCCCATGCCATCAAGGACGGAATCTCGTCCTCGTTGATGCCCTTCAAGGCGACTGCATTGATCTTGACCTTGAGACCTGCCGCGCGCGCGGCTTCGATTCCGGCGAGAACCTTACCGAGATCGCCCCAGCGCGTGATGTCGCGAAACTTCGCCGCACCTAATGTATCGAGCGAGACGTTGATGCGCCTGACGCCGCAGTCGGCCAATTCGCGTGCGAATTTTTCAAGCTGCGATCCGTTGGTGGTCAGGGTCAATTCATCGAGCGCGCCGGTTTTCAAATGGCGGGACAATGAGCGCACGAGCGACATCACATTTCGACGGACCAGAGGCTCGCCGCCGGTGAGGCGTAGTTTGCGCACGCCCTTGGCAATGAACGCCGAACAGAGACGATCAAGTTCTTCCAGCGAGAGCAGGTCGGATTTCGGCAGAAACGTCATGTCCTCGGACATGCAGTAGAAGCAGCGCAGATCGCAGCGGTCGGTCACCGACACGCGCAGATAGGTGATCTTCCGGCCGAACGGATCGACCATCCCGGAAGCGGTTTGAGCCAGAGGAGTTCGCAGAATTTCGTTCATTCAACGTGCCTGAGCGTCCTGTGCTTTAGATGCCGTCGCCAGCCTGCAAAGTCACTTTTAATCTAGGCACGATAGGCCCGCGACACAACGCAACCGTCGCGCCTTGCTGCAATGCGGCTAGCGGGATGGGGGCGGCGGGAAGGCCGATTGATCGTCGGCTGCAGGTGCCGGCTTCTTCGGCTTCTTGGCAGCCTTCGGTGGCGTTTTTGTACCCTTCGCGCCTTTAGGCTGTGGGCCGGTCGGTTTCAGTTCGGCGTAGACCGGATTGGGATCGACGACCACGGCGGCGGATTGGCTCTGAACGTAGTCGGGCGACGCACTGCTGTCCGCCTGCGGGCGGACCACCAAGACCGGAACGGTTTCGGACTGGTATTTCGGAGCCGAGAAGGTGACGCTGAATCCATCTGCCGCAGGAACTGCCATCGAGCATGGTGTCTTGCAGGTTTGTCCCGACGCCGTTTTTGCTTCAGCACCAACCGGCAGCGATTGAAACTGAACCGCAACAGTCGGCGGGTCGGATTTAAAGCCGCGGAACGAAGGCATCGATACCGACGAGCATCCTGCAAGCGCAAGGCCTGCTGCGACGACAATGATTTTACGCATACGACACCGTCAATTAACGCGGCTTACCGCCTAGTCCCGCGCAAACCATAGAAGTGTGACCAGTGCCGTGCAACCGCCGGAAACATCATAGTAAAGAAACGGTTAACGTGGATTGCAGGATGTGAGTCTTAAATAATCGAGTAAATACAACATCTTATTTGTTTTTGAAATTGCCTGCAATGCTGGCAACAGCGCTCGGTAGCTCCCGCATGTGAGACAGGATTCGATCCGGTTTGAGGTCGGCCACGGGAATGTCGGTGTAGCCAAAGATCACACCGATCACTGGCACGCCGGCGCGTCGCGCCACGCCGATATCGGGTCCGGAATCGCCGACCATGATGGATGAAGACACATCGCCACCGGCGCGGGCGATGGTCTGGCGCAGGATTGCTGGATCGGGTTTGGCCACGCCGAATGTGTCGGCGCCGCATATGGCGTCGAAGCGCGATGTCATCTCGAGCTTTTCCAGTAGCAGACGCGACAATCCTTCGAGCTTGTTGGTGCAAACCGCGAAACGAAAACCTTTCAACGCCAACTGATCCAGAGAATCGTGAAGACCTTCGAACGGGCGTGAGATATCGGCAATGTGATCGGTGTAATAGGCGATGAAATCTTTGGTCAGGCGGTCAATGTCGCCGGTCGTCATGGTCCGCCCGTCAAGCTCGAGGCCCCGCTCGATCAGTTTGCGCGCGCCTGCGCCGATCATGGAGCGGGCGGACGCCATCGGTACCAATGGCAGACCTTCCCGCTGCAGCACATAGTTTAACGCGCCGACCAAATCCGGGGCGGTATCGACGAGCGTGCCGTCGAGATCGAAAACGATCAGGGGGTGAGAGGCCATGCGACGTCGCTAGCTGGCTATCGGCGTTCGCGCAAGGCCGCGGCCGCGCGCCTGCAACTTCGAAAATTTGCCTGCTTTCAATGCGCCTGCCGGTATCGCCACCCCCCGAATACGCGCTATATGCCCCGCTTTACCGGCACTGGCCGGTGTTCGCCGGAAACCGCGATGTCGATGGACGATTTGAAAAGGCAGGCTGCTGCGCGCGCCGTTGAACAGGTGCAGGACGGCATGAAGCTTGGTCTCGGCACGGGCTCCACGGCGAAGCACTTTGTCGAACTTCTGGGCGAACGTGTGCGCAAAGGTCTCAAAGTCGTCGGCGTTCCGACATCGGAGGCGACCCGCGCCGATGCGCAGCGGTGCGGCGTGCCGCTCACGACCCTGGACGATGTCGATCGTCTTGACCTGACTGTCGATGGCGCGGATGAAATCGATTCCGCGCTCGAAATGATCAAGGGTGGCGGTGGTGCGTTGCTGCGGGAGAAAATCGTGGCTGCGGCCTCCGACCGGATGATCGTGATCGCCGATGACACGAAATGGGTCGATGTTCTGGGGCGTTTCCCGCTGCCCATCGAAGTCATCCCATTTGGGCTTGGGGCGACCCGACGGGCGATCGAAAAGGCATTTGCTGAAAGCGGCGTTTCGGGGCAAATGGACGTCCGAAAAGGCAAGGACGGCCTTGGTTTCGTCACCGATGGTGGCCACTGGATACTCGACGCCCGGCTCGGGCGGATAGCCGATTCTTCACGATTAGCGGCGTTGCTGAGTTCGATCCCCGGGGTTGTGGAGCACGGGTTATTCATCGGCCTTGCGAGCATGGTTGTGCTCGCGGGCCCCAACGGAATTCGTATTGTTGAACGGCCAGCGCGCCGCAATTGAGGAGAATTGGAATGAAGAAACTTTCGAACCTTTTGTTTGCGGCGGTTGCGGCGACAGGCATCGCGCTGTCCGTGACGGCAGTTCAAGCCCAGCAGCAGGCGGCTGCACCGTTAAAGCCGGTGTCGGCAGGCGCATTGGCATCCGCCAAGGAAATTTTGGAATCGAAAAGTGCCGCGGCGATCTATAAGGGCGCTATTCCAGGTCTTACCCAGCGCGTTAAGGATCAGTTCCTACAGAGCAATCTGAATTTGCAGAAGGATTTGGATGACGCTGCGGCCAAGGTTGTCAAAGACATGGCCGGCCGAGAGAATGAAATCGGCGAGCAGATGGCGAAAATTTACGCCAACGCATTCACCGAGCAGGAATTGAAAGATCTTGCGACGTTTTACAAATCTCCGCTTGGCAAGAAAGTGATCGAGCAGGAGCCTGCGGCTTTCAAATCTAGTCAAATTTTCATGAGCCAGTGGGCGCAACAAGTCACTGAAGAAATCAGCACGAAGCTTCGCGCTGAAATGAAAGCACGCGGCAAGCCTATTTCCGGCTAACGACTGGCTGACGATTGATGGCTGATCTGGACGTCGATCTTTGCGTTATCGGGGGAGGTTCGGGCGGCGTGCGCGCCGCCCGGATCGCCGCCAACTACGGCGCGAAAGTCGTCGTCGTCGAAGAATATCGGATGGGCGGCACCTGCGTGATCCGCGGATGCGTGCCGAAAAAGCTGATGGTGTATGCCTCGCATATTCATCAGGAGATCGAAGACGCGGCAGGTTTCGGCTGGACGATCCCGTCGGCGACGTTCGACTGGCCGACACTGATCGCCAACAAGGACAAGGAAATCGCGCGGCTCGAGGCGGCCTACACCACTAATGTCGAGAAGTCTGGCGCGAAAGTTATCAAGGCGCGCGCCGTGATGGATGGCGCCAACACATTGCGTCTGTCGACCGGCGAAACCGTTAAAGCCAAATACGTCCTGATCGCCACCGGCGGCGCACCAAACCATGGCGATACGATCCCGGGCCTCGAGTACGTCATTTCATCGAACGAAGTCTTTCATCTGGAAAAATTGCCGAAGCGAATCGTCATTCAGGGCGGCGGCTACATCGCGCTCGAATTTGCCAACATCTTTGCGGGCCTCGGTTCCGACGTGACGGTGGTCTATCGCGGTGAGAATATTCTGCGCGGCTTCGATGAGGATGTCCGCGCTCACGTGCGTGGTGAAATGGAAGCCGCAGGCATCAATATTCTCACCGGGTGTCATGTCGCCAAGGTGGAAAAACACGGTGAGGTTTTCACTGCGCAGATGTCGAACGGATCGAGTATTGCGGCCGATCAGGTGATGTTCGCGATCGGGCGTCATCCGAACATCAAGGGTCTTGGCCTCGAGAAGGCAGGCGTTGCGCTCAATCCGATGAATGGCGGCATCGCCGTCAATGAATTCTCGCAAACAAATGTTCCGAACGTCTACGCCGTCGGCGACGTCACGCATCGGATCAATCTGACGCCGGTTGCCATTCGAGAAGGTCACGCGTTTGCAGATTCGGTCTTCGGCAAGCGGCCGACGCGCGTGGACCACAGCGGCATTCCGACAGCGGTGTTCTCGCAACCGCAGGTCGGCACCGTGGGACTGACCGAAGCCGAAGCGCGCGCGCAATTTACGCATGTCGATATTTACAAAGCCAACTTCAAACCGATCAAGGCAACGCTGTCGGGCAACACCAGCCGCGTGCTGATGAAACTGATCGTGGACGCATCGACGGACCGCATCCTCGGTTGCCACATCGTTTCTTCCGATGCCGCAGAGACCATTCAGGTGGTCGCCATCGCCATCAAAATGAAGGCGACGAAGGCGGATTTCGACGCCACCATCGCCGTGCATCCGACTTCGGCGGAAGAACTTGTGACGATGCGCACGCCGACTGAGCGCCACGTCCGTCAAGCGGCTGAATAGGGCGCGTCATTCGGGAATTTGCCGACGGCCCCTCGACGCTTTCCATGGTTAATGGCTATTGGCCGTCAAGCCGTTGAATGGCATAGCCGAATTGCAACTGGCAACGTGCGGTCAGCCTGTGTATAACCCCGCGCTATCAATTAAGTTGTGTCTCTAGGAGCCTCATGATGTCCGAGCGGTGGACGCCCGACAGCTGGCGCAAGAAGCCAGTTCTGCAAGTGCCGGAATATCCCGATGCGAAAGCATTGGCCGATGTCGAGGCGCAGCTTGCGACGTTTCCGCCGCTGGTTTTTGCAGGTGAAGCCCGTAACCTGAAAAAGTCGCTGGCGCGCGTCGCCAATGGCGAAGCGTTCCTGTTGCAAGGCGGCGATTGCGCCGAGAGCTTCGCCGAACATGGCGCCAACAACATTCGTGATTTCTTCCGCGTGCTGCTGCAGATGTCGGTCGTTCTAACCTATGCTGCCGGTCTGCCGGTCGTGAAGGTCGGACGAATCGCCGGGCAATTCGCCAAGCCGCGTTCGTCGCCGATGGAAAAACAGGGCGACATTGAGTTGCCGAGCTATCGCGGCGACATCGTCAATGACATGGCGTTCACGAAAGAGTCGCGCATTCCCGATCCGCAGAGACAATTAATGGCGTATCGCCAGTCGGCGGCGACGCTCAATCTGTTGCGCGCATTTGCGACCGGCGGCTTTGCAAATCTTGGCAGCGTGCATCAATGGATGCTTGGCTTCCTGAAGGATTCTCCGCAGTCGCGCCGTTACAAGGAACTGGCGGATCGTATCTCCGACGCGCTGAACTTCATGCGCGCTTGCGGTCTCGATCTTGAGAGCCATCCTGAACTGCGCGCGACGGATTTCTACACCAGCCACGAAGCGCTGCTGCTCGGCTATGAGCAGGCGTTCACGCGTGTCGATTCCACGACGGGCGATTGGTACGCAACTTCGGGTCACATGATCTGGATCGGCGACCGCACGCGCCAACTCGATCACGGTCATGTCGAGTATTTCCGTGGAATCAAAAATCCGATTGGCCTGAAATGCGGTCCGTCGATCAAGCCGGATGAATTACTCAAGCTGATTGATATTCTCAATCCGGAGAACGAGCCGGGCCGCTTGACGCTCATCAATCGCTTCGGCTCCGACAAGATCGACGCGCATCTGCCGCAACTCATTCGCGCGGTAAAGCGCGAGGGCCGTTCCGTGATCTGGTCGTGCGATCCGATGCACGGCAACACCATCACTGCGACCTCGGGCTACAAGACCCGTCCGTTCGACCGCGTGATCGGTGAAGTGAAATCGTTCTTTACGATCCATGCCGCGGAAGGCACGCATGCCGGCGGCGTTCATCTGGAGATGACAGGGCAGGATGTCACCGAATGTATCGGCGGCGCGCGCGCGATCACTGACGAGGATCTCAACGACCGCTATCACACGGTTTGCGATCCGCGCCTCAATGCCGAGCAGTCCATCGACATGGCTTTCCTGATTGCCGAACTGCTCAAGCAGGAACGCGCAGGCAAGGCAAAGCCGATGCCGGCGGTTGCGGGATTCTGAATGCGCGTGGTGCTGTCGCGGATGTGGCGCGCCACGATCAACAGTCGCAACGGCCTCGCTTTTGCGTTCCGTTCCGAGCAGGCGTTTCGCGAGGAAATCGTCGCGCTTTGTCTTGCGGTGCCGCTGGCGTTGCTGATTGGCGTCACACCGGCGCGGCGCATCGAGCTTGTTGCTGTCGTGTTGTTGCTGATGGTCGTCGAATTGCTCAACACCGCAATCGAAAAACTCGCTGACCGCCTCACTACAGATCACGATCCTCAAATCGGCCGCGTCAAGGACATGGGTTCTGCTGCCGTCGGCGTCACACTTGTTGTGGCGGGCCTGTTCTGGCTATTCGCCATCGCCGAACGCATAGGGCTTATTTGATCCCGCAATTGCGGACTTATGCTCAAGCGGGCTAAAAGGTCTCATGGCCGACACCAGGCAATTCATCGTCACGCTCGCACAACTCAATCCGGTTGTCGGCGATGTTTCAGGCAACGCCTCAAAAGCGCGTTCCGCGCGGGCGCAGGCCAAGGCTGACGGCGCTGATCTCGTCGTTCTTTCAGAATTGTTCATTGCCGGCTATCCGCCGGAAGACCTCGTTCTGAAGCCTGCGTTTCAGGCGGCATGTCGCGCCGAGATTGAGACGCTTGCCCGCGAGACGAAAGACGGTGGCCCGGCGATGCTGATCGGCACGCCGTGGGTCGATGATGGCAAGCTCTATAATGCCTGCGCGCTGCTCGACGGCGGCCGCATCGCGGCGATCCGTTATAAGGTCAACCTTCCCAACTACGGCGTGTTTGACGAGAAGCGCGTGTTCGCGCGTGGGCCGGTTTCTGGACCCGTCACGATCCGCGGCGTTCGCGTCGGAATTCCAATTTGCGAAGACACGTGGATGGAAGAATCCGCCGATTATGAAAACGTCGTCGAATGCTTGCACGAGACCGGCGCGGAAATGCTGATCGTGCCGAACGGCTCGCCCTATACGCGTGAGAAAGCCGACATGCGTATGTCGGTGTCGGTCGCTCGCGTTGCCGAAAGCGGTCTGCCGTTGATTTATTTGAACGAGGTCGGCGGCCAGGATGAACTCGTGTTCGATGGTTCGTCGTTCGGTCTCAATGCGGATCGGTCGTTGGCGTTTCAACTGCCGTCGTTCGTCGAGACCATCACGACGCTGAAGTGGACCAAGGGCGAGGGCGGGTGGACCTGCAAGGGACCGATCGCGACAATACTCGAAGGCGACAAGGCGGATTACGCTGCATGCGTGCTCGGTCTGCGCGACTATGTGACCAAGAATGGATTTCCGGGCGTGCTGCTCGGCGTGTCCGGTGGCATCGACTCGGCACTGTGCGCGGCGATGGCGGTCGACGCGCTGGGCGCCGACAAAGTGCGCGGCGTCATGCTGCCGTTCAAGTTCACCGCGCAGGAATCGCTCGACGACGCAGCCAAGCTCGCCCGCGCGCTCGGCTTCAAATATGAGGTGCTGCCGATTGCTGCGGCGGTGAAAGGCTTCGAGGATATTCTGAGCGACACCTTTAAAGGCTTGCCGCGCGATGTGACGGAAGAAAATCTGCAAGCGCGCACGCGCGGTGTGTTGCTGATGGCGCTGTCGAACAAAACCGGCGCGATGGTCGTCACCACCGGTAACAAATCCGAAATGTCGGTCGGCTACGCCACGCTCTACGGCGACATGAACGGCGGATACAATCCGATCAAGGACATTTACAAGACGGAAGTGTTTCGATTGTCGTCCTTGCGAAATACATGGAAGCCCGATGGCGCGCTTGGCCCGTCTGGCGAAGTCATTCCGCCGAACATCATCACGCGCCCGCCGACGGCGGAACTGCGCGAGAACCAGACCGATCAGGATTCACTGCCGCCATACGATGTTCTCGACGGCATTCTCGAGCGGCTGGTCGAGCGCGAGCTGACGTTGGCCTCGATTATTGAAGAGGGCTACGACCGCGACACCGTGATCCGGATTGAACGGTTGCTCAACATCGCCGAATACAAACGCCGTCAGGCCGCACCCGGCGTCAAAGTCACGCGCAAGAATTTCGGCCGCGATCGCCGCTATCCCATCGTCAACAAATTTCGCGATTCAGGAAAGCCTGTCGCAGCACCGGATCATTCGCTGGTCACGAAATCAGGCAGCGGTTCCGCGGAAGCGTTTGAAGGGTAAATTTAGCGCGCCGGAATAAACGTAGGCCCAACCGAGCGGATCGGTTTTTCGCCGGAAGTTGGCGTTGCGGCAGTATTGTCAGTCGCGACTGGAGCCGCAGCGGCAGTAGCTGGCTTCTTCGACGATGCCGGAGCCTTCGGCGGCTGCGCCATCTTTTTCGAACTTTCATCGGTGACGATGATATCGCCTTGCGAAATGGCGTCGCTGTTGTCGATGTTCTTCAGAGCATCCGACCAGGTCTGTCCCGCTGCGCGGCAGCTGCAGGATTTATCGAAAGCCTGACGATATTTGAAGGCGTTCGGCGATTGGGTATAGGATCGGCCGTTAATAGACACCGCCGCATTCATGTCCTCGCCGGGGTTACGATAGCTGTAGAGCGTCGTCTCCGCATTCGGGCACAGTGCCTTGCAGGTTCGTTCGTCGTCCGCAAAGCGGCTCGGTACGGTCGCAAACGAAACCGGGAAATAGAAACCGTCACAGGTCCGCGCGCACACGGTGCGATAAGTGCCACCCGCTGCACCGTAGTCGCCGCCACCAATGTTTCCGCCGCCGAAAAGGTTCTCGAGGAAATTGCCGCCGCCTGCATTGCGTGCTGCATTGGCGTATTGCGGGCCGCAACTATTTTGCGCAAGCGCCGTCAGCACCGAGCGGCGCTGGCCGTCGCGATCCGAATTGCTGAAATTTCCGCGCAGCGTGCTTAAGCTTGAGATGATCTGGTCGAGGTTCTGTCGCATCTGCTGAATGCGCGTGTTGATGGGGCCGCACTTCTCGGAATTGCCGACGCCGAATATCGAAAAAAATCCGGAACTGTCACAACCTTGCCCCTTGGCTTGCTGCTGCACGCGGTCAAGTTCAGATTGCTGCCGGGTTTGCGCATCTTCGTACCGGCGGATTTGATCGGCCTTGCCCTGGTCGCCGCCACCAGCGCCTGTATCGATCGACGAAAGCTGGGCGACAAGACGCTGACAAATTGGGTTGTTGGCACCCGATTGAGGGTTCGGCGGCGGTGCGCCTTGCGCCAGTGCGTCACACGCAACGATGCTCGCGCTGAGAAGCGCGGCGCAAAAAATTGTCAGACGCAGATGAGA
This sequence comes from Hyphomicrobiales bacterium, assembly GCA_038230475.1. Taxonomy (GTDB): domain Bacteria; phylum Pseudomonadota; class Alphaproteobacteria; order Rhizobiales; family Xanthobacteraceae; genus Afipia. Next base: position 214,644 of record JBBRNE010000005.1, read on the forward strand.
AAAGCGCAGCAAGCAGTCACGACCCGGGCAGACGACCGCGATGCGGCCAACTGAAGCTTCACATACAAGCTTCGGGCGGCAACGTCACGTCCAAACCGGGGCGCGGATAAGGCGGGGAACCGCTGACTTATTCAGAATTCAGGGTCTTATCGCTGGCAGGTGATCGCGACATATTCGCCACAATCGTTTCCGGAACACGTGCCCCCGCTGGATTTCGGCACCGCACCCGTTACTTCATCGGGATCGACGCGGCGAAACGCGGTCGCCTGCGCGAATTCGCGTGACTGGCAATACACTCGTGCTGCGGATGCGCCGCATTTTTCTCCACTGGCGAGACATTTGTCCACGCCGTAACCGTCGGATTGATTGGCAATTATAAAGACGCGGCTGTCGGCATAAGCGGACGACGCGGCCATAAGGATGACGCAAGCGAAGAACGCGGACAAAATTCGCATGGAGCACCGGGTTCAAAATGTGGGACCGTGCGACCACCGATACGCCCGAAACCTTAAGATTGATTAACTGCGCGCAGCCTTAAAGTTGGAGCGAAGGCTTAAGCACACCGCCAAAACGCGCTTTTCCAGCCTTGACGCCGCGCCCTCGGCTGGACCATTGTGCCGCGCATGAACGGTTCTCTCGCCATTTTCGGCATTTGCCGCGAGATTATTAGCTAGCGATTCGCTGGCTGGAGCCGTCTTTTCTCAATCGAGATCATGGGACGACCCGGCCGCAAGGCATAGGGCGCGATTTTGATGGAGCTGAAGCTCTACGATACGCTGACGAGGGAGAAGCGCGTTTTTACGCCGCTCGATCCTGCGAACGTGCGCATGTATGTGTGCGGGCCGACGGTCTATGACTTCGCGCATATCGGCAACGCGCGCCCCGTCATCGTGTTCGATGTGCTGTTCCGTTTGCTGCGGCATATCTACGGGCCGGATCACGTTACTTATGTCCGCAACATCACCGACGTCGACGACAAGATCAACGACCGCGCGGCGCGGGATTTCCCCGGCATGGCGCTGAACGACGCTATCCGTAAAGTCACGGAAAAAACCGCCAATCAATTTCACGCCGATGTCGCCGCACTCGGATGTTTGCCGCCGACGCATGAACCGCGCGCGACGGATTTCGTGTTGCCGCGCGCCGATGGCAAGGCGGACATGACCACGCTGATCAAGCAATTGATCGCGCGCGGTCACGCCTATGAAGCGGGCGGCGAGGTGCTGTTCGACACATCGTCGATGGCTGATTACGGCAAATTGTCAGGCCGCAAGCTCGACGAGCAAAAAGCTGGCGCGCGCGTCGCGGTCGATGCACACAAGAAAAACCCCGCCGACTTCGTGCTGTGGAAACAATCCTCCGCCGACGAACCGGGCTGGGACTCACAGTGGGGACGCGGCCGTCCCGGCTGGCACATCGAATGTTCGGCGATGAGTGCGGCGTATCTGGGCGACGTGTTCGACATTCACGGCGGCGGGCTGGATTTGATCTTCCCGCATCACGAAAACGAAATCGCGCAATCAAGATGCGCGCATGGCACGCCCACGATGGCGAATTACTGGATGCACAACGGCTTCTTGCAGGTCGAGGGCGAGAAGATGAGCAAGAGCACCGGGAATTTCGTGACCATCAATGAGTTGTTGCAAGATTGGCCGGGCGAAGTTGTACGCTTTAATATGTTGAAGACGCATTATCGGCAGCCGATTGATTGGACTGTAAGGGGACTCGAGGAGAGCGAGAGGACGCTTGATGAATGGTATGCGCTCGCTCAAGTTGGTACGGCGGCTAATTCCGTTCAAGCGCTTCCGACTTCGGTTCAAGAAGCTCTGTGTGACGATCTGAATACACCGAGAGCAATTGCCGAAATCCATCAGTTAAGAAACAAGGCCGTTCAAGGCGAAGGGTTCAACTTTATTCAGGCGTTGGTTAGCTCGCTAAAATCTCTTGGTTTATTCAGCCTGACGCCAGAACAATGGAATCATCGTAGGCAGGAAAAATCTGGCGTTGATAACGGCGCAGTGGATGCTTTGCTAACGCAGCGTGTTGCCGCCCGCGCGCGAAAAGACTTCGCCGAGTCCGACCGCATCCGCGATGAACTCGCTGCAATGGGCGTTGCCATCAAGGACGGCAAGGACGCCGACGGCAAGCCCGTGACCACATGGGAGATCGCGCGATGAACCGTGCCCATGCGTTCTACAAAAAATATTTCGGCGTCTATCTCGTGGTGAAGTGGATGCTGATCGTGCTGGCGCTGGCGTGCGCCCCGAAACTGCTTGGGATGTTTTGACTCGATGGGACAGGCGCTGCCAAAAGTCGGACTGCGGCCGTTTCTTCCGGCGGACACGTCGATATTGGCGTCGATTTTCGTTGCCAGCATCGATGTCCTTGCCGAGGAGGATTATTCCGAAGCGCAGCGCGAAGCGTGGGCGAGCGCCGCCGAGAACGAAGACAAATTCGGAAAGCAACTTGCCGGGCAACTCACGCTTGTGGCGACGATTCAAAGTTCGCCCGTCGGATTCGCGTCGCTGAAAGGCACCGATCATCTCGACATGATCTATGTCCATCCCTCCGCCGCGCGGCAGGGCGTCGCAACTTCGCTATGCGATGCGATCGAGAAACTCGCTGTCGCGCGCGGCGCGAAGTTTGTCATCGTCGAGGCCAGCGACACGGCACAGGAATTTTTCAATAGGCGAGGCTATGAAGGCCAGCAGCGCAACACGACGTCCATCGGCGACGAGTGGCTCGCCAACACCACAATGAAAAAAACGTTCGCGGTCGATGTGCTGCCGGGCGAGAATCCAGGAAAACCGTCATGAGCAAGCCTTCGTGAGCAAGCCGTCATGAGTAAAGAGCGCCTCTATCTGTTCGACACCACGCTGCGCGACGGCGCGCAGACCAATGGCGTCGATTTCACGCTGCACGACAAGCAGATCATCGCCAACATGCTCGATGATCTCGGAATCGACTATGTCGAAGGCGGCTATCCCGGCGCCAATCCGTCGGACACTGAGTTTTTCGCGACCAAACCAAAATTCGATCATGCCAAGTTCACGGCGTTCGGCATGACGCGCCGTCCGGGCCGCTCGATCTCCAACGATCCAGGCGTAGCCGATCTGCTGGCGGCGAAAGCCGACGCGATCTGCTTCGTCGCGAAGTCATCCGAGTATCAGGTGAGGGTCGCTCTTGAGACCACCAACGAAGAAAACATTGCCTCCATCCGCGAAAGCGTCAGCGCTGCGAAAGCCGCAGGCCGCGAAGTGTTGCTCGATTGCGAGCATTTCTTCGATGGTTATAAAGAGAATCCAAAATTCGCGCTGGCCTGCGCGAAGCAAGCCTACGATTCCGGCGCGCGTTGGGTCGTGCTGTGCGACACCAATGGCGGCACCATGCCGCATGAAGTCGAGTCCATCGTCGGTGAAGTTGCAAAACATATTCCGGGCGATCATCTCGGCATTCACACCCATAACGACACCGAACAGGCGGTGGCCAATTCACTCGCTGCCGTACGAGCGGGCGCGCGGCAGATTCAGGGAACGCTGAATGGCCTCGGCGAGCGTTGCGGCAATGCCAATCTGTGTTCGTTGATTCCGACGCTCAAACTCAAGAAAGAGTTTGCCGACAAATTCGACATCGGGGTCTCGACCGAGAAACTCGCCACGCTGGTTCATGCGTCACGCGCGCTCGATAACATCTTGAATCGTGCGCCGGATCGTCACGCGCCCTATGTCGGTCAAAGTGCGTTCGTGACCAAGGCGGGCATCCATGCCTCTGCGATGATGAAAGATCCGCAAAGCTATGAACATGTTTTGCCCGAAGCCGTCGGCAATCATCGCAAGGTGTTGGTATCCGATCAGGCTGGACGCTCCAATGTCATCGCTGAGCTTGAACGCGCAAAGATTCCTTTCGACAAGAGCGACCCGAAGCTGACGCGTCTCGTCGAGGAGATGAAAGAGAGAGAGGCGGCGGGCTACGCCTACGAATCCGCGAACGCATCGTTCGATTTGCTGGCCCGGCGCGTTCTCGGCAAGGTGTCGGATTATTTCCGCGTCGTGCAGTTCGATGTCAATGTCGAGCAGCGCTACAACGCGAACGGCCAGCGTGTCACGGTGGCGATGGCGGTGGTAAAGGTCGATGTGGCGGGCGAGCTTTTGATTTCAGCCGCTGAAGGAAATGGTCCCGTCAACGCGCTCGACGTGGCGTTGCGCAAAGACCTCGGCAAATACCAGAAATACATCGAAGGGCTTAAGCTCGTCGATTATCGCGTGCGTATTCTCAACGGCGGCACCGAAGCCGTGACGCGCGTGCTGATCGAGAGCGAGGACGAGGAGGGCGAGCGCTGGACCACAATCGGCGTCTCTCCGAATATTATCGACGCATCGTTCCAGGCGTTGATGGACTCCGTGGTCTATAAATTGGTGAAGTCGAACGCGCCGGTTTAACGATTCCTATGGGGAAGCAGCGATGATCGACCATATTTCCGTCGGTGTCTCCGATCTTGAGCGTTCAACGACATTCTACGAAGCAGCGTTCGCGGTGTTGGGTCTGACGAAACTGATCGTTCGTCCTGCCAATATCGGCTTCGGCAAAACCTATCCGGAATTCTGGATCAACCTGCGCGTTGGCATGAAGCCTGTTCCGCCGGAAAGCGGGACGCATATCTGCCTGCGCGCAAAAACCACGGGGGAGGTCGATGCTTTTTATAAGGCCGCGTTGAGCGCCGGCGGCGCAGACGATGGGGTGCCCGGTGTGCGCCCGCATTTTCATTTGAAATATTATGCGGCCTTCGTCATTGATCCCGACGGCAATCGCATTGAAGTGGTGACGTTTTTGAAAGACTGACCCGCGCTAACGGTTTCGGAGGGCAAGCCCGACGCTATTTTCGTCGCCTGCGCTGTTTCGGCAATCGTTTCGTTTCTATCCGGATATTAATCCCGTTTGCCTGCCGCGTTTGCGCCGATGACGTTACGACGCAGTCACGAGCGCGGCGTCTTGCGCCTTCTTCCGCAGCAGTGGAAGCAGGCCCGCAACGTCGTTGCAGATCAGATTGTCGAGGACGCTTGCATTATAGACAAAGCCCTCAGCGCTCATGCGGCGGAACGTTTCGACAAGAGGCTCCCAGAAGCCGTCGATGCTGCAACATACGATCGGCTTGCGATGGTGCAGAAGCTGCCCCCACGTCAGTTGTTCGACCAATTCTTCCAACGTGCCGATGCCGCCGGGAAGGGCAACGAACGCGTCCGAATGCTCGAACATCAGCCGTTTGCGCTCGTGCATGTCTTTTGTAACGATCATTTCCTGAACGGTCGTCAGCGCATTTTCAAGTTCGACAAGAGATTTGGGGATGATTCCAGTGACGGTGCCGCCATGCTTCAGCGCGGAGGTCGCCAACGCACCCATGAGTCCGCGCGATCCGCCGCCATAGACCAAATTGATCTTGTTTTCCGCCAGAACACGGCCGAACTCTTCGGCAGATTTCATGAATCGTGGATTGCCGCCTGGGCTGGATCCGCAATAAACGCAGATGCTTTTTATCGGGTTCATCGCTGCGATGTGGCATTGCATTGCGACATCGTCAAGGCGCTGCGAGACGCTGTACGAGTGCAAATCGGGGGTCTGAAATCGAGCATTCGCGATAACGTCTGCAGTAGCAAAAGAATCGGTTTGCAGGGGTGCGGCACGCGACCAAAAGCTCTATATGGAGCAAGATGGCCGACTTCCATTCTCCCGAACCCGCGCAACTCGCGACCGCACCCCAAGCGCCTGACCTCTTAGACAGGACCGCCGAAAAAGCGACGCTGTTCGGCACGCTTGTCCATCTGTGGCCGTATATCTGGCCGAGCGACCGCGACGATCTGAAGATGCGCGTCGTCTGGTCGATGCTGCTGCTACTGGTCGCCAAGGTCGCGACGCTGTCTGTTCCCTTCACTTTCAAGTGGGCGATCGACGCGCTGACCGGTGCCGACACAGCTCCCGTTCAAGCGTCGAACTGGACACTCTGGTTGATCGCGTCGCCGCTCATCATGACGCTAAGTTATGGCGGAATTCGCATTTTGATGATGGTGCTGACGCAGTGGCGCGATGGCATATTTGCCAGCGTCGCGATGCATGCAGTGCGCAAGCTCGCTTTTCTCACTTTCGTTCATATGCACGAATTGTCATTGCGCTTTCATCTGGAGCGCAAGACTGGAGGCTTGACGCGCGTGCTGGAGCGTGGCCGCACCGGTATCGAAGTTATCGTGCGCATGGTGATCCTGCAGCTGGCACCCACCATCGTCGAGACGGCTTTGTTGATCGGCGTGTTGTTATGGCAGTTCGACTGGCGTTATGTCGCCGTCGTGCTCGCGACCGTCGTCGTCTATATGTACTACACCTACATTGCGACCGAGTGGCGAATCGAAATTCGCCGCAAGATGAACGACTCGGACACCGAGGCTAACACCAAGGCTATCGACTCGCTGTTGAATTACGAAACAGTGAAATATTTCAGCGCCGAGGAGCGCGAGGCACAACGTTACGACAAGTCCATGGCTCGTTACGAACGTGCCAGCGTAAAGACCTATACTTCGCTCGCCCTGCTCAACACAGGGCAAGCGATTATCTTTACGTTCGGTCTCACCGCGACGATGCTGATGTGCGCCATCGGCGTGCGCAACGGCACCAATACCGTTGGCGATTTCGTCATGGTCAACGCCATGATGATCCAGCTTTACCAGCCGTTAAATTTCATGGGCATGGTCTACCGCGAAATCAAGCAGGCCGTCATCGACATCGAGAAGATGTTCGGCGTGATAACGAAACAGCCAGAAGTCAAGGATATGCCGGGTGCGCAGCCGTTGGTGGTGTCAAACGGCGCCGTGCGTTTTGACGATGTGAAATTTTCCTACGATGCGGATCGTCCGATTCTGAAGGGCCTCTCGTTCGAGGTGCCTGCCGGCAAAACCGTCGCAATTGTCGGCCCATCGGGTGCGGGTAAATCGACGATCTCGCGATTGCTGTTTCGTCTTTACGATGTGAGCGGCGGCGCGATCACCATCGACGGCCAGAATATTCGCGACGTGACGCAATCCTCGTTGCGCGCGTCGATTGGCATGGTGCCGCAGGACACCGTGCTGTTCAACGACACTATCCGCTACAATATTCGCTATGGCCGCTGGGATGCGAGCGACGCTGAAGTCGAAGAAGCGGCAGCGATGGCGCAGATCGACGGATTCATCAAAATGTCGCCGAAGGGATATGAAACCGAGGTCGGCGAGCGCGGATTAAAACTCTCAGGCGGTGAGAAGCAGCGCGTGGCGATTGCGCGCACCATTCTGAAAGGCCCACCGATCCTGGTGCTCGACGAGGCGACGTCGGCGCTCGACAGCCATACCGAACACGAAATTCAGGAAGAACTCGATAAGGTTTCGCGCAACCGTACGTCGCTGGTGATTGCGCATCGTCTTTCCACAATCGTGGGCGCGGATGAAATCATCGTGCTCGATCAGGGTCGCATCGTCGAGCGCGGCACCCATTCAGAGCTTCTGGCCGCAAACGGGCTTTACGCCAGCATGTGGAACAGGCAACGTGAGGCTCAGGAAGCGCGCGAAAAGCTCGCGCTGATAGCCGACGAAAATATTGCGCTGAATCGCGCGCCACCTCGCGTCGAGGAAGCGCCGCAGAATGATCCGCCGCCCCACGATCCGCTAGTCACGCCCGCCGCCGCCGAGTAAGTTTCGCAATCGATTTTAACGCAGGTCCAAAATATTCATGTCCATCGTCAATTCCATTCGCGCGCAAATCCCACCCATTCATCAGGAAGGATATCCCTTCATCGGCGCATTTGCGTTCGCGAGCTTGATCCTGTTTTGGATCTGGACGCCGCTCGGTTGGGTCGGATGCGTGTTGACGGTGTGGTGCGCGTTATTCTTCCGCGATCCGGTTCGCGTGACGCCCGTGCGCGAAGGCATCGTGGTGTCTCCTGCCGATGGCCGTGTCTCTCTCGTCATGCAAGCCATACCGCCAGCCGAATTGGGCCTCGGCGACAAGCCGTTGCCGCGCATTTCGATCTTCATGAGCGTGTTCAACTGCCATGTGAATCGCAGCCCGGTTGCGGGCCGCATCGACCGCATTGCCTATCGTCCCGGAAAATTTCTCAACGCCGATCTGGACAAGGCGAGCGAAGACAACGAACGCAATTCTCTGGTGATCTCGACCCCATCGGGTCGCATCGGCGTGATTCAGATCGCGGGGCTGGTGGCGCGGCGTATTGTCTCGTTTGTCCGCGAAGGACAGGTGTTGGGTGCAGGCGAGCGCTTTGGCCTTATTCGGTTTGGATCGCGGCTCGACGTGTTTCTGCCGGAAGGCGCGAAAGCGCTGGTTTCTGTGGGACAGACGGCAGTCGCCGGCGAGACCGTTCTGGCCGATTTCAAGCTCGGCGACGGCGGACGAACGTTCCAGGCTAACTAGGCTGACACGCACCCAAGCAATGGCGGTTAACCAAGCCCTATAACCGCCGGACGCGTATTTCGCCACAATGGTGGAGCAGGGTGAGGCTTGCTATATAAGGCCTCATGCCCATGCTTCCCGATGTAACCCCGCCCGATCTGCGCCGCCGCCGGTTTCGCCGAATTCCGGTGCGTATGCTGGTGCCGAACGTCATCACGCTGCTTGCGATTTGCGCGGGCCTGACGGCGATACGGATGGCGATCGAAGGCCGCATCGAACTGGCGCTCGGCGCGATTGTGTTTGCTGCAATCCTCGACGGCATCGATGGACGCGTCGCGCGCATGATCAAGGGTCAGTCGCGCTTCGGCGCAGAACTCGACAGCCTCGCCGATTTCGTCAATTTCGGCGTGGCGCCCGCGCTCATCCTGTATTTCTGGCAATTGCACGAACTCAACAATGTCGGCTGGATTGCTGCAATGATCTTCGCGATCTGCGGCTGTCTTCGCCTCGCTCGCTTCAACGCGACGATGGACGATCCAGACAAACCGGTATTCGCTGCCAATTTCTTTACGGGGGTACCAGCCCCCGCTGGCGCGATATGCGTGTTGCTGCCGATGTATCTTGTGCTCGTCGGGATAACGCAATTGCCTGCAACGCTGACGGCGCTTTACACACTCGCGATCGGATTTCTGATGGTGTCGCGACTGCCGGTTTTCTCGGGCAAGACGGTTGGCGGCAGGGTCGAGCGAGAGATGGTGCTCCCCGTCGTCGTACTGGTCGTGTTGTTCATCGCATTGCTGATTAGCTATCCGTGGCATCTGCTCAGCGGCGGATCGCTGGTCTATCTTATTTGCCTGCCGCTTGGCTGGTGGTCGTATCGCAAGCATGAACAACGCGCCGGCCTTGTTCCGGCAACAGGCATGCCCGTTGAAGTCGCGTCCACGTCGGATTTCACGGCGGCCAAGCCGGAACCGTTGCCGGACGATCGGCCTGCGCGGCTCAACTAGCCGGTTGTGTGTGCGGGCCAGCAAGTATGGTTAGCAAAGCGTTGATGCGCTTCATGCTCGTCGCCCATTCACTAACCTTTACCCCGCCTTAATGGCCCGACGTTAGGGTTGGAACGCACGCCTCAGAACGGGGTGCGCTGTAGCGTTGCGTCGGGGTTTTTCATGGATATCACCACCAGTATCGGCCTGATCGCCGGTATATTCGTTATCGCGTTGATGGTCTTCATGGGCGGCGATCTGCACATGTTCATTTCTGAACATGCGATGATCATCATTTTCGGCGGGTCGATTTCCGCCACGCTTATTCGTTTTCCGCTGGTCTCGATGATTCACGGACTGCCTCTCGGCGCGAAGTTCGCGTTCACGATGAGCCGGTCCACCGCGCGCGGCCTCGTTGACGAATTGGCGCGTCTTGCCGAAATCGCCCGCAAGCAGGGTCCAGTCGGACTTGAAAAAGCGGAGACGGACGATGCGTTTCTGGCGAAGGGAATTCGCTACGTCGCTGACGGCTATGACATGGAATTCATTCGCGACAATCTTGAGCGTGACCGCGACAACTTCCTGATGCATCTCGATGAAGGCAGCAAGATCTATCGCGCCATCGGCGATTGCGCGCCGGCTTTCGGCATGATTGGCACCCTGATCGGCATGGTGCAGATGTTTGCCAACATGACCGACCCCTCCAAGCTCGGTCCCTTCATGGCGACCGCGCTGCTCGCGACGCTTTACGGCGCACTTGTCGCGAACCTGTTTTGTCTGCCGATTGCCGACAAGCTTCATGGCAAATTGCTCGACGAGGAAACCAACCGCACCATCATCATCGACGGCATCCTGATGATCCGCGATGCGAAGTCGCCGACGCTGGTTCGAGAAATGCTGCTCGCTTATCTGCCTGAAAAGCATCGCCACGAAGAAGGTGAGCCGGTGCCCGCGTAAAAGCGGATTAGGCTCGCAGGGTAGTTCACAATGGCAAAGAAAAAACGCGGCGATGCGCATGGCGGCGGCCACGGTTGGTTCGTCACCTTCGCCGACCTGATGGGCTTGATGATGAGCTTCTTCGTGATGCTCGTCGCGTTCTCGACTCAGGACCAGCAGAAACTGAAAATCGTGGCGGGCTCGATGCGCGAAGCATTCGGTGTCCAGACCGAAGCGCGCTATTCCGGCGTGATCGAATCCGACGGGTTGCCGACGCGGCCGAAGCTGAAGAACACCGCACATATTCCGCCGGAGGAAGCCTCAAATACACCGACGCCGGATCAGGACGAAAACAGCAAGATCAGTGGTGCCAAGCTCAAGACCGATCGCGAGTTTGCGCTTGCGTCCGCCTCGCTGCGCCAAGCGCTGCAGGACATGCCGGAGATCACCGACATTTCAAAGCACATCATGTTCGAGGAAACCAAGGCTGGCCTCAATCTCGAGATCGTCGATCAGGACGGCCGTTCGATGTTCGCCGACGGTGCCAAGCAGCCGCTTGAGCGCACCAAGCGTCTCCTGCAGCGTCTTGCCGGGCCGCTCCGGGCGACGCCACTACGCGTTGCCATTGTGGGGCATACGTCTGCCGGATTCGTGCCCCGGGCCACAGGTTATGACGGGTTCGATCTGTCGTCGGACCGCGCCAATGCCGTCCGCCAGATCCTCGAGCAAGAGGGTCTTCCGACCTCTCATATCTTCTCGGTCTCCGGCAAGGCAGATACGCAACCGCTGTTCCCAGATGACCCTACGCTGTCGGCAAACCGGCGCGTAACCATCACATTGATGCGGGAAGACCCGCCGCTGCCACCGAATCTGAAGCCCTAATCGCACTACTATAGTACCAGCGCGACATATTGGATCTGGAGCGTGCAAACTTCGGCTGCCGGGGTGCACTTCGGGCACGGGTGCTATAAGAACCGCCACTCGATAACGATCTCCGCATCGCGGTGGCCGATTCATTCGTCAGGGCGTTGACCTTCCACCATGGTTGCAAGCGAGACATCCATCGACGCGTCCGGCGAAGCGTCGGCCCATACCGGATTTTGGGCGCTGACGTTTGGCAGCATCGGCGTGGTGTTCGGAGATATCGGAACGTCGCCTTTGTACGCGTTTCGTGAAGCCGTCCATAACGCGGCGGATGGCGGCGTCGTCTCGCGCGCGATCGTACTCGGCGTTCTCTCGCTGATCCTTTGGTCGCTGATCGTCGTCGTCACCGTCAAATACGTCTTGTTGCTATTGCGCGCCGACAATAACGGCGAGGGTGGAACGCTATCGCTGATGGCGCTCGGCCAGCGTGCGCTCGGACGGCGAAGTTTCGCCCTTCTGGCGCTTGGCGTTGTCGGAGGCGCAATGTTTCTCGGCGACGCGATGATCACACCGGCGATTTCGGTGTTGTCCGCCGTCGAAGGTCTCAACCTGGCCGCACCATCACTCGAACACTACATTGTGCCGCTTGCAATCTTCATTCTGATTGTTTTGTTCAGCGTGCAGAGTCGCGGCACAGCTATTGTCGCAAGTGCGTTCGGGCCGGTCATGGTGGTCTGGTTCGGCACGCTCGGCGTACTGGGTCTGATGCACATCAGTGACGACCCGTCGGTCTTGTTCGCAATCAATCCTTGGTACGCGGTGTCGTTTCTCCTCACGCATGGCATGATTGGTCTGGTTGTTCTCGGCGCGGTATTTCTGGCCGTGACGGGCGGCGAGGCGCTCTATGCGGACTTGGGACACTTCGGACGAAAGCCCATTCAGGCGGCGTGGTTCTTCTTTGTGCTTCCATGCCTGCTGATAAACTATTTCGGACAAGGTTCGTTGGTTCTCTCTCATCCGGAAACAATCGAAAATCCATTCTACCGGATGGCACCGGAAAGCATGCTGGTGCCGCTGATCGGACTTGCGACCGCTGCAACCGTCATTGCTAGTCAGGCCGTCATTACGGGCGCGTTCTCTCTGGTGCGTCAGGCTATTCAACTTGGGTTGCTGCCGCGTTTCGAAGTTCGCTACACTTCGGAGAGTCACGCAGGGCAGATTTATTTGCCGCGCGTCAACATGCTGCTCTTGATCGGCGTGCTGCTGCTCGTTGGATTGTTCCGAACATCGAGCGGCCTTGCATCGGCCTACGGCATTGCGGTGTCCACGACGATGGTTGCCGACGGCATCATGGGTTTCGTGGTGATCTGGAAACTCTGGCATTGGCGCCCGTGGACGGCCGCCGCGCTCATAGCTCCGCTCGTGCTGATCGACCTGACGTTCTTCTCCGCCAATCTTCTGAAGTTGTTTCAGGGTGCATGGGTGCCGCTCACGTTCGGAATAGTGATGACCGGGCTGATCTGGACCTGGCGGCGAGGCGCCGCGATTCTGATCAGCAAGACGCGTCGCACCGAAGTGCCGCTGACCGACTTGATCAGGAGTTTGGAAAAGCGACCGCCGCACATCGTCAAGGGAACGGCAGTTTTCCTCACCAGCGATCCGGATTACGTGCCGACGGCGCTCTTGCATAATCTTAAACACAACAAGGTGCTTCACGAACACAACGTCATCCTGACGATTGAAACCGCTGAAACGCCGCGCGTCGATGTCGCCGACCGAGTACGCATGGAAACAATTAGCGACAAGTTTGCCATCGTGCGCCTGAAGTTCGGATTCATGGAATCGCCGAACGTGCCGAAGGCGCTCGCTGTTGCCCGCAAACTCGGCTGGCAATTCGACATCATGTCGACGTCGTTCTTCGTGTCGCGGCGCTCGCTCAAGCCCGCCGCCCAATCGGGAATGCCGCGCTGGCAAGACCATCTGTTCATTTCACTCAGTCGGTCTGCAAATGATGCGACTGATTATTTCCAGATTCCCACCGGCCGCGTCGTGGAAGTTGGAACGCAAGTAACTATCTGATATATATAGTTTTTCTTCGTTAAAACCTTTCGTTGCGATGCGTGTTTGCATACTGGAAATCTGAATTCCACCTATCGCCTCGGTTCGATGCGGGTGTATAGCCCTGCGCCTGTCCGAGAGACATCGAACGATCGGGGCTGCCCTCCATGACGACCGACAATCCAACAGCCGCGGCGGAAACGCCGGCGGCAAATGGACATGCGAGCGGGGGTGGAGAAATCCATTCGACCGCAGGTTTCGGCGGTTTGATGCTGGGCAGCATCGGCGTCGTCTACGGCGACATCGGTACCAGTCCGCTTTACGCGTTTCGTGAAGCCGCGGTGGCCGCAGGGGCGACTACAACGAACATCGACTCACAAGCCATTCTGGGCGTGCTCTCCCTGATCCTCTGGGCGCTCATCATCATCGTCACAATGAAATACGTCATCGTTCTGCTGCGCGCCGACAACAATGGCGAGGGCGGAACGTTGGCGCTGATGGCGCTGGCGCAACGTGCGTTAGGAACAAGCGGCGGCATCATCGTGTTTCTCGGAATCGTGAGCGGTGCGTTGTTCTACGGCGACGCCGTTATTACCCCCGCGCTCTCCGTGCTGTCCGCAATCGAAGGTATGAAGCTGGCGACGTCCGCGTTCGACCCTTACGTCGTGCCGCTCACAGTGACGATTCTCGTGGTGCTGTTCGCGGTGCAATCGCGCGGGACCGCGCGTGTGGCCGCATTTTTCGGCCCCGTGATGTGCGTGTGGTTTGTTGTCATCGCGCTAACCGCGATCCCGCCAATCGCGCGGCATCCTGAAGTATTGTTCGCGTTCAATCCGTACTACGCGATCTCGTTTCTGCTTCAGCATGGCGTCATCGGTCTTGTAACGCTGGGTGCGGTCTTTCTTGCTGTCACCGGCGCTGAGGCCCTCTATGCGGACCTCGGCCATTTCGGCAAACGTCCGATACAGACCGCCTGGCTCACGATCGTTTTGCCGTCGCTCGCGTTGAACTATCTGGGGCAGGGCGCGCTGGTGATCGGCGAACCTGCAACGATTGAGAATCCGTTTTTTCTGATGTTTCCCGACTGGGCCCTCGTGCCAATGGTCATCCTTGCGACGGCTGCAACTGTCATTGCAAGCCAAGCCGTCATCACCGGCGCTTATTCGCTGACACGTCAGGCCATTCAGCTCGGGCTGATGCCCCGCTTTGAAATCCATCATACATCGGAGGCCCATGCCGGCCAGATTTTCATTCCGCGCGTCAATCTTTTGCTGCTGATCGCTGTCTTGATGCTGGTGATTTTGTTTCGTTCGTCGAGTGCGCTCGCATCGGCTTATGGAATTTCCGTCACCGGCACGATGGTTGTCACCGCGATGATGGGCTTTGTCGTGATCTGGAAAGTGTGGAAATGGAGCCCGATCGCAGCGGGTGCGCTGATCGCGCCGTTCCTGTTGCTCGATCTGACATTTTTGTCGGCGAATCTTCTGAAAGTGTTTGAGGGCGGCTGGGTGCCGTTGGCCCTCGGCGGAGTCGTGATGTTACTGATGTATACGTGGCGGCGCGGTAGCCGCTTGCTTTACGACAAGTCGCGCAAGTTGGAATTCCCGCTCGTCGATCTCGTTGCGATGCTGACAAAGAAACCGCCGCTGATGGTGTCTGGCACTGCGGTTTTTCTGACCTCCAATCCCGAATATGCGCCGACCGCACTGATGCACAGCTTGAAGCATTACAAGGTGCTGCATCAGAAGAATGTCATTCTCACCATTGAGACGGCATCGACGCCACGCATCGATCCTGCTGAGCGCGTGAAGCTGGAAGAACTCAGTGCAATGTTTTCGCGTGTCACGCTGAAATTCGGCTTCATGGAATCGCCGAACGTGCCGAAAGCACTCAGCATCGCGCGTAAGCTCGGTTGGCAATTCGACATCATGTCGACGTCATTTTTTCTCTCGCGCCGCACCCTGAAGCCCGCCGTCCACTCCGGAATGCCGCGCTGGCAGGATATTCTTTTCATCAAGTTGAGCCGTTCGGCCAACGACGCGACGAACTACTTCCAGATTCCAACCGGTCGGGTCGTTGAAGTCGGCACGCAAGTCACGATCTAACGAACAAGCGGCTGAGACCGGATGAATCCGATCCAGCCGCTTGATTTTCCTCCGATAAAAAGAGAGTTTGTGTACCTTTCGCGCCGTTTCGGGAGGCACATTTGACAAACCAAACTCCACAGGTTCACGACTTGACAGCGGACGACGTTGCCGCCGGAATCAAGGACGGGCGCTATCTGCTGATCGATGTGCGCGAGCCGAACGAAGTCGCGGTGGAAGCCTACCCCGACGCACTTGTGTTGCCGCTTTCGACGTTCGATCCCAATGAGATTCCCGACCCGAAAGGTAAAACGGTCGTGTTTGCGTGCCGTTCCGGCAAGCGTTCGATCACAGCGTCGCTCGCCGCTCAGGCTGCTGGCAAGGCCTACGATTCACATCTGGCTGGCGGCATATTGGGATGGAAGGCGGCTGGTCTTCCGACCGAAACCGGCGGCTGATTTTCCATGAACAAGATTTTCGCGAACCTGCCGAATACGATTTTCGATGTGATGTCGCAGGCCGCGCGCGACCTCAATGCCATTAATCTAGGGCAGGGCTTTCCGGAAGATCCTGGACCTCTCGACGTTCGCGAGAAAGCGGCGGACGCGGTGGTGAACGGATACAATCAATATCCGTCGATGATGGGTATTCCGGAATTGCGGCAAGCAGTCGCAAAGCATTACGCGCATTGGCATGGCCTCCAACTTGAACCAATGAGCGAGGTGATGATCACCTCAGGTGCCACCGAAGCGCTGACCGGTTCGATCCTCGGTCTTGTCGAACCCGGCGACGAGGTTCTGGTTTTTCAGCCGATGTACGATTCCTACGTGCCGATCATTCGCCTTGCGGGCGGCATTCCTAAATTCATCCGGCTTGAACCGCCGCAATGGTTGTTACCCGAGGAGGCAATCCGCCGCGCTATCACGCCGAAAACGAAATACGTCATTCTCAACAATCCTCTCAATCCGGCAGCGGTGGTCTATCCGCGCGAAAACCTCGAAATGCTGGCGCGCATTTGTCAGGAATTCGATCTGATCGCAATATGCGATGAAGTGTGGGAGCATGTGGTGTTCGACGAACGGCAGCATGTTCCGCTGATTACGCTTCCCGGCATGCGCGATCGCACAGTGAAAATCGGTTCGGCGGGAAAAATCTTTGGGTTGACCGGCTGGAAGATCGGATTTGTCTGCGCAGCACCGCACCTTTTGCGCGTGCTCACCAAGGCGCATCAGTTCATTACGTTCACGACCGCACCGAATCTTCAGGTTGCTGTCGCATACGGACTTGGCAAATCCGACGAGTATTTTATCAAGATGCGATCCGATTTGGCTCGCAGCCGCGATCGGTTGAGTGATGGTTTGGCCAAGATCGGATTTTCGGTACTGAAATCGCAAGGAACATATTTCGTCAACGTCGATCTCGCGCCACTCGGATTGAACGAAACCGACGAAGCGTTTTGCAAACGCATTGTGCACGACCACAAGGTTGCGGCGATTCCGGTTTCTGCGTTCTATGAGGAAGATCACGTCACCTCGGTGGTGCGGTTTTGCTTTTCAAAGAAAGACGCAACGCTCGACGCCGCACTGGAGCGGCTGTCGCACGTCCTGCATGCTTGATGGTGAGAAACCATGACAACACTCGCTAAAGCACTTCATGTCGTTTCTGTGGGTCTCGCGCTCGCATCGTTCTCGCCAGCGGCGCAGGCGCAACAGCGCAGCGTCAATTTTTATAATTGGTCGAACTACGTGGCTCCGGGCGTGCTGGAGCAGTTCACCAAGGAAACCGGAATCAAAGTCACTTACGACACGTTCGATGCCAATGAGACGCTCGAGACGCGGCTGCTTGCCGGAAAATCCGGATATGATGTTGTGGTGCCGACTGCGTATTTCCTGCAACGCCAAATCACCGCGGGCATTTTTCAGAAGCTCGACAAATCGAAGTTGCCGAATCTCGTCAACGCGTGGCCGGAAGTGACCAAGCGTCTGGCGGTCTATGACCCCGGCAACGTTTATGCCGCCAACTACATGTGGGGGACGACCGGCATCGGTTACAACGTCAAGGCAATGCACGACGCGGTGGGAGCTGACGCGACGATCGAGTCATGGGAAGTTGTCTTCAAACCGGAGATCCTCTCGAAGTTCAAGGATTGTGGAATCCACATGTTGGATTCGCCGGATGATATTTTTCCAGCCGCGCTGAATTATCTCGGCATCGATCCGAACTCAACGAAGCAAGCCGACCTCGACAAGGCAGCGGACCTCGTCAGCAAGGTGCGGCCCTTCGTTCGCAAATTCCATTCGTCGGAATATCTCAGTGCGCTCGCCACCGGCGAAATCTGTTTCGTGGTGGGTTGGTCCGGCGACATCAAGCAGGCCCAGAGCCGCGCAGAAGAAGCCAAAAACGGAATCGAGATCGGTTATTCCATTCCGAAAGAAGGCGCGCAGATGTTCTTTGACAATCTTGCAATTCCAGCAGATGCGAAGAATGTCGCTGAAGCCTATGAATTGATAAACTATCTCTACCGTCCGGACATCGCAGCGAAGAATTCTGATTTTCTTTCCTATGCGAACGGCAACCTCGCCAGCCAAAAGCTGATCGATCCGAAAATCTTTAATGACAAGACTGTCTATCCAGATGAGGCGACGCTGAAGCGATTGTTCGTCATTACGGCGCGCGACGCGCCAACTCAGCGCACGATCAATCGGCTATGGACGCGTGTAAAGACCGGGCGCTGATCAGCGCCAACGACGGTGCAGCCAAAGCCACTGTTCGGGATGTTCGCGCACCCAGCCTTCGATCACGCTTGTCACGGCCTGCATTGTGCCTTGAATGTCGATCTTACCTTCGGCATCTCGCTCCGGCGTGACTTCCGGTGAAAGCTCGACTCGGAAACGATGGTTCGGAAGCCGGACGATCCGCGCGCCGTGAATCGGAACTTCGACTTGACGCGCGAGACGCGCGAGCAGGGGATTCGCCTTTGTCTTTCGACCAAAGAATGTGACATCGACGCCCCGGCCGAAATACTGATCGACCAGCATTCCGACATGCACGCCATTTTGCAGTGCCTGCGCGATACGCACTGGCGCGTCATGTGTTGTCGCAATCATCGTTCCCATATTCACCGCGCGCATGTCCTGTATGGCGCGGTCAACGGCTGCTATATTCGGTCGGCGAAACAGGATCGCGGAGTCCAATCCGCAAGCGGGTCCTGTAAGTGCAGGCAATTCCCAATTGGCCAGATGGCTCGCGAAGAATAATGCGCCCTTGCCGTCGCCGCGAACGGCTCTGAATCGTTCGACAGAGTCGGAGGGAATTTCAATGCGTCCTATTCCCGGACGATCTTCATCAAAATCCCAGATGCGATCGATCTGGGCGAATTCCGCGCCGACGCGTCCGAGGTTGTCCCAGACGCCGGTCAGTATCGTCTCGATCTCTTCTGGAGACTTCTCAGGAAATGCCGCCGTAAGATTTGCGCGGCCGGTTTTCTGTTCGGGGAACCAGGGTCCGATTTTTCGCGTGACCGAGGCAAAAAAATCAGCCGTGCGGTCGGGATCGAAATTGCGAACGAGCTTTAGCAGACCAACTGCGAATGCGCCGACGATCGCGCCTGTTACGGGCTTGAGCGCGTCGCGAAGGATCGCCCGGGCACGGAGCAGAAGGCGTCGCATCAGAACGTGATAACAATCTTGCCGAACACCTGTCGGCTTTCCATGCGGGCCAGTGCCGCGCCGACATTTTCAATCGGCACATCGGTATCGATCACGGGCTTCATGCCGTTCGCCATCTTGTCGAGGCTTTCCGCGATGTTCTTCATCGTCGCGCCGAACGAACCAATGATCCGGTATTGCTGCTGAAACAGTTGCATGAGATTGATCGTCGCGATCGGGCCCGACGTTGCGCCACAGGTGACGAGGCGCCCGCCGCGCTTCATCGACAACAACGATCCGGCAAACGTATCCGCGCCGACGTGTTCGAACACGACATCGACGCCTTTCTTCTTGGTGATCTTGCGTGTCTCGCCCTCAAAGCGATCCTTGCGATAGTTGATGACATGGTCGGCACAGAGCGCTTTGACGCCTTCGATCTTGGAATCGTCGCCGACCGTGGTGATAACAGTGCAGCCGATGGCCTTGGCCATCATGATGGCGACCGTGCCGATGCCGGAGCCCCCCGCATGCACCAAGACTGTTTCGCCGGGAAGCAATTTGGCGTTGTCGAACAGCATGTGCTGCACGGTCGAAAACGCAATGGGAGCGCAGGAAGCATCGCGATCGGACACGCCATCCGGAACGGGAATGACGAGGCGCTCGGACAGATTCATCAACTCGCGCGCAAAGCCATCGACGTGAAAACCCATAATGCCGGCGACGTTTTCGCAAAGATTATCCCGTCCGACCTTGCAAGCCGGGCATACGCCGCACGTCAGTGCGCCATACATCACGACCTTCTGGCCGGGTTTGAAGCGCGTCACACCTTCGCCGACGCTTGCAATTTCGCCGGAGGCTTCCGCGCCGACGACGAGCGGCAGCTTGCGCTTGGCAAACGCCATGCCGCGATAGCCCCAGACGTCGATGTGATTCAACGCGACCGCTTTGACGCGAATCTGGACTTCACCGGCCGCGGGCGGTGGCGGTGGCGGCAGGTCGGCCACCACAAGCTGACGGTCGGCAACGAGAGTGAGCGCACGCATAATACCGTGTCTCCGGCGCGAAAAGGTTCATGGACTGTTCGGCTGCGTATCGCCGGTTCGCGCGGTGACGTCAACCGGCGGAAGGCGGCCCAACCGGGCGGAAACGGCTAAATCGGCTCTCGGGTCAGGATCAGCGAAGCGTTCTGTCCGCCGAAGCCGAATGAGTTGGACATGACCGCGGTGACTTTTGCGTCTCGCGCCTTGTTGGGCACGACGTCGAACGGAATCGCAGGGTCGGGAACATCGTAGTTGATCGTCGGCGGAATACGCTGATGCTCGAGCGTCAACAATGAGAACACCGCCTCGACGGCCCCCGCAGCAGACAGCGTATGACCGACCATCGACTTGTTGGACGAGACCGGAACCTTAGTCGCGCGTTCGCCGAACACCATCGAGATTCCGAGATATTCCATCTTGTCGTTTTCCGGCGTGCCGGTGCCGTGCGCGTTGATGTAATCGATTTGTTCGACGCCCATGCCAGCATCTGTCAAGGCGTTGCGCACGCAACCGACGATGGGTTTTCCATCCGGGCTCGATCTGGTGCGATGAAACGAGTCGGCGAGTTCGCCGCAACCGGCAACGACCCCGAGGATCTTCGCGCCGCGCGCAGTCGCAGCCTCAAGGCTCTCAAGCACAAGCGCGCCGGCGCCTTCCGCCATCACGAAGCCGTCGCGGTTCTTGGAAAAGGGTCGCACCGCCGACTGCGGCGGATCGTTGTTGGTGGACAGTGCCGACAGCAGCGAAAAGCGTATCAAAGCTTCAGGGTTAACCGAACCGTCGGTGGCGACGCAAAGCGCAGCATCGGCCTCGCCACGGCGGATCGCCTCGACGCCGAGTTGAATCGCGGTTGCGCCGGACGCGCAGGCCGTAGAGGTCGAAATCGGCGAACCCTTCGTGCCGAACGTCTCTGCCATATGATCGGCGACCGACCCAAACTGGTAGCGATGATGAAACTCGGCATGCTTGCCGCCGCCACTTGCGCGCATCAACATATCGTAATCGATACCGGATTTCAGACCGGTTTCGCGAGCAATTTCCTGACGCGGGTGCCATTCCAATTCGACTGGTGCAACGGCCAGAAACAGCGGGCCGGGAAAATCGCCTTTGGTGCCGATGTCCGATTGGGCGATTGCTTCTTCAGTCGCGACATCCGCCAGACGTTCAGACAAGATCGTCGATGAGAATGGCTCGACCGATATGAAATCCACCGCGCCCGCCATCGTGGTTTTAAGTCCATCGGTCGGAAAGCGCGTAATGGTCCGTATCCCGGATTCACCCGCAGTCAACTTTGACCAGTTGTCGGATTTGCCGCTGCCGAGCGACGTTACGACGCCCATGCCGGTGACGACGACGATGGGCCGTCCGAACTTGTCGCGATGAGCTGTCATCGTGCCCCCAATCAATCCCGCTAAACCGTTTCGACCAGCGCCATGCCTTCGCCGCGCCAATGTCCCACACCGATCACAACGATCTGGGTTGGCGGCTTCGACATTTCAACCTCGGCGTCCGCTGAGTCATTCGGCGGAAAAAGCTTGCCGCGCGCAATCGACAGCGCTGCGAGGGCGATGCCAAGAGGAAACTGTGCTTCCATGGTGTGCCCGAAGGATGTGCCGGTCGCACGCACCGGAAGGTCAGGGTGATTTTTCAAGAATGCGCCTTCTTCGGCAGTCGCGGGCTTTGCGCCGGTCGCGCCGGTAACGATGGCCGCGGTAGCGCCGACTTTGCCGACTTTCGACCAAAGCTTATCAAGCGTTTTCGTAATCTCGCCTGAAGATTTTCGTCGCGCGTGATCGGCAACAACATTCGACAATTTGGCGAATGGTTTTGCACCGCGCGCCAGCGCGTGTTCCTTCGATTCAATCACGAGAAATACGCCACCAGATCCGAGTGCGAAACCGTTGTTGCGCTTCCAGACCGATTCGAATTTGTCCTTGAGATTGAATCCGCCGAATTCATACAGCATCAGCAAGTCTTTGCGCTCGCCGTTCAATGCTGCGCCGACAAGGGCAATGTCGCTTTGTCCTGCCGCAATGCGCGCAAGTGCGATGCGTGCAGCGTCGACGCCAGATGCTTCCTCACCCATAAAGGTGCGTGACGATCCGGTCACGCCGTGAACGATCGCGATATTTCCGGCGAGCAGGTTCGAGAGCTGGGCCAGAAACAACGTGGGGCGCAGGTCATTCATCAGCCGTTCGTTCAGAAATCCCGGCGCGGCGTTGCCTTGAACGTCTGCATTGAGGATCGATGAATCCACGGCGAGGTCGCGTTCGCCGCCGCCTGCGGCGACAATCATGTCGGTGCGCCCGAGAATCTCGGCATTGCCCTTGATGCCCGCAGAGTCGAGCGCTAGGCCGGCAGCATAGGTGCCGATGCGCTGCCAGGCTTCCATCTGGCGCTGGTCGCCTTTCTTTGGAATCTGTGCGTCGTAGTTCAGTTTCGCCATCGGATGAACGATGTAGGGCGCGAAATTCGTCGTGTCGGCATTGACGCGCTTTTCATTGAGCGCGTCCCAATGTGCGTCTAACCCCTCGCCGAGCGACGAGGCTAGACCGATGCCTGTGATCCAGGCTTCGCGCACTTTCGTTCCGACATCAGCCATGAGTCATGGCCTCGTGCGGAAAGCCGATGCGCTTGGCCATCGTCTCCATGTGACCCCGCATATCGGAATTTGGAAACGGCGTATGACGGAACGTCAACGTGGCGTTGCATTTCAATTTGCCGTCGACGCGGATGCTCGCGTCGGTCATGGCATAGCCAGATCCGTCATGTGCGAGTTTCGCATTGATCGTGAGAAGCTCGCCCGGTTTGACGAAATCGCGCATCTTCGCTTCCTTGATCGCAGCGAGAAACGGCATGCGCTCGAACTTGAGCAACGCGATGAGAAGCCAGCCGGACGTCTGCGCCATTGCCTCGGTCAGAAGAACGCCCGGCATGAGCGGAAAACCCGGAAAATGTCCCTCGAAAATAGTGCTCTCTTGCGGCACCTGGGCTTCAACCGTGATTGTCCGCTCGCCGACGTTAAGGGCGGTAATACGGTCAATGAGGTGGAAGTATTCGATCTGCATGGTGGGCGCTTCACGCGCCCTTTGCGGCGACCAGTTCGTCAATACGCGCGCTAAGGTTTTTCAGAACGAAATACTGTTCGGTCGTCGCCTTGCCGTCGTTGACTTCCTGCGTCCACTTCTCTAGCGGCAGCTTGATGCCGAACGCCTTGTCGATCGCGAAAGCGATGTCGAGAAAGTCGAGGCTGTCGATGCCCAGATCGTCGATGGCATGGCTCTCCTGCGTAATGGTATCGCGCGGGATGTCGCATGTTTCGGCAATAATGGTCGCGACCTGATCGAATGTGGAAGCCATCTCTAAGCCTTTGATATATTGGAGGTAAAATTATCGGAGTGGGGCCGTCGAGGCTAACGCGCCGGGACGTTCGGCCGACGGAAAACTTTCGACCGTCCCTATATCGGAGCGCTCGTCCGAGTTCAATGGCGAGGCGTCTTCCTAACAGCAGCAAAACCGGCTGTGAAATCAGTCTTTTAGCGACGAAATATGGGCGCAGTCGCGCCGTCCCATCAGGACGCAATCCTGCGTATTGCGCATGTCGGCGAGCTTCATCGCCAGCCAAATTCCCATGCCGGTCAGAAGCGCCGTAAAGACAATCGCCGCGAGATTGGTCAGCATCCTGTGTCGATAATCATCCGGTTGGGCCTTGGCGCGCTCGTAACGCGAAAGATCGCCGTCAGCGTCACCATCTCGCTGCACGTCTTTGGAAGCCGACGGTTTGGCGAGCGTACGCGGGCGGAATTTAAGGACCTGAGGATTTTCGCTATTCATAACCGGTCGCCCGACGGCTGCGGCACCAAGACCGCAGACTTGCTGTCCGTTGTTTAGCATGACCCGCAATGCAATCCCATCACAACAATGCGCGGCCGCAATTCGTGGAATTGCACCGATTGGATGGAACTATTTCGGCATGCGGCCCATCATGTAGAACTCATCGTTGGGGCGCATATCGGTGAAGCTAGCCATGCGGTTCGACAGCGCGAAAAATGCGGCGATCGCGGCTATATCCCAAATGTCATCGTCGCTGAATCCGTGACCGCGAAGGACTTCAAAATCCTTCGCCGACGTGGTCTGCGATTCCATGCAAACTTTCACGGCGAAATCCAGCATCGCGCGTTCGCGCGCCGTGATGTCGGCCTTGCGATAGTTGTTGGCGATCTGATCGGCGATCAATGGGTTTTTCGCGCGAATGCGCAAAACAGCGCCGTGAGAGATGACGCAGTAATGGCATTGGTTGGCCGCACTCGTTGCGACCACGATCATCTCGCGTTCGGCTTTGTTTAAGCCGCCGTCCTTTTCCATCAGCGCGTCGTTGTAGGCAAAGAACGCGCGGAATTCATCGGGACGATACGCCAGCGCCAGAAATACGTTGGGCACGAATCCGGATTTTTCCTGCACGCCGAGAATGCGCGTGCGGATGTCGTCCGGCAGCGAGTTCAATGACGGAACAGGAAAACGGCTGATGGGGTGTTGGGTCATGCGCAGGTTCCGGCGATGGACAGGATGCCGGAACCATAGATGAAGGCGAGGGGGACGCAAGGCGATCCCCCGCGCGGATCAGCCCCGCGTCAGCGCAGCGGTTTCTTCAATAACGAGAAACGATCCGGATCGTGCCCGGTTGAAGGTTGAAGCATCGGTGCTTCGGCGATACGAGGCGCAAGCCTCTCGCCGCCGCGATCGTTGAAGGTCGGATCGTTGGGCGCTTCACGGTGGGACTGCGCGCCGCGCCAGCGCTCAAGAACAGAACTGACGAAATTGATGTCGTGTCCTGTGTGCGCATTCGGCGTCGTCGTCGTGGTGGCTTCGGTGCGCGGCAACTGGTGCGGTGGCACTTCTTTGAATCGCAGACGCGTCGGCAACGCAACGCCTTCGCCGAATGCCAGAACTTCGCGGGTGCCAAGCGAAGGCACAAAGGACAGGAGGTTTGCGGCGGCATCCGACACGGCAGATCGCAAAAGGGCTTGGTCGCGGTCGTTTGCCAGACGCATGGCGAACAGTGTGTTGCACTGGGAAATAATCGTTGCGTCCAACTCGGCAGGACGCTGCGTAATCAATCCAAGGTAGACACCGTATTTGCGGCCTTCTTTGGCGATGCGCGACACGGCTTTCCGCGTCGGGCCGAAGCCAACGCCACGATCGGCGGACGCGTAGCGATGCGCTTCCTCGCAAACAAACAGCAATGGCGATACGCCGTCGCTCCACAATCCGAAATCGAACGCCATGCGGCAAAGCACGGAAACCACCGAGTCGACGACTTCAGCGGGAAATCCCGCAAGCTGCATGATCGTCATCGGCTTGCCGTTCGCAGGAAGCCTGAACAGGAGGCTCAGAACCTCCGCCATGGTGTCACCGCCGACGTTGGCGTTCTCGAACATGAAGGAATAACGCGGGTCGTTCTTCACCGTCTCGATGCGGGAGATCAGCTTGTGATAGACGATGCGCGAGGAGCGATTTTCCAATTTACCCATGCGCTCGTCGATCAGCGAGATTAGATCGACCAACCGATAGGGGACCGGCGTATCCGCCGTATAACCAACCGTCTTTGCATCGACACGTTTGATGCCGACGCGATCCGTGTTTTGATACTGCGTGTAGGTGGCCTTCGCGACCGGGATCAGTTCGACGAGAACTTCGAGTTCTTCGGGAATGCCGGGGCGGCCGCCGAAGATGACATCGACGAATTCTTCGAAATTGAACAGCCAGAACGGCAGTTTCAGATTGCGCGGATTCAGCACGAGCGACCTGTCGCCGAAGCAGCGACCGTACTCATTGTGCACGTCGAGCAGGAAGATGCGCAGATTCGGACGAACGCGCAGAATTTCGTTGAGCAGAAGCGAGACGCCGCTGGATTTACCGACGCCGGTCGAACCCAGCACTGCGAAGTGTTTGCTGAGCATTTCCTCGATGTCGACATAGGCGATTACGGACGGATCCTGCTGCAGTGTGCCGATGCTGATTTGCTCTGCCTTGGATGGCGCATAGACCGCGCGCAACTGTTGATTGGTCAGAACATCGACCAGATCGCCGATCGTCGGATAGCTTGTGACGCCGCGCTGGAATTTTGCGGCGGAGTCGGCGCCAATTTCTCCAAGCAGATCGACCGATGCGGTTGCGATGTAGTTTTCGCCCGGCGAAACATTCTCGCGCGTCACCTCGGTGATGATGGCAACGATGATTGTGGTCGCGGTCCGAATACCGAAGAACTGGCCCACGGTGGCGCGTACACTCGCGAGCGAGACCTGCCCACCCGAAAGAATTCCGATACGGGCTTGCGAACCGCGAACGGAGATGACGCGCCCGAGCGGCGCGGCTTGTGTCGAATTCAACATATTTGGATTTTGCCTGTCGTCAGCTTGCATTTCGCCGACTATGCAAGGGGTTACTGGAGAAACTGTTAAATACGAGATCGCGATTGTAGGCAGTGAACGACGATGTCAGCGCCGCTCAGATCATGCATCGGTCGCGCAAGACGTAAATACTATATGGCGAAAGGGGTATTTCCATCCTGCCCGTCGCCGACGGGCGACCGCAGGTGTTCGAGGTTAACCAGTTGTTAACCCTCAATTTATCCCACATTGAAAGCGAGCTTCGAGAGCAATCGCGCAGGCCTCAAGACGCCGTGGAAGCGCGATTCAAAAAGCGGGGTAGACCACGGCACGCGGCCCCTTTATATCCAGCAACACATCGCGATTTGCCGGATTTAAGTCGAGCGGCGTCAACCAACGATCCAATGGCGTTGACGACGCGTTTTGTCCGGCACTCGTTGGGGAATAGTGTAACGGTAGCACAACAGACTCTGACTCTGTTTGTCTAGGTTCGAATCCTAGTTCCCCAGCCAC